>NZ_JBEZVN010000005.1:0-420103 GCF_040636995.1 Streptomyces sp. NPDC032161 | reverse complement strand
GCCCCCCCGGGGGGGGGCCCGGCCCGTCTCTCCTGCGGCGGGGGGGGGGGGGGGGGCCGGGCCGGGGGGGGGGGGGGGGCGGCCCCCCCCCCCCCCCCCCCGACGCTCCTTCCGGACAGACCTTTCCGGTCACGGCATCAGCTGTACTGCGCCCTTCGCCTGCGCACCAGGACGACCAGCGCCGCGCCGAGGACGGTGAGCGCGGCACAGCCGGCCAGGGCCAGCGGAACCATCCGGCTCATGCCGGTGGCTGCCAGGCCCGAGTCGGGTGCGTGGCCCGGTGGACCCGGTTCACCCGGTGCGCCCGGCGCCCCCGGTGAACCCGGTTTGCCCGGTTCCGGCGTCGTCGGTGTCGGCGCCGGAGTGGTGCCGGGCAGCCGGTGGTTGACCGCTGTCACCGAGACCCCGGCGTCGAGATTGTCGGGGGTCAGCACCAGCGGCCCGAACACCGCCACGTCGGGTGTGGCGTACCCTGCGGGCGGGCTGATCTCCTGCCAGTAGTACGTGCCCGGTGCACCGGTGCCCTGGCAGACTCCGTCGGTCCCGGTCGTGCAGGGCTTGTCGACCCGCGTGTCCGGCTCCGCCCCGGTGGTCTGCAAGTCGTCGGAGCCGTTCGTCTCCTTCCACAGCTGGAACTTGGCCCGGGCCAGCGGCTTGCCGTCCTGGTCGTGCTTGACCAGGCGCAGCGCGCCCTCCTGTTGTCGGAAGCCGAAGTCGTAGGTGTGGTCGTTCTCCCCCGGCCCGCCGGTGGTCAGCGCCCGCTCCGGGAACTTCGCGTCGCGCGGGACGATGCCCTTGGAGTCGATGAAGTGGTTGTCGCCCACATCCGCGTCCGTGGGCACCCACTGGTGGAGCGGCCCGTCCTTGGCGTAGTCGGCCGGATTGTCGAGGCGGATGGTGTACTTGGTCCTCGGGTGGAGGCCGCCGGTGACATTGGAGTCGTCGAAGTAGTACTCGCCGCGCGCCGTCGTCCTGGTCGTCCCCACGAGCTTGCCCGACTCGTCGTACAGGTTGACGGTCGCGCCCACGACCGGGCGCTGGCCCGGGTTCTGGATGCCCTTGCGTTCGGGGTCGTACCAGACCCGGTTGCCGATCTGGAGCGGGGCCTGGTCGCAGAGCACCTCCAGGTCGCCCATCGAGGCGCCCTTGCCGAACGGGGCGACGTTGCCGGGCGGGTTGAGGCGGAGGCCGAACCCCGGATCCTGCGCGCCATCATGCTGGAGGAACGACGTGCCGTAGCCGTAGGCGGTGTGGTTGGGGTCGAAGGCGGAGGTCGCGATGGTGTTCTCGGCCTTGGAGAGCGCCATGCCGGCGAACGCCGTGTTGCGGTGACCACCCCAGCTGGTGTCGAAGAACCGGGTGCCCCGAGGGGACAGCCCGCAGCCGTTGTTGGTGTCCATCACATACATGCCGTTCGCCGCGCATGCCTTGTTCAGGTCACCGCCCGACATGACGACGGCGGCGGAGTTCGGCGTGGGACCGGCAGGCGCGCGGTCGCCGAAGCGGTCGCGGAAGGCCAGCAACATCGAGCCGTCGGCCTCAAAGGCGATCTCGCCCAGCTCCGGTTCGGGGTTGGCGATGGTGGAGTTGCCGCACGGGCGGCCGTTCTGCGAACCGGGGTAGGTGCTCGTCCACGGGAACCAGCCCGCGCCGTCGCACGGGCCACCGCCGACCGTCGAGCCGCGCGGGTAGTCCAGCGGCTGGTTCAGCACGGCCTCCTGGAAGGCGCCGGTGCCCAGGTCGAAGGGGAGAACCACCGCGCGCAGGTCCGAGACCTTCCCGGTGGACTCGCCCGAGCAGACCCCGCCGAGGTAGCCGGTGCCGTCCTGCATCCCCAGGCCGAAGGGACGCCAGTCCCCGGGCGCCGGGCAGCCCGGGTCCGGGATCGCGTGGACGGCCTTCGGCGCCGCGGCGGTCGGCACGGTGGCATCGTAGCGGTAGAGCTTGCGGTTGTTGAGGTTGACGACGAACAGGTCCTTGCCGTCATCCGTGATCTTGATGCCGCCCAGGCTCTCCTTGCCGGGCACGGCGAGGAACGCGTCGTCGGTGCCCGGGCCGTGTGCCGTCGTCCCCGCGTCCGGGACGACGGTGAACAGGGTGGTCTTCTTCCGCGCGGGGTCGGTCACGTAGATGCCCCCGGCGCCGCCCGGACCGTAGTCCGTGGTGCGCTTGGCCACCGCCGAGGAGAACACCCGCTTGTCGGCCTTGTTCCACGCGATGCCGAACAGCGTGCCGGTCTCGGCATTGGTGGCGATGTTCGTGACGTTGACGTCGACGCCGTCCTGGCCGCGTGCGTCGTACGGGAAGGAGACCAGCGTGCGCTGGTTCCCGCCTTCGCGCGTGGTGGGCTGGCAGGTCGTCATCAGCGGTGCGTTCTTCTGGCAGTAGTCGCCCGGGCTCCACAGCCCGGTGGTGTACGCCACGCTCTTCCCGTCGGAGAGGTCGACGAACTCCTCGTTGCTGCTCAACTGGTTGGGCGCGCCGTCCAGACCCTGGCGCGAGGCGAAGGCCGGGAACAGCACACCCGGCTTCGGGTTCACCACCTGCACCCGGTACTTGCCGCTGGTGGTCCTGCCCTCCGTCGGAGTCAGTGTCACGGTGCCGTCGGCGGCCGTGACCCCCTCGGTGCCCACCCCGTCGTCGTCGGTGAGGGTCACCTTGACGCCCGCGATACCCGGTTCCAACGCCGGTTTCCATACACCGCTGGTGTCCACGGCCCGGATCACCCGGACCGTCACCGATCCGTCCCCCGCCTGCGAGTACGCCGCAGGCGCCACGGCTAACGAGCCACTACCGATTCCCAAGGCGAGCGCGGCCAGGCAGCCAACGGTGCGGCGACCGAGCACGCCCGGCCGCCGCCGACGCGGCTCGGGCGCGGCTCCCTTCACATGTTCATTCTTAGATCTCATCCCCTGCTCTCAGCGTTCGGAAGGGCCTGATGCCCTGCTCGTGAGGGAGTACATAGAGATGCGGAGAACCGCCTTGCGAGCGATCTTAGAAGGGCTTTGGGCAAGATCGTGCCGGAATGGCGAACTCGGCCTCCACATACCGATAGTTCGGTACGGTATACCGATAGTTCGGTGCGGTCGCTGGTGGGACCGTCACCATCGGGCGAGCATCGTCGCGGGCTCGGTGAAGGCTACGGCGCCCTGCTCACAAGCGAGTTCGTTGCCGGCCGGGCCGCGGCGGGCCCTCGCCACAGCGGCCCTTGTGTCACGCCTACGGGCGGTGCGAGGACCGGCGCTCTGCACCTCCCGGCCCGCCGCACTCGGCGATCTGCGCGCCGGACCTCGAACACCGACGACACGGACCAAGTGCGCAAGACCATGTCCTGTGGAATGGTGACGATGACTCAGAAGTCCTTCGGGGGAACGAGGTTGTCGAGTGCCTCGGCGCGGTCCTGGGCGGCCTGGGCCGAGCGCGGCAGCATGAGGTTCTCGTAGGCGCGGACGGCGTCGCCGAGGCTGGATTCGGTGATGAGTGCGTGGGCGAGGTCGGTGCCGTCGAGCATGGCGAGGTTGGCACCGATCCCGACGGGAGGCATCAGGTGCGCCGCATCGCCCAGCAAGGTGATGCCGGGGACGGCGCGGGCGATCGCCTGCCCGGATGCTGTCCGTACGGCATTCGCGCGACTTCGCGCGAGCGCCTCGCGCCCCGCGCGAGGCGCTCGCCCTCTCACGGTGGAGAAGGAGCCAACGAGGGCCATATGAAAGGGAGTTGCCGCTCCGCAACCGTCGTCCACGAAGTCGTACCGACGGGTATTGCAATCGCCGCAGACATGACAAGATCTGCCTGTCCCCTTGCCCTCCCCGCTTTCGGAGTCAACGATGCGTCGCAGTGTCCGGGCCGTGCTGGCCCTCTCCCTCGCCGGACTGGCGGTCATGGTCCCGGCCGGATCGGCACAGGCCGACACCGTGGTGAGGGTGTCCGTCCCCAGTGGTCTGCCGCTCAACGTACGGTCCGAGCCGCGCCTCGGTGCCCAGGTGGTCGGCAGCCTCGCCAACGGCAGCAAGGTGACGATCACGTGCTACGGCCGGGGCGACAGCGTGCAGGGCATCGGCGGTGCCACCAACATCTGGAACAAGGTGTCGAGCGGCGGCTGGGTCAGCGACGGCTTCCTGGAGACCGGCTCCAACAACCCGGTGGTGCCTCCCTGTTCCGGCGGCGCGCCGTTCAAGCTGCCCTACTCGGCCGGTCGGGCGTACACCGTGACCCAGACCCCGGGCTCGGGCTACTCGCACAACGACGACTACAACCGGCACGCCGTCGACTTCGCCACCCCCACCGGCACCCCCATCGTGGCCTCGGCCGCGGGCACCGTCTACTTCGAGGGCTGGAACGGCGCCGGCGGCATCATGGCGCTGATCGACCACGGCAACAACCGGTGCACCCAGTACGCCCACCTGAGCTCGACGATCATCGACAGGGGCAACCGGGTGGCCCAGGGCCAGCAGATCGGCACCTCCGGCGCCACGGGGAACGTGTCGGGTCCGCATCTGCACTGGAACGTCGTGTACTGCGACAGCCAGCGCAGCCGCGAGATCCCCAATTCCGTGGAGACCGGCACCAACTATCCCACCGGTTCCGCACCGGTGAGCCGGAACGGCTGACGATCCGCCGACCCCCGTGTCGGTCACCGGAGTCGTCGTGGTGGACGGATACGTGATCGCCGCCGGAACCCAACACCCTTGCGAGGCGCGCCGGGCCGGCGGCCTTCTCGTCGGCGCCCCGCCCGCTCGCGGAGCTTCTCCCCGGCGCGGCTCACGGCCGCGTACACGTCGCGCCCGCTATTCCGCGGCCGACACGAGGGACTGCTCGGTCCAGATGGTCTTGCCGCGCTGACCGTAGCGGCTGCCCCAGCGGGTGGTGAGCTGGGCGACGAGGTACAGACCGCGGCCGCCCTCGTCGGTCCAGCGGGCCCGGCACAGCCGTGGCTGGGTGTTGCTGGGGTCGGAAACCTCGCAGATCAGCACGTTGTCGCGGATGAGCCGGAGGGCGACCGGGCCGCCCGCGTAGCGAATGGCGTTGGTGACCAGTTCGCTGACGATGAGTTCGGTGGTGAACGCCAGGTGGCCCAGGTCCCAGGAAGCCAGTTGCCCGGTGACGGCTTCCCGGGCCTCGGCAACGATGGCGGGGTCGGCGGGGAACTGCCAGACGGCGGTCGAGCCCTCCGGCAGCGCCCTGGTGCGAGCGAGCAGCAGGGCCACGTCGTCGCGGGACGGGGCCTCGGCGGCCCGGGAGAGCAGGGACCGGCCGACCCCGTCCAGGGACGGTGATCCGCCGCCGTCGCACAGCGCCGCGAGACCGTCCGCCAACTGCGACACCCCGTCCTCGATGTCCTGTCCGTCGAGGGTCACGAGCCCGTCGGTGTACAGGGCGAGGACGCTGCCGGGCTCCAGCCTGAGGTTCGTGACCTCGAACGGCATGCCGCCCACCCCGAGTGGCGGGCCGGGGGCGATCTTGATCGCCCGGGTCGTGCCGTCGGGGCGGAGCAGTACGGGTGGTGGATGTCCGGCGCTGGCCACCGCGCACTGACGGGTGACCGGGTCGTACAGCACGTACAGACAGGTCGCGCCCACGGCGTCCCGCTGGGCGGGGCCCGCCTCCTCGGCGAGCTGCTGGACCAGGTCGTCCACGTGCGTGAGCAGCTCGTCGGGCTCCAGTTCGAGGTCCGCGAGGGTCTGCACCGCCGTACGCAACCGCCCCATGGTCGCCGTGGCGTGCAGGCCATGGCCCATGACGTCCCCCACGACGAGCGCCACACGCAGCGACGGCAGTGGGATCACATCGAACCAGTCGCCACCGATGTCGGCCCCGCCCCCCGCCGGCACATAGCTGCCCGCCGCCTCGACCGCGGGGATGTCGCGGGTGGCACGGGGAAGCAGGCGCTGCTGCAGTGCCACGGCCGCGCGGTGCTCCCGGGTGTACCGGCGGGCGTTGTCCACGCTCAGCGCGGCACGGGAGGCGATCTCCGTCAGCAGCTTCCGGTCCTCCTCGACGAAGGGATCGGGGTAGTCGGTTCGCCAGACCACCACGGCGCCGAGCAGCAGACCGCGCGCGAACAGAGGAGCGTAGAGGACCGAGTGGCCGTGCTCGGGGACGAACAGCGGGGCCAGTTCCGGCCCCAATTGCTCCCTCGCCTCCTGTACGGAGGCCAGGACGGTCTCGCCGCACCGCAGCTTCCGCAGAACAGGCGGGTCGGGCAGCGGGGGAACCTGCTTCCCCGGTTGCAGGAGGCTGCTCGGCACGGGGCCGGCGGCCGAAACGATTGCGGCGCGGCGCAGGTACCACAGTCCGGCGCCGGCCAGCTTGGGCGGCTCGTCGCCCTGGAACATGGCGTCCGCGAGTTCCACCCAGGCCATGTCGCCGAAGGCCGGGACGAGGACCTCGGCCAGATCCTGGGAGGTGCGGAGGACGTCCAGGGACGTGCCGATCCGCTCGGCCGCTTCGTGGAGCAGGTCCAGGTGTTGGTGGTCCCGCTGCCGGGCGGTGGTCGGCGTGAGCATCGTGGCGACACCTGTCGGGCGCCCCTGCGCGTCCTCCAGCCGGAAGGCGGACAGGAACCACTGTCTGTCGGGCACCCGTGGGGCACGCACCCGCTGCTCCCACCCGATCAGCGGCACACCGGTGTCCAGGACCCGGCGCAGCGCCGACTCGACCTCGTCCGCGTTCTGCGGGGAGAGCACCTGCCGCAGTCGGCCTCCGAGGAGCCCGGACGACCCGCCGGACGTCCCGGAGGCGGCGTTGCTGCGCTCCGTGCACAGATCCGGACCGTGGATGCCGACCTCGATCCGGTTCTGGGCGAACAGTGCCCGCACAAGGGCGGTGTCCTGATTCCACATGTCCAGATGGCCGGCGGGGAGGGCCAGGACGAGGCACTCCGACGAGCCTTCCATCGGCACCGTCCGAAAGGCGACCTCGAACCGGTGACCGGAGCGGCTGCGGAGCGGCACCCGGCCCGTCGACGGGATCCCGGTGCCTCGGGGGCGGCCCCGGCACCGTCCGTTGGAGGGGTCGGCGAGCAGGTCGCACACCGAGGAGCCGCAGACCTCCTCGGCCGTGCGCTCCAGCAGGTCTGCGGCCGCCCGCGACCAGCGCAGCACGACGCCCCGGTCGTCGAGCACGGCCGTCGCGACGTCGTCGAACGAGAACGACCGACCCCAAGCGTCATCAGTGGATGCGCCCATCCCGCTGTCCTCGCCTCTGCGGAGTTACTTAAAGGTAAGTACATTGTGGACAATTCCGACGCATACTGCTCCGTCAGCGGGAGCGTGAATCGTTCGTTGCGACTCCAGGCCGTGGGTGACTCGGCGATGACCAGCGACAACGTCGTGGGAGGTGAAAGCCGTCCATGAATGCGCCGGGCAGGTCGGGCGGCGCAACCACCCGGCGACCCTCGGTGCGGAGCACCGGCGGACCGTGACCGCCCTCGGGAAGGGGCGGGCGGACCCGGGCCGATGACGGCGGCGAACCGCGTCGTATGCGGCCGGGGTATGTTCGCGTCCGTGGTGGACCGCGCTCGGGCCGTCCACGAGCCGGGCCGGCCGCCCGTCGGCCGTGCGGGTGTCCGAGACCGGGGCCGGCTCTCCGCCGATCCTTGAACCGGGCGGGCGATCCATCGCGCCCGGCCATCGCCTGCACTCCGCCCGGCCTGATCCCGGACCGGGGGCGTGCCGGCCCCGGCGGAACACGCGAACACACCGGAGAGCAGCGGAGTCATCACCTTCATCCGATCGTGTAGGGGCGCATCATCTCGTTGTCCTCGTGTTCGAGCATGTGGCAGTGCCAGACGTACCGGCCCGGCCGGTCGAACGTCGCTTTCAGCCTCGTGACGCCGCCCGGGTAGGCGATCGCCGTGTCCTTGAAGCCTCTCTCCCACGCTTCGGCGGGTTGCGCGGGGCGGCCGGCCGTCTGTCGGCCGAGAACCTGGAACTGCACCTCGTGGACATGGATCGGGTGGGCGTCCTTCGTGAAGTTGTGGATCTCCCATACCTCGGTCGCCCCCAGCGCCGGGGTCTCCGTGACGGGATCGCCCCAGTGCATCGGCACGGCGGCGCCCTTTCGGTCCAGGATGCCGAGCAGCATCTGCCGGGGACCGATGTGCGGCAGCGAGGCGGAGTTCTGCTCGCTGAGGGAGAGCCGCCGGACACGGCTCGCCTCCCCCAGGGGCTCGAACGGCGGCAGCGACAGCCGACCGGGCGGCACGGTCCTGTCCGGCGCCGTGAGTGTCCCCGTCACGAACTTCATGATCTGCCCGGTGGTGGCCGGGTCCGCGGGGGAGAAATCGGTCCCCGCCTTCCCGCCCTGGAACGCCGTGTCGGGCCCCTCGTTGATGAGGTACAGCTCCGTCCCGGCCGTGAGGGACGTGAAGTCGACGACGACGTCGGCGCGTTCGGCGGGAGCGATGAGCAGTTGGTCGAGCTGGACCGGCGCCGGGAGGAAACCGCCTTCGCTGCCGATCTGCCAGAACGGAAGTGCTGCACGCGCGGGCCTGTGGGCGAGCGGGTGGGTGGTGATCTTCAGGATCAGGTACCGCGAGTTGCACCCGTTGAGGAGCCGGAAGCGGTACCGACGGGGCTCGACGCGGAGAAACGGCCAGGTTCTGCCGTTGGTGACCATCGTGTTGCCGAAGAGCTCCGGATTCCAGATCGGGGGAATGTCGCTGCCCGGGATGTAGGGTCCGCCGAACCCGTCGAAATCGCGGCGCCCGGCCGGGTAGTGGAGGCTGCCGTCGACACGGAACGAGCGGTCCTGGACGACGACGGGGATCTCGTAGTACTTCCGCCCGGGTGGGTCCCCGAGCCGGGGCGCGGGACCGGGCAGCACCCCTTCGGGAAGGTCGGCGGGGCCTCCTCGCAGGAGGTAGAACCCGGCCAGCCCGGCGTAGACGTTCAGGCGTGTGACGCCCATGGCGTGATCGTGGAACCAGAACGTCGAGGCCCTCTCCTCATTGGCGTACTGGAACACGGCTTCGCCCCGATTCCAGACCTCGCCGAACCGCTCTTCGAACTTTCCCCTGAACTCCTCGTAGAAGGAGCCGACCTCGGCGTACCCCGCAGGAACGTCGAGCGCGTCGGGAAGGTACCAGGCCTCGGTGTAGCCATCGCTCTCCTCGGTGTTCAGCCCGCCGTGGAGATGCGTCACGATCGGCACGGGGCCGGTGTACGGTCCGGGCGTCGAGCGAAACACGGGACTCGCGTCCCGGCCCCGGGATCCACCCGGAGGGTTCGCCCAGTGCAGTGTGGGGTCGACCGGCAGCAGATGCGGCAGGTACCGGCCGTCACGACTCCGCAACTGGTTCTGCCACCTCACGCGCACGGGCGTTCCCGACCGGGCCTCGATGGTGAAAGCGGGGTAGTGGAAGGTGCCCGGATGCCCGGTGGAGCCGTATCCCCACACTGTTGTCGCGGGCAGACCGGGTGGCAGCACCTGCTGCCGGAACTGCCGCACGCCGATGACGTAGTTCTCGACCGGAGCACCGAGGGTGCCACGAACCGACGGCATGACGGGCGGGACGACG
Source organism: Streptomyces sp. NPDC032161 (assembly GCF_040636995.1). Taxonomy (NCBI): domain Bacteria; kingdom Bacillati; phylum Actinomycetota; class Actinomycetes; order Kitasatosporales; family Streptomycetaceae; genus Streptomyces; species Streptomyces sp. NPDC032161. Next base: position 410,583 of record NZ_JBEZVN010000005.1, on the reverse strand, counting down.
AGAGGCTCGACGTACTTGCCCACCTTCCGCGGATCGAGGACGTCCCCTCGGGACGCCGTCCACAGCCTCGGACGAGCGGTACCGGCTGGAAGGAGCGCGGCCATTCCTCCGACCGCCGCCTGGACAACCCTGCGTCTCGTGACCACCCGTACCCTCCGGTATGCCTCGGACCGGCCTCTTCACCGTCGTCCTCCGGGCCAGGCCCTGCGGTCTCCCCGAAACCGACCGCACGTGCCGGGCGTCATCAGGCTGCCTCAGACGCCCCGGGCGCGCGTTGCCGGAGTACTCCGGGCGAAGGACTCCCAGGCCCTGTCGTCGAAGTGCCGTCGGACGGCCGGAGGCCGGGCCGTACGGCGTCCGGCGGGGCGATCGCAAGGCCGGGGGATCGTCCTCGTACGGATCGTACGAGGGCGCCTCCGACAACACCGCGAGCCATGAGGTCTCCCCTGGCCGGGCGAAGCCGAGAGCCTGGGGATGTGGCAGGCGTCGCACGGCGGGTGGCAGTTCGACGACAGGGCCCGGCACCGTCGGCGCCCCTCTGCACGGTGCGGGCAGTTGCCTCGCGCGGGGGCCGTCCCGCCGGTCGGGTGTCGGCGCGAGCAGACCGGCACGACTGGCCCGATGGGGTGACCAACGCTCCGTGCCGTGCCGCGTCGTCGGCGGGGGCTCGGTTCTCCGGGGTTACGCCGCTCTCACGGGTTCTCCTCACTCTGCTCGGGCAGGCGATCCCGCTGTGCTGTCACGGGGATTCGGCTCTCAAGGCCGCGGGATTTGCGTTGCACGCCCCCGGCCAGGGTGGATTCGTCCGACAGCACACCGACCAGCCCGGTGTCGCGAGAACAGCGGTTACCCGCGCACCTGGACCAGCGCGTGCGTGCCGCTCGTACGCCACGCGGCACCGGAGCGCTCGAGGGTGTCCGAGGTCGCCTGATCCAGCCCGACGATCACGTCGGACTTCAGCGTGCGCAAGGCCGCGACGGCCCCCGGGAAGTGCGCGGTACGGGCGGCGAAGGGCACGGTGGCACCCCACAGTCGATCACCCACCAGGCGGCGGTAGTTGAGGTCGCCCTTGAAGATGGTGAGCGTGACATCCGCGAACTGTTCCCGGAGGTCTTCGGGCATCTCCTCGTACGGCAGAGGAGCACAGAAGAACGGGTGGGTGCGAACCTCCAGACTTCCCGTCGCCATGGCCCTCCACAGTCGGCCGCCGATCCGGCCGGCTTCGCCCGGCGCCTCGGTGAGCCGTCGGAGGCAGTCGACCACGTCCGCCGTCATCGCGTCGGATACGTAGTACGGGTGGGGCTTGACGTGAAGCACGACCCGCTCGGCATGCCGGTGTTCGAGGAGGTGGTCGACGAGGATCAGGTCCGGGATCAGCTCGCGCCCCGCGTTGTCCGCCACCACGGCGGTGGTCGAAGCCCCTCCGCCGGGCAGGAGCTGCCACAGCGACGCGCTGTCGTCGGCGACCAGCGCGGAGGCGGCGGCCGCACCGGCCGCCTGCTCCCCCGCCGAGACGCGGAAGCCGAGATCCGCGCGGTTGCCCCAGAGCGAGGCGCGGAGCAGGGCCGTGGCCCTCTCGTCGGTCGACGCCTCCGCGAGCGCGTCCAGGGCCCGCAGTTCCTCCTCCACCGCCTCGCCCCGCAGTTCGGCCTGTTTGAACGGTGCGAAGGGGTCGACTCCCTGCCACGCCCCGGTGCCGAAGTACCCGACCGCGCCGAGGAGCCTCCGGTAGAAGTAGCTCTCCGCCCACAGGAAGGGGATGTCGTACCAGGAGCGCCCGAAGTGCCCTCGCCCCCACTCCGCCCACTGCTCGCGGTCGTCGTCCTCGGGACCGAGCGGCTCCACGACGCCCCCGGTGATCTCGTCCAGCAGGGCGTCGAGGGCCTCGTGCTGCCGGCGTCCGTACGGGAAGGCCCCTCGTACCTGCCGGATGATGGCGGGGTGGCGCCCGGCAAGGACACCCCGGGCGAACGAGCCGGGCGCGTCGCTCTTGATGACCGGCGGGTCTGCCGCGACGGCCGGGCCGGGTCCCGCTCCGTCCCCGTCGTCTGCGGCGAGGGGTCCTCTGTCTCCCATGCGTCCAGCCCTTCGCGAATCGTCGGCCGAAGTATCGGGTCCCGACCGTCGGATCCTCCAGGTTTGCCACATGGGCTCGACCGCCGACAACACGGCGCGTGTTCCTCTCACGCCCCCTGACGCTCCGCCCGTCGGTCCCACGGTGCCGTGCGGCCGCGGGAACTCAGGAGGAGTCGCGCACGATCAGTTCGGTGGGGAGCACGACGTGTGGACGTTCCGGGCTGTCGCCGGCGATCTCCTGGAGCAGTACGCGGGCCATGGTGCGGCCCATCTCCTCGATCGGCTGGCGCACGCTGGTGAGCGCCGGGTCCATGTGACGGGCCACTGCCGAGTCGTCGAAGCCGACGAGGGCCACGTCGTCCGGGATGCGCCGCCCGGCCTCGCGCAGCACCTGGCGGGCGCCCGCGGCCATGACATCGGAGGCGGCGAACACCGCGTCGACGCCGGGGCGCCGGGCGAGCAGCGCACGCATGGCGAGGGCGCCGCCCTCCTCGGTGAAGTCCGCCGCGGCGACCAGATCCTCGTCGGGGGCGAGACCGGCCGCGGCGACCGCCTCGTGGTAGCCGTCGAGGCGCCGCCGGGCCCCGTAGACGTCCAGTCGGCCGGTGATCGTGGCGATGGTGCGACGCCCTCGCGCGACCAGATGGCCGACGGCGGCGCGGGCGCCCGCGAAGTTGTCCGAGTCGACCGAGGCGAGCGGCTCGACGGCGGACCGGGGACCGCTGGTCACGGCGGGCATGCCGAGCTGCTCCAGCAGGTCCGGCAGCGGGTCGCCGGCGTGGACGGAGACCAGCAGCACGCCGTCGACCCGGTGCGCGGTCAGGTACTGGGCCAGCCGCCGACGCTCGCGGTCGTTGCCCACGAAGGTGAGCAGCAGCTGCATGTCGGTGTCGGCCAGCGCCGCTCCGACCCCGCGCACGATGTCGGAGAAGTACGGCTCGGTGAAGAACCGGGCCTCCGGTTCGGGCACGACGAGCGCGATGGCGTCGGTGCGGTTCCCGGCGAGTGCGCGAGCGGCGCGGTTGGGTACGTAGCCCAGCTCCGCGACGGCCGCTTCGACGGCCTCCCGGGTGCGTGCGCTGACCCGCGGGGAACCGTTGATGACCCGGGAGACCGTGCCACGCCCCACCCCCGCCCGCGCCGCGACCTCTTCGAGCGTGGGCCGCCCGCCGCTCCGTGCTCGCGCTGCCCCCATGGCTGCCTCCCGTTCGCGGTCAATTTCTCACAGCCGTGATGACCGGTCCAAGTCCGGGCGGAACGAGGCGGGAACGGCGGAGAAGGACGTCGCCGCACCGGGCGACCGCAGGGGGCGGGTGTGCTGGTTCCGCATGTCTCGGCCGGGACGGTTCGCGCCGGTTCGCTCCGGTGGGCGAGAGGCCCGGTGCGGCCGACCGGGTCCCGCCCACCGGTGCGGCAGCGGTCAGTCGGCGTCGGGGCGCGGTGGCAGGGAGTGGCGGCGGATGACGTCGGCGTACCAGTGGGCGCTCGCCTTGGGGACGCGGCGCTGGGTGGCGTAGTCGACGTGGACGGCACCGAAGCGCTTCCTGTACCCGTACGCCCACTCGAAGTTGTCCATCAGGGACCACAGGAAATAGCCCCGGACGTCCGCGCCGTCGGCGGCGGCCCGTCGCAGCGCGTCGAGGTGATCGTGCAGGTAGGCGATGCGCTCGGGGTCGTCGACCCGGCCCTCGGGCGAGACCTGGTCGTCGAAGGCGGCGCCGTTCTCGGTGACCATCAGCGGCAGCCCGGGGTGGTCCCGGGAGACGTCGAGGAGCAGGCGGTACAGCCCGTCCGGGTCGATCGCCCAGTTCATCGCGGTGCGCGGGCCGTCGGCGAGGTGGAAGGCGATGTGCTCGGAGCCGGGCCACGGGGAGTGGTCGCTGTTGCCGTGGCCGTCGTCGCGCGCGTCGCCGCGGCCGTCGGCGGGCGTGGAGACCACGGTCGGCGTGTAGTAGTTGACGCCGAGGACGTCGACGGGGCGGGAGATGACGGGCAGGTCACCGTCGCGGACGAGCGCCGACCAGTCCACCAGGTGCGCGGTGTCCGCGATCAGGTCATCGGGGTACGCCCCGTGCAGCATCGGGCCGGTGAAGACCCGGTTGCCCACCGCGTCGATCCGGCGGGCGGCGTCCGCGTCGGCCGCGCTGCCGGTCAGCGGGCGGACCTGGTGGAGGTTGAGGGAGACCGAGGCCCGCGCGGTGGCGGGGAGGTGTTCGCGCAGCACCTCGACCGCGTGGCCGTGCGCGAGGTTGAGGTGGTGGGCGGCACGCAGGGCGGCGGCGGGTTCGGTACGCCCAGGGGCGTGCACGCCCGAGCCGTAGCCCAGGAAGGCCGAGCACCACGGCTCGTTCAGAGTGGTCCAGGTGGGGACGCGGTCGCCGAGGGCGCGGGCCATGAGGGCGACGTACTCGGCGAAACGCTCGGCGGTCGCCCGCCGGGGCCAGCCGCCCGCGTCCTCCAGTTCCTGGGGCAGGTCCCAGTGGTACAGGGTGGCGACAGGCGTGATGCCCGCTTCGAGCAGTTCGTCGACGAGCGCACGGTAGAAGTCCAGCCCGCGCTCGACGGCCGGGCCGCGGCCGGTGGGCTGCACCCGGGACCAGGAGACGGAGAAGCGGTAGGCCGTCAGACCGAGCCGCTTCATGAGGGCCACGTCGTCCCGGTAGCGGTGGTAGTGATCCACGGCGATGTCACCGGTGTCCCCGTCAAGAACCCTGCCGGGGGTGTGGCTGAAGGTGTCCCAGATGGACGGGGTACGACCGCCCTCGGCGACGGCGCCCTCGACCTGGTAGGCCGAGGTGGCCGCACCCCAGAGGAATCCGGGCGGGAACTGCTGGGTGTCGGCGGCCTGCTTCGGGCCGGTGCCGGGGCATGCGACAGTCATATGGGAGCGCTCCCAGTAGTCATCGGACGGGGGTGGTGGTGCCCCTGCGCGAGCAGCGCCCGGATCGGGGTGGGCCCGGATCCGGGTGCGGCTTCGGCACGGGATCTCGGGGCGCGGCTTCGCGGTGGAGTCACGAGGCGGGTACGGAGCCGTGACCGGGAGGTCGGTCACGAGGGAGCGGCGGGCGGCCCGCGGGCCGAGCGGCCCTCGCCGGCGGTCAAGTGACGCGCTCTCACCCCTTGACCGCGCCGGACATGATGCCTCCGACGATCCGCTTGCCGAAGATCACGAAGACCACGAGCAGCGGCAGTGTGCTGATCAGCGCACCGGCCATCACAATGCTCTGGTCCGGCGTGTAGGAGGCGCTCAGTCGGCCGAGGGCCACCTGGAGCGTGGGGTTCTGCTGGTTGAGGGCGAGGTAGGGCCAGAAGAAGTCGTTCCACGCCTGTACGAAGGTGAGCATGCCCAGCACCATCATCGCGGGGCGGGCCACCGGGAGCACCACACTGCGCACGATGCGGAAGTTGTTCGCTCCGTCGACCTTGGCCGCCTCGACGAGTTCGTAGGGCAGCGCCTCGCTCAGGTACTGGCGCATGAAGAACACACCGAAGGCGCTCACCAGGGTCGGGAAGATCACCGACTCCAGCCTGCCGCCCCAGCCGAGGCCGGACATCACCATGAACAGGGGCACCACACCGAGTTGGGGCGGGATGGTGAGCGTGGCGACGACCGCGGTCATCAGTGCGCCGCGGCCCCGGAAGCGCATCTTGGCGAAGGCGTACCCGGCGAGTGTGCAGAAGAAGAGCGTCGCCGCCGTGACGCAGCCGGCGACGATGACGCTGTTGACGATCGCCTTGCCGAGGTTCGCCTGGGTCCAGGCCGCTTCGAGGTTGTGCGGCAGCCTCCCGCCGGGCAGCAACGGCGGTGTGGTGGCGAGCACTTCGTCCTGGGTGTGGGACGCGGCCACCAGTGTCCAGTAGAGCGGCAGCAGCGAGCCGATGCCGACGAGCACCAGCGCGACGTAGGCGAACGGGCCGCCCCGGAGTTGTCTGCCCGCGCCGGGCCGGAAGCGCATCGGGCGCCGCCCGGCCGTCCGTGCCCTGTGCCGGAGGGCAGGGCCCTTGGCCGGGGCGGCGTCGCTGCCCGTAGTGGACGTGATCGAGGACGTGGACATGGTCATGGAAATCGCTCCCGGTCAGTCCGCGGATGTGCGTACGAAGCGGCCGACGAGCCAGTTGACCGCGGCAATGATCAGCAGGAGGGCGAGCATCGCCCAGGCCACTGCGGCGGCCGGACCGAGATGCCCCAGGTTCCAGCCGTAGTTGTAGAGATAGACACTGAGAGTCTCGTACTGATTCTCGTTGCCGCCGGTCGCCCCGAGCCTGCCACCCTCCAACAGCAGTGGTTCACCGAACAGTTGCATGGAACCGATGGTCGAGACGACGATCGTGAAGAGGATCGTCGGCCGCAACGAGGGGATGGTCACCTTGCGGAACTGCTGCCAGCGCGAGGCGCCGTCCAGCGCGGCGGCCTCGTACAGGTCGGTGGGCACGGCCTGCATGGCGGCCAGGTAGATCAGCGCGTTGTAGCCGGTCCACCGCCAGATCACGATGATCGAGATGGCGATCTTCGAAGTCCAGTGACCGTTGGCCCAGTTGGTGTCGCCGAGGCCGACGAAGTGCAGCAGCCAGTTCAGCAGCCCGCCGTCGGCCCGGAAGACCAGGGCGAAGACGAGTGCGGCGGAGGCAACCGATGTGGCGTACGGGGTGAGCACGACCGTGCGCCAGAACGCGCTGGCCCGCAGCCGGTAGTTCAGCAGATGGGCCAGCCCGAGCGCGACCAGCAGCTGCGGCACCGTCGACATGACGCCGATCAGGAACGTGTTGCCGACGGCCGTCCAGAACTCCGGATCGTGCAGGATCCTGTCGAAGTTGTCCCAGCCGACCCACTCCATCCGGTCCAGGCCGGTCATCTCCACCCGGTGCAGGGCGATCCACCCGGTGTACAGCAGTGGGTAGAGCCCGAAGGCGCCGAAGACGAGGAAGAACGGGGCGATGTAGGCGTACGGGGAAGCCTTGTCGTCGAATCGCCACAGCCGGCTCCGCCAGGACGGTCGCGGGACCGGGTCCGCGGCGGTCCGCCGGGTGCCACCCGGGGGCGGGGCGTACGCGTTCCGGTGGGGAGTCGAGGTGGCCACGGGCGGGAGTCCTTCCCTGCGTTGCTGCGGTGTTCCGATGTCGTGTCGCCGCGTGCCGGGTCGTCGCGTCACGGCGATGTGGTGCCCCGATGCGACCCGGCACGGCCGGCCGGGCGCCTTGTCGATGGCGTCAGCCGAGTGCCTTGTCGATGGCGTCGGTCGCCGCCTTCCATGCGTCGTCGGCACCGGTGCCGCGCTGCTCCATGTTGTTGATCTGGGTGGAGATGGTGTCCTTGATGACGCCGTCCTTCGGGCCGAGCACCGCCTCGGGGATCGACTTGGCCTCGTCGGCGTAGATCCGGCCGATGGGCGCGTCGTTGAAGTACGGGAGCCGGGCGTCCTTCACCTCGGGCAGTTCGTACGCGCGCGCGTTGGACGGAAAGACACCGATGGCCTTGAAGACGGCGGCCTGCTGTTCGGGGGCGGTCAGCCACTTCACCAGCTTGGTGGCCTCGTCGATGTTCTTGCCCTGCTTGGGAACGGCGAGGAAGGAGCCGCCCCAGTTGGCGGCGGTCGAACCGGGCGCGGTGGTGATGTCCCACTTGCCCTTGTTGGCCTCACCGGCGTTGGCCGAGATCTGCCCGGCCATCCACGCGGGACAGGCGACGGTGGCGACGGTGCCCTTGCGCAGGGCGGCGACCCACGGGTCGCTGAACTGGGCGAGCCCCTGGGTGAGTTTCTTCGACGCGGCCTCGGCGGCGAGGTTCCAGCCCTGCTCGACGCTGGGGCTGTCCTTGTAGACCGGTTTGCCGCCCTCGTCGTAGTACTGCTCCGCGCTGGAACTCACCACGGCGTTGAACATGGCACTCGCGGAGTCCATGAAGAACGTGCCCTCGGGTGCCTTCTTCCGGTACTCCTCCCCCAGTTGGAGGTAGTCCTCCCAGCCGCCGGCGACCCGCTCGGCAACCTTCTCGCGGTCGGTCGGCAGGCCGGCCTTCCCGAACAGTTCGGTGTTGTAGCAGAGGGACATCGGCCCGATGTCGGTGCCCGCCCCGATCACGGCGCCGTCGGGCGTGGTGGCCTGCTTCTCCTTCCAGGAGACCCAGTCGCCGACGTCGACCGCATCGCCCAGATCGACGAACGCGTCCGCCTGGGTGTCGACGATCTCCTTGATGCGGCCGACCTCTATGCCCTGGACGTCGGCGAGGCCGCTGCCCGCGTTCAACTGCTGCAGGAGTTTCGGATAGTAGACCTTCTCGTCGGTGGTGACGTCCTCCTTGACCGTGATGTGCGGGTGCAGCTCGTGGTACTTCTCGAAGAGCCCGGCCTCCTTGTAGCCGAACTGCCCGTAGTCGGCGACGATCAGCGTGACGTTCCCGTTCTCGTCGGGGCCCTTACTGCCCGACGAGTCCGAGCCGCTGCCGCAACCGGTCAGCAGCAGGGCCGGGGCCGTCAGCCCCATGGTGACGAGAACCGCGGCCCTGCGGCTCCGGCCGACGGCGGTACGGGTGATGCGCATTCCACTACTCCTTGCTCGGGGGCGTGAGGGACGACTGCGGGGTCGTCATACAGGTGGCGCCAGGCGTGCGTACCGGGGTGCGCCTCCCGGTGTGCGGGCGATGCATACGATGCGTGCTCGGGCGTACGGGCGTTGTGCAGGACGCGTACGCGTGACGTTGCGAGTGTCTGTGCGCTGACGGGTGCGGGCGTGGTGCCGAGCGGCACCAGGAGGTACGGGAAGAACGCGGACGAGCCGTTCACGCGGGGATCACGTGGGGATCGCCGGGCGTGGGAGCGCTCCCACACCCGATGCCGGAAGGTTCCTGCCTCCAAGGGGCAGGTGTCAAGAGTCGAAGAAGCGTCCGTTGCCCGAGCGTGCCCCGCGCGTCACGGGACCGTGCCCTGCCGATGTCATACCACAACCGCCTTGCGCAGCACGGTACTTCGCGCCGCACTGGGAAAGGGCCAGCTCAAGGGGTGGGTACGCACGGCGACGCCGGTGCCGCCCGTGCCCCGCGCCACCGAGCACCCCGTACGGCCGACCTTCCGCGGCGGCAACGTCGGCCGTCCCGTTCACCTTCCGCCGCCCGCCGGAAGGTGAACGCGCACCGCACGGCGGAAGCCCCCGAGCCGTGCCGGAGTTCTGCCTCCGAACCCGGCTCCCGTTCCACGTCGAACGCGAATGACCGAGCAACACGGAAGAACACCGTCCCGCGTCATGGTGGCGCTGGTGGGAAGTGAAGGCGAGCGGTGAAACGCTCGCCCCCATGGACCCCTTGCTCACGGAGCGGGTCTGCGAACGCCCGGTCGCCGGCTTCGTCCGCCGCCCCGGTACCGGAGACCACGGAGCGCCTGTCCGCCTCGCTTCGAGGCTCATGAGAACGGACCACCACGGAAGCGGGGTCCGACGGAGTCCGGGTCAGCGCACCGTCTGACGATGCCGCTCGTCCAGCCAGTCGTACCAGTCCGGCATCCCCTCTCCCGTGGTCGCCGAGACCCTGAGCACCCGCAGGCCCGGATTGACTGACGTGGCGTACTTCTCGCACTGGTCGGGGTCGAAGTCGACGTACGGGAGCAGGTCGATCTTGTTGATGATCACGAGGTCCGCGACCGCGAACATATGGGGGTACTTGATCGGCTTGTCCGTCCCCTCCGTGACCGAGATGATCACGACCCGGCTGCCTTCCCCGAGGTCGAAGAGTGCGGGACAGACCAGGTTTCCCACGTTCTCGACGAGGACCAGCGATCCGGCCCCCGGGGCGAGGGCCGTGAGCGCGTCCCGCGTCATCTCCGCGTCGAGGTGACAGCCCGCGCCGGTATTGATCTGTACGGCGTCACCGCCCGCGGCCCCGATGCGCTCGGCGTCGAGCGTCGTCTCCTGGTCCCCCTCGATCACCGCGACCGAACGCCCCTGGCCCGTCAGCTCTCTGACGGTGCGTTCGAGGAGGGTGGTCTTGCCCGCGCCGGGCGAGCTCATCATGTTCACTGCCACGATGTCCCGTTCGGCGAGCCAGGCACGGTTCCGTGCGGCCAGGTCCTCGTTCTTGGCGAGCACCCTCTGTTCGAGCGTGACGGTCTCCCCGTCGGGCGTGGTGGTCCCGCCGCCCCCGGTCGTCCCGTGGGCGGCGGCCGACGGAGTGAGCGGCGCGGGTCCCCGCCCGAGGTCGTGGCCGTGGCCGTGCCCGTGGCCGTGGCCGTGGCCGTGGCCGTGGCCGTGGCCGTCATGGCCGTGGCCGTGCCCGCCGTGGTCGTGGCCGTCATGACCGCGTGCCTCGTGGTCATGACCGTGTCCGTCATGACCGCCCTGAGCGTGCCCGCCGTTCGGGTGCGCGTGCGGTCGGGTGAGTCCGGTGATCCGGGTACCTCCGCCGCCCTCGCCGCCACCGTCCGCACAACCGCAAGTACCGCACATGCCGTCAGCCCACTCTCATAGAGACGATCTGCAACTCCCGGCCCGACGTGACGTCCACGTCGGAACTGCCGCACGGACACAGCAATACAAGATCGTTCAGGAGGAATTCGGTCTCACACGCCCGGCAGTGCGCCCTTCCGGGCACGTGATCGATCTCCAGGAGCGCGTCCTCCGCTGCCGTTCCCGCGGTCGTCAGGTCGAAACAGAACCGCATCGCTTCGGGCACCACGGCGGTCAGTATCCCCACCCTCACCCTGACGGCCCGTACCGGCCTTCCGTCGGCGCGCTCGCACACCGCTTCGACGATTCCTTGCGTGATGGACAATTCATGCATCAGCGCCTCACTCCGCCTCACTCCGCCTCACTCTCCGGAATTCACTCACGTGGACGCGACCACCGAGAGGAAAGCGATTCCCCGCCGGAGAATCTTATGTTGACAGGAGATCGCGGCTGCTCCTAGATGGTAACAATTCGCGTGACGCCGCATTCATCACGTGTGGTAGCACTATCCCCACGTCCGAGACAACATTCCTCATGTCCGACAGCGAGCGGTTCGAGACCGGAAGGCAGCGGGCCATGCCGACAGAAGCAGCGATAAAAGCGGAGAACACTCTCATCCATGTGCTGTGGATCAACGCGGGGCTGAGTTGTGACGGGGATTCCGTCGCCCTGACCGCCGCCACGCAGCCCAGCATCGAGGAGATCGCGCTCGGCGCGCTGCCCGGGCTGCCACAGATCGCCGTGCACTGGCCGCTCATCGATTTCGAGTGCGGGCCGCGCGAGGGCGCCGACGACTTCATGGAGTGGTTCTTCAAGGCCGATCGCGGCGAACTGGACCCGTTCGTCCTGGTCGTCGAGGGGTCGATCCCCAACGAGCGGCTGCACGACGAGGGGTACTGGTGCGGCTTCGGCAACGACCCGGCCACCGGACAGCCCGTGACCACCAGTGAATGGCTCGACCGGCTGGCCCCCAAGGCCACCGCGATCGTGGCGGCCGGCACCTGCGCCACGTACGGCGGGATCCACGCCATGGCAGGCAATCCGACCGGCGCGATGGGGGTGCCGGACTACCTGGGCTGGGACTGGAAGTCCCGGGCCGGGGTGCCGATCGTGTGTGTCCCGGGTTGCCCCATCCAGCCGGACAACCTCTCGGAGACACTCACCTACCTGCTCTACATGGCCACCGACCAGGCCCCGATGATCCCCCTCGACGAGGCGCTGCGCCCGGTCTGGCTGTTCGGCCGCACAGTGCACGAGGGATGCGACCGGGCCGGCTACTACGAGCAGGGCGATTTCACGACGGAATACGGCTCACCCGAATGCATCGTGAAACTCGGCTGCTGGGGCCCCGCCGTGAAATGCAATGTGCCCAAGCGGGGCTGGATGAACGGCATCGGCGGCTGCCCCAATGTCGGCGGAATCTGCATCGGCTGCACCATGCCGGGATTCCCTGACAAATTCATGCCGTTCATGGACGAGCCGCCGGGAGCCCGGCTCTCGTCGAATACGGTGAAGCCGTACGGCTCGACGATGCGGCGGCTCCGGGGCATCACCACACACACGCTCGACCGCGAGCCCAAGTGGCGCAAGCGCGGCAAGAAACTGACGACCGGAGCCACGCGCACCTGGTGACCGCGTATGCACGAACCGGCCCGGCCGGAAACGCACCGAAACGGAAGAAGAGGCGGCCCCATGACGGCGATCAGCCAGGGCAAGGACGAACTGGTGGAGATGGCGTGGGATCCCATCACCCGGATCGTCGGAAGTCTGGGCATCTACACGAAGATCGACTTCAAGCAGAAGACCGTTGCCGAGTGCCACAGCACCAGCTCGATCTTCCGCGGCTATTCGGTCTTCATGAAGGGCAAGGACCCGCGCGACGCCCACTTCATCACGAGTCGGATCTGCGGAATCTGCGGCGACAACCACGCCACGTGTTCCTGCTACACGCAGAACATGGCGTACGGGGTGAAGCCGCCGAACCTCGGCGAGTGGATCGTGAATCTCGGCGAGGCCGCCGAGTACATGTTCGACCACAACATCTTCCAGGAGAACCTGGTCGGGGTCGACTACTGCGAGAAGATGGTCGCCGAGACCAATCCCGGCGTGCTCGAACAGGCCAACCGCACGCCTTCCCCGCACGCGGGGGACCACGGGTACCGGACCATCGGCGACATCATGCGCTCGCTGAACCCCTTCACCGGTGAGTTCTACCGCGAGGCCCTCCAGGTCAGCCGGATGACCCGCGAGATGTTCTGCCTGATGGAAGGGCGTCATGTCCATCCGTCCACGCTCTACCCGGGCGGTGTGGGCACGGTCGCGACCGTCCAGCTGATGACGGACTACATGACCCGGCTCCAGCGGTACGTGGAGTTCATGAAGAAGGTCGTGCCCATGCACGACGACCTCTTCGATTTCTTCTACGAGGCCCTGCCGGGCTACGAGCAGGTGGGCAACCGCCGTGTCCTGCTCGGCTGTTGGGGATCGTTCCAGGACCCGGAGCACTGCAACTTCTCGTACGGGGACATCACTTCCTGGGGCCGGAAGATGTACGTGACCCCCGGTGTCGTCGTCGACGGGAAGCTCGTCACCACCGACCTGGTGAAGATCAACCTCGGCATCCGCATCCTGCTCGGCTCCTCCTACTACCGGGACTGGGAGGAGCAGGAGATGTTCGTGACGAACGACCCGCTCGGCAATCCGGTCGACCGGCGCCACCCCTGGAACCAGCACACCAACCCGCAGCCCCAGAAGCGCGATCTGGACGGCAAGTACAGCTGGGTCATGTCGCCGCGCTGGTTCGACGGCAAGGACTACCTCGCGCTCGACACCGGCGGCGGTCCGCTGGCCCGGCTCTGGGTCACCGCCCTCGCGGGCCTCGTCGACATCGGATACGTCCGGGCCACCGGCAGCAGCGTGAAGATCAACCTCCCGAAGACCGCGCTCAAGGGCCCGGTCGAGCTGGAGTGGCACATCCCGCGATGGAGCAACACCCTCGAACGCAACCGGGCGCGCACCTACTTCCAGGCGTACGCCGCCGCCTGTGCGCTGCACTTCGCCGAGAAGGCGCTCACGGAGATCCGGGCCGGCCGGACCCGGACGTGGGAGAAGTTCGAGGTGCCGGAGGAGGGCATCGGCTGCGGCTTCAGCGAGGCCGTGCGCGGAGTGCTGTCGCACCACATGGTGATCAGGGACGGCAAGATCGCCAACTACCACCCGTACCCGCCGACCCCGTGGAACGCGAGTCCGCGCGACACGTTCGGGACGCCCGGGCCCTACGAGGACGCGGTGCAGGGCCAACCGATCTTCGAGGAGAACGACCGGGAGAACTTCAAGGGCATCGACATCATGCGCACGGTGCGCAGTTTCGACCCCTGTCTGCCGTGCGGCGTGCACATGTACCTCGGCAAGGGCAAGAAGCTGGAGCTGCTGCACTCCCCCACCCAGTCCGCGGGCAGTGAGTGACGTGGCGGAGCTGCAGACGTCCCCTCCCCCGGCCTCCGAGCACTGGCGGACGACCGGCGAGCGCATCGAGAGCCTGCTCACCGCCTGTGCGGCGGGAGGGACCGCGGCCCGTGAGCGCGGCGAGGAACTGGTCCGGCTCGTGACCGACTTCTACGGCGCCGGACTCGAACGGCTCCTCGACCTGGTCCACGCGCACGGCCGGTTGGACGACCCGCTCCTGGCCGCCCTCGCCGCCGACGACCTGGTGGCCGGCATGCTCCTGGTGCACGGGCTGCACCCGTACGGTGTGGAGGACCGGGTCGAGAGCGCGCTGGAGAGCGTGCGTCCGTATCTCGGCTCGCACGGCGGCGATGTGGAACTGCTCGGGGTCACGGACGACGGGGCCGTACGGCTGCGGCTGCTGGGCACCTGCGACGGCTGCCCGTCGTCCTCCGCCACGCTCGCGCTCGCCGTGCGCGGCGCGGTCGAGGCGGCGGCACCGGAGATCATCACGATCGAGGTCGATCCCGCGACCGGGAGCGCGGGGACCACCGCTGCTCCTGGGCCGTTGGTGGCGGTGGACTCGCTGTACTCCCGCCTGCGCGAGGCAGGGCCGCCGGAGGGCGGCGGCGAGGACGCCGGCGCGGTCTGGGAACCGGCCCCGGCCCTGGTCGCGCTGGGCTCCGGCGAGGCCGAACGGCTCAGCGTCGGCGGATTCCCCCTGATCGCCTGCCGGATCGGCACCGAACTGTTCGCGTTCCACGACCGGTGTGCCCGGTGCGAGCGGCCCATGGAGGGTGCGACGCTGGCCCGGCGCCTGGGCGGCGGCCCGGACGACGGAGTCCTGCGCTGTGCCGCCTGCCGCGCCCACTACGACGTCCGGCGGGCAGGCGCCTGCCTCGACGCGGACGCCGACGGGGCGCATCTGGACCCGCTGCCCCTGCTGGTGGACGGTGCCTCCGCCTCGGTCGCCGTGCCGTCCGCACCCGTGGCCGCCCCGTGAGCGCGCCCGCGGGCCGTTCCGGGTCCCCGGCCGCGGTGCTGCTCCGGATCGGCCGTGACCGTCCCGAGCCGGTCACCGGCGAGCGCTGCGAGATGTGCGCGGCTCCGGCCGCCGAGGAGCACCGGCACGTGGTGGACCTGAAGAGCCGCGCCCTGATGTGCTGCTGCCGGTCCTGCCATCTGCTGTTCACGGACGAGGGGGCACAGCAGCGCTATCGCGCGGTCCCCGACCGGTATCTGCGCTTCGAGGGGTTCTCGCCGGACGCGCGGGTGTGGGACGCGTCGCGGATCCCGGTGGGCCTGGCCTTCCTGTTCCGTGACTCCAGGCGGGACCGCACCGTCGCCTTCTATCCCGGCCCGGCCGGGGCGACGGAGTCCGAACTGCCGCTGGACGCCTGGGCGGCGTTGGTGGAGGCCGACCCCGCGTTGTCGACGGTGCGTCCCGACGTGGAGGCGCTCCTCGTCCGCCGGAACGACGAGGGTGGTCGTGAGGGCGTGTCCTCGTGCCACCTGGTGCCGATCGACGCCTGCTACGAACTGGCCGGCCGGCTGCGCACCTTGTGGCGGGGATTCGACGGCGGCCGGGAGGCGCATGCCGCGCTCGACGCGTTCTTCGAACGGGTCGACGCCCGCAGCAGGCCGGTGAGCACGGAGCGGACGGCCTCCGGGCCCGCCGGCAGGGGTGGTCGCTCGTGAACGGGCCCGCGTCCTGCGGACTGGAGTTCTCGGTACGCGACATCGCCGCCGAGCCGTACACGGCGGCGCCGCAGCTGACCGCACGGTTGAGGATCGAGGACGGCACGGGCGAGCGGATCCACGCGATCGTGCTGCGCTGCCAGGTCCGCATCGAACCGCAGCGCCGCCCCTACGACCGGGCCGAACAGGACGCGCTCCTGGGCCTGTTCGGCGGACGGGAGCGGTGGTCGGGCACGCTGCGCCCGTTCCTGTGGATGCGGTGCGACACGACGGTGCAGGGGTTCACCGGCTCCACCGAGACCGACCTCGCGCTGCCGTGCAGCTACGACTTCGACGTCGTGGGCTCGCGCTATCTGCATGCGCTCGGGGACGGGGCGGTGCCGCTCAGTCTGCTCTTCTCGGGCACCGTCTTCACCTCGGGAGGGGGCCGCGCCGGATTCGGCGTACGGCAGGTTCCCTGGGACTGCGAGGCGCGCTATCACCTTCCGGTCGACGTATGGCGTCAGGTGATCGCGTCCCACTTCCCGCATTCCGGCTGGATCAGGCTGGATCACGACGTCCTCGCCGACTTCGCCCGTTTCCGGGAGCGGCGCGGGCTGATCAGCTGGGACGAGACGGTTCGCACGTTGTTGTCGCAAGCGGGCGGCGGCGCCGCCGATGACCTCGACGAGGTGGTCCAGTGACCCGGACGAATCCCACGGCTCCGGCGGATCACGATCCGGTGCGCCGGATCGCCGACGCGGTGCTGTACGAGGGCTATCTGCTGTACCCGTACCGCGCCGGCTCCCACAAGAACCGGTCCCGCTGGCAGTTCGGTGTGCTCGGGCCGCCCTCGGCGGCGCCCACGAGCTTCGCCGAGGAGCCGGGCATGGCGATGGAGTGTCTGCTGTCCGTCCCGCCCGGTCCGTCGCCCGCGGGCGCGGTGACGGTCCGGCTGCGCTTCCTCCAGCACCAGGTGCGTCAGGTGCGCAGGAGGGAGGCGGACGGCGGTCACACCGACGTCGATGGACTCACCGTGGACGGCGTGGCGTTCCTCAGCTGGGACGAGGCGGTGGAGCGGGAGGTGGACCCGGGGCCGGTCCCGTTGACCGGCTCGACCGATCGGCTCTGCTCCGTGCCCGGCGGCGAGGAGCGCGAACCGATCACGGACGCACGGGGAGTGACGGTGGGTCAGATCGTTCGCCGCCGCGAGCCGCTGCTGGCCAGGGTCCGCACCCGTACGGCCGAGGACGACGGATTCCTGCGGCTGTCGGTGTCGGTGGACAACGAGCACGCCATGACGGCCGCCGACAAGGAGTCCGCGGTCCGTGCCTCGCTGCTCGGCACGCACCTGCTGCTGCGGGCCCCGCACGGCGCGGAGTTCGTCTCCCTGCGCGAGCCGCCGGACGCGGCAGCCGCCGCGGTGTCGCGGTGCGAGCAACGGCGGTGCTGGCCGGTCCTGGCGGGGCCGAAGGGTTCCACGGACACGGTGCTCGGCGCGCCGATCATCCTCTACG
This sequence comes from Streptomyces sp. NPDC032161, assembly GCF_040636995.1. Lineage (NCBI taxonomy): Bacteria > Bacillati > Actinomycetota > Actinomycetes > Kitasatosporales > Streptomycetaceae > Streptomyces > Streptomyces sp. NPDC032161. The sequence goes on along the minus strand of NZ_JBEZVN010000005.1, from coordinate 393,439 downwards.
ACCATCCGGAGATCGCCGAGCAGAGCCCGGGCGCCCTGTTCGACTCGACCGAGATCGACGAGCTCCTGACGCTCCGGATCATGACGATGACGGACGAGGAGAAGGCCGAGGCCCGGGCCACCGATCCCCGGGCCCGCGAGATCGTGGACCGCTGCGACGCGATGGCGCCGGAGGACCTCCGGCAGCTGCACGGCCTGATCCGGCCGTCCGACGCCCCGGCTGCGTGCCGGGAGGTGCCCGTCCCGGGCCGGTTCGGAAGGAGGCCGGAGACCGTGCCGGCCGGTCCTGCGGGCGGCGGCGCGCCGTGGTGGGATCCGACGGCCGGCGCCGGCGCGCCGCCGGGGTCCGAGACTGTCGTGATCGACGGGGTGCGCGTCGCCAGGGACAGCCTCGTGCGGGTGCGTCCGGCCCGCCGCGCCGATGCCCAGGACCTCTTCTTCGCCGGTCGGGTGGCGCGGGTGACGGCCGTGCTGCGCGATGTCGACGAACGCACGCACGTGGCCCTCGTCCTCGTCGACGACCCGGCGGCCGACCTGCACGAATGGTACGGCCGCTCCTTCTACTTCGCCCCCGACGAACTGGAGCCGCTGCCCGTCGGCGGCCCCGGACGGGGCGTCCCCGGTCCATCGGAGTCCCCAAAGGAGAACCCATCGTGAAATCGCTCGGACTGGTCACCACGGGGGTGGTCGCCACGCTCGCCGTGGTCGCCGTCGTCGTCGGCGTGCGGTCGATCCCCGACATCCGCAGGTATCTCAGAATGCGCTCCATGTGAGTGCGTCACGTGCCGGGGAGGGGTTCTGACGTGTCCGCAGGAGTGCTCGTGGCCGGCGTCGGCAACCTCTTCCTCGGCGACGACGGCTTCGGCCCGGAGGTCGTGCGCCGGCTCACCGCCGGCTCCTGCGGCGAGCCGCTCCCGGCCGGGGTCCGGGTCGTCGACTACGGCATCCGGGGGATGCACCTCGCGTACGACCTGCTCGACGGATACGACGCGCTGGTGCTGGTCGACGCCTGTCCTGGCGGCGGAGCGCCTGGTGAGCTGACGGTTCTGGAGGTCGGTCCGGACGATCTCGGATCCGGTGAATTCGACGCACATGGCATGAATCCGGTTGCGGTGCTGGCAAATCTGGACCAACTAGGCGGTACGCTTCCGCTGACTCACGTCGTGGGCTGCACGCCCGCCGACGTCGACGAGGGCATCGGTCTCAGCGAGGCCGTCGCCGCGGCCGTCCCCCGGGCGGTGGAAGCCGTACGGGCGCTGGTCCATCGGCTGTCCGCGACCGCGCCCTGCCAGGAACCGGCCACCGCGCCCGACCCGCTCCGGAGGTCCTGATCATGTGTCTCGGCATTCCCGGACGCGTCGTGGAGATCGTCGAGGGATACGCGGGCCAGCTCGCCCTCGTCGACGTGGAGGGGGCCCGGCGCCGCGTCAACATCGGCATGCTCGACGCGCCGCCGGCCACCGACGACTGGGTACTGCTCCACATGGGCTTCGCCACGCAGGTCATCGACGAGGCCCAGGCGGCGGCCGCGCTGTCGGGGCTGGAGTTGATGGGCAGCGGCCCCCGGGAGGACGGCGAGGCGGACCGTCGCCAGGAGCGGGTCCGCCGTCGTTTCGAGGTGCGCGGCGTGGTGCAGGGCGTGGGCTTCCGTCCGTTCGTCCACGTCACCGCCACCGGCCTCGGCCTCGTCGGATCGGTGGCCAACACCGGCGACGGGGTGGTCGCCGAGGTGGAGGGGGACGCCGACGCGGTCGCGGAGTTCGGGCACCGGCTGCGGACCGGACCGCCGCCGCTCGCCATGGTGGAGTCCGTGACGGAGACCGACCGGCCGCTCCGCGGGGGCGAGGGGTTCGCCATCGCGGACTCCGACGCCACCGGCCGGGCCCGCACCCTCGTCTCCCCCGACACCGCGACCTGCCGGGACTGCCTGGCCGAACTGCGCGACCCGGACGACCGCCGCCACCGTCACCCCTTCATCACCTGCACCCACTGCGGTCCGCGGTTCACGATCGTCACCGGCCTGCCCTACGACCGGGCGGCCACCACCATGGCGGACTTCGCGATGTGCGAGACCTGCCGCGCGGAGTACGACGACCCGCGCGACCGCCGCTTCCACGCCCAGCCGATCTCCTGCCACGCCTGCGGTCCGCGGCTCGAACTGGTCCGGAAGGACGGCCGGTCACCGCTGCACCGCGACGAAGCGCTGCGCCGCGCCCGGGAGTTGCTCGCCGGGGGGCGGATCGTCGCGGTCAAGGGGATCGGCGGCTACCACCTCGCCTGCGACGCCCGTGACGAGGCGGCGGTCGACCGGCTGCGCCGCCGCAAGCGCCGGGGCGGCAAGCCCTTCGCCGTCATGGTCGCCGACCTCGATGTGGCCGAGGAACTGGTGACCATGACCGAGGACGAGAAGCGTCTGCTCAGCGGGGCCGTGAAGCCCATCGTGCTGCTTCCCCGCCGCTCGCGCGCGGGCGCCGTCGGGGTCGCGGACGCCGTGGCCCCGGGCAGCCCGGACCTCGGCATCATGCTTCCGTACACCCCCCTGCACGTCCTGCTCCTCGGCCTCGACGGCGACGCCCCCGGCCCCGACGCACTGGTGATGACGTCCGGCAACCGCTCCGGGGAGCCCATCGTCACGGACGACGCGAAGGCACTGACCGAGCTCGCCCCGCTGGTCGACGCCTGGCTGCGGCACGACCGGCCGATCCGGGTGCCGTGCGACGACTCGGTCAGCCGCTTCGTCGCGGGTGCCGAACTGCCCGTGCGCCGATCGCGCGGATACGCGCCGCTCCCCCTCCCCCTCCCCTTCGAGGTGCCGCCGCTGCTGGCCGCGGGCGCCGACCTCAAGAACACCTGCGCACTGGGCGAGGGCTCCCACGCCTGGGTCAGCCAGCACATCGGGGACATGGATGACCTCTCGACGATCGATGCCCTGTCCCGCACGGCCGACCATCTCGCGCTGCTGACCGGCGTCGAGGCGGAGCGGTTCGCCGCGGACCGGCACCCCGGCTACCGCAGCGGCGCCTGGGCCCGCACCCGCGCCGGGGCCCGCTCCGTGCACACCGTGCAGCACCATCACGCGCACATCGCGTCCGTGATGGGAGAGCACGGCCTCGGCCCCGAGGACGAGGTCATCGGCTTCGCCTTCGACGGCACCGGCCACGGCACCGACGGGGCGATGTGGGGCGGCGAGGTGCTGATCGCCGGGTACGCGTCGTACCGGCGGGCGGCGCACCTGGCGTACGTGCCCCTGGCCGGTGGCGACGCGAGCGTACTGCGTCCGTACCGGATGGCACTCGCCCACCTGCACGCCGCGGGTGTCCCCTGGGACGAGGGGATTCCGTCGGTCGCGGCCTGCCCGCAGGACGAACGCGGGGTACTGGCCCACCAGTTGACGACGGGCCTCGGCTGTGTCCCGACCTCCGGCATGGGCCGGCTGTTCGACGCCGTGGCCTCGCTGGCGGACGTGCGGCACGAGGTGGCGTACGAGGCCGAGGCGGCGATCGCGCTGGAGGGGCTGGCACGGGCGGCATCGCCCGAGCCCGCCGGACACGCCTACACCTTCGGTACCCGGGCCGTGCCGGGAGGCGGCGAACCGCTGCTCGCGGACCCCGGTCCGGTCATCCGCGCGGTGGTGTCCGACGTCCGGGCGGGTGTGCCCGCGGAGGTGGTCGCGGCCCGTTTCCACACGGCCGTGGCCCTTCTCGTCGCCGGTCTCGCCGAGCTGTGCCGGAAGCGGACCGGGATCGGTGTGGTGGCGCTGGGCGGTGGCGTCTTCCAGAACGCCGTTCTCCTGGAGGCGACCCGGACCGCCTTGTCGGCACGGGACTTCATCGTCCTGCGTCCGCGTCTGCTGCCGCCCAACGACGGCGGACTCGCGTTCGGGCAACTGCTGGTCGCGGCGTCGTCCTGCTGACGTCCGCGAGCGAATCCCACCCATGACCCGCAGGGAAGGAAGACACCATGTGTCTGGCAGTACCGGGGCGTGTGCTCCATACCGCCGAGGTCGACGGCGTCCCGATGGCGGAGGTCGACTTCGGCGGCGTACGCAAGGAGGTCTGTCTCCAGTACGTCCCCGACGCGGTGAGCGGCGAGTACGTCATCGTGCACGTCGGCTTCGCGATCCAGCGGCTCGACGAGACCTCCGCCCGGGCGACCCTGGCCGACTTCGAGCGGCTCGGGCTCCTGGAGGAGGAGTTCGGCGACGGCCTCGAAGCGGCCGCCGCACAGCAGCCCCCGAAGGAAGGAGCCGACCGGTGAAGTACCTGGACGAGTTCAGCGATCCCCGGCTGGCCGAGCGACTGCTCGACCAGATCCGCGCGACCGCCACCAGGCCCGCGGTGATGATGGAGGTCTGCGGTGGCCAGACCCATTCGATCATTCGGCACGGTATCGACCAACTGCTGCCCGACTGCGTGGAGTTGATCCACGGTCCCGGCTGCCCCGTGTGCGTGACGCCGCTGGAGATCATCGACCGGGCGCTGGCCATCGCCGCCCGCCCGGAGGTCGTCTTCTGCTCGTTCGGCGACATGCTGCGGGTACCGGGCAGCGGTCAGGACCTGTTCTCGGTGAAGAGCGCGGGCGGTGACGTGCGCGTCGTGTACTCCCCGCTCGACGCGCTGAGACTGGCCCGGGAGAACCCCGACCGGGAGGTCGTCTTCTTCGGCATCGGCTTCGAGACCACCGCCCCCGCCAACGCCATGACGGTGCATCAGGCACGGCGGCTGGGCGTGCGCAATTTCTCGCTGCTCGTCTCGCACGTCCTCGTGCCGCCCGCGGTGGCAGCCGTGATGGAGTCCCCCTCCTGCCGGGTACAGGCGTTCCTGGCCGCCGGGCACGTGTGCAGCGTGATGGGGACCTCGCAGTACCCTTCGCTGGCCGAGAAGTACCGCGTCCCCATCGTGGTCACCGGCTTCGAACCGCTCGACATCCTCGAAGGCATCCGCAGGGTGGTGCTCCAGCTGGAGGAGGGCCGTCACGAGGTGGAGAACGCCTACCCCCGCGCCGTGCCCGCCGGGGGGAACCTCCCCGCCATGGAGATGCTGCGGGACGTCTTCGAGGTCACGGACCGGACGTGGCGCGGCATCGGCATGATCCCCGGCAGCGGTTGGCGACTGGCCGAGAAGTACGCCGAGTTCGACGCCGAACGCCGGTTCGACGTGGCGGCGATCCGTACGTCGGAGTCGTCGCTGTGCCGGTCGGGCGAGGTGCTCCAGGGGCTGATCAAGCCGCACGCGTGCCAGGCGTTCGGCAAGGAGTGCACCCCGAGGAATCCGCTGGGCGCCACGATGGTGTCCTCCGAGGGCGCCTGCTCCGCCTACTACGCGTACCGCCGACTGGAACTGGTCGACGCGAAATGACCGAGACGACGAAGCACGCCCCTGCCCCTGCCCCTGCCCCGGACACCGGCCTCGACTTCGAGGGGTGGGTCTGCCCGGCCCCGCTGCGTGAGACGCCCGTGGTCGTGATGGGCCACGGCGGTGGCGGGGCGATGTCCGCCGAACTGATCGAGCACCTGTTCCTCCCGTCCTATGGCCCGGCGGCCGTCTCCGGGATGGGCGACTCCGCGGTGCTGACCGTCGGCCACGGCACACGGCTGGCCTTCTCCACCGACTCGTTCGTGGTGAAGCCGATGTTCTTCCCCGGCGGTTCCACCGGAGACCTCGCGGTGAACGGAACGGTCAACGACCTGGCGATGTCGGGCGCCGTACCGCTGTTCCTGTCCTGCGCGTTCATCCTCCAGGAGGGCACCGCCCTGACCGACGTCGGACGGATCGCGCGCGACATGGGCTCGGCGGCCGGGGCGGCCGGGGTCCGGCTGGTCACCGGCGACACCAAGGTCGTCGACCGCCACAGCGGCGACGGGGTCTACGTCACCACCTCGGGGATCGGCGTGATCCCCGACGGCGTCGACATCGGTCCGGGTCGCGCGCGCCCGGGGGACGCCGTACTGATCAGCGGCGACATCGGGGTGCACGGCATCGCGGTGATGAGCTGCCGGGAGGGCCTGGAGTTCGGTACGGCGGTGGAGAGCGACACCGCGCCCCTGCACGGCCTGGTCGCCGCGATGCTCGCCACCGGGGCCGACGTACGCGTGCTGCGCGATCCCACGCGCGGCGGGGTGGCGGCCTCGCTCAACGAGATCGCCCGCGCCTCGGACGTCGGCGTCGAACTGGTCGAGCGCGAGCTGCCCGTGCCGGACGCGGTGCGTGACGCGTGCGGTCTGCTGGGACTCGACCCGCTCCAGGTGGCGAACGAGGGAAAGCTGATCGCCTTCGTGCCCGCCGAGTCCGCCGACACCGTGCTGTCGGCCCTCACGTCGCACCCGCTGGGCCGCGCGGCCCGCCGGATCGGCACGTGCGTGGCCGACCATCCCGGCATGGTGGTGGCCAGGACCGGCCTCGGCGGCTCCCGGGTGGTCGGCCTGCCGGTCGGCGAGCAGCTCCCGAGGATCTGCTGAGTGAGCGCGCACGGCGCCGCCCTGTTCGCCCGGTACGCCTACCCGCCCAACGAGCTCGGCTACTGCGGCCCCGCCGACCCCTCCGCCCTGCTCCGTCCCGAGGACACCGCGGTCGTCGAGCGTCACGCACGCAGGTTCGAGGGCGCCTGGTGCTACCTGGAACTGCTCGCCGAGGCGGCCGGGCTCCCCGACCCCCTGGACGAGCGGGTGGTCGAGGCGTACTGGATCGGCAACGAGCTCCTGGAACGCGCCGACCCCGCCGTACTGCTGGCCCGGCTGCGCGAACGCTTCCGCGGCCAGGAGGGCGGCACATGGCAGGACGCGTCCGGCCGTGCCCGCGCCCACCACAGCTTCCAGGTCTTCGAGGTGTACCCCTGGACGCGTCTCCTGGTGGCCTCGGGCCATCCGACGGCGCTGTCCGTCCTCGACCGGTGCCGCATCCGCACGGGCGTGGTGCGTTCGGTCGGCGGCGAGCGGGCCGAGGTCGAGTCCCGGCCGCTGCTCTGGACGGGCGGCCGTCTGGTCCACGGGGCTCCGCGCCGGGAGTCCGTACGCTGGTCCACAGGGGGCCGTTCACTGGTCCCGGGGCTCGGCCCCGGGGATCTGGTGGCGCTGCACTGGGACTGGGTGTGCGACGTCCTCACGGAGCCGCAGGCGGCACGCATCGAAGCGGCGGAGGCGCGTCAGCTGACGGCGCAGGGGCTGACCGCCGGCTGACTCGCGCCGTCCGGCGGACGGGCGGCGGGACGGGACGGGCGCGACGGTCCTCCCGGGAAGGAGTGGGTGACGATGGCAACCTCGGAGGCTGTTTCCGTACCCGTCGACGGATCGGTGATCGCCGGTGACCTGGCGCTCGGACCGGAGGCGGGGGGTGTGGTGCTCTTCGCCCACGGCAGCGGCAGCTCTCGCCACAGCCCGCGCAACAGGGCGGTGGCCGCGTATCTGCGGGAGGCGGGGCTGGGCACGCTGCTCCTGGACCTGCTGACCGTCCGGGAGGAGCGGGAGGACGTGGTGACCGGGCAGTACCGGTTCGACATCGGCCTGCTCGGCCGACGGGTGGTGGCGGCGGTGGACTGGCTCGCGGCCCGGCCGGACTCGGCGGGACTTCCGCTGGGTCTCTTCGGTGCGAGCACCGGGGCGGCGGCCGCGCTGCTGGCCGCGGCGGAGCGGCCCGGGCACGTCCGGTCGGTCGTCTCCCGCGGGGGCCGCCCCGACATGGCCGAGGAGGCCCTGGACCGGGTGCGCGCCCCGGTGCTGCTGATCGTGGGCGGCGCCGACCAGGAGGTGCTGCGGTTGAACGAGGAGGCGGCCGGGCGGCTGCGCGCTCCGCACCGGATCCACGTGGTCCCGGGGGCGACGCATCTCTTCGAGGAACCCGGAGCCCTGGAAGAGGTGGCCGAGGCGGCACGCCGTTGGTTCCTGCGCCCGGGAGGGGAAGAGGAAGCGGGCTGAGAGCGGGCGCGGCGCCGCGCCCCGCCCGGCCGGACCGTCGTGCGCGGCGGTCCGTGTCCATGAAGGGCTGTGTCCGGGCCTTGTCGTGGCCCGGACACAGCCGTCCGCTCAGGACTTCGGGGGGGCCGGTCCCTCAGGACTTCGGGGAGAAGCGCAGCCGTGTGGCCGCCAGGGCCCCGAGTGCCAGCAGCACGACGGACACCCACAGTCCGGACAGGTGGTTGCCGGTGGCGTCCTCGGCGTAGCCCATGATGTACGGGCCGACGAAGCCACCGGTGATGCCGATGGTGTTGAGCAGCGCCAGGCCGCCCGCGAGGGTCTTGCCCGCGAGCCGGGTGGCGGGGAAGTTGAACAGCAGGGGCTGGACGACGAAGAACGCCAGGCCGGTGAAGCAGAAGCCGAGCAGCGCGATCACGGGGCCCGCGACCGCGGCGACGACGAGCCCGGTGAACATCATCAGCAGGCCGACGACCACGAAGTTGCGCGAGCGCCGGGGCGTGGTCGCGCGGGGCGGCACGAAGATGGCGCCGACGGCAGCGGTGAGCCAGGGCAGCCCGGTGAGCAGGCCGATGGTGAAGGGCGAGAGGTGGCCCCAGCCGCCGATGATGCCGGGCAGGAAGTAGACCACGGAGTACAGGGCGACCTGGTGCGTCCAGTTGGCGAAGATGGCCAGCAGCATCTGCTTGTCGCGCAGCACGGTCAGCAGGGAGCCGGAGTCGTTGCCGGCCGCCTTGGCACCCTCGTTCTGCTCGCGGGTGACCGCGTCCTGGACCAGCCGGGCCTCCTCGGCCGTCAGCCACGGCGCCTTGGCCGGGCCGTCGGGCAGGAACCGGAAGACGACGAACGCCAGGAAGACGCAGGGGACGCCCTCGATCACGAACATCCACTGCCAGCCGTGCCAGCCGCCGATGCCGTCCATCTCCATGAGCAGTCCGCCCAGGGGGTTGCCGACGACGCTGGCGATGGAGGCGCCCAGCAGGAGCAGGCCGATGGCCCGGCCGCGGGTCTCGGAGCGGAACCAGTACGTGAAGTAGAGCAGGATGCCCGGCAGCAGCCCGGCCTCGGCCGCGCCGAGGAGCAGCCGCATGGCGTAGAAGGACTTCTCGCCCTGCACGAAGGCCATGCACGCCGAGATGATGCCCCAGGTCAGCATGATCCGGGTGATCCACCAGCGGGCGCCCACCCGGTGCATGATCAGGTTGCTGGGCACCTCGGACGCCGCGTAGGTGAGGAAGAACAGCCCGGCGCCCAGCCCGTAGGCCGCGGCGGAGATGCCGAGGTCGACCTCCAGGCGCTCCTTGGCGAGACCGATGTTGGTCCGGTCGAGGAACGACATGATGTAGGCGGCCAGCAGCAGCGGCATCAGCCGCCGCAAATTGCGGCGGTCCAGCTCGCCGAGCGCGTCGCTCGGGGTCTCGGATGGTGTGGCCGCATCTGGGGTGCGGGATCCGCGGATCAAAGACATCGGTGTCCTCTTGGGTTGCTCTGGCAGCCTACGGGCGCGGGCTGCGGCCGAGGCGGGCGGGGCCGGGAGAAGGGCGGCCCGTGGCAGCGGGGCCGACGGGCCGCCCGTGGGGCGACGGGGCCGCGGGCGGCCCGTGGGGCGATGCCGTCACGGGCGGGCCCACGGCGGCCGGGAAGGGTTCAGACGAGGAGCCGGAGCGGGTTCTCCACGGCCTCGGTGAAGGCCGCGAGCCAGCGTGCCGCCACGGCGCCGTCCACCGGACGGTGGTCCACGGACAGGACCACGCCGAGCACCTTGGCCACGGTGACCGCGCCGTCGCGGACCACCGCCTCGTCGCGTGCCGCGCCGACCGCCAGGATCGCGGCCTGCGGCGGGTTGATGATGGCGGCGAACTCCTCGACCCCGTGCATGCCGAGGTTCGACACGGTGATCGAGCCGCCTTCGAGGTCGGCGGGGCGCAGCGCCCCGGAACGCGCCTGTTCCGCGTACGCGCGGGTGCGGGCGGCGATCGCGGAGACCGACAGGTTCTCGATGCCGCGCAGCACCGGGGTCACCAGTCCCGTCTCGGTGGCGACGGCGACCGACACGTCGACGGTACGGAAGCGGCGGACGGCGTCCGGCGTCCAGATCGCGTTCATCTCCGGCACCTGGGTGTGTGCCGTGGCGACGGCCTTGATCAGCAGGTCGTTGACCGAGACCTTGACCGGGCCGACGGCGTTGATCCGCTGCCGCAGGGCGAGCAGTTCGTCCACGGCGCAGGTCGCCCGCAGGTAGAAGTGCGGGGTGTGCTGCTTGCTCTCGGTCAGACGCCTGGCGATGGCCCGGCGCATCCGGCTGTGCGGGATGTCCTCGTGGTCGCCGGTGCCGGTGGTGGCGACGGTACCAGTGGCGCCGGTCGTGCCGGTGGTGCCGACGGGTTCGGCCGGGGCCGGCGGCTGCACGGTGGCCGGGGCCTGCGGCGCCGCCCGGGGGGTGTCGCGGGCGGCGACGGCGGCCTCGACGTCCCGTCGCACGACGCGGCCGCCGGGGCCGGTCCCGGTGAGGGCCGTGAAGTCCAGCCCGGCCTCCCGGGCCAGCCTGCGGGCCAGCGGGCTGCTGAAGACGCGCCCGCCGCGCTCCGGCTCGGCCGCCGCCGCGGCGGTGGGCCGCGGAGCCGCGGGGGCCGGGGATGCGGTCGGCGCCGGGGATGCGGCGGCCGGTTCCTCCGGCACGTCGCGGCGGACCGCCTGCGGGGCCTCGCCGGGCGCCGCGACGGCGACGCCCAGTTCCGCGAGCAGCGCGTCGAGGCCGTCGGCCTGCTCGCCGACGGCGCCGAGCACGGCGATCGGGTCGCCGACCTCGATCTCCACACCGGCTTCGTAGAGCGCCTTGAGCAGCACGCCGTCACGCTCGGCGGAGACGTCCACCTCCGCCTTGTCCGTCTCGATGGAGACCAGCGCGTCGTCCTTCGTGAACGCCGCGCCCTCGGCCACCAGCCAGGCGGACAGCACCGCCGTCGGCGAGTCGGCGGCCACCGCGGGCATTCGGAACAGTTCAGCCATGATCAACCCTCCTGGGTGTCGTGTCGTACGGGGAGGGTCAGTTCTCGGTGACCCGCTGGAGCGCGGCCACGACCTCTTCGGTCCGCGCGATGGCGGCCCGCTCCAGCACCTTGCTGATGCTGGGCGAGGACTCACCTGCGTGGACGCGCTGGACGGGCTGGTCGAGCCAGTCGAACCAGCGCCGCTGGATCTCGTCGGCCAGCCAGCCTCCGTAGGAGGTGCCGACGGGGCCCTGTTCGGCGATGAGCACGTTGTTGGTCCTGCGGATGCTGTCGCCCAGGGTCTCCCAGTCCAGGCTGGCGCGGTCCAGCCAGCGCAGATCGATGACCTCGGCGTCCAGGCCCAGCTGTTCGACGGCCTCCAGGACGTAGTTGGTCATCGCCAGGTACGTGACGACGGTGATCTTGGATCCGGTGCGGCGCACGGCCGCCTTGCCCACGGGCAGGCAGTAGTCGAAGTCGTCGACCGGACCCTGGCCGACCGTGTTGTACAGGTCGGTGTGCTCCAGCACGACGACCGGGTCCTTGCAGGTCAGCGCGCTGTTCATCAGGCCGACGTAGTCGAAGGGCGTGGACGGCGCGACGATCCGCCAGCCGGGGGCGGTGGCGAAGACGCCCGCCGGGTCCATCGAGTGCTGGGATCCGTACCCGGTGCCCATGGCGACCTTGCTGCGCAGGACGAGCGGTACGCCGGTCCCCTGCCCGTCGCCGCCGAACATGTGCCGGGCCTTGCCGATCTGGTTGAAGATCTGGTCGGCCGCGACCCACATGAAGTCGGCGTACATGAACTCGACCACGGGCTTGTAGCGGCCGTCGAGCGCGATGCCCCCGGCGAGACCGGCGAAGGCGTTCTCGCTGATGGGCGTGCCCAGGACCCGGTCCGGGTGGGCTTCGGCCAGGCCCTTGGTGGCGCCGTTGGTACCGCCCTTGAGGCGGTGCACGTCCTCGCCCATGACGACGACGGAGTCGTCCTCGGCCATGCGGTGGCTCATCACCTCGGCCACGACGTCGATGAACTTGCGCTGCTCCAGGCGTCCCTGGAAGGTGTCGGTGTCGGCGAGGCGCACGCCGTCGAATTCGCCGAGGTCGCCGCGTATCCCGACGTCGCGGAAGGACGGGTCGGGCCATTCGGAGGGCTTGATGCGGCGGCTGCCCGGCTTGCCGTCGGGGTCGGGCTCCAGCAGCTCGTCGCCCACGGCGGCCATGAGCGCCTTGGCGCGCGCGGTGCACTCCTCGATCTCGTCGGCGCCGAGGATCCCGTTCTCGACCAGCTGCCGGGAGAGGAGGGCCAGCGGGTCGCGGGACCGCCACTCCTTCTCCTCGTCCTTGGTCCGGTAGCCGAAGGCGCTGCCGGGGAACGGGCCGTTCTGGTGGAAGAACCGGTAGACCTCGGCCTCGACGATGGTGGGGCCGTTGCCCGCCCGCATGTGGTCCACGGCCTCGCTCATGGCCAGGTACACGGCGAGCGGGTCCATGCCGTCCACGCGCCAGCTGGGGATGTTGAAGCCCAGACCGCGCGCCGAGAGCCGGGGCTCCGCCGTCGCCTCGTCCACGTGGGTGGAGACGGCGTACTTGTTGTTCTCGATGAAGAAGCAGACCGGGAGCTTCCAGGCCGCGGCGAGGTTCATCGTCTCCAGCACCGAGCCGATGTTGACCGCGCCGTCCCCGAAGTAGGTCACCGAGACCGCGTCGGTGCCGGCCTGCCGCGCCGACCAGGCGAACCCGGCTGCCTGCGGCACGCCGCCACCGACGATGGCGTTGGTGCCCATCGCCCCGGCCTCGGCCCACTGCAGATGCATGGATCCGCCCCGGCCCCGGCAGAAGCCCCTGGCCAGACCGCAGATCTCCGCCAGGCTGCGGAGCAGGACGGTGCGCACCTCCTCGTCGACGGGACCGCGCAGGTCGATGCCGCCGGGTGCGACGTACCCCAGCGCCTTCGCGAGGAACTGGTGGTGGCCGCGGTGCGAGCCGCCGACGAAGTCGGCGCCGGTCAGCGGGAGCACGGAGCCGACGGCGCCGCCCTCCTGGCCGATGCTGGAGTGCGCCGGGCCGTGCACCAGGCCCTGTCCCGCGAGGTCGAGGACGTACTCCTCGAAGGCCCTGATCAGCAGGGTCTGGGTGAACATCGAGGTCAGCAGCCGCGGATCCGCGCCGTGCCAGTCCTTCTTGGTCGCCGTCACCTCGGTCCAGGGGGACGCGGGGGCCAGTTTCCGATGTGTGGGCATGAGCACTCTCCTGTGTGATTCGGTGAGCACTGTCGCAGCGAATGGATCCATAACCAATACCCGTTACTGGAACGTTATGTTCAAGTTTCCGACATTTCCATTGACTAGGCCCCTTGCAGCGACGCACTGTGAGACCCATGGCAAGCAAATGGATCCATTCGGTAGCGGATCGGGGGCAGGCTCTCCCCGACCCGGCCGACCCGGAACACATCGGCCCGCCATCCGTCCGCCCCGGCGGGCAGCGGTACGGATCGGGTGCGGCGGTACGGCTGTGGCAGCCTTCGGTCTGAACACGCCGTCGCAGACGCCGCGCCGTCCTTCAACGCATCGCCGCACCGCACCAGGGAGAGCCATGTCACTGAAGCCGTCCACCGGATCCCGCACGCCGGGCGCCGGTTCGTCCGGGTCCAGCGCCGCCGCCGTCGCGAGCCAGCGCGTCGCGGACCACCTGCGTGCCGCCATCCTGAGCGGTGAGCTGCGCCCCGGCGCGAGGATCATGCAGGAGCAGGTCGCCGCGCAGCTCGGCGCCAGTCGGCTGCCGGTCCGCGAGGCACTGCGGATACTGGCGGCCGAGGGCCTGACCGTGGTCAAGTCCAACAGCGGCGCCTGGGTCTCCCGGATGGACATGGCGGAGTGCGAGGGCGTCTACAAGATCCGCGAACGCCTGGAACCGCTCGCCCTGAGCGAGAGCATTCCGAACCTCTCCGCCGAGCAGGTCGCCGAGCTGGCGGCGATCGCGCGGCAGATCGAGCTCACCACCGACGTGGACCGGTTCCTGGCGCTCGACCGCGAGCTGCACCTGCTCACCTACGCCGGCTGCCGCGTCGCCCAGATCACCGACATGGTCGACCGGTTCTGGAACACCACCCAGCACTACCGGCGCGCCTTCACCCGGCTCGCGGGCGACAGCGGCTGGGAGCTGATCCACGCCGAGCACCGCCTGATCATCGAGGCGATCGAACGACGCGACACCGTCGACGCCGAACGATTTCTCACCGGCCACCTCCGCCGCACCCGGCTGGAACTGGCCCAACATCCCGAACTGTTCAACGAGGACGACCATGACACCGACCACACAGCAGGCGCAGCGGGCACAGGGAACGCGGGGAACGTCCGAGGAGACGCGGCACGCCCGGCCGACTGACGCCCGCCCCTTCGAGGGCCGGACCCTCCTCCTGTCGGGCGCGGGCGGCGGCATCGCCCGCGAGGTGGCCCGTCAGTTCCACGCCCTGGGCGCCAACCTGGTGCTGGGCGATCTGAACGCCGCCGTGCTGGAGGAGTTCGCCGCGACGCTCGACCCGACCGGCGGGAGCGTGATCACCCGGGTGCTCGACGCGGCATCGCCGGAGAGCAACAACGCGTTCGTCGCCGCCGCGGTCGAGGCGTTCGGCTCGGTCGACTTCCTCGTGCCGGCCGCCGGGATCTACCCCGAGCAGGCGGTCGCCGACATGACCGACGAGCAGTGGAACACCGTCATCTCGGTCAACCTGAACGGTGTCTTCTACCTCACCCGCGCCGTCCTGCCCCACCTCAACGAGGGCGGCAGCATCGTCAATCTGACGTCCATGGCCGGTCACCGCGGCAGCGTCCGGCACGCGCACTACGCGGCGACGAAGGGCGCGCTGCTCGCCTTCTCCCGCAGCCTCGCCTGGGAACTCGGTTCCCGGGCACGGATCAACATGGTGTCGCCCGGGATCATCGAGACCCCCATGACCCGCGACTACGTGGCCGACCGCGGCGACACCGCGCTCGCCACCACTCCCCTGGGCCGTCTGGGCAGGCCGGAGGAGGTGGCCTCCGTCGTCACCTTCCTGTGCTCTCCCGCCGCGAGCTTCGTGCAGGGCGAGGTCATCCACGTCAACGGCGGCATGCACATGGCCTGATCAGGCAGGGCACACACCGGCGGGGGAAACGCGCGAGCAGGAACGGAACGGACGAGAAGATGACGACACGAGCGGCGATCTACCCCGACCTGCGCGGCAGGTCGGTGTGCGTCACCGGCGCCGCGCGCGGCCTGGGCCTGGCGATGGCCGAGGCATACGCACGCGCGGGGTGCCATGTGCTGATGCTGGACATCGACGGCGACGAACTGGAACGGATCCGGCCCGGGTTGGAGGCGGGACGGCCCGACCAGCTGATCGCGACGGCTACGGCCCCGGTGAGCGACGAGGAAGCCGTGACGGAGGCGCTCGCCGGCTTCACGGCCCGGACGGGAGGACTGTCCGTGCTGGTCGCCAATGCCGGCGTGTCCGCCAACGCCCCCTCCCTCGATGTCGAACTCGGCCGCTGGAACACCGCGTTGGACGTCAACCTCACCGGCGTCTTCGTCTGCGCGCGGGCCGCCGCCCGCGTCATGCGCGAGGGCGACGGGGGTGTCGTCCTGACCACCTCGTCGATGTACGGGGTGACCGCCGGGCCCGAGCGCGCGGCCTACTGCGCCACCAAGGCGGGCGTCGCCGCCCTCACCAAGGTCCTGGCCGTGGAGTGGGCCCCGTACGGCATCCGCGTCAACGCGCTCGCGCCCGGGTATGTCGAGACCGATCTGGTGGCCCGGCTCGCCGAGGACGGGCGGCTGGACACGGAGGCGCTGCGCCGCCGAACCCCGCGTGGCCGCCTCGGCCGCCCGGAGGACATCGCCCACCTGGCGCTGTTCCTGTCGTCGGAGGTCTCCGCGAACATCACGGGTCAGGTGATGGTCAGCGACGGCGGCTGGACGGCCGACGGCTATGCCGTGACGTCCGGCTGACGTCACGTCACTTCGACCGGGCCGCCGACAGGCCGGCCCGGGCCGCCCGCGGGGACCGGCCCCGGGGCCCGCGGGCGCGGTACTGGCTTCCTCACCGCGCGCCCCGGGCCCGGGCCGTCCTCCTCGGCCGGGTCAGACGGTGACCTTCAGCAGCACGGCCCACTCCTCGACGGCGGGGCGCTCGGCGAGGTCCGCGACGGCTATGTCGGCCCCGTGGGCCTCGCGCCAGCGGCCGACCAGGGTCATCAGCCGGACGGAGTCGAGGCCGTAGTCGACGAGGTTCTCGTCGTCGGGGATGTCGTCGACGGACTCGCCGAGGACGTCGGCGATGTCATTGCGCATCTCTTCCAGGGTGAGTGCCACGATGTTCAGATCCCTTCCAGGACGGTGTCGGTGGTGGTGACGACGGCGCACCGCCCGGCGGCCCACTTCAGGGCCATGGCGTGTTCCTCGGCGGAGAAGTCCGCCACGGCGTCGGCCACGACGAACGCCTCGATGTCCCGCATCCACGCGTCGCAGGCGGTCATCAGCACACCGATGTGGGCGTAGACGCCCGTGACGACGATCTGGTCGCGGCCGAGCGCGGACAGCCGGTCGGCCAGATCGGTGCGGGCGAACCCGCTGTACTTCCACTTGGTCACGACGGTGTCGTCCGGGCCGGGGGCGACGGCGTCGGCGATCGCCTCGGCCGCCGGGTCGGCGGGCAGGCCGGGTCCCCAGAAGTCCTGCTGCAGACCGCGCTGCGGCGGGGTCTGCCCGCCGGGCTGGGCGGTGTAGAGGACGGGGATGCCCAGCTCCCGGGCGCGCGCCCGCAGGGCGGCGACGTTCGCCAGGAGTCTCGGGATCAGGTCCGTGCTCTCGTCGTAGGCGGAGAGGAAGTAGTTCTGCAGGTCGTGCACGAGCAGGACCGCGCGGGCCGGGTCGGCCTTCCAGTCGACCCGGTTCGCGGGCAGGTCGGCCGCGTCCGGCATGGGGTAGGAGGTGATCTCGGGCAGGGCCATGGGGTGTCCGTTCAGTCCTGTGCGGGGGCGGGTCGCCGGTGGTCGGCGCCTTCGGGGCCGGTGGGGGCCGGTCCGGCGGGTGCCGCCGGACCGGGGTCCTCGGGCGAGGCGGGCTCGCTCCGTACGGCGGCGGCCCGGAGGTCCTTCTTGGAGATCTTGCCGACGCCCGTCTGCGGGAACTCGGACACGAACTCGACCCGGTCGGGCACCTTGTAGCCGGCCAGGCCCCGGCCGCGTACGAAACGCTTGATCTCCACGGGCTTCAGCGGTCCGGCACCGTCCCGCAGGATGACGTAGGCGAGGCTGCGTTCACCGAGGTAGGGGTCCGGTTCGCCGACCACGTTGGCGTCGTGCACGGCGGGGTGGGCGAGGATGTGGTTCTCGACCTCCTCGGCGGCGATCTTCTCGCCGCCCCGGTTGATCTGGTCCTTGGCCCGGCCCTCGACGATCAGGTGTCCGGTCGTGGTGCGGCGGACGATGTCACCGGTGCGGTAGAAGCCGTCCTCGGTGAACGCGCGGGCGTTGTGCTGGGGCGCGCGCCAGTAGCCGCGGATGGTGTACGGCCCACGGGTCAGCAGGTGCCCGGACTCGCCCGGGGGCACGTCGTCGTCGGCGTCGTCGACGACACGGATCTCGTCGTCCGGGGAGATGGGCAGGCCCTGGGTGGTGACGACGGTCTCCGCGGGGTCGTCGAGGCGGGTGTAGTTGACCAGCCCCTCCGCCATGCCGAAGACCTGCTGGAGCGTGCAGCCGAGGGCGGGGCGGACCCGGCGGGCGGCCTGCTCGCTGAACTTGGCGCCGCCGACCAGCAGCACGTCCAGACTGCTCAGGTCGTACGCGGTGCCGGGGGCGGCCTCGGTCCAGACCAGGGCCAGCGGCGGCACGAGACCGGTGATGGTGACCCGTTCCCGTTCGATCAGGGGGAACGCCACCTCGGGGCTGGGCTGCGGGCAGAGCACGACCCGGGCCCCCGCGTACAGCGCGCCGAGCGTGCCCGGCGAGGAGAGCGGGAAGTTGTGGGCGGCGGGCAGCGCGCACAGGTAGACGCTGTGCTCGTCCACCGCGCAGATCTCGTTGGAGCCGCGCAGCGAGTAGATGTAGTCGTCGTGGGTGCGCGGGATCAGCTTGGGGATGCCGGTGCTGCCGCCGGACAGCTGCAGGAAGGCAAGATCGCCGGGTTCGGGGCCGTCGACGTCGACGGGCTCGGCGTGCACCGCGTCCAGCGCCTCGAACGCGCCCGCGTCCGGACCGGCCACGAACACGTGCCGCAGAGCGGGGACTTCGGCGCGGACGGCGGCGGCCAGCTCGCGGTAGTCGTAGCCGCCGTGCACTCCGGCGACCACGTAGGCGGAGGCCTCGGTGAACTCGCAGAAGTAGCGGATCTCGGTCTCCCGGTGCGCGGGGAGCGCGAAGACGGGCAGCGCGCCGATCCGGAAGAGGGCGAAGACCACTTCGAAGAACTCTGCGATGTTGGGGAGTTGCACCACCACCCGGTCGCCCTTGGCGATGCCCCGGGCCAGCAGCCCGGCGGCCATCCGGTCGGCACGGGCGTCGAGTTCGGCATAGGTCCAGCGGCGGTCGGCGTCGCCGCCCGGGTCGACGACCGCGACGCGGTCGGGATGGGCCGCGGCCCGCTCGCGGAGCATGGCTCCGAAGGTCTCGCCGCGCCAGTACCCCGCGGCCCGGTAGCGCTCGGCGAACGCGGCGGGCCAGGTCGGGGTCGGGTCCGGGACGGTCGTCCCGGCCGCGGTCGGCGTCGGGCCCTGGGCCGGGGTCGTCGTCGCGGTCACAGCTGGGCCCCCACGGCGCCGAGGAAGGTACGGAACTTGGCGGCGGTCTCGGCGGTCTCCGCCTCGGGCTCCGAGGCGGACACCACCCCGGCGCCCGCGTACAGGCGCAGCGAGGTCGGTCCGGCCTCGGCGCAGCGGATGGTGACGACCCATTCGCCGTCGCCGTCGGCGTCGCCCCAGCCGACCATGCCGGTGAAGAAGCCGCGGTCGAAGGGTTCGCTCTCCCGGATGACCCGTCGGGCGGTGTCGGTGGGGGTGCCGCAGACGGCGGGGGTCGGGTGCAGCGCGCAGGCCAGTTCGAGGGCGGTGGTGTCCGGGGAGCGCAGGGTGCCGGTGACGGTGGTGGACAGGTGCCACATGGTGGCGGTGCGGACCAGGGTCGGCTTGGCGGGCACGGTGAGGCCGGTGCAGTGGGGGGCGAGGCTCTCCTGCACCGCGTTGACGACGACCGCGTGCTCGTGGAGGTCCTTGGCCGACTCCAGGAGGGCCGCGGCGCGCCGGACGTCCTCGGCGAGGTCGTCGCTGCGCGGTACGGATCCGGCGAGCGGGTTGGCGACCACGCGGGTGCCGTGCCGGGATACCAGCAGTTCGGGGCTGGCGCCGAGCAGGGTGCGGTCGGGGCCGGTGGGCAGGGCGAAGGTGTAGCCGGAGGGGTCGCGGCGGGCCAGCCGCTGGAGCATCGCCGGGAGGTCGAACGGACGGACGGCGTCGAGCCGGAGGGTGCGGGCGAGGACGACCTTGCTGAACTCGCCCTTCCACATGCGCCCGACGGCGGCGGCCACGGACGCCCCGTACTCCTCGGGCACCGGCTCCTGGTGGACCGTCAGGTCACTGGTGTCGGCCGGGGAGGGCGGGTCGGCGGGCAGGGCGACCAGCGGGTCGGAGGTCAGCGGGGGCGCGGTGTGCAGCACGTCCGGCACGGCGAGCGCGGCGGGGGCGTCCTGGTCGAAGGGTATGGCGCCCATGACGACGGGGGCGGCGTGTCCGGCGGCGCGGGCCGCGGCGAGGGCGGCGGCCACCCGCAGGGGGAGGGGACGTTCGTCGTGCGGCACCTCGCTGTGCACTCCCTCGCCGAGGAGCGTGCGTGTCGGGGTGCCGAGGAACCGGGCGCCCGGGACGAAGGAGTTGAGCAGGCCGGTGGCCACGCCCACGGCGGGGTGGGCCGGCTCGGCGGTGGTACGGGGTGCGGCGACCTGGGGTGCCGTCGACACGGTGGCTCCGTTTCTCGCACGTCCGGCGGTGGGTGCGGGCGTGCGGTGCGGGTGAGCGGGGAGTGTGTGCGGGGAAGGGGTGGGGTGCACGGGGTACGGACGGATCGGTGGCGGCCGCCGCGGCGGCCGTTCCGGTCAGCGGAGGGTGGCGCCGCCGTCCACGTAGAGCTCCTGCATGGTGATGTGGCGGGCCAGGTCCGACACGAGGAAGAGGACCGCGTCGGCGATGTCGGACGGTTCGGCGATCCGGCCGAGCGGGATGCCCGTGCGGTAGACCGCCGGGTCGCCGTCCAGGACCCGGGCCGGGGCGTCCCGGTCCTGCCACAGCGCGCGCTGCATGGCCGTGTCGGTGGATCCGGGCGCGACCACGTTGCAGCGGACGCCGCTGCGGGCCAGTTCCAGGCCGAGGCACTTGGTGTACATCGCGGCGGCGGCCTTGGAGGCGGCGTAGGCGCCGAGATGGACCCGGGGCACGCCGGCGGCGTTGGAGCCGACGGTGACGATGCTGCCGCAGCCTCGGGCCACCATGCCGGGGGCGACGGCGCGGGCCGTGTGGAAGACGCCCGTGGCGTTCACGGCGAAGGTGTCCGCCCAGTCCTGATCGGACAGTTCGGCCGCCGGACCCGGGCGCAGGATCCCGGCCACGTTGACCAGGATGTCGAGCGGGCCGTGCCGGGTGGTGACCGTGTCCACCACGTCCCGCACGGCCGCGGCGTCGGTGACGTCCATGGCGTACGGCGTGATGACTCCCGACCGCTTCGACGCGTCGGCCGTCGCGGTGGATACCCCGAGCGCGGCGGGCCCGGCGTGTTCGGCCGCGAGCGCCTCGACGCCCTCGGGGCGCCGGTCGGTCGCCGCCACATGGGCTCCCTGGGCGGCGAGCGCGCGGGCGACGGCGGCGCCGATGCCCTGCCCCGCCCCGGTGACCAGGGCTCGGCGGTCGGCCAGGAGGCCGCCCCTGCCGAGGAGTTCGTAGCGGTCCCGGACCGTCGGTGCGGCCGTGGACGCGGAATCGTCGGATATGACGTCGGACATGCCTGACCCCCAATTCGTTAGGTAAGCCTAACCTTATTCGGCCCCGGTCGACAGCCACCCGCAGCTCGGCAGCGACGGGCGCGACTCCACCGACCTATGGTTAGGCTAACCTCACTTCATGCAGATGTGGGATTCCGATGCCCGAAGGCCCCACGGCCAAGTGCGCGAGAACACGGGGATGTTGACGGCCGAGGCCGACGAAGCCCCCGCCGCCGTGGCCGAAACCGGACCGGGGCGCCGTCCTTCGGCCGACCCGACCCGTCGCCGTACCTGGCTGCTCGTCGCCGGGTTCGCGGCCGTCGTCGTGCTGCTCTGCGGCGTCTCGCTGTGCGTCGGTGCGGGCGAGGTCGGCGCGGGCGGGGCGCTGGACTATCTGCTGAATCGTCACGGCGCCCGGACGGACAGCCGGCTCGCCCTGGTCATCGGCGATCTGCGACTGCCCCGTACGCTGACTGCCGTTCTGGTGGGCGCCGCACTCGGCATCGCCGGAAGCCTGCTCCAGGCCGTCACCCGCAACCCGCTGGCCGAGACCGGGCTGCTGGGCGTCAACGCGGGTGCCTCGCTGGGCGTGGTCGCCGGGATCGGGCTGCTGGGCCTCGATTCCGGCTACGCCTATCTGGTGTGCGCCTTCGTCGGCGCCGTGACCGCCAGCGGGCTGGTCCTGCTCATCGCCGGGCGGGGCCGCGGCGGCTCCCCCATGCGGCTGGTGCTCGCCGGCTCCGCGCTGGGCGCGACCTTCGGCGGGCTCACCAGCGTCATCGTGGTCAACTCCGCCGAGACCTACGACCGGTTCCGGTTCTGGGTGCTGGGCTCCCTCGCGGGCACGGAGGGCTTCGGCGAACTGTCCCGCCTGCTGCCCGTGCTCGTCGTCGGGTTCGTGGTCGCGCTGCTGGTCACCCGCCCGCTGTCGGCGCTCGCGCTCGGCGACGACCTCGCCCGCAGCCTCGGCCACCGGCCGTCGGTCATCCGCACCACGGTGGCGGTGGCGGTGACCCTCCTCACCGCCGCGGCCGTCGCGCTGGCCGGCCCCATCTCCTTCCTGGGGCTCCTCTCCGGATTCGTGGCCCGCGCCCTGGCCGGTACCCGGGCGGCGGCGCGGCTGGTCCTGGCCGGGCTCGTCGGCGCCGCGGTGCTGACGGTCGCGGACGTGGCCGCCCGGGTGGTGTCGCGCCCCTTCGAGGCGCCGGTGTCGGTGATCGTGGCGCTCATCGGCGCACCGGTCCTCATCGGCATCGTGCGCTCGCGGCAGCTGGCCGCGATGGGCATGACCGAACCGGCCGCCGACACCGCCCCGCCCGGACGGGGCCGGACACCGCTCCCCGCCCGTCTGGCGGGAGTTCTGCCGCGCCGCCGTGCGGTCCACGAGGCGGCCGGGACGGCGGACACCACCCCGTCCGGGCCCGCGGAAACGACCGGGACGACGGCGCAGGACGGTCCGGCGGCGACCAAGGCCCTTTCCGCGGGGACGGCCGTGCTGCGGCGCGGCCCGTTCTCGCTGCTGGTGCACCGCCGGCCGGCCCTCGCCGCGCTCGCGCTCGCCGCGCTGGCGGTGGCGGCCGTGGTGTTCTCGGCGTACGCGGGCCAGAGCGACATGGGCGTGGGTCGTACGTTCCGTGCCGTGTTCGGCCAGGGCGACCGCTTCGACGTGCTGCTCGTGCAGAAGTTCCGGCTCGGCCGGATCGTCGCCGGGCTGACGGCCGGGGCGGCCCTGGGACTGGCCGGCTGTCTGACCCAGACACTGGCCCGCAACCGGCTCGCCACCCCCGAGCTCCTCGGCGTCAACGACGGTGCCACCGCGGCCGTCCTGCTGTCCGTGACCCTCAGCGCCACCGGCACCTTCGGCGCCTGGTGGGCCGGACCCCTCGGCGCCCTCGCCGCCGTCGTCGTCGTGACGACCGTCTCCGGCGGGCTGGGACAGCGCGGCTATCGCGTGCTGGTGGTCGGCCTCGCCATGTCGGCCCTGGCCTCCGCCGTCACCCAGGTGGTGCTGTCCCGGCGGTCCCTCAGCTCGGCCGGTTCCCTGTACGTGTGGACCTCCGGCAGCCTCAACGGGCGCGGCTACTCCGTCGCGGTGCCCGTGCTGATCGGGCTCGCCGTGCTCGTTCCCGCGGCCCTCGCCACGGCCCGGCACCTGTCCGTGCTGCGCTTCGACGACGCGACGGCCGCCTCCGTGGGCATCCGCCCGGACCGGGTCCGGCTGGTGTGCATGCTGCTCGCCGTGGCCCTGGCCGGTCTCGCGGTGGGCGTGTGCGGGCCGGTGGCCTTCGTCGCGCTGGCCTCCCCCGTCATCGCCGCGCGGCTCGCCGGTCCGCTCAGGGTGCCGTTGATCGGGTCCATGCTGACCGGAGCGGTGATGGTGGTGGCCGCCGACACCGTGGGGCGCATCGCCTTCTCCGGCTCCGAACTCCCGGTCGGCGTGGTGACCACCGTCCTCGGCGGTCCCTTCCTGTTGTGGGTGCTGCTGGGCCGTTCGGCCGCCACCCGCGTCTGAGGGCCTGTCGGGTGACCTCCGACCGGGCGGCCACGCCCCGGCACGCACGCCTGCGGCGTTGCCGCAATGCCCTCGTGGCGCCTTCCCCGAGCTCTCGACCCCGTTCGAGCAGGGGAGACCCCGTCCGAGGACATCCCGGCGCCTTGGGTCGCGCGCACCATGCCGCGTCCGCCTTCCGATCGAAAGTCACCCGACACGCTCCGAGACATGGGTCGGCGACCCGCCGGATCCACGCCACCTAGGCACGTGCCGACCGCGCGCACTCCCCCGGCCCTCCCTCGGGCCGGCCCCCTCCCGACCGATGTACGAAAGGCGGACGACCGTGACCGCTCTCCCCAGCCCCGTCCTGAGCGCCCTGCGCGACGGGGTCCGGGCCCGCATCCCGGGCGCCGAGGCCGAGTTCTGGCTGCGCGCCGAGCGGAGGGGCACACCACTCGTCGAGCCCGACCCCGAGGGCGACCCGGCGCACCGCCTGGTCACCTTCCTCTGGCGGGACGCCCCGGACCTTCCCACCTCGGACGTCCTGCTCCTGGTGCACACGGTCACCGACCGCGACCGCCACTCCGGTGACCTGACCCGCCATCTGATGCACCGGGTCGACGGCACGGGCGTCTGGGCGCTCTCCCACCGGCTGCGCGCCGACCACCGCGCCTCGTACCAGTTCCTGCCCGGCCACGGCACCCGCGAGGAGCTGCTGCGCACCGACCGGGTCTCCTGGCGGGCCGCCCTGGACCGGGCGCTGCCGGACCCGCTGAACAGTGCGGCCGTCCTGCCCGCGCACGGGGGACGCGCACCCGCCTCGGTCCTGTCCCTGCCCGACGCGCCGCCGCAACCCTACGTCGATGCCGACGGTGACGGTCCTCCCCCGCCGCGCGGGAGGACCCTGGAGCGCGAGGTGGGCGGACGGCGGGTGACCGTCCATCTCCCGCCGGGGCACGGTCCGTCGGCGACGCCGTACGCGGTCGCCGTGCTGCTCGACGGGGAGATGTGGGGGCCGGTGCTGGACGCCGGCGGGATGCTGGACCGGATGCACACGGAGGGGGCCCTGCCGCCCACGGTGGCCCTGCTGGTGGACACGATGGACCGCCGGATGGACGACCTGAGCTGCAACGGGGCGTTCGTGGACTGGCTCGCGGACGCCCTGCTGCCGTGGGCGGAGGCCGAGTTCGGTGCGACGGCCCGCCCGGAGCGGACCCTCGTCGCCGGGCAGAGCGCGGGCGGGCTGACCGCCGCGTTCGCCGCGCACCGCCGCCCCGACCGGTTCGGTCTCGCCGTGTCGCAGTCGGGGTCCTTCTGGTGGCCGGAGAACGATCCGGAGCGCGGCGAGGAATGGCTCACCCGGCAGTACGCGAGCGGCGAACGGCGGCCCGTCCGGTTGTACTTGGAGGTGGGTCTCCAGGAGTGGATGCTGCTGGCGGAGAACCGGCGGCTGCGCAATGTCCTGCGGGCCCGTGGCTACGACGTCGTCTACCGGGAGTTCAACGGCGGTCACGACTACGCCTGTTGGCGGGGAGGCCTGGCCGACGCGCTTTCGGCGCTGCTGGGGCGCGCGGGCGACTGACGGCGCGGGGCGGGGCGGGGGCGCGCCGCACGCCCGTACGCACCACGGGTCGCGCGCCGCACACCGGACACCCGTGCCGTGCGGCCCGCGCCCCGTAAGGCGCCTCGTGCGTCCAAGCGCCCGTCCACGCCTCCGCCCTCTCCCGGGGCATGCCGAAGGCGCCACGCGCATCCCGCCGCGTGGCGCCTTCGGTCCGTCCGTCAGGGCGTGGTGTCGCGGTCCCGGGCCTCCGCTCCCCGGGGCCGCTCCGGCGGCTCCGCGCCCCCGGTTGGTTCCGGTCCCGGTCCCCCGTCCTCCGCCATGCCCTCGTCCAGCGGCGGCGGTTGGGACGCGGTGCGCGGAAGCCGCAGGGCGAGCACCGCCGACAGCGCCACCAGTACGGCCGAGGCCCACACCGCGGTACGGAAGGGCCCGGCGTCCATCGCCGTCCCCGCCGGGTGCGCGCCGCCGCCGACCAGCGCCGCGCACAGCGCGATGCCGAGCGCGCCGCCCAGGGTGCGGACGATCTGGAAGAGGCCCATCGCCTGACCCATGTCGGGCGGGGTGACGGTCTCGAACCCGGCGAGCTGCACGGTCAGCACGGCCGTGCCCAGCACCAGCCCGATCAGGAACATCAGGGCCCGCACCGCCCAGGCGTTCTCCGCCGTGCCCGGCACCGCCAGCGCGCCGAACACCACGGCCGCCGCGACCAGCGCGGTCGCGGCCAGCCGGCGCGGGCCCAGACGCGGCAGCAGCCGGTCCACCATCTGCGAGGCCAGCATCAGGCCCAACGCCTCGGGGAAGACGCTCAGTCCGGCGTCCAGCGCGGTGCCGCCGAGTGCCGCCTGGAACAGCAGCGGCACCACGAACAGCACGCCCATGAGCCCGGCGGCCGTGAGGGCGGCCAGCGCGGCGGCCGTGCCGTAGTACCGGTCGGCGAACAACCGCAGCCCCAGCAGGGGTGCGGGGGCCCGGCGTTGCTGGATCACGGTCGCCACCAGCAGGGCACCGCCCGCGACCGCGCAGCCCGCGATGACGGGGTCGGACCAGCCGCGCGCCGGACCGAAGCCGAGCGCGTAGGTGAGCAGCCCCAGGGCGGGCGTCGCCAGCCAGAACCCGGCCCGGTCGAACGGCCCCGCGGTGCCCTCCACGTGCTCGCGCAGCCCGGCCGCGCCGAGCAGCACGGCTGCCACGCCGACCGGCACGTTGACGAAGAACAGCCAGTGCCAGGAGAGGTGTTCGGTGAGCAGACCGCCGAGCGGCGGGCCGAGGGCGGGCATCAGCGCCGTCGGCACGATCAGCACCTTCGCCAGCCCGCCCCGCTCCGGCGGGGTGAACGCCCGGAACAGCAGCGTCATCCCCACCGGGGTCAGCAGGCCGCCCGCCAGCCCCTGCACCGCCCGCGCGACGACCAGCACGGGCAGGTTCCAGGCCAGTCCGCACAGGGCGGAGGCGGCCGTGAAGACGGCCAGCGAACCGAGGAAGACCCGCTTGGTGCCGTACCGGTCGCCGAGCCAGCCCGCCACCGGCAGCGTGAGCGCCAGCGCGACCAGGAACGCCGTCTCGACGGTGTTGGCCGCACCGACGGGCCGTCCGAAGTCCTCGGCGATGGTGTAGAGGGCCGGGTTGACGATGGTGGAGTCGAGGCCGTTCATGCACATCGCGGCCACATAGACGAGGACCACGGCGAGCCGCGGACCGATGCGCGGCAACGACGGCCGACGGCTTGGTCCGGTACGGGACTTCGGTCCGGTACGGGAGTCGGACGCGGTCACCGGGTCAGCAGTCCGGTGTCGTGCGCGGTCACCCACTCCAGTGCCTCCTGACGCGGGCACGGACCGTGCACCGCGGTCCAGCCGGCCGGCAGGTCGGCGAAGTCCGGCCACAGCGAGTGCTGACGCCGCTCGTTGACGAGGACGAGGAAGGTGTCGGCCTCCCCGTCGGCGTCGAAGGGGTTGACGGGGGCGTCGTCGTTCACAGCCATCGTGGTGTCACTTCTCCAGGTCGTTCAGGCGGTCGGCGACCACGCGGGCGATGTGCGCGATCGGTTCGGGCAGGGTCATGTCCTTGTGGGAGCAGGCGATGTCCGTGTTGTCGATGCGCCCGCCCACGTACGGGGCCCAGGTGTCGGGGGTGAGTTCGTCGTCGATGGTGTCGACGGTGGCCCGGAAGAACAGCACGTCGCCGTCGAAGCACCGGTGGTCGAAGCCCCGCACGAGGTGGTTGGTGTTGAGGTAGATCTCCGCCAGCGCCTCCAGCGTCGGGGCGTTCAGCGCGGCGAGCGGGCTGCCCTCGCGCTGGAGCACCTCGATCACGTGGGCGGTGGTGAGTTCCTCGCCGTCCAGGACGTCGGGGCCGTAGCCGCCCATCGCCAGCAGGGACTCCATCGCCTCGGCGTGGTCGGGCACGGGCAGCTCGCGGAAGCCCTCGGCGGGGTAGGCGTCGAGCACGGCGAGCAGCTCGACGTCCTCGCCACGGTCCTGGAGGTGCGTGGCCATGGCCTGCGCGATGATGCCGCCGGTGGACCAGCCGAGCAGCCGGTACGGTCCGGCGGGCTGCACCTCCCGCATCCGGGCCGCGTAGTGCGCGGCGAGCTCCTCCAGCGTCGCGGGCAGCGGTTCGCCCGAGGTGGCGGGGCCGACGCCCTGTGCCTGGAGGCCGTAGATCGGCACGTCGGCGGGCAGGTGGCGGATGAGTCCGGCGTAGCACCAGCTCAGCCCGCCAGCCGGGTGGACGCAGTACAGCGGAGCGCGGTCGCCCTCGCGGGCCGGGCGCAGCGGCAGGAGCACGTCGAGCGGGTCGTCGCGACGTCCGCCGTCCGCCGCCGCTTCGAGCGCGCCGTCCAGGGCGGCGGGAGTCGGGGAGCGGAAGACGGTGCCGATGGAGACGTCCGCGCCGAGGGCGGCCCTGACGCGGGCCGCGAGGCGGACGGCGAGCAGCGAGTGGCCGCCGAGGTCGAAGAAGTTGTCGTCGACGCCGACCCGTTCCGCGCCGAGCACCTCGGCGAAGATCGCGCACAGCTGTTCCTCGCGCGGTCCGCGCGGGGCGCGCGAGTCGGTGGCGGCGGGGCGGCCGGGGGCCGGCAGGGCCTTGCGGTCCAGCTTGCCGTTACCGGTCAGCGGAAGCCGTTCCAGGGCGACGACGGCGGACGGGACCATGTGGACGGGCAGGTCGCGGGCGGCGTGTTCGCGCAGCGCCGCGGCGAGATCCGCGCCCTCCGGGGCGTCGGGCGCCGGTACGGCGTAGGCGACGAGCCGCTTGTCGCCGGGGACGTCCTCGCGGACCGCGACGGCCACGTCCGCGACCCGCGGGTGGGCGGCGAGCACGGCCTCGATCTCGCCGAGTTCGATGCGGAAGCCACGGATCTTGACCTGGTGGTCGGCGCGGCCGAAGTACTCCAGGGTGCCGTCCGCTCGCCTGCGCGCGAGGTCGCCGGAACGGTACATCCGGGCGCCGCTCTCCCCGAACAGACGGGCGTAGGGGTCGGCGACGAAGCGGGTCGCGGTCAGGTCGGGCCGGCCGAGGTATCCGGCGGCCACGCCCTGCCCGGCGACGTACATCTCTCCGGTCACGCCCGGCGGCACCGGCTGGAGCCGTTCGTCGAGCACGTAGACACGCAGGTCGGGGATGTTGACGCCGATGGTGGAGGAAGTGGCGGCGGCTGCCGTGGCCCGGTCCAGCGGGAAGTGGGTGACGTGCACGGTGGTCTCGGTGATGCCGTACATGTTGACCAGCCGGGGCGCGTCGTCGGCGTGCCGGGCGTACCAGTCGTCGAGGCGGCCGGGTTCCAGCGCCTCGCCGCCGAAGACGACGTGGCGCAGGGCGAGTTCGTGTCCGGGTTCCTCGCGGTCGGCGGCGGCCAGCTGGTGGAAGGCGGACGGTGTCTGGTTGAGGACCGTCACCCGTTCTGCGGCCAGCAGCCTCAGGAAGGCGCCCGGGTCGCGGCTGGTCAGGTGGGGTACGACGACGACCTTGCCGCCGTACAGCAGGGCGCCCCAGAGTTCCCAGACGGAGAAGTCGAAGGCGTAGGAGTGGAACAGGGTCCAGGCGTCGTCCGGTCCGAAGCCGAACCAGTGGTCGGTGGCGGTGAGCAGCCGGGTGACGTTGTGGTGGGTGACCACGACGCCCTTGGGCCGGCCGGTGGAGCCGGAGGTGTAGATGATGTACGCGGGGTCGTGGGGGGTCAGCGGGCGGACCCGGTCCTCCTGGCGCAGCGGGGTGCCGTCGTACGCCTCGGCGGCGTCGCCGTCCACGGTGATCAGCGGCAGATCGTGCTCGGGCAGTCCGGGCGCGGTGGCGGTGTCCGTGACGACGGCGGCGGGGTGGGCGTCGGCCAGCATGTACGCCAGTCGGTCGGCCGGGTAGTCGGGGTCGAGCGGCAGGTACGCGGCGCCCGCGAGGGAGACCGCGAGCAGGCCGGTGACCAGGTCGAGGGAGCGGGGCAGGGCGAGGGCGACGACGGAGCCGGGGCCGATGCGGCGGTCGGTCAGCAGCCGGGCCAGCCGGTGGGCGCGCTCGGAGAGTTCGGTGTAGGTGAGGGTGGCGCCCTCGTGGCTGACGGCGATCCGGTCGGGGTGCCGTCGGGCGGCCTCCTCGTAGCGGTCGGCGAGCGTGGCGGGGGTGGTCGCGGCCGGGGCGGGGTGCTCGCCGTCGGCCGCGGCGGCGGGAAGGTTGGCGTCCACGAGTGCGCGGTGGTGTTCGTCGGCGCTCAGCAGCGGCAGCAGGCCGAGCGGGGTGTCCGGGGCCTCGGCGGCGGCGGTGAGCAGCCGCCCGAGGCGGTCGGCCAGGGCCTGGGCGGTGGGGCGGTCGAACAGGTCGGTGCGGAACTCCAGGAAGCCGCCGATGCCGCCGCCCGCCAGTTCGCCCGCGTTGAGGGTGAGGTCGAACTTGGCGGTGCCGGAGGTCATGGTGGACAGCCGGGCGGTGGCGTCCGGGCCGAGCGGGAACGCGGCGTCCGGCACCGACTGCCAGGCCAGCATGGTCTGGAAGAGGGGGTGGCGGGCCAGTGACCGGGGCGGGTTGAGGGCTTCGACGAGGTGGTCGAAGGGCAGGTCGTCGTGGTCGAAGGCGGCCAGCGCGGTGGTCCGCGCACGCGCCAGCAGTTCGCGGAAGGTGGGGTCGCCGGAGGTGTCGGTGCGCAGGACGACGGTGTTGGTGAAGAAGCCGACGAGCGCGGCGGTGGCGTCGTCGTCGCGTCCGGCGACGGGAGTGCCGAGCGGGATGTCGGTGCCGCAGCCGTGCCGGGTGAGGAGGGCGGCCAGCCCCGCCTGCACGGCCATGAACACGCTGGCGCCGGTGGCGCGGGCAAGCCGGGCGAGCGCGGCGTGGGCGGCGGCGTCCACCGCGAAGGGGACGGTGTCGCCGTCGGTTCCGGCCACGGACGGGCGGGGCCGGTCGGTGGGCAGGTCGAGCTGGTCGGGCAGCCCGGCCAACGCCTCCTTCCAGTAATCCAGTCGGGCGGTGGCGAGCGGGGTGGGCGCGGCGGGGGTGCCGAGCCGGCGCAGCTGCCGGGCCGTGTGGTCGGCGTACCGCAGGGGCAGCGGGGTGAACTGCGGTGCGCGGCCTTCGAGTCGGGCCCGGTAGGCGGTGGCGAGGTCGTCGGCCAGCGGGGTGGTGGAGGCGCCGTCCCCGGCGATGTGGTGCAGGACCAGCAGCAGGGTGTGCCGGTCGTCGTCCTCGGTGAACAGGGTGGCGCGCAACGGGATCTCGCGGGCCAGGTCGAAGGTGTGACGGGCTGCGGCCGTCAGGTCCTCGCCGTCGGCGGCGCGGTGCGGTCGGGGCCGGGCGGCCGGGTCGTCGGGGGCGAGGACGTGCTGGCGGGGCAGGCTGTCCGGGCCGTCGTCGGGGACGGGATAGATGGTCCGCAGGGTTTCATGGCGTGCCGTCAGGTCGGCGATGGCGGCGCTGAGCGCGTTCTCGTCCAGCGGTCCTTCGACGGTGAGGACGAGCGGGATGTTGTAGGTCGGGCTGGGCCCTTCCAGCCGGTGCAGGAACCACAGCCGCTGCTGGGCCGGTGACAACGGCGCCTCGCCGGTGCCGGGTTCCGGGTCCGGCGCCGTGGCCCGGGTGGTCGTGGCCTCGGAGGGGTCGGTGTCGCGGGCGCGGACCAGGGCGGCGAGCGCGGCCGGGGTGGACTCGCGGAACACGTCGGCGACGGAGACGGGTACGCCGAAGGTCTCGCGCAGCCGGGCGGCGAGACGGGCCGCGAGCAGTGAGTGGCCACCCAGGTCGAAGAAGGAGGTGCCGGGCGCCGGGGCCGTGTCCAGGCCGAGCAGGTCCGCGAAGAGTCCGGCGACGACGTCGGTGTGGGGGTCATCGGGTGCCTCGGCGGGGTCCGCGGGCGGCGGGGCGAGCGGGGCGGGGTCGGGCAGGGCCCGGTGGTCGAGCTTGTCGTTGGCGGTGCGGGGCAGTTCGTCGAGGAGCGTCACGGCCGCCGGGACCATGTGCGCGGGCAGCGCGGCGGCGAGATGGTCGCGCAGGACGGCCGGGTCGGTGTCCGCACCGGGACGGGGCACGGCGTAGGCCAGCAGCCGCTTGCCGCCGGCCGCGTCACGGGCGATGACGGCGGCCCGGTCGACGGCGGGGTGCGCGGCCAGCACGGCCTGGATCTCGCCGAGTTCGATCCGGAAGCCACGGATCTTCACCTGGTCGTCGGTGCGGCCGAGGAACTCGACGGTGCCGTCGGCGCGGCGCCGCACCAGGTCGCCGGTGCGGTACATCCGGCCGCCCGGATCGCCGTGCAGGGCGCCGAAGGGGTCGGCGACGAACCGCTGCGCGGTCAGGTCGGGCCGTCCGAGGTAGCCGCGGGCGAGGCAGGCACCGGCCACGTAGAGCTCGCCGGGGACGTCGTCGGGGCACGGCCGCAGGGCGGTGTCGAGGACGTAGAGCCGGGTGGCGCGCACGGGGCTGCCGTCGGATCCGGGGCCGGTCCAGTGGCAGGCGTCGACGGTGGTCTCGGTGGGTCCGTAGAGGTTGAGCGGGTGGACGCCCTCGGTGGCGGCGAGGCGGTCCCACAGCGGCGCGGGGACGTGCTCGCCGCCGACGACGAGCACGGCGGGCTTGTGGTGGCCGTCGTCGAGCAGCCCCTCGGCGAGGAGGGCCTCGGCGTAGGAGGGGGTGACGTCGAGGTAGTCGACGTGGTGCTCGTCGACGTAGGCGGTCAGCGCGGCCGGGTCGCGGTAGGTGGCGTCGTCGAGCAGGTGCAGTTCGTGGCCGTGGACCATCCACAGCACCGGGTCCCAGGAGGCGTCGAACGCGAACGAGGCGCTGTGGGCGACCTTGAGCCGGGCGCGTCCGGTGCGGGCGACTGCGGGGGCGATGTGGTCGGTGCCGTGGCCGGCGTACAGGTTGGCGAGGGAGGCGTGGGTGACGACCACGCCCTTGGGGCGGCCGGTGGAGCCGGAGGTGTGGATGATGTAGGCGGCGTCGTCCGGGCCGGGCGTGGCGGCGGGACGGTCGGCGGGCGCCTGCGCGAGGGCGGTGAGCGTCCGGGGGTCGTCGAGGGCGATCACCGGCAGTCCGTGCTCGGGGAGCCCGGCCAGGGCCTCGGCGGTGCCGAGGACACAGGCCGGGCGGGCGTCCTCCAGGACGGCGAGGGTGCGGGCGGGCGGGTGGCCGAGGTCGAGGGGCTGGCAGACCCCGCCCGCCTTGAGGACGGCGAGCAGGGCGGTGACCGTGCCGGTGGAGCGGGGCAGGGCGAGCGCGACCGGTGTCTCGGGGCCGACGCCGTGGGCGGCGAGGTGGTGGGAGAGCCGGTTGGCGGCGGCGTCCAGTTCCGCGAAGGCGAGGGTGTCGTTGCCGCAGCGGACGGCGGTCGCGTGCGGGAGGCGTGCGGCGCGCGCGGCGAACTCCTCGGGCACGGTGGCGGTGTGGGGCGGTTCGGAGCGGCCCGCGGTGACGCGGCGTGTCTCGTCGCCGGTGAGCAGGTCGAGGGCGGCTACCGGGCGGTGCGGGTCGGTGAGCAGCAGTTCGGTCAGCCCGTCCAGGCAGCGCCGGAAGGTGGCCGCGTGCCGCTCGGTGTCGGCGCCGGTGTAGCGGTCGGTGTTGGCGTCCAGCACGAGGGCGAGGCCGTCGTCGGGGCCGGGCCAGGCGCCGAAGGCGAGGTCCTCGACCGGCCCCGCGACGAGGTTGCGGACGGTGCCGGTCGGGCCGCCGAAGTCCAGCGTGCCGCCGTCGTGGGGCTTGATGTTGACCATCGGGCCGGTGAGCGGGGCGATCGGGGCGGTCAGGCCCAGGTCGCGGCGCAGGTCGGCCTGCGGGTAGCGCTGGTGGCGGCGGACCCGGCGGATCTCCAGCACGATGCGGCGCAGCAGTTCGGCGGCGGTGTCGCGCGGGCGGACGGCGACGCGCAGCGGGAGCACGTTCACGGCCATGGCAGGGGTGCGCAGGGCGGCCGGACCGCGGCGGTTGGTGACGGGCAGTCCGAGGACGACGTCCTCGGTCCCGGTGAGCCGGTGCAGGTGGACGGCGGTGGCGGCGACGACGAGTTCGGCCCAGGTGGCCTTGGCGGCCCCGGCGGCGCGGGTGAGGCGGTCCAGCGCGCCGGCGGGAAGGTCGGCGACGTGCCGCAGCGAGCCGTTGCCGGTCGCGGTCCCGTTGCCGTTACCGGTCACGGTGGGCGGTGCGAGCGTGACGGGGACGGCGCCGGCCATCCGCCCGGTCCAGAACTCCCGGTCGGCGGCGTACTGTTCGCCCGCCAGATAGTCCCGCTCCTCGTCGACGAGCTCGCGCAGCGGGGCGAACCGGCACTCCGGCGCCGTGTCGCCGTCGGCCGCGTACAGTTCCGCGACCCGGCGGCCGATCAGGGTCAGCGCGTAGGCGTCGACGGCGATGTGATGGACGCGCTGGTACCACCAGTACCGCCTGTCGCCGACCCGCAGCAGCGCCTGGCCCATGAGCCCGTCCTCGGCCGCGAGGTCGGCGGGCCGGGACAGGTCGGCGCTGATGCGGCGTCCGGCCTCCCCGGCGGGGTCCGCGAGGTCCCGCAGATCCGCCCGGTGCAGCCGGAACACGTGGTGCGGGTCGGCGTACTGGGCGGGCGTGCCGTCCTTCTCGGTGAACCGGAGTCGCAGGGTCTCGGCCTCCTCGACCGTACGGCGCAGGGCGCGCTCGAAGCGGTCCTCGTCGAGGGCTCCCTCGATCTCCACGACGTCCGCCGTGTGGAACTCGGTGCCGCCCGGGGCGAGCTGTTGCGCGTAGTGGATGCCGCTCTGCGCGGTGAGCAGGGGGAACGACTCCGGACGCTCGTTCATGTGGGGAGAACTCCTCGGTTGTGAAAGCCTTGCCGCGCACTGGACCGCCAACGACTTAGGCAAGCCTAAGCTAAATACTTGCACCGTGTGCCCGCCGTGCGAACTTCACGACGGAGGGCGGCGCGATCACACCCACCGGAAGAGGAGCCGATGACCGACCCGCACGACGACACCCCCGCACCCGCCCCCCAGGCCGTCAAGTCCCGTATACGGCAACGGATCGAGGAGCGGCGCGATGCCCTGCTGGACCTGAGCCGCCGGATCCACGCCCATCCCGAGACCGCGTTCACCGAACACCGTGCCGCCGCCTGGTGCGCCGAACTCCTGGGCGACCAGGGCTTCGCGGTGACCGCCCCGGCCCACGGGCTGGACACCGCCTTCGAGGCCGTCACGGGCGGCGGCCCGCTGACGGTGGCGATCGTCTGCGAGTACGACGCCCTGCCGGAGCTCGGGCACGCCTGCGGCCACAACCTCATCGCCGCCGCCGGGATCGGCGCCGCGCTCGGCCTCGCCCCGCTGACGGACGAACTCGGCCTGCGCGTAAGGGTGCTGGGCACCCCGGCGGAGGAACGGGGCGCGGGAAAGGAGCTGATGCTCCGTCAGGGCGCCTTCGACGGCGTGGACGCGGCCATGATGGTGCACCCGTGCCCGTTCGAGATGGCGGACTTCCGTTCCTTCGCGCTCGGCACCCTCTCGGTGACGTACACCGGCCGCGCCGCACACCCCAGCCTCAACCCGCACGAGGGCCGCAACGCCGCCGACGCGCTGACCGTGGCCCAGGTGGCCATCGGGCTGCTGCGCCAGCAACTGCCGCCGCAGTGGCGGGTGCACGGCATCACCACGGAGGCCGGCAGCGCGCCCAACGCGATCCCCGACCGGGCCCGCGCCGAGTACGAGTTGCGGGCGCTGGCCGCCGAGGACCTGACCGAACTGCGCGACCGGGTGGAGGCGTGCTTCCGTGCGGGCGCGCTGGCGACCGGCTGCGAGGTGGCCCTGGAGCGCCCGGAGCCCGACTACCTGGACTTCCGCGGCGACCCCGGACTGATCCGGCTGTGGACGGCCAACGCCCGTGCGTTGGGCCGTCCGGAGCCCGTGGAACGGCCGCCGTTCGCCTGCACCGACATGGGCAACGTCTCGCACGTGGTGCCGTCCATCCACCCGGTGCTCGACATCAGCGACGGCTGCTCGGGCCCGCACGAGGCGGCCTTCGCCGAGGCGGCCGTATCGGCCAGGGCCGAACAAGCGTTGCTGGACGGGGCGACGGCGATGGCCTGGACGGCCGCCGACCTCGCATGGGCCCGCCGGGCCGGACACCGGCCCGCCTGACGGACGGTGGCGGGCCGGGGGATGGCCGGCGGACATCCGGCAGCCGCGGGCGCCCCGGAACACGCACGGGGTGCGGGACACCCGACCCGCACCCCGCACCGCCCGGTCCGCCCGACCGGAGGGGGCGTCAGGAGGCGCTCAGCGCCTTGCTGATGTCGTTCATGACCACATCGGCCGCGAGCGGGCCGCCGCGGGTCGACCAGACGGAGCCGTCGACCGTCACGGCGTGGCCGGTCTTCACGGCCTTCAGCTCCTTGTAGGCGGGCTTGGTCTCGACTTCCTTGAGCGCCTTCTCGCCGTCGGAGGTGAGGGTCGAGAGGAACAGCCAGTCGCCGTCGATCTCGTTGATCTTCTCCAGGCTCAGCGACGGAGTGTGCGCGTTGCCGTCCTTGTTCTGCGCCTTGGGCCGCTTCAGCCCCATCTCCAGCGCGATGCCACTGGCGAACTGCTTGTTCTCCATCCAGCTGGGGCCGTCCGGGTTCCAGCGGACGATGGACACCTCGGCGCCCTTGTTCGCACCGAGCTTCTCGCCCGCGGCCCTGGCGGCGTTCTCGTGCTCGGTGATGACCTCGTTCGCGGCGCCGAGCTTGTTGACGGCGTTGCCGATGCCCCGGAGCGACAGCTTCCAGTCGTCGGTGGGCGCCGTGGTGACGAGCGTGGCCGGGGTGATCTCGCGCAGCTGCTTCAGGACCTGCTCGTCCTGCATGTCACCGGCGAGGATCAGGTCGGGCTTGGCCGCGACGACCTTGTCCATCACCGGCTGGAGCAGATTGCCGACGATGTCGATGCCCTGGACCTTGTCGGCGAGGTAGGCGGGCGGCTTGTCGAGGCCCTGCCCGTTGGTGATGCCCACCGGCTTCAGGCCGAGCGCGAGGACGGCGTCCAGGTCCTCCTGAGTGAGCGTCACGATCCGCTTGGGGTCGGCCGGAACCTTGACGGCCCGGCCGGTGGCGTCCTTGACGGTACGGGTGGCCGATGCCGCGGACTCCTTGCCCGCATCGCCCTTGGCGTCGTCGGAGTCCGTCCCGCAACCGGTCATGAGCAGCGTGGCCGCCGCCGCCACCGCGGCGGCCCGGACCGCGCGGCGCGACAGCAACAGGGAAGGACGACTGGGCAGGGTCATGGGGACTCCATGGTTCACGGGGACGTGCAAACAGTGCGGGGGCAGGCCGACGACTCGCGATCGCCTCACCACCCGGCCGCAGTGACTAAGGTTAGCCTTACCTCATACCCTTCGAGCAAGGGGATGCCCCGTTCGCACGGGGGCCGACGGGTGCGACCCGCCGGACACCGTCACCGAACACGCCGACCTCCCGGTCGCGGACCGCCGCCCGACTCCGCGACGGGCCGCACCATCAGCACCGAAGGCACGACGGAACGGACCCGTCAAGCGCCCGCACGGACGAGGGGGCGATCCGTTTCGGACTTTCCCGCTCCGCACGGCCGCGTGCGCCCCGAAGCCCCGTCAGCGGCTCTATGCTTCTACACGCCTGTAGAGCGCGGATGTCCGTCCCAGTGTTCCGGACATCCGCGCAACCTCGTACGCGTGTAAGGGAGTGGACGCCTCGATGGTGTTCAAACGACTGCTCGGCTCACTCGGTGTGGGCGGCCCCACCGTCGACACGATCCTCGACGCCGGGGCGGCCGTGCCGGGCGGCCCCCTGTCCGGTCGGGTCCACCTCCAGGGTGGCAGCGCCGGCTTCGACATCGAGCACATCGCGCTGGAACTCGTCGCGCGGGTGGAGGCCGAGTTCGAGGAGGGGGAACGGGAAGGCGTGGTGGTCTTCGAGCGTTTCACCGTCGGCGGCGGCTTCCGGCTGCACGAGGGCGAACAGCGCACCGTTCCCTTCACGATCGCCCTCCCCTGGGAGACGCCGATCACCGAACTGTACGGGCAGGCCCTGGGCATCGTCCTCGGTGTCCGTACCGAACTGTCGGTGGCCGGTGCCAAGGACAAGGGCGACCTCGACCAGCTCGCCGTGCGCCCGCTGCCGGCCCAGGAGGCCGTCCTGGAGGCGCTGGGGCAGCTCGGCTTCGGCTTCAGGTCCGCGGACCTGGAGTACGGCCGCATCGGCGGCACCCACCAGCAACTCCCCTTCTACCAGGAGATCGAGCTGACTCCGGCGCCGCAGTACGCGGACCGGGTCAACGAGATCGAGGTGACCTTCCTCGCCACTCCGGGCGGCATGGACGTGGTGCTGGAGGCCGACAAGCGCGGCGGCCTCTTCTCCTCCGGGCACGACGCGCTCACCCGGTTCACGGTCGCCCATGACACCGTCCACCAGCAGGACTGGCGGGCACTGGTCGACAGCTGGCTGCGGCAGTTGGTCGAGCACCGCTCCACGCACGCGCCCGCCCCCGCGTACGGCGCCCACGGTCACGGCGACCCGTACGCCCCGCACCACGGCGGCGGTTACGGCCATGACGGCGCCCACCATCACGACGGCGCCCACCATCACGACGGCGGCCATCACCACGACGGCGGTCACCGCTCCGGACCGGGCATCGGCACCGCCGTCGCGGCGGGCGCCGCCGGGCTCGCGGTGGGCGTCGTCGGCGGCATGGTCGCCGCCGAGGTCGTCGACGAGGTCGGGGACTTCTTCGAAGGCGACGAGGACGAGGGTGACGACTGATGTTCGGAATCAGCGAGCTCGCGATCATCCTGATCGTGGTCATATGCGTCCTGGGCGCCAAGAGGCTCCCCGAACTCGCCCGGTCCGCCGGCAAGTCGGCCCGCATCCTCAAGGCCGAGGCGAGGGCGATGAAGGAGGAGCGGCACGCCGGATCGCCCGCGGACACCGGGGCGGACGCCCACGGCGGTCGCGTCATCCGCGGGGAGACCGTCGCCCGGACGGGGCCCGAGGGATCGAAGCCGGACACGGGGCACGCCCCGGACCACACGTAGGGCGGACCGGCCGGGCGAGGTCCGCGCCCGCCGGTCCGCCCCTCCCGGCGGGCATCGGCAGCCGGTGGCGCCCGGCGGGCACCGACGGCGGCGCCCCCCGCCCCCGGCCGGTCAGTCCTCCCGGACCGGGGCCCGCCGCGCCGGGTCCTCCCGGTCGGCCGGGAGCCAGGGCGCGAAGATCTCCGGGAGCCGGTCCAGGTCCGCGGCCGTGAGGGTGACGAGGCGGATGCCCGCCTCCCGCGCCAACTCCGTCTTGCGCTGCACCTTTTCGTAGTACGACCGCTGCTCCATGAGCCCCAGCGCCTCCACGAACGTGCCGTCGCCGAGCCGCCAGTCGGCCCGCAGCCCCGTGGTGTTCAGTTCGAGGTGGCGGGGGTAGTGCGGTTCGGGTTCGTGCTCCACACCCCGGTGGTGGAAGAAGTCGTCGATGTGCCGCTCCAGCATGGAGCGGCACAGGTGCCCGTCGGTGGCGACGGTCAGCGTCCCGCGCGCCCGGCGCACACCGTCGTCGAGCACCCCCGCCAACTGCAGCCACTGCACCCAGGAGCGCGCCGCGCGGGCGGGACGGGCGGTCAGCAGCCCGGTGACCGGGCGCGGGATCAGGAACCGGCACAGCATGGCCTCGTCGACCGCCCGGGGATCGGTGACGGTCACCCGGTCGAGCTGCGCGAGCGACGGCGGCCCCGAGAACTCGATCCGGACCAGGCGCCGCAGGGCGTGGATGACGGCGTCGGTCCACGGCCCGTCCGTGCCGTTGTCCCTGAGCACGCCGCGCCGGGCGAGCCGACAGCACCCGAAGCAGTACGCGAGGCTGTCGCGCGTCTCCAGGGCCGGCCGCCCGCAGAGCCTGCACGGCGCCGTCCGGCCCGACACGACGGGCGCGCCGAACATCGCCTCCAGTTCCCGCCGGTAGTACGGGTCCTCGCCGCCCGCCGGGCCGGTGGCACGTTCCGCCACGACGGCCGGGTCCACCGTCCGCGCGTTGAGCCACTGCCGGTGGGGCCGCGGGACGAGTTCCAGTGCCCGGGACGTGAGCAGGCAGGGCGACCGGAACGGCCCGGCGTTCCCCGCCCCCGACGCGGCACGGCGGTTCAGCCGCTCGGTCTCCGCGTCCGGCGCCGCCCAGGTCACCCACGACGGCTCGACACCGTGCCGGCGCAGCAGCACGGTCATCGGCTCGGCGTACGGGCGGGCGTGGACGGTCAGGGTTCCCGTGGCGGGGTCGTAGGTACCGGCCTGCGGCAGGTCGCGCACGGCCACCGCGTCCTCGATCAGCCGGATCGACCAGATCTCTCCGGGGAGCACGGTGGCGTCGGGGTACCCGTCCAGTCCCGCGAGCGCCGACGGCTCCCCCGGTTCGACGCCGTGCCGGCGCAGCGCGACGAGCGCCTCGGGGCGTGCCCGTTCGTCGATGAGTGTCAACGGCCCGTCCGGCAGGCGGTACTCCCCGACCTCCAGCCCGGTGCGGTCCAGTACGAGGACCTTGTGCGTGCCGTAGACGGTACGGCTGACGGCCCGCAGATCCTCGTACGTGTGGGGGCGTCGGCGGTAGCGGGCCCAGGCCCGCGGCTCGGCCTCCGCCCGTTCGTCGCGGAGGTCCTGCGCCCGGTCCCGGGCGGTCTCCCGCCCCCAGGTGCCGGACTCGGCCCGGGCCGCGAGAGCCGCGCGCAACTGTGCGGCCAGGCGCCCGTGGAGAGCTTCCCGCAGGCCGGAATCCGCCGCCTCGGCGCCCGGCCCCGGGATGTCCGCCGATGTCCCGGTGGACACGTCGGCGGGCACACGGGCGGCAGGCCCGGCGGGCGCTTCGGTACCGGAGGACACGTCGGTGCCGGAGGGCCCCCTCTGCGGATCGGTGTCCGCGGATCCGGGCCCGGCTTCGAGGAAGTCCGTGACGAGCGAGCGCAGTTCGTCGGCGTCCGGCAGGTTCAGCCGCACGCGCCCGATCCAGTGGCCCGCGGCGAGCTGCTCGGCGCGCGTGAACGGCTGGTGCCGGTCGGGGAGCCGGTCCTCCTCCCCGTCGGAGGCGTGGTCGTCGTCCTCCTCGTACTCGTACGGCCCGACGCGGTGCAGCTCGATCCAGCCGTGGCAGCCCACGGCGGCGCCGGCGGCCCCCGCGAGGCGGTGGATGTCCGCCCCCTGGTGGTGGAGGAAACTGTCGTACAGATAGCCCATGTGACGGTCCAGCACCGAACCGCCCTGCCGGGGCGGCGCGGCGACCGAGACGGCCCGCCGGTCGTACGAGTTGTCCGGCCGCGGCACCAGGCTCACCACGACGGGGACCAGCGCGTCGCACTTCACACCCGCGGGGGCGGGGACCATGCTCCCGCGCCGTTCCAGCCGGCCGAGCACGAACGTGCGCAGCGCCTCCACCGAGTCGTCGAAGACGGCGAAGGCCGTCGACACCCCGGGGTCGCCGGGCGGGATCACCACCATCGCCTCGTCCCGCAGGTATTCGATCGGCTCGCCCTTGTACATGCGGGGATTATGCCAGCGAAGTATGACAAGCCGTTGATGAGGTGGGATACGAACGAAAGTACGAGCGCCAGGAAGGCACCGGGGCGAGCGGCGGCGCCGGTCCGCTACACCCTCGACGGCACGACCCCGACCCGCGACAGCCGCGTGTACTCCCCCGGCCGTCCGCTGCGGATCACGAAGGACACCAACGTCACGGCGGTGGCGTTCCACGGCAACCGGGGCAGCGTGCCGGTGTCGTACGGGTATCTGATCAGGACCCGCGAGAAGCCGCTGGCCGAACTCATCGTCATGTCCGACGTGCACGTCGGCAGCCACGCGAGCGCCGACAAGAAGTACGAGAGCTTCTTCGACACCATCGGGTCCATCTTCCCCCGGCCCGACGCGATCCTGTCCAACGGCGACATGATCAACGACAACGGCGACGGCAAGGGCCCCGACCACCGGACCGTCTCCGAGATCCTCCGGGCCAACCTCGGCCGCAAGGGCATGAAGAACACCGAACTGCTGATCTCCAACGGCAACCACGACGCGAGCCTGGCCGCGATACGCGCCGGGTACCCCCGGGAGTGGTTCCCCGACTCGGGCGGCGGCTA
Organism: Streptomyces sp. NPDC032161; assembly: GCF_040636995.1. Classification (NCBI taxonomy): domain Bacteria; kingdom Bacillati; phylum Actinomycetota; class Actinomycetes; order Kitasatosporales; family Streptomycetaceae; genus Streptomyces; species Streptomyces sp. NPDC032161. The sequence goes on along the minus strand of NZ_JBEZVN010000005.1, from coordinate 351,937 downwards.
CTACGAGTCCGTGGTGAAGGGCCTGCACATCCTCACCGTCAACACCGAGACCTACAACTCCGATTCGGCCCAGCGTGCCTGGCTCAAGGAGCGGCTGACCGCGATCACCGCCGACCCGGCCAACGCGGGCAGGCCCGTCCTGGTGCAGGGGCACCGGCCCACCACGGGCACCACCATGGACGGTCAGCAGGCGGCGAACCCCCGGCTCGCGGAGGACCTCGGCGCCTTTCCGCAGGCCATCCTGTTCTCGGGCCACTCCCACCTGAACATCAACGACGACCGTTCGATCCACCAGCGCGACTTCACGTCGGTCAACGACGGTTCGATGAGCTACGTCGAGATCGACCACGGCTACCAGATGGTCACCGCCGACGGCCTGGCCGACCGGTTCGAGTCGCCGACCGCGCAGGCCCTCTTCGTCGAGGTCTACAGGGACCGCACGGAGATCGCGCGGGTGAACATGGCCGCGGACAAGCACGACATCTACACCGACGGCAAGTGGACGGCCGACTGGCAGCCGCCGTACGCCAGCGCCGGCACCCTGAGCGGGGACACCTGGACGGTGCGCCTGAAGGGTTCGACGAACCAGCAGATCAAGGACGGCTTCCGTTACACGGCCGCCACCCGGAACACCGTGGCGCCGAAGTTCACCACCCATCGGCCGCTGTCCCGGGCGACCGACGAGAAGGGCGGTACGGCCCTGCGGATCGCGCAGGCCCGGGACGACCAGATGGTCCACCACTACGACGTCGACATCACCGACGCCTCGACGGGCGCCCCGGTCGTCTCGTCCAAGGTCCTTTCGGACTTCTACTTCATGCCCCGTCCGAACAGCCTCGACATCCCGGTGCCGGGCGCGGTCGCGGGCAAGCGGTACGCGGCCCGGGTCGTCGCGGTCGACGCGTACGGGAACGCCTCCCCGGCCGCGTCGCTGACGTTCCGCAAGTAAGGCCGCCGGGCCGGGCGGCTCCTTCCCCGGGCCGCCCGGCTCCTCGCCGGACGCGCCCGGCCCCTCCGAGCGCGTCCGGCGCCGCGGGCGGACGGGGCGTCAGGTCGTGTCGGGGTCGATCACGGCCCGCCGCCCCCTGGCGCGTCTGCCGACGACGGCCGCCGCCGCGACCGCGCTGCCCACGAAGGCCAGGGCGACCGTCCACGGCCGGTCGAAGACATGACGGGTGGCGTGGTCGACCGAGTACCGGCCGGGGCCGGCCAGACCGATCGCCGCGGCGGTGAACCCGAGGAAGGCCGGGTACTCGTAACCGCCGACCTGCGCGAAGAACCCCGCCGGGGCGTGGACGGCCACGGCTCCCGCCATCGCCCCGGCCGCCGCCGCACCGGCCGCCGGTGTCGCGAGGCCCAGGGCCAGCAGCGCTCCGCCGCCCGCCTCGCCGAGCCCCGCGGCGACCGCGCTGTGCTTCGGCGGATGGAACCCCATGGCCTCCATCGCGGCGGTGGTTCCCGCGATGCCTCCGCCACCGAACCAGCCGGCCAGTTTCTGGGTGCCGTGCGCGGCCAGTACCGCGCCGGTGCCGACGCGCAGGGCGAGCAGACCGAGGTCACGCCGGTCGGGACGGGACATGGCACTCTCCGCGGGGCTCGGGGTTCGGCGTCCGGCAGTCCGGAGCGGGGCCGGTGGCCCCCGGGCGGGACGGCCGCCCCGGCTCCCACTCTCCGTGGTGCGGGCCGCCGGTGTGACCCGGTGCTACGCCGTCCGGGGGACGCGCGCGGACCGCTCTGCGACGAACGCCATTATGCAACTTGTTGCACAATGACATCCCGGTGGTCTACAACTGGCGCAACGACACCGCGCGAGGAGCCGCCGCATGAGCCCGTACCCGAATCTGCTGAGCCCGCTCGACCTCGGGTTCACCACCCTGCCCAACCGGGTGCTGATGGGGTCCATGCACGTCGGCCTGGAGGAGGCCGAGGGCGGCTTCGAGCGGATGGCCGCCTTCTACGCGGAACGCGCCCGGGGCGGCGTCGGCCTGATCGTCACGGGCGGCATCGCCCCGAACGCCCGGGGCTGTTCCGCGCCCGGCGGGGCCAGGATGACCACCGAGGCGGAGGCCGAGCGGCACGCCGTGGTCACCTCCGCCGTGCACGCGGCGGGCGGCCGGATCGCCATGCAGATCCTGCACTTCGGCCGGTACGCGCACCACCCCGATCTGGTGGCGCCGAGCGCGCTCCGGGCACCGATCAGCCCCTTCACACCGCACGCCCTGACCGACGACGAGGTCGAGGAGACGGTCGAGGACTTCGTCAGGGCCGCCGAGCTGGCGCGGCACGCCGGGTACGACGGCGTCGAGATCATGGGTTCCGAGGGCTACCTGGTCAACGAGTTCGTCGTCGCGGCCACCAATCACCGCACCGACCGCTGGGGCGGCTCGTACGAGAACCGGATGCGGTTCCCGGTCGAGATCGTGCGCCGGGTCCGCGAGCGGGTCGGCGACGACTTCATCCTGATCTACCGGCTCTCGATGCTGGATCTGGTGCCCGACGGCTCCTCGTCGGAGGAGGTCGTGCGTCTGGCGCGTGCGATCGAGTCGGCCGGGGCCACGATCATCAACACGGGGATCGGCTGGCACGAGGCCCGCATCCCCACCATCGCCACGTCCGTGCCGCGCGGCGCCTACACCTGGGTGACCGAGCGGCTGCGCTGGGCCGTGTCCGTGCCGCTGATCACGAGCAACCGCGTCAACACGCCCGAACTCGCGGAGGAGATCCTGGCCTCGGGCCGGGCCGACATGGTCTCGATGGCCCGGCCGTTCCTGGCCGACCCCGATTTCGTGGCGAAGGCGGCCGCGGGGCGCCCCGAGGCGATCAACACGTGCATCGGCTGCAATCAGGCGTGCCTGGACCACGTGTTCGGCGGCCGGGTCACCTCCTGCCTGGTCAATCCGCGCGCCTGCCACGAGACCGAAATCGTCCTCTCGCCGACCCGGACGGCCAGGCGGCTCGCGGTGGTGGGCGCCGGACCCGCCGGTCTCGCCTGCGCCGTCACGGCGTCAGAGCGCGGCCACCGGGTCACCCTCTTCGACACGGCGGACGGGATCGGCGGACAGCTCGACGTGGCGCGCAGGGTTCCCGGCAAGCAGGAGTTCGACGAGACGCTGCGCTACTTCCGTACCAGGCTCGCGGAGGAGGGGGTCGAGCTGCGGCTCGGCACGCGGGCCACGGCCGAGATGCTCGAAGGCTTCGACGAGGTCGTCCTGGCCACCGGCGTCACGCCCCGCTCCCCCGCGATACCGGGCCTCGACCATCCGAGCGTGGTCGGCTACCTCGACGTCCTGCGCGACGGGGCGCCGGTCGGCGACCGTGTCGCGATCATCGGGGCGGGCGGGATCGGCTTCGACGTCGCGGAGTTCCTGACCGACCCGGGCGACGGGGCGAGCGCCGACCCCGAGGCGTTCTTCCGGCGATGGGGCGTCGACACCGCCCTCCGGGAGCGGGGCGGTCTGCGGACCGCCGAACGCGCGGCACCCGCGCGCACCGTCCACCTCGTCCAGCGCAGGCCCGGCAAGGTCGGTGCGGGGCTGGGGAGGACGACCGGTTGGATCCACCGCACCGAGCTGCGGCACCGGGGCGTGACGATGATCGCGGGCGCCGCCTACGACCGGATCGACGACGAGGGCCTGCACCTCACGGTCGACGGCGAGCGGCGCGTCCTGCCGGTCGACACCGTGGTGGTCTGCGCGGGCCAGGAGCCGCGCCGCGAGCTGTACGAGGAACTGCTCGCGGCGGGCCGTCGGGTGCGCCTGATCGGTGGCGCGGACGTGGCCGCCGAACTGGACGCCAAGCGCGCGATCCGCCAGGGCACCGAGGTCGCGGCCGCGCTCTGACGGAGCCGGCCGCGCCATGAGCGGGCGGGAGGGCCCGGGCGGCACTCCCTAGGATGCACCCCATGTCACTCCCGCACGCGATCCTGACCGCCCTGCTCGAAAAGCCCTCGTCGGGGCTGGAGCTGACCCGCAGGTTCGACCGGTCGATCGGCTACTTCTGGTCCGCCACGCACCAGCAGATCTACCGCGAGCTGGGGAAGCTGGAACGGGCCGGGCAGATCCGGACACTGCCGTCGGAGCAGCCGGCCCGTGGTCGGAGGAAGGAGTACGAGGTGCTGCCCGCGGGCCGTGCGGAGCTGGCCGCGTGGGTGGCCCGCTCCGAGGACCCCAGACAGGTCCGCGACCCGTTGCTGCTGCGGATCCGGGCGGCGGCGGTCGTCGGCGCCCCGGGGCTGGACGCGGAGCTGCGCCGCCATCTGGAGCTGCACCGACGGCAGCTGGCGGAGTATCTGGAGATCGAGGAGCGGGACTTCCCGCCCGGGCGGGATTCCGAGCCGGACCGCTTGCGGCATCTGGTGCTGCGCGGCGGGATCGATCTGGAGAACTTCTGGATCGGGTGGCTCACCCGGGCCCTGGGCGAAAGCGAGTGCGAAGGGCCGGATACGACCCCGGCGGTGTCGGACGTCCGAGACGGCGCTGGGCGGTCAGGCCCGCGGTGTGCGCCGTGGCCGGACGCCTCACACCCCTGACGAGACGTACGGGGGCTCGGTACGGGCCCCTGGTACGGCGGCGTGGACCTCGGGCGCGACGGGTCCGGCGGACCGGGGCACGGCTGCGGGCGCCGGCGTGCCGCCCGAAGCGCGCCACGGACGCCGCGTCGGCGCCGACCGCACGCGGCGCAGCGGCAGGACCGCGCACGCCACCGCGAGGAGGGCGCCGGCCACGATCGCGTCCAGCCAGTAGTGGTTGGCGGTGCCGACGATCACCAGAAGCGTGACGAGCGGATGCAGCAGCCACAGCCAGCGCCACCGGGTGCGGGTGGCGGCGATCAGCCCGGCGGCCACCATGACCGCCCAGCCGAAGTGGAGCGAGGGCATCGCGGCGAACTGGTTCGCCATCGTGTCGGTCGCCGGGTCCGCGCCGTACACCGACGGTCCGTACACCTGGCCGGTGTCGACGAGTCCGGCCTCGGCCAGCAGCCGGGGCGGGGCGAGCGGGAACAGCAGATGGAGCGCGAGCGCGGCGCCGGTGAGCGCGACGAGGACCCGGCGCGACCACACGTAGTGGCGCGGGCGGCGCCAGTAGAGCCACGCCAGGAACAGGAGCGTGGCCGGGAAGTGCACCACCGCGTAGTAGGTGTCGGCGAGACGGACCAGCGTCGCGTCGTGCAGCAGCAGGCCCTGGACCGCGCCCTCGCCGGGCAGCCGCACGGCCCGTTCGAGGTCCCAGACACGACCGGCGTTGTGGAACGCCTCCTCCACGTGACCGTTCGCGACCCGTCGGCCGAGTTTGTAGAGAACGAAGAACCCGACGACGAGCAGAAGCTCACGGACGAGCGACGGCCGGGCGAAGCCCTCCGGCTCACGGTCCGCGGGCCCGCTACCGGCATGCATCACCCGGCGCCCCTTTGCTGACGAAGCTGTGTGTATCGGCGGCGTGGTCGGACGCGCGCCCAATCGATACGCCAGTGTACCGATACGATTACGTATCGGTACACGTGCGTTTCGGTAGACTGGCGTATCGATGGACCTCGTCGCAGCTCGCCGGGAGGACGCCGCAATGACGTCGCAGGACACCGCGCACGCACCGGCGCACCCGCCGCGCCGCTCGAAGATCACGCCGGAGCGCGCGCGGGAGTTCTACGCGGCCGTGCTGGACATCCTCCGGGAGTCCGGGTACGAGGCCCTCACCATGGAGGGGGTCGCGGCGCGGACACGCTGCGGCAAGTCCACCCTCTACCGGCAGTGGGGGTCGAAGCCGGAGCTCGTCGTGGCGGCGCTGCGCGGCACCCGGCGGTCGGAGCTCCCGCACATCGACACCGGCACGCTGGCGGGGGACCTCCGTGAGGCCGCGCGCGTCATCGGCGCGGGCTCGGGCCGCGAAACCCAGCTGATGCATGCGCTGGGCCACGCCGCACTGCAGAACCCCGACCTGTTGTGCGCGCTGCGCGAGGCGCTGATCGCGCCGGACATCGCGGCGATCGAGGCCATGGTGCGGCGCGGCGCGGCGCGCGGCGAGATCCCGGCGGACAGCGCGGCGGCGGAGTACGTCTCCGCGCAGCTGCTGGGCGTGCTGCGCGCACGGCCGCTGCTGGACGGGAGATTCGCGGACGAGGCGTATCTCGTCCGCTTCGTGGAGAGCGCCGTTCTCCCCGCACTCGGACTGGGCGCCCCCGGCGCCCCGGTCCCCGAGGACGTGGACCGTCGCCCGAGCGGATGACGACGGCCCACTTGCGCCGCACCGTGGGGACGGGGGCGGCGTACGAACCGGGCGGCCGGTGGTTCCCCCGGGAGCCACCGGCCGCCCGCGTTCCGGCGGCGCTCCTGGTTCCACGACACCTCGCGTTCCCCGTATGCGCCCCCGCGCCCCTCGCTCACCGAACAAACGATTGGTAGATTGCCCCTCGATCGGCGCTCCCCATCGGCAGAGGCGGACGGATCATGGACAGCGACGGACCCTTCGACTTCTCGGGACGGGCGGTGATCGTCACCGGCGGCACGAAGGGCATCGGCGCCGCGATCGCCGGGGCGTTCCTCACCGCCGGGGCCCAGGTGCTGGTCTGCGGGCGCACCGAACCCCCCGAACCGCCGCGGGGCGGGGGCCGCCGGGCGCATTTCCTGTCGGCGGACGTGCGCGATCCGGAGGCCGCGGGAGCGCTGGTCGACGGGGCGGTGGAGCGGTTCGGCCGGCTGGACGTTCTCGTCAACAACGCGGGCGGCTCCCCGGACTCCGACGCGGCCACCGTGTCACCGAGGTTCGTCGAGAAGATCGTCGCCCTCAATCTGCTGGCACCGTTCTACGTGGCCCAGGCCGCGAACCGGGTCATGCGGGAGCAGCGCACGGGCGGCTCGGTCATCAACATCGGCAGCGTCTCCGCACACACCCCGCAGCCGGGCACGGCCGCCTACTCCGCGGCGAAGGCCGGCCTCCTCGCGCTGACCCGGGCGCTGGCCCTGGAGTGGGCACCGAAGGTGCGCGTCAACCACATCACCACCGGCCCGGTCCGCACCGGGAGCGCGGCGTCGGTGTACGGGGCGGACGAGGGCGCCGCGGTGGCCGGGGTGATCCCGATGCGGCGCATGGCGGTGCCGGACGACGTGGCGCACGCCTGCCTGTATCTCGCGGGCGGCCTGGCCCGGTACGTCAACGGCGCCGACCTGGCGGTGCACGGCGGAGGCGAGGTACCGGCCAGGTTCCTCGCCGTCCGGGGCGAACTCCCGGGCGAGCCCCCGGGCGACCCGGCGGGCGGCTTCCCCGGCGCATAGGGCACGTCGTCACCCGCCCTCACGGACGCGCGGCGACGATCGTTGTCGTCTGCTTGACGATATCGAGTCCACCCCCTTATCGTCTCCATGACGAAATCTAGGGGGTTCTCCACATGGCCGACATCACCCGGCGCCTCGGCTGGTGCCATCTGCGTTCCGCGCCCACCGCCCACATCCGCCACCAGAGGCGCGGACGGCTCGCCCACGACGGTCCGGGGCTGAGCTTCTGGTACCGGCCGCTGACCGCCGCTCTCTCCGAAGTACCGGTGAACGACCGCGAGTTGGCGATGGCCTTCCATGCCCGCACCTCGGACTTCCAGGACGTCACCGTGCAGGCCACCGTGACGTACCGGATCAGCGACCCGGCCGAGGCCGCCGCCCGCCTGGACTTCTCCATCGACCCGGACACCGGGGCCTGGCGCGGCGCACCGCTGGAGCAGATCGCCACCCTGCTCACGGAGACCGCCCAGCAGCACACGCTGGACGCGCTGGCCCGGACGGCACTGGCGGAGGCACTGGTCGACGGCGTCGCGGCCGTACGCGACCGGGTCGCGACCGGCCTCGCCGCCGAACCCCGGCTGCCCGCCACGGGGATCGACGTGGTCGCGGTCCGGGTGGTCGCCATCCGCCCCGAGGCGGAGGTGGAGCGTGCCCTGCGCACCCCCGCCCGCGAGCAGATCCAGCAGGAGGCCGACCGGGCCACGTACGAGCGCCGTGCCGTGGCCGTGGAACGGGAACGGGCCATCGCCGAGAACGAGCTGGCCAGCCAGATCGAACTGGCCCGACGCGAGGAGCAGTTGGTCGAACAGCGGGGCACCAACGCCCGGCGCGAGGCGGAGGAGAACGCGGCGGCCGACAAGGTGCGCGCCGAGGCCGAGGCGGCGCGCAAGGTGCGGCTGGCCCGCGCGGAGGCCGAGGCGGCACGCGAGGTCGGTGCCGCCCGCGCCGAGTCGCAGGCCGCCTGGCTGCGGGTGCACGGCGAGGTGGAGGCCGCGACGCTGCACGCCCTGACGGCGACGAGGCTGGCGGAGAACCTGCCGCGCATCGACAGCCTCACCCTCTCCCCCGACGTGCTCACCGACCTGATCGGCAGGCTCGGCAGGACCGGCCGGGAGCCGCGGGCATGAGTCTGGCGCCGCGCGCGGTGCTGGTCCATCGCACCACGGAGTACGAGGAGTTGCTGGCCCGGCACGGCACGCACGGCCAGGCCCAGTTCTTCCTCTCCAGCCGGGGCCGGTCCATCGGCGAGGTGGTCGCGCGGCACCGGCACACCGGGCGGGCGCTCGACGACGTCGCGGCGGCCGTGCCGTTGCAGTGGCGGCGGTCCCGGGTGGAGCGCGCCGATCTCGACCGTTTCCTGTTCGGACCCGAGGACGTGGTGGTGGTCGTCGGACAGGACGGGCTGGTCGCCAACACCGCCAAGTACCTGTCCGGCCAGCCCGTCGTGGGCATCGACACCGATCCCGGGCGCAATCCGGGGGTGCTGGTGCGGCACCGCCCGTCCGACGCGGCCGCCCTGCTCCGCGCGGCCGTGTCGCCGGGCGGCAGGACGGACGACCTGACCATGGTCGAGGCGGTCGCCGACGACACCCAGCGCCTCCTCGCCCTCAACGAGATCTATCTCGGGCCGCCCGGCCACCAGACCGCCCGGTACCGGCTCGGCCCCGACGCGCCCGGCGGGCCCACCGAGGCGCAGGCCTCCTCCGGGGTCCTGGTCGGCACCGGCACCGGCGCCACGGGCTGGATCCGTTCGCTGTGGCAGGAGCGCAGCAGCGGGCTGCGGCCCCCCGCGCCGACCGACGCCCGGCTGCTCTGGTTCGTCCGCGAGGCGTGGCCGTCGCCCGCGACCGGCACCTCACTGGTCGCGGGTGAACTGGGGCGGGGCCACGGGCTGCGGCTCACGGTCGAGTCCGACCGGATGGTGGTCTTCGGCGACGGGATGGAGGCGGACGCACTGGAGCTGACCTGGGGTCAGTCCGTACGCCTCGGCATCGCCGCCACGTCGCTGCGGCTGGCCGTCTGAGGTCGCGCCACCGGGGCGAAGGCCCGTACGACCGGTCACCGCGCGCGTGGTCACCACCCGTTCACGGGGCCGCGGGCGATGTACGTAGGCTTGTCCCCCGGCACGACCGACGTGCACTGCGGCCCCGCGCTGACCTGCCCGAACCATCCCGCGCACGACCCCGAGGAGCACCATGCACACCACCCCCGCCGACTCCCCCGCCCGCGACTCCCGCCCGCCGGTGGCGCAGGCGGCGCTCGGCGTGGGCGTCGTCGTGCAGGACGCCCGGGGGCGCGTACTGCTCGGCATGCGCCACGGCGGCACGTGGGAGCTCCCCGGCGGCAAGGTCGACCCGACGCACGAGTCCATCGCCGAGGCGGCCGTACGCGAACTGCGCGAGGAGACGGGGCTGGAGGTCGGCGTGGACGACGTGACGGTCTTCGCCATGCTCCACGACGTGGTGGCGGGGATCAACCGGGTGTCGATGGCCGCCGCGGTGACGCTGGAGTCGGGAAGCCCGCGGGTGACGGAGCCGCATCTGATCAGCGCCTGGGAGTGGACCGCGCTCGACGCGCTGCCGGAGCGGATGTTCGGCCCCTCGGCCCAGGTCCTCGCCGCCTGGCGCCCCGACCTCGCGATCGAGCACCCGCCGGCGCACCGGCTGGCGATCGCGACCACCGCGGCCGACGCGTAGCCCGGCCCGGCGACCGCACCGGCCCCGCTCCGCCCGCCGGGGGCCGGTGTCGCTCAGCCGGGCCCCTGGCCGGAGCCGCGGCGCACGACGGCCAGGACGGCCATGTCGTCCTGCTGGCCGTTGCCGGTCCACCGGGCCACATCCGCGATCACCGCGCGGACCAGGTCGTCCGCGTCCATGGGACCGGCGCCGGCGAGCACGGGCGAGGCGCAGGGGTCGTAGAAGGTGCCCGTCCGGTCGCGCGCCTCGGTGACCCCGTCGGTGATCAGGAGCAGCAGTGCACCGGGCGGCAGCGGGACGACGTCGGTGCCCGTGGCCCCGTCGGGTGGTGCGACCGCCCCGAGGCCCATGCCCAGGGGGAGCTGCGGAGCGGTGGCGTCCAGCCGTACGACCGTGCCGTCGTGGATCAGGTAGGGGCCCGGATGGCCGCGGTTGACCAGCCGCACCAGCTCACCGCTGCCGGGCACCTCGGCCAGCACCGCCGTGGTGAAGTCCTCCTGGGCCAGATCGTTCCCGCCGCGTTCGGCCTCCCGGCTGAGCGCGACATCCAGCCGCCGGGCCAGCTCGGCGAGGGTGGGGGCGTTCTCGGCCTCCTGCCGGAACGCGCCGATGGCCACCGAGACCGAGGCGACGGCCTGCACCCCCTTGCCCTTCACGTCCCCGATGATCAGGCGGACGCCGTAGGGGGTCTCCTGCACGGCGAAGAGGTCGCCGCCGATCCTGGCCTCGGCCTGCGCGGCGGTGTATCCGGCGGCGACACCGAGCGGTCCGGCTCGTGGTGGCGGGTCCGGCAGGACCGCGAGCTGTACGGCCTCCGCGATGCCCCGGGCCCTCGCGAGGTCCCTGCCCTGGCGCCGCAGCAGGAGGTTGACCCCGAGGGCCAGGACGCCGATCAGGCCGACCACGGCGATGTCGACGGAGCTCGCCGAGACGGGGCGACGCTGCGCGAGATCCAGCAGCGCCGAGAAACCGCAGGCCACGGCGGCGACGACGGCGCAGGCCCGGAACGACAGCATGGCACCGGCGACCAGCGGGGCCGCGGCCAGCAGTGGGAGCCCCATGTACGGCTCGGGCGCGAAGACGTTCAGCAGCACGCCCACCACCAGGGCGGGCACGGTGAGCAGCCAGCCCACCCAGACCGGTGGGCGGCGTCCCGCCGTCACGCGTGCTCCCCGCGCTTCTCCCAGCACATCCAAACACCCCGAAACGCCCCGAAACGTCCTGAATCAGAACGTATCACTCCGGAGATCCGCGAACATGCCGCCGGGAGCCGCGCGGGCTGCGCACCGGTACCGGTGCGCCGGCCGGGCCGCCCGACGGCCGACGCGGCGTATCCGGATCAGCCCGCCGGGCGGCCCGGCCGACGCGCGCCCGCCCCCGCCCCGACGGCGCGGCCGGCCATCCAGTGGCCGACCAGGTCGCCGTAGAGCGGACTCGCGGCGAGCAGTTCGCCGTGCGTGCCGACGGCGGTCCGCTCCCCGTCCAGCACCAGGATCCTGCGGCCCCGCAGAGCCGAGCTGATGCGGTGCGCGACGACCACGAGCGTGGTGCCGCGGGCGGCGAACGCCTCCTCGGCCCGCGCCTCGGCCGCCGGGTCGAGATGGCAGCCCGCCTCGTCCAGCAGCACGATGGAGGCGGCCGACGCGTGCGCCCGGGCCAGCGCGACGAGCTGTTTCTCCCCCGCGGACAGCTCCGGCCCGTCCAGTCCGACCGAGGCGTCCAGTCCGCCCAGCCGCTCGACCAGCCCGAGGGCGCCGACCGCCGCCAATGAGGCCGTCAGTTCGTCGTCGCCCGCCTCCAGCCGCAGATGGCGCACGTTGTCCCGGACGGTACCGGTGAACACGTACGCCTCCTGGGGGATCAGCGTCACCGTGCGCCGGAGCCAGGTACGGTCGATCTCCTCGACGGGGACTCCGCCCACGGTCAGACGGCCGCTGTCCGGGAGTGTCAGCCCCGCCAGGAGCGCGGTCAGGGTCGACTTGCCCGCTCCGCTGGGGCCGACCACGACCAGGTGGGACCCGGCCGGGACGTCGAGGGAGAGCGCGCTGATCACCGGGGCGGCGCGCGGGCCGTACGCGTAGGTGACGCCGTTCAGCGAGATGTCCGGCGTGAGCGGGGTACGGCCCGGCGCGAGCGCGGGGGCGGTGGGCGCCATGGCGCCGCCCAGTCTGCGCAGCACGGTGTCCAGCTGCACCCCCCAGGAGCCGAGGACGGCGACGAGCGACCGCAGGGCGGGCGCCAGGGCCCGGGCCAGGCCCAGTCGCTGGACCTCGCCGCCTGACAGCGGGGCGTCGGACACCGGGGGGTCGTACCCGTGCGGCAGCCGTCTCACGAAGTCGTCGGCACGGGCCGCCCGCGCGGCGGCCCGTCACCGTGTCGTCGGGGGCGTCGGGGCGCGCGAAGGCGATCACGCCGCGGACCGTTCCGCCGAGCAGGGCCGGGCGTTCGAAGGCGTAGCCGACGGACGCGTGGAGCGCGTGCGGTGCGAGGTCGCGCAGCGGGAGGCCGTCGACGTACACCGTGCCCTCGTCAGGCTCCCGCAGCCGCCCGAGCAGCGCGGCCAGGGTGCTCTTGCCGGAGCCGGACCGGCCCACCACCGCGAGCGCCTTGCCGGCCGGGACGTCGAGGTCCACGGAGTCGAGGACGACCCGGTCGCCGGAGCGCACGCTCACCCCCGAGAACGTCACGGCGCCCGCTCGGGGCCCGTCGGCCTCCAGCGTCCCGGGGGCGGCCACCGGCTGGTCGGTGGCCTCGGCGACCCGGCGCGCGCCGGCGGCGGACACGCCGAGGGCGAACAGCGCGTCGAGCTGGTCGAGCGCGGACATGGCGACGGCGGTGTAGCCCACCACGGCGGCCAGCTGTCCCGCGCTGATGTCGCCGTCGACCAGGGCGAAGCCGCCGATGCCGAGGACCAGCACCTCCACGGCGGGGACGAGGAGACGCACCTGCCAGCCGGTGTCGCGCTGGAGGCGCCAGATGCGGTGACCGGTCCTGGACAGCTCCGGCAGCGGCCGCAGGATCCGGGAGATCTCGGCGTCCGCCGTGCCGCCCGCGCCGATGGTCCGGGCCCCGCCCAGGGCTTCGAGCATCAGCGCGGAGATCCTGCCCTGCGTCTCCTGGTAGTGGAGGAACAGTTCCGAGCTGCGGTTCATGAACATGCGGGCGATCAGCACCAGTGGGGGAACGCCCAGCAGGAAGGAGAGGCCGAGGCGCCAGTCCAGCAGCCACAGCGCGACCACGCCGCCCAGCGAGGTCAGTACGGAGGCGGCGGACGTGACGACGGTGAACCCGGCCGAGCCCGCCTGCGCGCAACCCGCCGAGAGGCGGCCGGCGAGATCGCCCGCCGGGAACCGCGCCGCCCCGGGGATCCCGGCGTCCAGGGCGCGCACGGCCAGATTCCGGCGCAGCGTGGCCACGACCCCGGCGCCGTACGTCCCCCCCCGACCCCGTCGGTAGTGGACGAGGCTGTCGGGACAGTAGCGCCGGTCGGAGAGGATGCCGGGGCCCCGGAGCCCGAGGTTCGCCTCGTGCAGCCGCCGCGCGAGCAGCCGGAACCGGTCCGGGTCGTCGGGGTAGACGGTGATGAACTTGCCACCGCTTCCCCGGTCCGCCCGGCTTCCGGTCAGCTCGGCGACGCGTTCGACGGTGCCCGCGAACTTGAACGACGACCGCTCCGCGACCAGGACGTCGGCCGCCGCCGCCAGCACCAGGGCGGCGGACAACGGCGTGGCGGACAGATGCAGCTTCCAGCCCTGCTCCGCGCTCCGGTGGCCCCGGGGCCGGGCCGAACACCAGAAGTCCCCCTGCTCGACGGCCCATTCCGTCGCGCTGTGCCGGTGCAGCACGCCCTGGACGATCCCTGGCAGGAGAGTGGTGCTCCCCGCGAAGTGCCCACCGGCACAGTGCGCCTGGCCATCAGCGGTCACAGAGGAGTCGGTGCGGGCCGCGGAGGCGCTCGGCCTGCGGGTCACCGTCCGCTACCACGAGCCGCCCGCGGTGCCCGGCGACACGGCCCTGGCCTTCGCCCAGGCCGTGACCGAGGCGCTCAACAACGTCCACCGCCACGCGGGCACCGGCCACGCCTACCTGACGGTCACCGGGGACTCCGGCCGACTGGTCGTCACGGTGGTCGACCGGGGGCGCGGCTTCGACCCGGCGGGCGCCGTCGGGGGCCTCGGCCTCACCCGTTCCGTGCACCAGCGGATGCGCGACGCGGGGGGTCACGCCACCGTGGACAGCGCTCCCGGCGAGGGCGTGAGCGTGGAGCTGAGATGGCCGAGATGATCAACGTCGCCGTGGTGGACGACGACCGGATGCTGCTCGACGGAATCCGTTCCTGGTTCGCCGGTGTTCCGGGGCTGCGTCTCGTCGGCTGCGCCCGCACCGTGGACGAACTCCTCGACGGGCAGCGGGAGAAGGCCGACGTCGTGCTGCTGGACCTGGTTCTGCGCGACGGAGGCCCGCCCGCCGAGAACATCCGTCGGCTGCGGGAGGCCGGCAGCCGGGTGCTGATGATCAGCGTGGTGCCGGACCGCGAACGGATCGCGGCCGCCGTGGCGGACGGCGCCGACGGCTATCTCACCAAGGACCACGACCTGTCCGTCCTCGTCGAGGCGATCGAGGAGGTCGCCGCCGGGGGCACCGCACTCCCCCGAGCTGGCCTCCGCCTGGGCCTGCGACCGGACGATCCGCCCGAAGCTGTCCCCGAAGGAGCGCGAGGTGCTCGTCGGCTACGCCTCCGGGCTCACCCTGAAGGCCACCGCCCGGCGGGCCGGCATCACCGTCAACACGGCGAAGTACTACCTGGACCGGGTCAAGACCAAGTACCAGGACGCCGGGCGGCCGACCTACACCAAGATCGACCTGGCTCTGCGGGTCCGGGAGGACGGTTGGGGCACACCCGGGCGTTCATCCGTGACCCCGGTACGCCCCCCCGTGCCGGGTCGAGAGGAAGGCGGGGCGCTCAGGCCGGAAGGGCGCCGATCCGCCGGCGGGCGCCGTCGAGCAGCATCGTGATGCGCTTCTGCCGGTGCGCCTCGCCGGCGCGTTCGAGGTGGCGGCGTCCGTACGCGGAGCGGTCGAGGAGCAGCGACGCGGCGAGGTTCTTCGCGACGACGGGCGGCACCGCCCACGGCGGCGTGATGGGCAGACGGAGGTCTTCGAGCCCCTTCCTGCCCAGGAAGTACCTCAGCATGCTGAGCAGACGCGCCCGCGCGTACGCCGCGCGGAGTGCGTTCGGCCGCCCGTGGTCCAGATGGCGCACGCCTTCGACGATCGCCGCGGTGAGGTCACCGCCCGCCGGTGTCTGACCGTCCTGGACGAGGAGCACGTGGTAGTTGAAGACGTTCTGTTCGCGTTCGGTGTCGAAGAGCCAGTCCTCGTTCACCCCCAGCAGCAGGCCGACGTACTTCCACAGGTGCATCACGGCGAGGGAGTCCGCGGCGCTCACGTGCCGGCCGAGGAAGCGGGCCCCCAGCAGGAGCGTGCTGTTGAACAGGCCCAGTGTGGCCGCCTGATCGGACTGGTTGACGGGCAGACCCCATTCGCCCACGTCCCAGCGCCCGTTGGTCTCGAAGCGGTCGTTGACCAGCGCGTGCATCGCCCGCACGTGAACCGTGAGCCTGAACCCCTCCCCGTTCCTCCTCAGCCCGCCCGGACGGGTGATCGCGTGGGTCCATGTCTCCGTCTCCCCGAGCCGCCTCATGGCCGTCGAACCCGACAGAGCGCCCGTCGCGACCAGCAGTTCGGCGGGCCCGCCGAACCGGTAGCCGCCGATCAGCGACAGTTGCAGCAGCACGTCCGTCGTGGTGCGGCCCAGGCGACGGACCACGCCGGCGCCCCGCTCGATCAGATCGAAGTCCACCCACGGGGGCACGTCGTCGACCAGCGCGAAGAACCGCACGAGTTCCGGCGGTGCGTCGGGGACGGCCCGGACGCCTTCGTCGAGTGCCTTCCTGAACTGGGCCATGGTGACCCGCCCGGTACCCGAGCCGCCGCTTCTGCGCATGGCGCGGGCCAGTTCCGCCCCGGGCTCGTCGCGGGCGTACATGCGTCGGCCGATCAGATCGAGCAGGTCCTCGTCGATGTCGTGGACGCCCGCGACGCGGCGCAGCACCCTGCCTATGCGGAGACTACGCTCCGGAGCCCTGCGGAAGCGGCGTGGATACGGCGACGCCGCTCGTGCCTCTTGTGCATGGGATGGCATCACGTTTTGATGCTGACACGACCGATTACTCGCGTTCAATTCGCGTTTCCCGGAGGGAAGGGTGACCCTCGGCTCGCGGCATCCGGCCAGGAGAACGCCCCGGCAGGACCGTTCCCGCGCCATGGTCGAACGGATCCTCGCGGCCGGTCGCGAGGTGCTCCTGGAACGGGGGTACGAGCGCACCAGCACCAGCCGCATCGCGGGCCGCGCCGGGATCAGTCCGGGCTCCGTCTACCAGTACTTCCCCGACAAGGAAGCGATCCTGGCGCAGGTGCTCGATCGCTACACCGAACAACTGCAGCGTCGCATCACCGACGCGTTCGTGGCCAATGTCGGCACCACGGACCACGTCCGCGGGACGATCGAGGCCCTGCTGGACGCCCTGGAGGTCGACGCCCCGCTGCTCCGCGTGGTCTACGAGCAGCTGCCGCGCGCCGCCGATCCGCAGCGGGCCGACTTCGTGAGGCGCATCGACGACCTGGTCACCACCGCGCTCCTGTTCCGGCACCACCCCGCCGACCGGCCGGTGGACTCGATCGCCTGGGTCCTCGTGCGCACCATCGAGTCGGTGACCGTCGGATACGTCCTGGATCCCCCGCGGATCGACCGCGCTTCCGTGGTCGACGAGCTCACCCGGCTCGTCACGGGCTATCTCCACCATCGGGAGTTCCCCGCGTGACCCGTCGGCCTGCCGCCCGGGATCGCCAGGCCGTGTTCGGCCGGACCCCCTCCTTTGAGCGGATGTCGGGTGCCCGGATCCTGCGGAACCACGCTCACCCGGTCGCCCACGCGGTGGAGTGCGGCATCGACCGCCTCAAGCGCCACCGGGCGGTGGCCACGAGATGCGACGAGCTCGCCATCCGATACGAAGCCACAGTGCTGGTCGCCGCCATCGCCGAATGGCTGTGACCAGCACTTCCGAAACCCGCCCCAGTGCTTCGGCTGGCACCGGAGCGGTGCGGTCGGCGAAGGTGAGTCCTCACGCGGCGGAACGATCGAGCTGCGGAAGACTTCGTCGGCGACAGGGAAGGAGCCGTGAAAGTGCGCAATGGTACTGCAGCGGCCACCGGTGCCCCATGGCCGGCGCATCCGCAAGTGAAGGTGGGGAACCGAAATGAGTGTGCGCATCTATCTGGACAGCGCCCAGGAGCCCCGTACACCGGACGGGTCGGCGGGTGAATGGGGCGACTTCTTCGACGGGGCGATGGAACTGGAGGCCAAGAACTGGCCGCCGCTGCTGTGGTGGGCGATGTTCAGCACCGGAGACCTCGTGGAGGCGAGGATCGCCGACACCGAGAAGGCCGGTACCGATGAGCACGCGGAGTTGCTGAGCCAGTGGGGCGAGGCCACCTACCCGTACCTGGTGGTCGACCAGCGGACGGCACTGTCACGACTGCACGCCCGGCGGCAGGGACTGACCGGTCGGCTCGGCGCGCGGTTCTCGCCCCTCTACGACGAGTTCGTCGCGCTCATCGACGCCCGGTTCGGCCCCTACGTGCTGCTGCGGACCGAGGCGTTGGCCGATGGCGTTGAAGGCGGCACCCGCCTGCAGTTCGAGGAGACCCTGGCCGACTTGGAGCGCCTCGACGTCGGTCACGCCACAGCGGCCGGCGGGCCAGTGGACAGACTGATCTCGTATTTTCAGCGGTGGCAGCACACGGATCCGGTCTGGCTGCTGTCAGGGATCGGCGGCGGATGGCCGAGCGTCGCGCTGCGGGAGCGCCTCGCCGCCACTGCGGTCGGACGGTCATCCGGCCGGAGTGCCGAGCGGTCCACCGCTGTGGGCTGGGTGTGGGGCGTTCTCGTCGCAGTCTGCAGCATCGGTGTGTACTGGCTCACCGGGAGTGTCTGGCCGATCGTCGTTGCATTCGGTGTGGTCCTGGCCGTGCTGGTGGCAGGTGTCGTCCGGCGGCGGGGGTGAGCGGGCAGGCCGGCACGACGGATCACCGCCAGTGATCACCACAGCACGGTGCCGCGCACGCCGAGAGCCGCCAGGTGAACCCATTGGCGAACGCGGTCTCGCCGTTGACGGTGACCGGCCCGTCGGTGAGTTCCTTCGCAACGACGAAACCCTTGGGATCCAGCACCGGGATCAGCACGGGCACGTCGATCGGGCGGGCCAGGGGCGAGGCCGACCGGGTGCAGCATGCGACCGCCGACCCGGTCGACGGTATCGCCGTGCGACAAGGCGCGGCCGTACTCGCCGGGACAGGCCCAGGTCGTGGGCTTCGCACTCGAAGGTTGGGCAACACCGCACCCGGCCCCGGGCCGATGCGCTCGGTGCGTTCCGCGGCCCACGCCGGATCAATCCGCAGGACTCAGCCCAATGCCCTGTCGAGGTTGAACGCGGCGCTGATGAGTGCCAGGTGAGTAAAGGCCTGGGGGAAATTGCCCACTTGTTCGCCGGTACGGCCGATCTCTTCGGCGTACAGCCCGACGTGGTTGGCATAGGTGAGCATCTTCTCGAAGGCGAGCCGGGCCTCGTCCACGCGGCCGGCTCGTGTGAGCGCCTCGACGTACCAGAACGTGCAGATCGAAAACGTCCCCTCCTCACCTCGTAGTCCGTCCGGACTGCTGCGGGGGTCGTAGCGGTAGACCAGGGAGTCGGACACCAGCTCCTCGCCGAGGACGTCCAGAGTGGAGAGCCATTTCGGGTCGGTCGGAGAGATGAACTTGGCCAACGGCATCATGAGGACGGCGGCGTCCAGGACGTCTTCGCCCTCGTGCTGGACAAATGCCTTCCGCTCGGTGGACCAGCCCCGCTGCATGATGCGCCGGTAGATCGCGTCGCGGGCGTGGGCCCATCGGGGCATGTCCGCGGGCAGACCCCGATGGGTCGCGATGCGCATCGCCCGTTCGATCGCGACCCAGCACATCAACTGCGAGTACAGGAAGTTCTGGATCTTGCCACGGGTCTCCCAGATGCCCTCGTCCGGCTGGTCCCAGTTGTCACAGACCCAGTCGACCAGGGTGCCGACGGCGTCCCAGTGTTCACTGGACAGGGGCTGTCCCCACTTGTCGTAGAGGTAGAGCGAGTCGATGAGGGCCCCGTAGATGTCCAGTTGGAGCTGGTTGACGGCGTTGTTGCCGACCCGGACGGGAGCCGACCCCAGGTGACCCTCCAGGTGGGGGAGCTCCTGCTCGGGAAGTTCACTGCGACCGTCGATGCCGTACATGATCTGCAGCGGGCCGCCGGAGCTCTCCTTCAGGGCGATGTTTCCGGACAGGAAGCGCACGAAGGACTCGGCCTCGTCGGTGAAACCCAGCCTGAGCAGCGCGTAGATGCAGAACGCCGCGTCCCTCACCCACACGTATCGATAGTCCCAGTTGCGCTCGCCGCCGACCTGCTCGGGCAGGCTGGTCGTAGGGGCAGCCACGATGGCGCCGGTCGGTGCGTATGTGAGGAGCTTGAGGGTGAGCGCGGAGCGGTGCACCATCTCCCGCCAGCGCCCCCGGTAACGGGAGTGCGACAGCCACGCGCGCCAGTAGCGCACCGTGGCGCCGAACAGTTCCTCCGCCTCCTGCACGGGACAGGACCGCGGCTCCACCCTGCCGCCTATCCTGTCGAGCGCGAAAACCGCGGCCTCGCCCTCGTCCAGCGTGAAAGCCGAAACAGCGTCCCGACCGTCGATTCCGACAGGAACGCTGGAGGTCAGTGCCAGCGTGAGATCCGGAGAGTCGAACACTGTGTGGCCCCGTTGCATACTCACTGTGTGCGTACGCCGGCCGTAATCGAACCGGGGAGCCACGCGAGCGGTGAACGGCATCGACCCGCGCACACAGAGAACCCGCCTGATCAGACGGTGGCGGCCGGCCTCGCGCGAGTCGTCGACGATCGGCATGAAATCCTGGACCTCGCCGACACCGTTGTCCGCGAAGAACCGGGTGATCAAGATGTTGGTATCGGGAAAGTAGAACTGCTTCGTCCGAGCGGGTACGTCCGGTGCGAGCTCGAACGCCCCACCGCGGTCGGCGTCCAGGATCGCCGCGAAGACGCTGGGCGCGTCGAAACGTGAGCAGCAGTACCAGTCGATGGTGCCGTTCGTACCGACGAGGGCGGCGGTGCGCAGGTCACCGATCAGGCCGTGCTCGGCGATGGGCATGTAGCGTGGCGCATCGGCCCTGCGGGGGCGGAGGCTGTCACCGGTGGCCATGTGACCTCCCCGGTGCTGGGGAGCGGGAGCGGTTGGTTTCAGGCTACCTCCGAGCCCTTGCGGGCAGCGAACGCGCCATCCGCCCACTGCCTCACGAGCGCCTTGTGTACGAAGCGAACCACCGCCGAACGGCACCAGGATCCGGCTCCTTCCCGGACCGCCTCACCCACGAGAAGTGCCGGAATCACAGCGGTGACTGCTGCCCTGGTCGTGCCGGGGCCACATCCATGTCTCGGACGGCGGCCGCCCTCCGGGCGTCGGGGGCGAGTCGGCTCGGCAAGCGGTGGCGCTGCTCGCGGCGACCCGTTCCAAGGGTACCGAGGCGCGACCGGCCCGCTCGACCATCCGCGACCGAGCTCGGTCCCGTTGATCAGCCCGCCGCCCCGGAGCCCGGGGACCCTCGCTTCGGCACACCGGTCGTGTCGGCAGCTTGGGCGTAGACACCGCGACCCGACAGTTCTCGATCTACCCGGTGCTGCCGGCGTACTGCCTTGTCATCCCGGCCGATTTCACCCGCTCCTCGAGAAAGGCGGTCTCATCCAGGACCAGTCCGCCTGTCCGAGGCGGGCGACGACGAACTCCCCTACGCGGTCATGGAGATGATCCGCGCGCCGCACGGAGCGGGCCAGGGACCATTGCACCCGGTCCAGCGGGACATGTGCGGCGTGCTCCGCGATCTGCCATCCCTTCTTCCGCTCCACCGGAGCGGTCAACGCCTTGATATGGGCCATCGTCATTCGACGCGGCTCGACCGCCCGAACACCCCGTCAGTCAGACGAAGAAATAGTCGAACTATCCACCCACGCCTGTACGGCACACTCCGTCGTCACACCGAAGACAACGAGCTACAGCCCCACCAGCCACAACCCACGGCTGGAGCACCAGGAGGGCGACGCTGCGCGTGCGGCCGATCGCCAACAGCGCTCCCAGAACAACACTTCGCAGAAGAACCCCAGTCCTGGATCAAACACGAAGGGGCGAATGTGCCCGAAGGTTCATTTCGCACCTTTTGGGCCTCCAGTGCTTCATCGTACATCCGCCACGACGGTGAAACTTTCACAAAGAATGACCGATATGCGGCTTCGGCTTAATCGGATCGCGACCTGACCAGCCTTGACGTGCCACACGGGCGGTTGAAATCGTCAGCAGCGGCGCTGCCGACTCATGCGGCCGCCTTGAACTGGCTTACTCCCACGCGAGGTTGTCGCTTCATGCCCGGCGCACTGCTCACTCCTGCTCCGCCCATCCGTGCAGCTCCGTCAGCGCACCCCAGGCTCGCACACCGGAACGGTTCCACGCCAATCATTTTCTGACCCCTCGAGGATCCGCACGCCCTGTCCGAGCGCTCGCGACCCGGTGCCCGGTCAACGCGGCCAAGCGTCCAGTCACTCACCGGATTTGCGGGCCGATACGCCCCACATCACGAAAGGCCGGCTAATAGTGCTGCGTTACATCGCCCGCAAAGCAGTCGGCTGGTTTTTGATGATCGTCATCGCGACCAACCTCACGTACTTCCTCGCTAACGCATTCCTCAAACCTGCGTCGAACTACACCGCGTTGCGACCGCCTCGAACTCCAGCCCAGATCAACCATTCGCTGGCGCTTTACAATCTCAATCCAGACAAACCGATCACGGATCGGTGGTGGCACTGGATATCTCAGATCGTGACTCACTTCGATTGGGGCCAGTCGCCGACCGGGGGCAGCGTCAACGAACAGGTCGGCTATCGGATTTTCGTCAGCGGCGAGTTGGTCCTGGGCTCGACGATCCTGTCCATCATCATCGGAGTCGGGCTGGGCGTCTACACCGCGTCGCGCCAGTACAAGGCCGCCGACCGGGTGTGGCAGGGCGTCTCCGTGCTCTCCTTCAACACGCCCTCCGCGGTGGCCTCCCTTGCGGTGGTGCTCGCGGCCATCGCGCTGAACCAGGCCCTGGGCAGCACGCTGCTGCCTGTCGCCGGAGCGCAGAGCCCCGACGCCTCCGGGTTCTGGTCGGTCTTCGGGTCCAGAGCGACGCACGCGATCCTGCCCACGATCTCGCTCACGTTCATCTCCTACGCCGGATACCACCTGTTGCAGCGATCGCTGTTGCTGGATCAGATCAACTCCGACTACGTCCGTACCGCACGGGCCAAGGGGTTGACGCAGAAGCAGGCGGTCTACCGGCACGGGCTACGGACCTCGATCATTCCCGTCGCCACTCAGGTCGCGTTCGCGATGCCGGCGCTGTTCACCGGCGCGGTGATCACGGAGACGGTCTTCGCCTGGCACGGAATGGGTGAGTACTTCACCAAGACCATCAGCACGAACGACGTGCACGGCGTCGTCGCTGTCGCAGCCTTCGGTGCCCTCATGACGGCCATCGGCGCGATTCTCGCCGACCTCGTCGTCGTGGCCCTCGACCCCAGGATCAGGGTGAGCTGACATGGCCATCAACATGCCCGGTGCCGGATCCGCCCACGAAGAGGTGCGCCCCGACGAGGCTGAAGCGCGGGGACCGGGGAGGACCGGCCCTGGTGGCAAGCGCCTCTCCCCGTCCAAGCTCTACATGCGGCGCTTCGCGCGCAACAAGGCGGCGCTCGGCGGTCTGGTCCTCTTCGCCCTTCTCATGTTCTTCTCGCTGTTCGGCCGGTACCTGACCCACTGGGACCACGTGGAGGCGGACTTCACCGCGCTCTCCGTCGCCCCCGGCGTCGGCGGCCACCTGCTGGGCACCAACGGCGCGGGCAACGACGTCTACGCCCAGCTCGTGCACGGCCTCGGCAGATCGCTGATCATCGCCGTGACGGTGTCGCTGCTGACCACCGCCATAGCCGGACTGTTCGGCACCACCGCCGCCTACTTCGGCGGCAAGGTCGAGCGGGCGATGCTCGGTCTTGTGCACTTCCTGCTCATCCTGCCCTCGTTCCTCATCATCGCCCTGGTCGGTACGCACTACCGCGGCGAGTGGCAGGTTCTGGTCGTGGTTCTCACGCTGTTCGGCTGGATGCTCACGGCCCGGGTCATCTGGTCCCTGGCCACCTCCCTGCGGGAGCGCGAGTACGTGATGGCGGCCCGCTTCATGGGCGTCAGTCCGATGCGCACCGTCGTCCGCCACCTGGTACCGAACATCGGGTCCTTGCTCATCGTGACGTTCACCCTCGGTGTCGCCTCGACCGTGCAGGCCGAGACGGCGCTCTCCTTCATCGGTTTCGGTGTCAAGCAGCCTGACGTCTCGCTGGGTTCCATGCTCGCCGACGGGCAGAGCACTCTGTCCACCGCTCCCTGGCTGTTCTACCTGCCCGCAGCCATGGTGGTGCTGCTCACCGTGGCGATGGCGCTCATCGGCGACGGTCTGCGGGACGCCCTCGACCCCACCTCGCAGTCTGGAGGCCGCGCATGATCGAGCAGCGCACTGTCACGACCAAGCCCGACACCCAGCAGCCACTGCTGTCCGTGCGTGACCTGAAGGTGGCCTTCCCGTCGGAAGCAGGCCGGGTGGAAGCCGTCCGCGGCGTCTCCTTCGACCTGCACCGCGGCAAAACCCTGGGCATCGTCGGCGAATCGGGGTCGGGCAAGTCCGTCACGTCCATGGCCGTCATGGGGCTGCTGCCCGACTACGCCGCGGTCACCGGCGAAGTCACGCTCGGCGGGCAGAACCTCCTCGACCTCGACGACCGACGGATGTCGAAGGTGCGCGGTCGGCGCATCGGCATGATCTTCCAGGACCCGCTCTCGTCGCTCACTCCGATCTTCAGCATCGGAGCCCAGATCGTCGAGGCCCTCCAGATCCACCAGGACATCTCGTCCGGGGCCGCCTGGAAACGGGCCGTCGAACTGCTGGACCTGGTCGGCATCCCCAACCCCGACCGCCGCGCCAAGGGGTTCCCGCACGAGTTCTCGGGCGGTATGCGCCAGCGGGCGGTCATCGCCATGGCGATCGCGAACGACCCCGACCTGATCATCGCCGACGAGCCGACGACCGCTCTCGACGTCACCGTGCAGGCGCAGATCCTCGATGTCCTCAAGACCGCCCAGCGCGAGACCGGGGCCGCGGTCATCATGATCACCCACGACCTCGGGGTGGTGGCCGGCTCGGCCGACGACGTCATGGTGATGTACGCCGGTCGGCCGGTCGAGCGTGCCGGGGTGGACGAACTCTTCTCGCGACCGCGCATGCCGTACACCATCGGCCTGATGGGTGCGATTCCCCGCCTGGACGACCGCGACAGGGACGCCCTGACCCCGGTCCCGGGGACTCCGCCGCTCCTGGTGGACCTCCCCGACGCCTGCCCCTTCGCAGCGCGTTGCCCCGTGGTACAGGACGCCTGCCGGGAGGCCGAACCGCCCCTGCTGGCGATCGCCGAGAGCGACACCGGCGACGAGCACTCGGCCGCCTGCCGACGTGCCGGCGAGATCGACGACGGCGCCATCGGCGGCGAGCCGATCTACCCCGTCCCGGCCCTCAGGGAGAACCGCGCCCCGGCCACCCCCCGCGAGGACCGACCGCAGGTCCTGGAACTCTCCGGTGTCACCAAGACCTTCCCGCTCACCAAGGGCGGCCTGCTCAAACGCAGGGTGGGCACCGTCTTCGCCGTCAACGGCATCGACCTGGACATTCGCGAGGGAGAGACGCTCGGACTCGTCGGCGAGTCGGGGTGCGGCAAGACCACCACACTGCTGGAGATCATGGGGCTGAAGCCGCCCGAGCAGGGCAGCATCGCCGTCTGCGGCCAGGACACGGCGGACCTGAAACGGAAGCAGGACATCAGCTCCGTCCGCCGCAACATGCAGATGGTGTTCCAGGACCCCATGGGGGCACTGGATCCCCGCATGACGGTCTTCGACATCCTCGCGGAACCCCTCCGCGCGGTCGGTGAACGCGACGGTGAGGTGCTCGGCACCCAGGTGGCGGAGCTCATGGAGCTGGTCGGACTCGACCCCGAGCACCGCGACCGCTTCCCCGCGGCCTTCTCCGGCGGGCAGCGGCAGCGCATCGGCATCGCCCGGGCGCTCGCCACGAAGCCGCGGCTGCTCGTTCTCGACGAGCCGGTCTCGGCTCTCGACGTCTCGGTGCAGGCCGGCGTCATCAATCTGCTCAACGACCTCAAGGCCGAGCTGGGCCTGTCCTACCTCTTCGTCGCCCACGACCTGTCGGTGGTGTGCCACATCTCCGACCGCGTGGCGGTGATGTACCTGGGGCGGATCGTCGAGATCGGCGCCACCGACTCCGTCTTCGACGACCCCAGGCACCCCTACACCAAGGCGCTCCTCTCCGCGATCCCCCTGCCCGATCCGGTCGCGGAACGCACCCGGGAACGAGTCCTGCTCAAGGGCGACCTTCCCAGTCCGACCGATGATCAGCCGGGTTGCCGGTTCGTCACCAGGTGTCCGCTCCACATGACGCTGTCGGAGCCGCAGAAGGAGCAGTGTCGCGGGGCGACTCCGCAGCTCACGGGGAGGGGAGACCGGGACCACCGCACCGCATGCCATTTCGCGGACACGACCACGTCTGTCGACAACTGAACTGAAAGGCTGTCATGAGAAGAACCACTCTGAGCGGGTTGGCGTTCGCCGCCGCCGCTTCCCTCGTCCTCTCCGGGTGCGGCGGTGGTGACACCGACAACTCCGGGCAGGAGAAGTCCAAGGGCGCCACCTCGGAGAACGAGGTGCTGACCTCGTACAACCCCCAGCCTGCGAGCAACCTGAAGCAGGGGGGCAAGCTGACGCTTCCCATCGTGGAGATTCCCGATCAGCTCAACACCCTGCACGGCAACGCATCGCTGTACACATCGAAGATCGCCTGGTTCTACCAGCCGCAGCTGTCCTTCAACGACCCCAAGGGCAACGTCACCTACAACGAGGACTACCTCACCGACGTCAAGCAGACGACGGTGGACGGCAACACTCAGGTCACCTACGACATCAACCCGAAGGCCAAGTGGAACGACGGCCAGGACATGGACTGGACGACGTTCCGGGACACCTGGAACGCGCTCAACGGGAAGGACAAGGAGTACGACGTCAGTTCCACCGACGGCTACTCCAGCATCGCCTCGGTCAAGAAGGGCAAGGACGCCAAGCAGGCGATCGTCACCTTCGACGGCCCGTTCGTGTACTGGAAGTCCCTCTTCGCCCAGGTCGTCAACCCGCACATCACCAAGGCCGGGGACTTCAACAAGGCTTACGTGAACAACCCCCGCCCGGAGTGGGGCGCAGGCCCTTACACCATCTCCAAGTTCGACGCCAAGGGCGGCACCGTCTCCTACAAGCCCAACCCCAAGTGGTGGGGCGCCGATCCGCATCTGGACGAGCTCACCTTCATACAGATGGAGGAAAGCGCCAGCATCAACGCCTTCAAGAACGGCCAGATCGACGCGGTAGAGGCAAGTAGCGCCGAGCAGCTCAACCAGGTGAAGTCGGTGAAGGGGACCGAGCTTCGCCGCGGCACGACCACCTCCAACAACCTCCTCGTCTTCAACAGCACCTCGCCGCAGTTGAAGGACCCGGCGGTGCGCAAGGCCGTGATGGAGGGAATCGACCGTTCCCAGCTCGCGAAGATCGCGTTCCAGGGTCTTGGCTACACCGAGCCCCTGCCTGGATCCTTCAACCTCTACCCCTTCCAGAAGGGGTACCAGGACAACTTCGGTAAACTCGTGAAGTTCGATGCCGCCACGGCGAAGAAGGATCTGGATGCCGCGGGCTGGAAGGTCGGCTCGGACGGTGTGCGTGCCAAGGACGGCAAGAAGCTGGAGCTGACCTACCCCACCATCGGTGACAGGTCCACCACCAAGGCCCGTGCCACTGCGCTCGCCCAGATGATGAAGAACATCGGCGTCAAGCTGGAGATCGAGGCGCACCCCTCCGCCGACTTCAACAAGGTGTTCACCGAGCGCGCCTTCGACATCTTCGGGATGGGCTTCATTTCGAGCGACCCGAACGGAATGCTCTACTTCTGCCAGATGTACTGCTCCGACTCCACTCTCAACGTCTCCCGCTCGGTGCCGAAGAGCATGGACAAGGAGGTCAAGGCCGTCACCAACCTGCCGACCTTGGATGAGCAGCTCGACGTCGGCAACAAGGTCGAGCTGGAAGCCATGAAGACCTACGGCATCATGCCGACCCACAACGGCTCCACCATCTGGGCCGTCAAGAAGGGTCTCGCCAACTACGGGGCGGCCCAGTTCTACGGCAACTACGGCGTCATGGGCCCGCCCGGGCTGATCGGCTGGCAGAAGTAGTAAGCCGCCCTGCCAGGGGGCTCCGCCGCAGCATCGATGCGGCGGAGCCCCCCGGCGTGCACTGGGCCCTGTTGCGTGATCGGTGGTGACGGCAGGTGACGGGGTTCGTCAACGTCCATGTGGCAACGGTGTTTTCAGGGCGGTCGGCACTGGCCATCGATGATGTGGCGGACGACGGCGAGGTGATCCGTGTCGTGGCCCGGACCCGGGATGCTCCCGTGCCCTGCCCGGTGTGCGGTGTCTTCGACGAGACGGCGGTGGACCCGCTGCGGGACCGACAGCAAAGGAGGCGTTCACCGTGCTGATGCACCTGACCGGGACCAACCGCCTGGCAGGCCAGGTGCCCGGATGCCCGTAGCGGGCTCTCCGCGCCACGACCTGCCTCGCTTTCGCCCGAGTCCGGAGTTCGCTGAGCACCACCCGGCGCTACCGCCACCCGGACATACGCAAGGCCATGCCCTCCTTGCGCCGCGCGCCCTGCCGAGCCCGATCGTCAGGACCCGCTGACGCCGGTCAAGCACGCCGGGCCGGTCCCCAGCCGGTCCCCAAGAATGATCAAGGGCCGGTTTCGGATTGTTCCGAAACCGGCCCTGACCTGAGACTCTCACAAGTCGGGACGACAGGATTTGAACCTGCGACCCCTTGACCCCCAGTCAAGTGCGCTACCAAGCTGCGCCACGTCCCGCTACGGTTCCTCCCGTTGTTCCGGGTGACCGCGCAGGACAAACATTACCTCACTCCGAGGACCGGATCGACGCACGTGCCTGGTGCGCGCGGTCGGCGAGCATCTCCGCGCCGCACGCGGTGGCCAGTTTGTGAGCCCTGGCGAGTTCGCGCGGGGAGCGGGTCGCGATGCCGTAGTCGACGAGCGCCAGGGCGTGTTCGTACGCGGCCGGGGACGCCTCCAGGTGACGGACCGCCTCGGCCAGCAGATGGACCGAGTCCTCGGGACGGGCGAAGAGGGCGACACAGCGCAGGGCCTCGCCGATCGCGGTGTCCGTGCCGAACCGTTCGGCGTGCACGCGGGCGGCGGTGGCGAGTTGGGCGGCGCGCTGCGGATCCTCCTCCGCCAGGGCGCGGGCCAGGTCACCGGCCCAGGGTGCCCACACGCCGTTGAACCTGCCCCGTGCCTCGAGTGCCTGACCGGCCGCTTCGAGTTCGGTGGCGGCCTCCTTGGTACGGCCTTCCGCCAGCAGCAGCCTGCCGCGCAGGCAGGGTGCGTCGGGCAGCACCATCGCGCTGGGGTAGGGCGGACCGAAGTCGTAGCGGTCCGCGATCTGTCGGGCCTCGGCGACGCGGCCCCGGGCGATCAGGGTGTCGATGAGCAGGCAGGCCGCGTCCCAGTGGACCGGAAGTCCGCTGCCGACGCGGTCGGCGAGGCGCAGTCCCTCGCGGAGGAAGCCCTCGGCCTCGGCGAGTCGGCCACGACGGCGGTGGACCAGGCCCAGCAGCGTATGCGCGAACGCGAGGTGCGCACCGCTCCACCCGGAGATCTCGAAGGCGCGGACGGCCTCGCCGAACAGCGCCTCGGCCCGGTCGACCTGGTCGGTGAAGGCGTACGTGATGCCGACGAGCGTGGGCAGCTCGAAGCCCCATTCGGTGTCGGTCCAGCCGAGACCCCGGGCGGGGTGGCCGTCGACCAGGGCGCGTTCGCAGAGGTCGACGATCAGCTGGGCGTTCTCGCCGCGCATCATGGCGTCGAAGGCCCGCAGCGTCAGCAGGGCCCGTTCGGCGTTGTCCCGGCCGGTGAGATGGTCGGCGTTCCGGGCGAGCCGTTCGGATCTGGCGGGCCCGTCGTCCTCCGTGGCCTGCATGCCCTCCCAGAGGAAGTGGGCGGCCTGCAGTCGCATCAGGCCGGGACCCGGCGCAGTGCGCGCGACCTCGGCGGCGAGCGCGCTCGCCGCCTCCTTGAGCTGGTTGTTGTGGGAGTGCGCGGCCGCCAGCCGGTAGGTGGCGTCGATCCGCTGCGTCTCGTCCAGACCCGGCATGTCGAGAGCGGCCCGCAGGTGCTGGACCGTGGTGGCCGGGGAGGTGAGCAGGGTGGCGCAGCCCAGCTCGTACAGCAGGGTCGCCTTGATGTCCGGATGCGGGGGCTCCTCCAGAGCACGCTCCAGACAGCGGCGGGCGGCTTCCGGGGCGCCGACGGCGAGGTGCTGCCGGGACGCCTCGCGGAGCTGCTCGACGAGTTCCGGATCGTCGTCCGGGTGCACTTCGAGGAGGTGCCGGGAGGCCGCGGCGGCGCCGAGCCCCGCACGGGTGATGGCCCACGCGGCCCGTCCGTGGAAGGCGGTGCGGGTGGCCGGCGGGATGGAGCGGTAGATGGCGGAGGCGATCAGCGGATGGACGAACTCCAGCGGATCGAACCCGGTGACGATACGGGCCTCGCGCAGCAGCGCCGTGCAGTCGGCGGCCTCGGCCTGGCTCATCCCGGCCAGCGTGGCGGCGAGGTCCTGCGAGATGTCCGTGCCGAGGACGGCCACGGCCCAGGCGAAGCGGGTGGCGTTGGTGCCGAGCCGTTCGAGCCGGGCGACGAGACCGCTGCCCCGGGCGGAGGCGCCGAGTTCGCGCAGCAGACCGGCCGACTCCTCCAGCGGTGCCAGTTCACGGTCCTGGACCTTGGCGACGAGCTCGACCGCCTCGTAGGGATTGCCTCCGGTGACGGCCCACACCTCGCGGCAGAACGGGTCGTCGGCGTGCTCGCCGAGGGCGGCGCGGGCCAGTTCGGCGGTGGCGTCCGGAGTGAGGGCGCGCAGGGCCACCCGGGTCTGGCGCGGGTGGGCGTCGCCCGTTCCGGCGTCCTGGTGCCGCGCCGCCATCTCCTCCGGCCGGTGGGCACGGACGACGAGGACCGGCAGTTCGGCGAGGCGCGCGGTGAAGGAGTCGAGCCAGGCGAGGGTTTCGCCGTCGGCCCAGTGGACGTCGTCGATCATGAGCAGCAGCGGACGGTGGCTCAGCCGGGTGGCGAGCCGGGCCACGACGAAGTCGAGGCCGTCCCGGACACCCTGCGGGTCGGCCTGCGGTCCGCTCGGTTCGGCGAGCCCGAGGGCGGGCGCGGCGATCTCGTACCAGGGACCGAACAGGTCCCGCACCTCGTCGGGCCGGAACTCGTCGAAAGCCGGTTGCAGTAACTGCCGTACGACGTGGAAGGGGACGGAGGTGACCGTTTCACCACCACGTGCGGACCAGACCGTGCAGCGGGCGGCGGCCATCGAACGGATCTCGTCGAGCAGTGCCGTCTTCCCGATGCCCGCCTCGCCGCTGAAGACCAGCAGTCCTCCGGCGGCCTGGGAGCCGCACAGGGCATCCACGGCTTGTGCGGCAGCGGCGAGTTCCGGTTCGCGCTCGTACAGTGGCCGGGACTGCTTCATCCCTACCCTCCCCAAAGTGGTGCGGACGAGTGTCGACACTAGTCGTGAACCCGGGTCCACGGACAGTGGTTCGTACACTTCATCGCAGGTGCGGGGCACAATCGAATGATGGACGCCACCAGCAGGGACCGGGACGCCGAGGGCCGGGCGCGCAACGCGCGCCCGCGTGACGGACTGGGCCGCCCCCTGCCGTACGGGGCCCCGGGAGTGGAGCGGCAGCCCGAGGGGGTGACCCGCACTCCCGACGAGACGGTGCGGGAGGCGCAGCGGCTGCTGGACGCGGGAATGCCGTTCCACGCGCACGAGGTGTTCGAGGACGCGTGGAAGTCCGGGCCGCCCTCGGAGCGGGAACTGTGGCGCGGGCTGGCTCAGTTGGCCGTGGGGCTGACGCACGCGGCGCGCGGCAACGCCACCGGCGGAGCCCGGTTGTTGCGGCGCGGAGCGGCGGCGCTCGCCGGGTTCGGGACCGCCCGGCCGCACGGGATCGCGGTCGACACGTTGATCGGCTGGGCCGGGGACCTGGCACGTCGGGTGGAGGCCGGGGAGGACGAAGGCGTACCGGGCGGCGGGGCGCGGCCCGTCGACGCGGCCGTTGAGGCACCCCGCCTGCTCGGCGGAGGCCGCTGGGGCGTGTTTCGAAAGTAGCGCCGTCCACCCGAAGGGCGGGGCCCGCGGTGTCCGGTGCGGTGCGTCGCAGGGCGGAGGGTCGTCCTCGTACCGGGCGTACGTGGACGACCCCGACAGCATGGAGAGGCGCCGTGCCAGGCGTCGCGGGCCGGACGGCGCTCTCGAAACACGCCCTGAGTACCGCGACCGGAAAGATCCACCGTCCCGTGTGCACGGGACGCGGCCCGCGCGCACGGGAGGGCGGCGGCCGGGGCCGGTGGCCCGGGCTCCCCCGGCGCCGGGGCATCGGGCAGACTCGGTGCGGTGAGAAAGATCTATGTCATCGGTATCGGCGCGGGCGACCCCGACCATCTGACCCTGCAGGCCGTCAAGGCGCTGAACAGGGCGGATGCGTTCTTCATCCTCGACAAGGGCGAGGAGAAGTCCGATCTGACCCGGTTGCGGCGGGACATCCTGGACGCGCACGCGAAGGACCGCTCGTACCGGCTCGTCGAGGCCCGGGACCCGGAGCGCGACCGCGTGGCGTCGGACTACTCGCCCGCGGTGGACGACTGGCGCCGGCGTCGCGCGGATCTGTACGAGGACTTCATCGCGCGGGAGCTGGGCGAGGACGAGTGCGGGGCGTTCCTGGTGTGGGGCGATCCGGCGCTCTACGACTCCACGCTCGGCATCCTGGAGGAGATCGCCGGCCGGGGTTCCGTGGCCTTCGAGCACGAGGTGGTGCCCGGGATCAGCAGTGTGTCCGCGCTGCTGGCCAAGCACCGCACGGGGCTGAACCGGGTGGCGCGTCCCGTGCAGATCACCACCGGGCGGCGGCTGGCCGAGGGCTGGCCCGAGGGCGTCGACGACGTGGTGGTGATGCTGGACGCGCGGCAGGCGTTCACCCGCCATCTCGACCAGGACCTGTTCATCTACTGGGGGGCGTACGTGGGGACCGAGGACGAGATCCTGGTCTCCGGACGCCTCGCCGAGGTGGCGGAGCGGATCGAGGAGTTGCGGGCCGAGGCGCGTGCCCGCAAGGGCTGGATCATGGACACGTATCTCCTGCGTCGCGGCTGAACCCGTCTTCCGCGTACAGGATCCGGAGCGCCGACGGCACGTCGTGGACGACGGGCACACCGTCGGGTGCCGGTGGGCGGCGGACCACGACCACGGGCAGGCCGAGGTGCCGGGCCGCGGTGAGTTTCGCGGCGGTGGCGGGGCCGCCGCTGTCCTTGGTGACGAGGACGTCGACGGCGTGCGCGCGCAACAGTTCCGTCTCGCCCTCGACCGTGTACGGGCCGCGGTCGAGGATCACCTCGGTGTGCCGGGGCAGCGGCGGGTCCGGGGGTTCGACGGACCGGACGAGGAAGTGGAGCCGGTCGGCGCCGGCGGCCGTGGCGAAGGCCGCCAGGCCCAGACGGCCGGTCGTGAGGAATACCCGTTCCCCCAGGCCGGGCAGTCGCTCGGCGGCGTGGGCGAGGTCTCGGGCCTGGTACCAGCGGTCGCCGGGGCCCGCCGTCCAGCCGGGGCGGCGCAGCGCGAACAGCGCGGTGCCGGTGGCCTGAGCCGCCTGCGCCGCGTGGGCGCTGATGGTGTCCGCGAAGGGGTGGGTGGCGTCGACGACGGTGTCCACGTCATGGGTGCGCAGCCAGTCGGCGAGGCCGCGCGCCCCGCCGAAGCCGCCGACACGCACCTCACCGGCGGGCATGCGGGGCCGGGCCACCCGTCCGGCCAGTGACGTGGTGACGCGGATCGTGGTGGGGCGGCCGGGCGCGGTCAGCTCGGCGGCGAGCTGCCGGGCCTCGGTCGTACCACCGAGGACGAGGATGTGGCCGGGCATGCGTCGAACCTACGTCACGTTCGCGTCCGTCCGCCCGAGCGGTGAACGGGGCGGGCCCGCAGCCATTACGATCCGGCGTCATGAGCACTTCTGACCAGGACCAGGCCGCGGACGCCCCGATAGCGGCTCCCGGGGCGGCCTCCGACGGCGTTCCGGAGGGTGAGACGAAGCAGGTACGCCGCGCCCAGGCCGGGCAGGACGGGGAACCGGCGCGGTCGGCGGACGGGGGGCCGGCCACGGGAACCGACGCCGAGGACGCTTCCGGCACCCCCGTCGCAACCTCCGAGGCGGCCGTTGCCGACGGGTCCTCCGCCGAATCCGTCGCCGACGCGGCCGACACGGGCGTCGCCGGTACGCGCGGCACCGGCACCGCCGACCAGGCGCGTCCGGAGCACGTCGCGCAGCTCGGACCCGGGTCCGAGGAACGACGGCTGACGCCACGTCAGGCGAGACGGCTCCGCATCGCTCTGTCCTCGGTCGGCATGGCCGCGATGGCCGTCGTGCTCGCGTTGCGGATCGCCAGCAGGTCTTCCGTACTCGTGGTCGGGGTGTACGGGCTCGCGCTGATCCTGTGCGGAATCGTCATCGAGCTCAGCAGGAACGGCCGCACTCGCCTCGGCACGTGGCTGCTCGTGGTGGGGCTGGTCGCGGCGATCGGCTCGGACTGGCTGCTGATTCCCTGACGTCCCGTCAGCGTCCTCGGCGGAACCCGCGATCGCAGCACGTGCACGGAACGCGCGATCGTGCCGTGGGCCTGGACGCCGGGCCCGACCCTGGCCCGGGCGCGGAGCGCGGGTCAGGACATGTGATCCGTACCGTCGTGCCATGCGGATCGACCCGGTCGAACCGGATCGCGGGCGACGACGACGTCGGCCGAGCCCGCACCGGCACCCGCATCCGCGCCGACGACGGTCATGTCCAGGGCCGGTGCGTCGTGCGGGCCCGGTGGGGCGGCTGTGAGGGGCCCGGTCCGGGTGACCGCGTCCTCGGCCCCGTCGTTCGCCGTGTGCCGCGTACGGTTCATCGGGACTCTCGGACGTGTCGGGCGTGGTCCAGCAGGGTCCGCACCGCCGCGCGGAACCCGGCGAGGCGTTCCGCCGCCTCGTCGGCACCGATGCGGGGTTCGTACACGGCGGCGGGCTTCCACTCGGGTACGGCCTGCCGGAGCGGGAGTCCCGGATCGAGGCCGAGGCGGGCGACGGCGGCGGCGCCGAGCGCGGTGACGTCGGGCAGCGCCGAGACCTCGACCGGACGTTGCAGCAGGTCGGCCTGGGTCTGCATGAGCAGGGCCGAGCGGGTCAGCCCGCCGTCGACGCGGAGCGAGGTGAGCGGGGAGCGCCGGTCGGCCGCGACCGCTTCGGCGAGCTCGACGACCTGCGCCGCGATGCCCTCGCACAGGGCGCGCACGAGGTGGCCGGGGGTGGTGTCGAGGCCCAGGCCGGTCACCGATCCGCGCAGGTCGCCGCGCCACCAGGGGGCGGCGAGTCCGGCGAGCGCCGGTACGAACGTGACACCGCCGGAGTCGGGGACGGTGGCACCGACGGGATCGAGGTCGGCGGCGCCGGAGATGACCCCGATGTCACCGAGCCAGTCGACGGCGGACGCTGCGGTGTAGACCTGTCCGTCGAGGCAGTAGTGCGTGCGTCCGCCCAGCCGCCAGGCGACACAGCTGACCAGTCCGGTGGCGGCACGGCGCGGGGCGGGCCCGGTCTGGGCGAGCAGGAACGCGCCGGTTCCGTAGGTGCATTTGGCGTCGCCCGGGTCCAGCGCGTTCTGGGCGAGCAGCGCGGCCTGCTGGTCGACGAGGAGTCCGGTCAGCGGGATCTCGGCGCCGAAGGCGGTGGTCGTGCCGACGTCCGTGTCTGAGTCGACGACGACGGGGAGGCGTTCGCCGCCGAGTCCGAAGAGGTCCAGGGCGCGCGGGGACCACTCGGCCCGTTCCAGATCGAGCAGTTGGGTGCGGCCCGCGGTCGCGGTGTCCGTGACGAACGCACCGGTCAGCCGGTGGACGAGCCAGGAGTCGCTGGTGGTGACCACGCCCTCGCGGGTGAGTTCCCGACGGATCCAGGCCATTTTGGGAGCGGCGAAGTACGGATCGAGCGGAAGGCCGGTGAGGTGCCTCAACTCGTCGTCGTACGGTTCGAGTTCGGAGCAGATCGGCGCGGAGCGGCGGTCCTGCCAGACGATGGCGTCGGTGAGGGGCCGCCCGGTGTCCGGATCCCAGGCGAGGACCGTCTCGCCCTGGTTGGCCAGGCCGACGGCCGACACGGGTTCACCCGCCTGCGCCATCGCCCGGTTCCCGGCGAGGAGGACCGATTCGAGCAGTTCCGCCGGGTCGGCCTCGACGGCTCCCCCGCTGCCGTGCCGCGGCCGGACCGGGGCCGACCCGGAACCGATCACGCCGCGTTCGGGGCAGACCACGAACGCCTTGGTGCCCGATGTGCCCTGGTCCACGGCGAGTACCGGGCCTGTCATCGACACTCCATCGGGGCGGAAGCTCTGCGGCTTGAACGGATCTGCGGTTCGAACGGAATCGTGATCATTGGTCTGCGACGCCCAGCGTGATGCAGACCACCGCCCACGTCAAGGGTCGTCCGGGCAGGGGCGCGCAATCGTTGTCGGTAAATCAACCCGCGTAAGCATCAGCGGACTTGAGTTGCCGCCTCCAGGCCGTAAGATCCGCGAATCGGTCGGGAGTTCGGGGCGACTGGCCTTACACTCACCGCCGAGCAACACCCTGACACCTTAAAGCAGTTCGGCATTCAACAGCAGTACACCCCCCACGCCCCCGAGGATTCATGAGACCGAAACACCGCCCCGAGCGCCGGGACCCGGCTTCCCGGGCACTCCGCCGTACCACGGGTTCCACTCCGCCACGGGGTTGTGCGACGTGCTGAGGAGACACTCCGTGCCCCGCTCTCCGTCCCGTCGCACGGGAGCAGGGAACGTCGATGGCCAACAGTGAATTCCGGCCGGTCTATCACCCGGCCGGCCATGACAACGATTTACGGTCCGCGTTACAGGATTTGCGCACCGGACGCTGGTTGTCCATGCGGAATCTGCTGGAGAGCACTCCGGACTGGTCCCTGTGGACGCAGCGCACGCAGGTGCTGGGCGCGGTCGCCGCCGGTTCGGACGCGGTGCAGGCGTGGCTGGCCGAGGAGCCGCACAGCGTGGCCGCCGCCGTGATGCGCGCGCGGGTCGTCGTGGAACGGGCCGTCCGCGCCCACCGCGAGGGCCATCACCGGGCCCGGGAGCTGTGGCAGGAAGCGTGGGGCGCCTGCCGGACGGCCGCGCACGCCTCGCCCGCCGATCCGGTGCCGTGGGTGTGTCTGCTCGCCCTGTCCCAGCTGGACGAGCGCCAGCAACTGGAGGAGCACCGGATGCACCCGCCGGGACCGATGCTCTTCCCCGGCCCGTGGGGGCTGCTGGCGGAGGCCGACAGGCGTGACCCGTACAACCGCGAGGCGTACCACCGGATGCTCCAGTTCGTGTACGCGCGCAAGGCGGGCGGGACGCTCTCGGAGGCATTCAACTTCGTCCAGTGGGCGGCCTCTTCGGCCCCGGAGGGCTCCGCGCTGCATGTGCTTCCGTTGTACGTACGGGTCGAGCGGTACCGGCGGGAACACGGTCACGAGAAGGCCCTGGACCTGCACTGGGTCACCGAGGACGCCGAACGGGACGCGATGCGGGCCTCGCGGCTGTGGTTCCACCGCACTCCCCCGCTGTCCCATTCCCTGCCGGATCTGAACCATCTGGCCCACGCGCTGTGGGGGGCGCTCAAATTCGCCGAGGCGGCGCCGGTGTTCGAGGAGCTCGGGCCGTACTTCACCTCGGTCCCCTGGATGTACCGGACGCGTGACCCCAAGGCCCCGGGGGGCGCCGAGGAGGTCTTCCTGCGCGCCCGGAGCCGTTGCCTGGCCGCGCCCCGCGAACCCGGGCACGGTCCGCCCGGCTGAGCCGGTACGCCGCGCAGTCGCACCGCGCTCCCCCGTTCCGGACCGGACCTCGCGCACGCGTCCGCGGTCCGGCCGTTCCCCTGTCCGTCCGTTCCCTGTCCACCGCTCACGGAGGTCTTCCCATGTCCATATCCACCCCTACCCATTCGGGCGCGGAGGCCGCCCCACCGCACGACGAGGAGCAGCGACTGCGCGAACTCGGCTATCAGCCGGTTCTCGCCCGTCGCATGGGCGGGTTCGGCAACTTCGCCATCAGCTTCTCCGTCATCTCGATCCTGTCCGGCTGCATGACGCTGTACGGCTTCGGCATGTCGACCGGCGGTCCGGCGGTGATGCTCTGGGGCTGGGCGGGTGTGGGGCTCTTCGTGCTCTGTGTCGGCATGGCGCTCGCCGAGGTCACCAGCTCCTACCCGACGTCGGGGGCGCTCTACTACATGGCCGACCGGCTCGGCGGCCGCAAGTGGGGCTGGTACACGGGCTGGCTGAACCTGCTCGGCCTGCTCGGCGCGATCGCCGGCATCGACTACGGTGCCGCGTTGTTCACCGGCGCGTTCATGAACCTGCAGTGGGGCTTCACCCCCACCCCGGGCAAGACAATGATCATCTTTGTCTGCATCCTGCTGCTGCACGCGGTGCTGAACCTCTTCGGTGTCCGTCTCGTCAGCGTGCTCAACTCCATCAGTGTGTGGTGGCATCTCGCCGGTGTCGCGGTGATCGTGGTCGTGCTGGCGGTCGTGCCCTCGCACCACCAGTCCCCGTCGTTCGTCTTCACCGAGTTCGTCAACGACACCGGATGGGACAACCCGTTGTACGTGGCGGCGATCGGTCTGCTCCTCGCCCAGTACACCTTCTGCGGCTACGACGCCTCCGCGCATCTGTCGGAGGAGACGTCCAACGCCTCGGTGACGGCCGCCAAGGGCATCGTCCGCGCCATCTGGGCGTCGTGGATCGCCGGATTCGTCCTGCTGGCCGGGCTGACCTTCGCCATCCAGGACTACAAGGGCACTCAGGAGACCGCGACCAATGTGCCGCCGGCCCAGATCATGATCGACGCGCTGGGCACCTCCGGGGCCACCGCCCTGCTGCTCATCGTGATCGCGGCGCAGCTGTTCTGCGGCAACGCCGAGGTCGCCGCCGCCAGCCGGATGGTGTTCGCGTTCAGCCGTGACAACGCCCTGCCGGGCTCGGCCCTGTGGCGCAAGGTGAGTTCGCGCACCCAGACGCCGGTCAACGCGGTGTGGCTGTCGGTTGCCGTCGCCGCGGTGCTGGCCCTGCCGTCGCTGTACTCGGCCACCGCGTACGGAGCGGTGACCGCGATCAACGTCATCGGCATCACCCCCGCCTACGCCATCCCGATCTTCCTGAAGCTGCGCTCGGGCGACCGCTTCGAGCGCGGTCCGTGGCACCTGGGCCGCTGGAGCAAGCCCATCGGCTGGATCGCCGTGGTGTGGGTGGCCTTCGTCACCGTGCTGTTCCTGCTTCCGCAGTCGTCGCCGGTGACGATCGACTCGATGAACTACGCGTCGATCGCACTGATCGCGGTGCTGGTCCTGGCCACCGTGTGGTGGTTCGTCGCACGCCGCTCGTACAGCACGCCCTCGGCGTACGGGACCGCGCGCGAGCAGGCGCAGATCGAGGAGGACGTCATCTGACCGGGCTCGCCCACGCGTCCGCGCGCAACGCCCCGGCCCTCCCCCGCCGCCACGAGCGGCGACCGGGAGGGCCGGGGCGTTGCGCGCGGACGGCCACCGCACCGCCCGTGCGCCCGTGGTCGTGAGCCGTCGCGCGCCGTTCAGCGCAGCAGCAGTTGCAGTCCGCCGAGGACGGTCGCCGCGATCACCAGTTGCTCGAAGCGCTTCTGGTCGATCCGGTCCACGCAGGCACGACCGATCCAGGCACCGGGGATCACGAACAGCAGCATGCAGGCGTCCAGCAGCAGCGAACGCGCGTCGATGAGCCCGAGGCCCACGCTGAACGGCACCTTGGACACGCTCACGATGAGGAAGAACCACGCCGATGTTCCCAGGAAGCCGAGCTTCCGGAAGCCGGTGGAAAGCAGACAGAGCGACATGACGGGTCCTCCGGCGTTGACCACCATGGTGGTGAACCCGCCGAGCACGCCGTAGGAACGGGCCTTCAGCCCGCTCCCGCGCCGGGCCGTCCCTTCGGCCCCGCCCCCGCCGGTACCCTCGACGACGTCCTCGCCGCTCGTCGGCGGTGCTCCGGCCCCCTCGCGCGCCCCGTGGTGCGGGCGCCGCCGCCACACGGTGACGCCCGCCATGAACAGCAGGATCGCGCCGATCGACACACGGATCACCGCGTCGTCGGCCCAGATCATGAACGCGCATCCCGCCACCACGCCCACCGCGACGGCGGGGAAGAGCCGCAGCAGAGTGGGCCAGTGGGCGTGTCGCCGGTAGAGGAGAACGGCGAGCACGTCGCCCACGACGAGGATCGGGAGCAGCACCCCGGTGGACTCGCGCGCCGGGAGTACGGCCGCGAAGACGGCGAGACTGATCGTGTTGGCGCCGCTGACGGCCGACTTGGAGAAGCCGACGAGAGCGGATGCCGCGGCGAGCGCCGCCCATTGCCAGAGCGTGAGGGTGTCCATGTCAAATGACGATCATAGATGCACGCTAACACCTCGGGCGCACCCTCGATACGTCGCGAAATGATCGTTCGATCACTTTCGCGGCCCCCGCGATCGATCTCTTGACCCAATAACGATCAATCGATCAGAATTCCCCCGTGACCCGAACCAGGAGCCGCGTCGGCGGCGCGGACGTCCGACCCGGGAGACGAGCCGCAGGCGACGGATTCGCCCACCGCGTACGACGTGAAAGGCCGGCTTTCCTCGCATGACCGCACCCCACCCGCGCCCTCCCTTCGAACTCCCCTCCGACGACCCGGTGCTGAGCCCGCGCACCGGCTACACCCGAGCGCACTGGGAGGCCGTGGCCGACGGGCTGCTGGCGGCCGCATGGAAGTGGGCCACTCCCGGCGGCGCCCTGCTGGACCTGCCCGGCAGGCCCTCCGTGTCCGGGGTGCGCTCCGACGGTCTGGAGGGGTACGCGCGCACCTTCCTGGCCGCCGCCTTCCGGGTGGCGGGCGCGGACGGCGAGGACCCCCACGGCTGGCTCGGCCGCTACGCCGACGGGCTCGCGGCCGGCACGCTCACCCCGGGCCGGGACGACGCCGAATCATGGCCGCTGATCCGCGACCACCCGGCCCTCGGCCAGCCCATGGTGGAGTCCGCCTCCGTCGCCATCGGGCTGCGGCTCACCCGTCCGTGGCTCTGGGACCGGCTGGAAGCCGGGGTGCGGGACCGGACCGAGGCGTGGCTGCGCGATGCCCTGCGACACCGCCCCGCGCCCAACAACTGGTACCTGTTCCCCCATGCGGTGGCCGGTTTCCTGGAGTCCGTGGGCCGCGGCGACGCGGAGACGGCCCGCGCGAAGGAACGCGCCCGCGACCTGCTGGAGGGCTGGTACCGCGGCGACGGCTGGTACTCGGACGGCGACGGACGCGCCTTCGACCACTACAACGGCTGGGCGCTGCACCTCTACCCCGTGCTGGACGCCCATCTGTCGGGCGACGCCGGTCTGTCCGCGCACTACGGCGCGCGGCTGAGCGAACACCTGGAGGGGTTCTCGCTGCTGTTCGGCGGCGACGGCGCGCCGATCCACTTCGGCCGGTCGCTGACCTACCGTTTCGCCGCCGCCTCGTCGGTCGCGCTCGGTGCCGTCACCGGGCACACCCCGCTCGCGCCCGGCGTCTCCCGACGGGTGATCGACGGTGCGCTGCGCTACTTCCTGGACCGCGGCGCGGTGGGCGCGGACGGGCTGCTGAGCCTGGGCTGGCACGGCCCGCACCCGGCCGGTCTGCAGAACTACTCGGCCCCCGCGTCGCCGTACTGGGCGTCCAAGGCGTTCGTGTCGCTGCTGGCCCCGGAGGATCATCCGCTGTGGACGGCGACCGAGGAGCCCGCGCCGAGCGAGGGACCCGACCGGGTGCTCGCGCTGCCCGCGCCCGGGCTGCTCGTGCAGTCCACGGGTGCGGACGGGATCGTACGGCTGCACAACCACGGCAGCGACCACGTGCTGCCGCACGAGGGCGAGGCCGGTGCCCCGGCCGATCCGCTGTACAG
This sequence comes from Streptomyces sp. NPDC032161, assembly GCF_040636995.1. Taxonomy (NCBI): domain Bacteria; kingdom Bacillati; phylum Actinomycetota; class Actinomycetes; order Kitasatosporales; family Streptomycetaceae; genus Streptomyces; species Streptomyces sp. NPDC032161. Next base: position 310,475 of record NZ_JBEZVN010000005.1, on the reverse strand, counting down.
CCGTCAGTCGTACTCCACGGTGACCGGTCCCACCTCGGGCGGGAACGTAGCGGACAACCATCTGGCGGTGGTCGTCGCCGGGGCGCGCAGCGGCCGCCGGGCCATCCGTCCGCTGGGTGCGGGCGACGGGGACGGCTGGGGGTGGGCCGCCTCCTGGCACCGCCCCGTGTTCGCCTCCGGGCAGCCGATGGCGCCGGGGATGCGGGTGGAGAGTGTCACGGTGGTGCGCGGCCGGTACGAGCTGCGGGTGCACCGGGTGCTCGGCGCGCCGGACGGGGCCCGGGTGGAGCAGACGGGATGGGCGACCGGCCGTGACGACACGGTGGTGTCGGCGCTGCACGGTCTGCACGGCTGGGAGAGGCAGGACGTGGTGCGGGCACCGGAGGGCACCGCGTACACGCCGTGGGCGCAGGTGCCCCGGCTGTCCGGTCCGGCGCGGGGAACGGTGCTGCTGGTGGCACTCGCCTCGCTGACCGCGGATCCGGGCGCGGCGCCGCTCGACGCCGTGGTGAGCGATGTCGACGTGGACGGGGACACGGTGGCGGTGTCCTGGGCGGACGACGCGACGACCACCCGTGTCCGCTTCGAGCCGCTCACCATCACACACGGCTGAGCACCGGCGGACCACGGCCCGGGGACCGGGGTGCGCGGCCGGGGAGGGCCACGCACCCCGCGCCGCCCCGCCCATGGGTCCCGCGCGGGCCCGCGCCCGTGTCCTGGGCCCTGCCCGCCCTACGCGTCGGTGCGGATCACCACCACCAGGGTGCGCGGTCCGTGGACACCCTCCACGCGTTCCAGTTCGATGTCCGACGTGGCGGACGGCCCGCTGATCAGCGTCGTCGGCCGGTCGGGCACCAGCCGGGCCACCGCCTCGGGCACACCGACCTCGACCGCCGACAGGTCGACGACGCACACATGCAGATCGGGCACGAGGGAGAGCGCCCGCCTGCCCTGGTCCGGCGATCCGTCCAGGAAGATCGTGCCCGTCTCGGCGCAGCCGGCGGCCGAGGCGGTGACGACGCCGTCCAGCGCGTCGAGGCGCGGTGCCGGAAGATCGGCCGAGTCCACCCGGACCTCGCCGTCGTACGCGCCGAGCCACGACGTGTCGAGTCCGGCCGGCACCCCGATCCGCCGGGCGTCGTGTTCCCGCAGCGCCTCGGCGACGGTCGCGGCGGTACGGTCGGCGGTGCAGGTGCGCACCTCGGCCTTGTAGTCGACGAGGCGATCGGTGAAGAGGGCCAGGCGTTCGTCGTCGGGAAGGGTGCGTCCGGTGCGGTAGGCACGGTCCACGGGGGTGTCCTGGACGGGGGCGAGGGTCAGGGCGTCCTTGATCCGGCCCAGCACGGTCTCGCGTGCGGTCGTCACTTCTCCTCCTCCTTCCGCGGGTCGTCCGTGTGCTCGGCCGCGGCCGCGCGCATCGTCGCGGCTCCCTCGGCCGATGCCAGCCAGGCGCGGAAGGTCTGCTTCGGCGGCGCGGCGGTGTCGCGTCCGGAGCTCCAGTGGTCGAACGGCGGCGGCAGATGTCTGATCCTGCCGTCCCGTCCGGCGAGGACGCGGCCGAGGGCGGCGCCCTTCTGCGCGGTCGTGTACAGCCCGGGCCGTCGCATCACCGTGGCGGCGGCCTTCATGGCCAGCTTCTCCGCCGTCGTCCCGGCGTGCTCGGTGTGCTGATGGCGCAGTTCGACCAGCAGCGACGGAATGTCGATCTTGACCGGGCAGGCGTCGAAGCAGGCACCGCAGAGGCTGGAGGCGTACGGCAGCGAGCCGTTGGGGTCGCCCTTGGCCGCGTCCATCCCGGCGAGCTGCGGGGTGAGGACCGCGCCGATCGGTCCGGGGTACGTCGATCCGTAGGCGTGGCCGCCGGCCCGCTCGTACACCGGACAGACGTTGAGACAGGCCGAGCAGCGGATGCAGTTGAGGGCCTCGCGACCGATCCGGTCGGCGAGCGCCGCGGTGCGGCCGTTGTCGAGCAGGACCAGGTGGAACTCCTGCGGCCCGTCGCCCGGTGTCACCCCGGTCCACATCGAGGTGTAGGGGTTCATCCGCTCCCCGGTGGAGGAGCGCGGCAGCAGTTGCAGGAACACCTCCAGGTCCTGGTAGCGCGGCAGCACCTTCTCGATGCCCATGACGGTGATGAGGGTGTCGGGCAGGGTCAGGCACATGCGGCCGTTCCCCTCCGACTCCACGACGCAGAGCGTTCCGGTCTCCGCGATGGCGAAGTTGGCGCCGGAGACCGCCACCTTGGTCGTCATGAACTTCTCGCGCAGATAGGCGCGGGCGGCGGCGGCGAGATGCGCGGGCACGTTGTCGAGACGCGGGTCGACACCGGGGATCTCCTTGAGGAAGATCTGCCGGATCTCGTCGCGGTTGCGGTGGATCGCGGGGACCAGGATGTGCGACGGCTTGTCGTGGGCGAGTTGGACGATCAGTTCGGCGAGGTCCGTCTCGTAGGCGGTGATGCCGACGGACTCGAGGTGCTCGTTGAGGCCGATCTCCTGGGTGGCCATCGACTTGACCTTGATGACGTCGGTGCTGCCGGTCGCCTTGACGAGCCGGGTGACGATCTCGTTGGCCTCGACGCCGTCGCGCGCCCAGTGGACGGTGCCGCCCCGCTCGGTGACCTTGCGCTCCAGTTCCTCCAGGAGTTCGGGGAGCCGGTTCATGGTGTCGGTCTTGATGGCCGATCCGGCGTCGCGCAGCGCCTCCCAGTCGGGCAGCTCACCGGTGACGTCGAGGCGTTTGGCGCGGATGGTGCGAGTGGCCCTGCCGAGATTGCGGCGCAGTTGTTCGTCGCGCAGTTCGTCGTGGGCCGCCTTCGGGAACGTCCGGTCGCCGCGCAGATTGCCCGTTCCGTACGGGGAGCGGGGCGGGGTCGCGGGCATGCCGAGGAAGGTGCTGCTCATCGGAGGGCCTCCGTCGGGGCGTACGGCGCGGTGCGGGTGGCGGCGAGGATCTGCGCGAGGTGCAGGGTGCGGGTGACCGATCCGATGCGGGAGAGACCGCCGCCGATGTGCATCAGGCAGGACGAGTCGCCGGCGCTGCAGACGTCGGCGCCGGTGGTGGCGATGTTGCGCATCTTGTCCTGGAGCATCGCCGTCGACGTGTCGGCGTTCTTGAGGGCGAACGTGCCCCCGAACCCGCAGCACGCGTCCGCTTCGGGGAGTTCGACGAGGTCGATGGAGTCGACGGCGCGGAGTAGCTTCAGCGGCTTCTCGCCGACCCGGAGCATGCGCAGGGAGTGACAGGTGGGGTGGTAGGTCACGCGGTGCGGGAAGTAGGCCCCGACATCGGTGACGCCCAGGACGTCGACGAGGAGTTCGGACAGCTCGTACGTCTTGTCCTTGACGGTGGCGACCCCGGAGCGCAGCGCCGCGTCACCGTACCGCCGGGCGACCAGGTCGTGCTGGTGGCGGACCGTTCCGACGCACGAACCGGACGGCATGACGACGGCGTCGATGGACGCGTCGCCGAACTGCTCGGCGAAGTTCCGCACCAGCGGCACGGGTTCGCGCTGGTAGCCGGTGTTGACGTGCATCTGTCCGCAGCAGGTCTGCCCCGGAGGGAACACCACGTCATGGCCGAGACGGGCGAGCAGGACCGCGGTCGATTTCACCGCCTCCGGGAAGAGCGTGTCTCCCAGACAGGTGGCGAAGAGTCCGATGCGCATGAACCTCTCCGATCGTTTCTCCGATTCTTTTATGGTCCGACCATACTAGCCTCCGTCCAGAACGCGAAGGGTGCGGCGCATATTCAGGGGCCGATCCACACTTGAAAGTCATGCACCTGACAAAATGGGGTGCAGCCGACCGGCCCGGAACAGATCGGCCGACGGCCTCACACCTGTCCGGCACCCTCGTCGACCAGCGTGCCGTGGAGGTTGCGGATATGCCGTTCGACCAGGTCGGCCGCGTCCGCGCCCCGCCCGGCCCGGACCAGCCCCAGCAGTTCGGCGTGCTCCGCGTCGAGCGCGGCGGCCGTGGCGGGCCAGTCCTCGGCCCGCTCCAGCGCCCGCAGGATCAGCGGGCGCACCGACTCGCGCACGGCGGAGGTGAGCGTGGAGGTCAGCTCGTTACCCGAACTGCGGGCGATGTGGACGTGGAACCGGGTGTCCAGGTCGTTGAACTCGGCGACCTCGATTCCGGGCTCCCTCATCCGCTCGACCAGGCCCTCCGCCTCGTCGAGGTCCTCCTTCGAGGCATGCCGCGCGGCCGCCTCGAAACTGGACCGCTCCAGCGCGACGCGCGCCTCCAGGACGTCATGGAGCCCGTAGCTGCCGAGGGCGAAGTGCAGGCGCAGCAGCCGCCCGAGGGCGTCGTCCGGATTGCGCACGATCCGCGCCCCCGCGTCCGGCCCCCGGCCCGGCTGGGCGACCAGCACGCCGATGGTCTCCAGCACCCGCAGCGCCTCGCGCAACGCGGACCGGCTGACCCCGAGCACCGGTGCCAGCTCCCGCTCGGGGGGCAGGCGGTCACCGGCCTTGAGCTCACCGGCGAACACCCGCTGTTCGATGCTCTGAAGCACGAGTTCATGCGTGCGCGACTGCCGTACGGGCTGCCACTCGACCGGCATCCGTCACCCCCTGCCCCGGCCGGTGTCGTCCGGCCGCCGTCGCGTCCTCTGCTCCGCCTCCCACTATGTCACATATAACGTATGGTCGGACCAAAGAGCGGAGTCAGTCACCGACGACTCCGTGCCGCCCCGCACCGCCGCCGAACCGGGCGGCCCCGGCCCGCGTCTCCCCCGCGGCGAGCGGCACCAGGCCGTGCCGGTGCTCGGCGGCCAGGGCGTCCCGCTCGTCCAGACCGTGCTGCTCCCGCACCGAGAGCCGGTCGTGGCGCAGGCACAGCTGCGGGAACGCGGCGATCTCCCGGGCCAGCCGCTCCGCGGCGCGACGGGCCCCACCGGGCGGGACGATCCGGTTGGCGAGCCCGATGGCGTACGCCTCGGACGCCGTTACGGGGCGCCCGGTGAGAATCATGTCCATGGCCCGGCTCTCGCCGATCAGCCGAGGCAGCCGCACGGTTCCGCCGTCCACCAGCGGCACTCCCCCACGGCGACAGAACACCCCGAACACGGCGTCGTCCTCGACGACCCGCAGATCGCACCAGACGGCCAGCTCCAGTCCCCCGGCGACCGCGTGCCCCGCCACCGCCGCGATGACCGGCTTGCCCAGGGCCATCCGGGTCGGGCCCATCGGTCCGTCGCCCTCCGCCCGCACCCGGTTGCCCCGTTCGGTGCCGATCGCCTTCAGATCGGCACCGGCGCAGAACGTACCGCCCTCGCCCCAGAGCACGGCGACGGACGCGTCCGGGTCCGCGTCGAACTCTCGGAAGGCATCGGCCAGTTGCCCGGCGGTCGGGCCGTCCACCGCGTTGCGCACCTCGGGCCGGCTCAGGATCACGGTGAACACGGGCCCGTCGCGCTCGATCCGTACCGCAGACCGCTCGTCCATGGTTCGTCCTCCCGCGACGGACCGCCGTTGCCCGGCGGGGGATTCCGCCGCCGGGAAGTACCCCGATGGTGCCCGTCGCACACGCCCCCCGCCAACGGATTCATCTGATTCTCAGGCAATCGCTCTACGGTGGGCCCTGTGACCCAGACGAGCCCGCCCGGCTGGCATCCCGACCCCGGGCATACAGGAATCGGCCCCCTTCACGAACGCTGGTGGGACGGCACGCGATGGACGGACCATCTGCGCGTGCCGCCCGCCGCCATCCGGCGGCGCCGGAGGCGTATCGGCATCGGCGTCGCCGCCGGAGTGGTGGTGCTCGCCACCGTCGCGGGCGGCCTCTTCCTCCTGAACGACTCCGACGACGCGCCTGCGGGGCGGGACGCGGCCAGGGCACCGTCCACCGGGCCCGACGGCGCCCCCGGAGGGCGTGGCGGGGAGAACCGGGGCGGCGAGGACCGTACGCCGGGGCGGGAACGGCCCCGGGTGGAGGACGGGTACGCCACGGACCTGCTCAGCGGCATCAGCCTTCCGGTGCCGAAGGGCTGGACGGGCCGGTCGGGAGTGTCGGGCGCCGACGTGACCACGGGCGAGTACCCCTGCCCGGGAGACGCGTCTCAGCAGTGCGTGCGCGGAGGGGTGTTCTCCGCGCCGGCGAAGGCCCTGAAGCTCGACACGGGGACGGCGAAGGCCACGGCGACGCGGGACATCTCCGCCAACGCCACGGAGTCCTACGGTGAGAAGATCTACGGCGGCATCACCTCGCACGAGGAACTGAAGTCCGGGGCGGTCACGGTGGCGGGCCGTCAGGGCTACCTGGTGCGCTGGAAGGTGGTGACGAAGAACGGCGACGACGGGTACGTGCAGTCGCTGGCCTTCCCGTCCCCCCGCGACGAGGACACGATGGTCGTCGTCCGTTCGGGGTTCGACATCGGTCCGCAGGCGCCCGCACTCTCCGTCATGGACGACATCACCAAGGGCATCAAGGCGGCCGCCACGACGGGCTCCGGCCCGGGCACCACCGCGTAGCCTCCCGGCCCTGTCCTCGAACCGCCACCCGTCGTCCGGCCGGACGACGGCAGTTCGGGGACACGGCCCAGGCGCGTGCGGCTCTGAGTACGAGAGGCGATCGGGCTGAGTACGCGGACCGGTCCCCCGTCCGCGCGCGGCTGGTCGAATGACGGTCATGGTTCCCGACACACCGCACCGCCCCCGCCTCCAGCACGTGACCACGGCCGGTACGGCCCTCGCCGTGACCCTGGCCCCGCTGGTCATCGGCGTGCTCCTGGCGAAGGCCATGGCCGCGGACCCGATGACACCGGTCAACGCGCTGGTCACCAGGGGCGGGCAGCCCGTTCCCCTCTCGCCCGCGCAGTGGCGCGGGTGCGGTGCCCGGGCGCTGCGCGGGTGGCGGGTTCCGCTCGGCGGTCGCGGACGGGCGGCGGCGCGCGCACGGCTGCGCGCGAGCACGCGGATCACGCGCGAGCGCTGAGGGAGCACCGCCCCCGCCAGGCAGTCCCCGGTGGGCCGTCCCTGTGGGGCGGCCCGGTCAGCCTCGACGGCAGAGCAGGAACAGCTCCGGCTCCGGCACGGCCGCTTCGTGCGCCGGGGTGAACAGATCGCTGCGCTCCCACAGGACCGAGAACCCGGCGGCCGTGACCGTCTCGGTGAACGACGCGGCGTCGAAGCTGGACACCCGCATCTCCTGACCCATGAAGACCACGGAGGCGTCCTCGACGTCCAGTGGCACCGTCGCGACGGCGAGCACGCCCCCCGGTGCCAGAAGCCGCCCGAGCTTCCGCAGCACCTTCGACTGGTCCTCCCGGGGCATCTGCAGCAACGAGAAATAGGCGCACACGGCGTCGAACCCGCCCTCTTCCAGGTCGAGTTCGCGAATGTCGGCGCAGACGAACGTGGCGCTCGGAACCTGACGGGACGCCAGTTCCACCATCACGGGGGAGACATCGACGCCCAGGACGGCGTGCCCGGCTTCGGCGAGGGCCGATGCCGTCGGCCGCCCCGTGCCGCTTCCGACGTCGAGGACCCTTCCATGCGGCGGGAGTTCCTCCAGCAGGCGCTGGAGCGAGGCATGGCGGGCGGGCGAGCCGGCGAACGCCCGCTCGTACTCCTCCCCCAGCGCGTCGAACACTGCGGCGGCCGACCGGCCGTGGTCGTCGTCCATCGTTGTGGCCCTTCCGTTGCTCCGGCACCTCTTCGTGATCGCCATCATTCCTGATGTCTAACGGGTCCCGGCGCACCTGCGCATGACGTCGCGTCAGCGCGTATCGCGTCGTGCGCCGCTCCGGCCCCGGGCCGACGGGACCGGTTCCGGGTCCATAAACCGGTTCCGTGCCGACGAGGTGCGTCACTACACTCGCCGTCGATCACGCGCCGTGCACGTCGTTCCGGCGCACGCCGTGAAGGACGAGGGGAGAGCGGCCATGCGTCACCGCACCGCCGTCGTCGTCCCGGTTCACGGTTCGAGGTGATCCTGGTGTCCTCGTGTTCCCGGTGCCCGCTGCGCGGCCGGCACCGGATGCCCGTGGCGAGCAACTGACCCCCGCCCGAGGCGAATCGCCCTCCGGGTGACCGCGCGGCGCCACGCCGTGCCGCGCCGGGGGTCTTCGCCCGGCCCGGTCACGGGCCGGACCGTCCGGGAATCGCGCCGCCCCGATCAGGAGACTCCCGAAAGGCCATGGGCCGTGCGCACCAACCCCGACCGTCGTTCCACCAGCCCGCTCGACCGCATCCGCAACCTGGGCATCCTCGCCCACGTCGACGCGGGCAAGACCACCGTCACCGAACGCGTCCTCCACCTCACCGGCACCACCCATAGACGGGGCGAGGTGCATGACGGGACCACGGTCACCGACTTCGACCCCCAGGAACGCGACCGCGGCATCACCATCTTCGCCGCCGCGGTGAGCTGCACCTGGGACGACCATCGCATCAACCTCATCGACACCCCCGGACACGTCGACTTCTCCGACGAGGTGGAACGTTCACTGCGCGTCCTCGACGGGGCGATCGCGGTGTTCGACGCCGTCTCCGGGGTCGAGCCGCAGAGCGAGGCGGTGTGGCGGCAGGCCGACCGGCACGGTGTGCCCAGGATCGCCTTCGTCAACAAGATGGACCGCACCGGCGCCGACCTCGACGCCGCGGTCGCCCTCGATACGCGAGCGACTGGGTACGGTGCCGCTGGTCGCGCAGATGCCGATCGGTGCGGAGGACGGATTCACCGGAGTGGTCGACCTGCCGCGCATGCGGTCCCTGGTCTGGGAAGGCGACCGCGGCCGGTACGAGGAGGGGCCGGTTCCCCGACCGTGCCGGTCCGGTGGGGGCCGGCGTCGGCCCGCGCTCACACCGTGCGCAGGGCCGCGGCCTCCGCACGGGCCCGCAGTGCGGCTTCCCGCTCGCCTGCCAGGCCGTGGGCCTGGGCCAGTGTGTCGAGGCCGACGGCCAGCCAGGTGCTGGAGCCGATGTGCCGCCAGATCCTGACGGCGGCCTCGGCGCGTCTGCGGGCGGGCGCCGCGCGGCCGGCCGCGAGTTGTGCCTCCGCGAGCGCGTACAGGGTCGCCGCCTCACCCCAGAGGTTGCCGAACTCCCGGTAGGTCCACAGGCTCTTCGCCAGCAGGCGGCGCCCCTCGTGGTGCTCGCCCAGGCGGACCAGGACGTCGCCGAGCCAGCAGGTGGCGTGGGTGGCGGTGAGCCGGTCGCCGAGGTTCTCGCTGATCACCGCCGCCTGCCGGTAGGCGTCGGCGGCCTCCCGGTAGGCCCCGCGAGACCGGTGGCTCTGGCCCAGGCAGCGCAGGGCCTGCGCCTCCCCGGGCAGGTAGCCCGCCAGCCGACTGGCCCGCAGGCACTCGGTGAACCGCGCCACCGCGGCCTCGACATGCCCCCGCTCCAGGTCGATCACGCCGAGCCCGTTGGTCGCGTACACGAGACAGTTGACGTTCCCCGCCGAGCCGGCCAGTTCGACGGCCGCCTCGAAGTGGAGGACGGCGGAGTCGTACTCTCCGAGCAGTCGGTACACGTACGCCAGCCCGGCCGTCGCACTGGCCCGGTACGTCGGCTCCTGCCCCTCGGCGAGCAGGAGGGCCTGCTCGAAGTGGTGCAGTGCTTCCGGGTACCGGTCGAGGATGGTGGTGAGCTCTCCGAGGCACCGGTGGAGTTTCGAGGCGCTGTGCTCGTCGCCGCTGCTCAGCGTCGCCTTGAGCGCCCGGCTCTGGAGCCGTTCCCAGTCGTCGAAGTGGCTGCCGACCTGGAAGAAGGCCGTGAGCGCGGTGGCGAGGCCGGCGGCGGGCGCGGTCTCACCCCGGTCCAGGGCCTGTTCGGTGACGCCCACGAGGAACTGGCGTTCGTCGTCGAACCACGCCAACGGGTCGGCGAGCAGGGCGCCGGTGTCGGCCTCGGGGAGCCGCCACGAGGCCAGGTCCTTCTGCGGGATTCCCTGGAAGTCGACGCTGAGGGTGCCGGCCGCGAAGTCGGTGAGATGCAGACTCGCCCCGAGCAACCGGTCCAGCGCGCCCGCACGGTCGCGGTACGAGAGGCTCCGTTCGGCGTGCTCCCGGGCGAACAGCCGCACCAGATCGTGCAGTTGGTAGCGGATTCCGGTGGCGCCGACCGCTCCGGTCTGCACCAGGTGCACCTCGACCAGATCGTCGAGAACGGCCTCCGCCTCGGACAGGTCCACGTCGAGGAGTGCGGCCGGCGCCCAGGGGGCGAAGTCCGGTCCCGGCAGCAGGGCCAGCATCCCCAGCGCACGTTGTGTCGCCTCGGCCATCCCCCGATACGTGAGTCCGAGGCTCGCCCGTACGGCGATGTGGCCGACGGCCAGCTCGTCGAGCTTGCGCTGCTCGTCGGCGAGGGCGCGGGCCACCCTGTTCAGGGGCCAGTGCGGTCGTGCGGCCAGGCGCGCCCCGGCCACCCACACCGCCAGGGGCAGACCTCCGCAGGTCTCCACGATGGAGCGGGCCGCTTCGGGCTCCGCCCCGGTCCGCTCCGGTCCCAGCATCTCGCGCAGCAGGGCGAGTCCCGTCACGGAGCCGAGCACACCGAGCGCGATGCGACGGCCGCTCATCTCCGCCAGCGTCGTCCGGCTGGTGACGAGGGCGGCGCAGTGCCCGCCGCTCGGCATGAGGTCCCGTACCTGCTCCGCGTCGGCCGCGTTGTCCAGGACGACGAGCACCCGGCGCCGGGCCAGCAGGGTCCGGTAGAGGTGGACGCGGTCGGCCAGTTCGCCGGGGACGCTCCCGCCGCTCGTGCCGAGGGCGCGGAGGAAGGTACCGAGGACCGCGAACGGCTCGGCCGGCTCGTCGCCGAAGCCTCGCAGGTCGGCGTGGAGCTGTCCGTCGGGAAAGCGGGCGGCGAGCCCGTGCGCCGTGCGCACGGCGAAGGCCGTCTTGCCCACCCCGGCGGGTCCCGTGACGAGCAGCGTCACCGGACCGGCAGTGTCCCCGTCGAACAGCCGGTGCGCCTCGTTCAGCTCGGCCTCCCTGCCGACGAACAGCGACAGGTCCGGCGGCAGGAGACGCGGGACGAGCTGCCGTCCCGCGGCGTTGCCCGGGGGGACCGCCGCGCCCGACTCGTGGGCCGGCTTCGCCGCGTCGAGCCGCGCGACGGGGCGGACCACGGCCAGTTCGGGGTCCGCCGCGAGGATCCGCCCGTGCAGCCGCCGCAGTTCCGCACCCGGGTCGACCCCGAGCTCGTCGGCGAGCAGCCGCCGGGCGCGCTCGTACCCGTCCAGCGCCTCCGCCTGCCGCCCGCAGCGGTACAGGGCCAGCATCAGCTGCCCGACCACTCGTTCGTCGAGTGGCCGCTCGGCCGCCCGGGCGAGCAGCTCGGTCACCAGCCGGCCGTGCTGCGCCAGGCGCAACCGGACGTCGACCAGCTCCAGTTGCGCGGCCAGCCGCTCGCCGTCGAGGAGATCGCGCTGTGCGTTGAACCAGGGAGTGTCCACGCCGTCGAACGCGCTGCCCCGCCACAGGTCGAGGGCCTCTCGCCAGAGCGCCTCGGCCCGTTCGTCGGTGCCCGCCTTCCGGGCCAGGCCCGACAGCTCCCGGAAGCGGTGGACGTCCACCGACGCGGGCTCGACGGCCAGCCGGTAGCCGCCGCCCCGCTCCCGGGTGAGGGCCGCGGCCTCGCCCGCCAGCACCTGCCTCAGCCGGGAGACGTATCCATAGAGTTTCGTGCGGCCGTTCGTCGTCCCGGCGTCGCCCCAGACCCGGTCCACCAGCGTGTCGGCCGACACCACCCGCTCCGCGTCGACGAGGAGCGCCGCGAGCACCCGCCGTTGCACCGCGTGCCCCGCGTCGACGGGAACACCGTCCCGCCGCACCTCGATGGTCCCGAGAATCCCGAAGAACGTGGCCACCGACACCCCCCTTGAGCCGACCGACAACCCCCACGGCCACTCTGGGTGCCGCCGGTCGGCCGGGCCAAGACGGATTCAAGCTTTTCCGAAGGTTCACCGACGGCCACCCCCGCACCATGACCGTACGGCCCTCGCATCGGACGGCGACGCTCCCGACGGACAGCACCACTACGACAGCCGGTGATTCGATGCGCGCTTCGAGCCGCCGGGTGGTCGACGCGATGCGTGGCGGCTTCTCCCGGGCTCACGACGGTCCGCCCACCGTCCGTGCGCGGACCGTCGCGATGCGTCGCCTTCGGTCGGCCGGCCCGTCCGTGTTCCAGGCGTGCGACCGCACGGGGATCCCCACGCCCCCGAACGCACGAAAGACCGCCCTCTCGTCATGAGAGAACGGCCTCCGACCTGCGTCTCCGCGTGGTCGGGACGACAGGATTTGAACCTGCGACCCCTTGACCCCCAGTCAAGTGCGCTACCAAGCTGCGCCACGTCCCGCTACCCGTCTGACCTGGGTTTTCCCCTGGCCGAACGCGCATGAGAACAATACCGCACTCAGGAGGGTGGTCACGAACACCTTTCCTGCCTTGACCTCAACCACGCTTGATGTTCAAGGCTGGATACATGAAGAGGACCACAGTCACGACGACCGGCCACTACGGCGACATGAACCGGCTGATGAGCCTGATGACGGGGGACGAGAAGCACGGCCCCGCCGCGACCTCCACCCTGGACGTGCTCTGGGTGCTCTACGACAAGGTGCTGCGGGTGACGCCCAGCACCGTCGACGCTCCCGACCGTGACCGGTTCCTGCTGTCCAAGGGGCACGGGCCGATGGCGTACTACGCGGTGCTGGCCGCGCACGGCTTCTTCGGCGAGGAACTGCTGCCCGGGTTCGGCACGTACGACTCGCCGCTCGGACACCACCCGGACGGGACGCTCGTACCGGGGGTGGAGATCGGCAGCGGGTCGCTGGGGCACGGGCTGCCGCTCGGCGTGGGGAGCGTGCTGGGTCTGCGGGCACAGGGTCTGACCGGCCCCCGGGTATGGGTGCTGGTCGGGGACGCCGAGCTGGACGAGGGCAGCAATCACGAGGCGATCGCGTACGCGGGCCCGGCCGGGCTGGAGCAGTTGCACACCGTGGTGGTCGACAACGCGTCGGCCTCGCACGCGCGGCCCGGCGGGATCGCCGCCCGGTTCGAGGCCGCCGGCTGGTCGGTCGCGTCCGTCGACGGACGCGACCACGAGGCGTTGTTCGCGGCGTTCACCGCGCCGCACCCCGGACGTCCGCACGCGGTGGTCGCGCACGTCGATCCCAAGAGCTGACCGGACGCGCGGAACCGACGAGGACGCCACGAAACGAAAGAAGGACATTTCACATGGACACGATGCGTGACCGGTTCATCTCGACCGTCTCGCAGATGCTGGACGAGGACCCCCGTCTCGCGCTCGTACTGGCGGAGATCAGCCGGGACGGATTCGGACCGGCCGAGCGGGCCCATCCGGACCGGGTCGTCAATGTCGGGATCAGGGAGCAGCTGCTGGTCGGTGCCGGTGCCGGGATGGCGCTCACCGGCCTGCGGCCGATCGTGCACACCTTCGCCAGCTTTCTGGTGGAGCGCCCGTTCGAGCAGGTCAAACTGGACTTCGGCCATCAGGGGGTGGGCGGAGTGCTGGTGAGTGCCGGGGCCTCGTACGACTGGCCGGCCGGTGGCTTCACCCATATGGCGCCGGGCGATGTCGCGCTCATGGACACCCTCGACGGCTGGACGGTCCATGTCCCGGGCCACCCGGACGAGGCGGAGGCGCTGCTGCGGCAGGCGGCGGCCGGGGACGACCGGGTGTACGTGCGGCTGTCGCTCCAGTCGAACGACCGCGCGCGGCCGGTCGGCGCGGGCACCGGCTTCACCCCGGTGCGGGAGGGCACGGGCGGGGTCGTGGTCGCGGTCGGGCCGATGCTCGACAACGTGCTCGCGGCGACCGAGGGGCTCGACGTGACCGTGCTGTACGCGACGACGGTGCGCCCGTTCGACGGGGCCGGGCTGAGGCGGGCGGTCGGCGCCGACCGCGCCGCCGACGTGGTGGTCGTCGAACCGTATCTGGCGGGGACGTCCACGGCCGCCGCCAACGACGCGCTCGCCGACATGCCGCACCGGGTGCTGGGGCTCGGGGTGGGGCGGGCCGAGCTGCGCAAGTACGGGGAGATGGACGAGCACCTGGCCGCGCACGGTCTCGACGCGCGGGGGCTGCGGGAGCGGATCGGCGCCTTCCTGGGCCGGTGAAGGGGCCGGGGCGGACGGGACGGGGGGAGGCCGGTGCGGTGACCGGAAGGCGGTGAGGTGACCGGAGCGGTTGCCTGCGGGACCCGGAGGCAACCGCTCCGGTCACGGCCGGGGCCGGATGCGCGTCGCCGTCCACGAGCCGGGGCGCGGGGACGGGTGCCCGCGCACGGTCGTGATCAGGGCGACGTGCCCCTGTCGGCGGCGTACGGCCACGGCACCGCCGGGGCGGGAACGGGGCGGCCTCGGCCGAAGTACGCCGAGTGCGCGTACTCACCCGCGACCTGCTCCCCGTGGAGCGCGTTGCACTCCCCCGTCACGGACCGTTCGGCGCCGCTGCACCACATGAGCGAGTGGTCCAGGTCGAGGGTCAGCCGCCCAGTGTGCACACAGCCGTACGCGTCGGTGCGCAGCCCCAGGACATAGGACGACCTGGCCGGTGCGCCGGTCCGGGCACCGGCCAGCGCCAGGGCCTCGATCAGGCGGGCTTCCGGCGTCGGGTCCCGGTGGCTGCTGCCCAGCTCCCAGCCCGTGTCGAGCTCGTCGCACGGGACTGCCTCGGCCAGCCAGAGCACGGGGCGGTGTCCGTCGCAGGCCACGGTGCCCCGGTCCGGGCCGAGAAGGTCCACCGCGGCGCGGAACAGCGCCGAAGCCTCCGGCCTCTCCGAGAGGACGTAGTTCCATCCCGGCCGCGCCCACGTGTCGGTGCGGGGGCGGGCGGGGACCGGTTTCGTCCCGGCCGAACGGCGGCGGGACTCCAGGACGGGGGCGACGCGGCCGTACTTGCGGAGCACGTCCAGCTGCCACAGTCCGCCCGTGCCCACCCAGCCCACGCGGGCCGCCAGGAGCCCCCTGTCACCGGAAAGCACGGATCGGGGGGGCGGCCGCGGCCCGTGCCCCCAGAGCGTCGTGATCGCCCAATCACCCATGGTGCGGGGCATCCTATGGGCGCAGGCGCCGGACCCGCCATGGCGTCGTCGTACGCGACCGCTCCCGCCGGCGCTCCCCGTCGCCCGGCCGCGCCGGCCACGCGCCGGGCCGCCCCTCGTCCGGCACGAGGGGCGGCCCGGCGCCCGCGGAGAGCGGGCCGTCACGGGTGGACGAGCACCTGGGACAGGCCCACGCGTCCCGTGCCGGAGGCCACGATCCGCACCGTACGGGTCCGGCTGTCCAGGTCCAGGACGGTCGGGCGCGACGCCTTGCCGCCGACGTGGACCGTGGCGTCGTCCGTGACGACGTCGAAGTCCCCCGTCGTGGACGACGAGTCGTTCCAGATCTCGATCCGCCGGATGTGTTTCCTGGCGCCTAGGTCGACCTCCCACCGGGCACCGGCCTCGGACAGGGTGCGGGTGTCCGTGGTGGTGTCACCGTCCAGGGCGAGGGCCGCGACCGCCGTCCCTTCGGTGGAGGACTGGGTGGCCGTTCCGGCGCGGGCCAGGTCCGTGCGCAGCCGCTCGACCGGGCCGCCGCGGGCTCCCGCCCGGGCGGCGACGGAGACGGCTTCGGCCGGGAGCCGGTCCAGTCCGGTGCGGTTGTCCGTCATGACCGAGCCCTCGCCGCCGAGCGGGGGCGCGGCCGTGTCGGTCCAGTTGCCCCGGACGGTGTTGTGGATGCCGTAGTCGGCCCAGTTGGAGACCCACTTGTACCCGACGCGGGTGATGACGTTGCGCTCGACGAGGATGTGCGAGGACTGTTCGTCGAGGTAGACACCGTTGCCGTCGCGCTCGGTGTTGCCGAATGCGGAACGGTTGATGTAGTTGCCGGAGACGACCGTGCCCGGTTGGGCGCCCTGGGTGTAGATCGCTCCGCCGTCGTGCTGGGCCTTGTCGACCTCCATGACGTCGGTGATGCGGTTGTTCGTCACCTTGTTGTCGCGCAGGACCGACTTCTGCGCCTCGGGCTGGTTCCAGCCCCAGCCGACGGAGATCCCTGAGTACGGGAGGTGCTCCAGCGTGTTGTGGTCGACGGTCAGCCCGGCCTCGTAGCCGGCCCAGACACCCACGGAGTCGGTGTACTCGACGCCGGTGCGGGTGATGGTGTTGCGCGCGACCGTGTTGCGCTCGCCCGCGAGTGCCGCGCCGGGCAGGGGTTCGGTGTCGCCCACGTACACCGCGCCCGAGGACAGGTCGCTGAAGGAGGAGCGGGTCAGGGAACTGTCCTTGGTGCCCGCCTCCAGGATCGCGCCCGCCCCGCCGAGCCGGGCGAACCTCGTGTCGTCGAGGCGGATGTGCCGGCCGCCGCGGACCGTGACGGCGGCGGCCGGCTTGGTGTAGAAGCGGCCCGCGTGGTCGACGGGGCCCGTGGCGCCGGTCAGGGTGAGGCCGGCCTGTGTGCCCGCGTAGCCCTCGTCGGTGCCGGGCTGGTGGTACGCCGCGTACGCGAAGCCGATCCCGCTGACGGTGATGTCGTGGGCACCCTCGATCAGGAGCAGCCGCTCGGTGTGCGGGGTGACGGTCCGGGCGCGGCGCATGTCCTCGCCCGCGCGCGGCAGGTACGTGACCGTGCGGGCCCGCGAGTCCCATACGAACTCGCCGGGATCGTCGAGGAGTTCGCGAGCGTTCTCGAAGAACGCGACACCGGTGTAGCGGGCGGAGTCGACCGTGGTGGTGTCCCAGGAGGGGCCGGTGCGGTCGGTGCCGCTGGACGCGTTGGTCCAGCAGGGCCGGGCGAAGGACAGGGTGTCGCCGTCGACCCCGGTGATCCGGCAGTGGTAGTCGCGCCAGCGGATCCGGACGACGGCCTCGGCGTCGGTGGGGCGCCGCCAGCGGTCGATGCCGGTGGCGGTGGCGCCGGTCATGCCGTCGGCGGTGGCGTCGCAGACGCTCGCCGGGCATGCCTCGCCGCGTGCCCGGACGGCGCGCTCGCCGTCGACGAAGAGCTGCCGGGGGGTGACCCCGGCCGGGACGTCGGCGGTCCAGGTGCCGTCGGCGCCGGGCCGCCAGCCGGTGATGTCCCGGCCGCCGGAGAGGACGGGGCGGGCGCCGGGCGCCGCGGTCCAGGTGACCGTGTGGCCGTTCTTCCCGGAGTCGGCGGCGCCGAGCCGGAGGGGTTCGGTGAGGCGGTACGTCCCGTCCTTCAGCAGGACGCGGACGTCGCGCCCGGTCTCGGTGCGGGCCCGGTCGCGGGCGCCCTCGAGGGTGCAGGGGCGGGCGGCCGTGCAGGCGGTGCCGTTTCCGTCGGGGGCCGCGTACAGGGTGCGGGCGCCCGGTGCGGCCAGGGCCGTCGGGGCGGCGAGGAGGGCGGTCAGAAGGGCGGCGGTGGCGGTGGCGGCGGTTCCTCGGACGACGTGCGGGGGACGGCGTTTCACGCGGATGCCTTCCAGTCGGGCCGGCCGGGCATGGGCGGGTTCACGGCTCCGAAGAGCCAGTCGCGCAGGAACGGGTCGAGGGACCGGTCGCCGGTGACGTCGACGGTGTGCCGGATGAAGGCCTCGCTGGTGTACGTGGAGTCCTTGAAGCGCCGCACCCATTCGCGCATGACGCGGTCGAACCTCTGCTGCCCGGTGCGGAGCCGGAGGGCGTACAGGACCAGTGCGCCGCCGTCGTAGATGTTCATGCCGCCGAGCGCCTTGGGGAGGCCGGGCGGGCCGTCGGTGGCGCGGACGGCGTCGAGCTTGGCGTACGTGGCACGCATCTTGTCGTCGAGGACCGACCAGCCGCGCTCCTCGCCGTACAGGCCCGCGTAGTACACGGCGGGGCCCTCGTTGAGCCACGCCTGCTGCCAGTCGTTCGGGGTGACGGAGTCGCCGAACCACTGGTGGACGAGCTCGTGGACCATGGTGGTCTCGTAGCCCGGCTGTCCCTGGGCGTTGAGCTTGAACCAGTTGGTTGAGAACAGGGAGAGGGTCTGGTTCTCCAGGGCGTCGGTGTAGCCGTCGTAGATGTGGACGCCGTAGACGGAGAAGGGGTAGCGGCCGAACTTCTGCTCCAGCCAGGCGAGATGGTCGGGGGTGCGGGCCACGATGGGCGCGTACTTGTCCTCCTGGCCCTGCGGGACGATGTGGCGCAGCGGCAGCCCGCGGTGGCTGGTGCCGTACAGATAGGTGCCCTTGACGACGGCGATGCCGATGAGTTCGGTCGCCATCCGCTCGCGCAGGGCGAAGTGCCAGACGGCGGAACCGTCGGCGCGCGGCGTCCTGTGGAGGAGTTCGCCGTTGGCGGCGGCCACGTAGCCCGGCGGGGCGCTGATGTGGAAGGTCCAGGTGGCCTTGTCGGACGGGGTGTCGTTGCAGGGCAGGAAGGTGTCGGCGCGGGAGGACTGGGCGGCGGAGGCGAACCCGCCGTCGCTGCCGAACTTCCAGCCGGTCAGGCCGAGTCGGGGGTCCTTTCCGTTGCCCCGGTAACGGATCTCGGTGGTGAACGCCTGTCCTCGGTGGAGGGGACGGGCGGGGGTGACGGTGAGTTCCTGGCCGCTCTGTCCGGGCGCCAGTTCCCATCGGGCGGGGCGGCCGGCGACGGTGACGGAGTCGATGGTGTGGCCGTCGGTGTCCAGGTTGAACGCGGAGAGGTCCTGGGCGGCCTTGGCGTGGATCTTCACCACTGCGGTGAAGTCGTAGGTCACCGGGGTGAAGTCGAAGGTGAGGTCGTAGTGGACGACCTGGTAGCCGCCGTTGCCGAGGGTCGGGAAGAGCGGGTCGCCGACGCCGTCGGAGCCGGGCTTCGGGTCGAAGCCGCGCGAACGCGCGGCGGCGGGCGAGCCGAGGGCGGGTACGGCGGCCGCCGCCGCGACCGCCGCGCCGCCGAGCCGGAGAACCGCGCGTCGTGTCGTCACTTCTTCCCCTTCTGGACGGCTTCCTCGAACTCGCCGCGAGCCTTCTCGCCGCCCTTGGCCAGGTAGTCCTTGATGAGCTGGTCGTAGGCGGACATGGGCTTGCGCCCGGCGATGATGTCCTTGAGCGCGTCCTGCTTGAGCGTGTAGAGGCTGCCGGTGCCCTTCGAGTCCCAGGTGGGTGACGAGTACTGGAGCACCGGGTCGGTCACCATCATCGGGATCATCTTCGTGAACGTGTCGTGGACGTGCCGGACGCCCTGCTCCGAGTCGGCGCTGAAGATCGCGGGGACCGCGGAGGCCATGAACTTCCACGGCACGGTGACGTCCTGGGTGCCCTGCTTGGTGAGTGCCGGGTTGCCCTTGGCGTCACGGGTGAAGTCGGTGCCCTCCACGCCGTAGTTGATGAGCGTGTACTCCTGGCTGCCGAACGGGGAGGCGGCGAAGTCGGCCAGGGCGAGGATCTGCTTGACGCGTTCCTCGGACGCCTTCTTGACGTGGGTGTTCTCCAGTTTGACGTTGTCCATCCAGGCGACCGCGTCCTTGCCGACCGGGACGAACGGGCGCGGGTCGTACGTCTTGTCGATCGCCTTCATGGCGGCGACGTAGCCGACGCCCGGCGCCAGGTAGGTGGGCATGCCGTCGTAGACGTAGGCACCCTTGCCGTTCTTGAACATGTCCGTGTACTGGGCCTTCTGCGCCCCGGACATCTGGAGGGTGCCCGGGTAGTAGCAGCCCGCCTTGTACAGCAGCCGGGCGGTCTCCACGGCCTTGCGGTACTCCGGCGTCTCCAGGTCGAGGGTGAACTTCCCGGACTTCTCGTCCAGGCGCCAGGACGAGGGCGCGCCCGCGGACATGGCGAGCATGGTGGTGGCGCCCGCGATGATGGCGTACTGGTCCTTCTTCGGCCGGGTGAGTTCCTTGCAGAGCTCGACGAACCGGTCGAGGTCGGTGATCTGGTCGAGGCTGGTGACGCCCGCCTCCGCGAACAGGTCGTGGCGGTAGAAGCCGGCGCCGCCGGTGCCGGTGCGGGCGATCGGGATGCCGTACAGCTTCCCGCCGAAGATCGCGGACTGCCAGGCGGCCTTCGGGATCGCGGCCAGGTTCGGGTAGTCCTTGACCTTGTCCCCGGCGAGGTACGGGGTCAGGTCGGCGCAGGTGGCCTGGAGGAAGGCGGCCTTGTTGTCGACGCCGCCGCTCTCCGGGTACATGAAGAGGTCGGGCAGGCTGTCGCTGGCGACCATGGTGGAGAACTTGGTGCTGTAGTCGTCGGCGGGGACGGCGGTGATGTCCACCCGGCCGCCGAGCAGCTTCTCGATCGCCTGCCAGGCGGCGTTCTTGCCCCGTGCGGGCGGCGGCGGGGAGAACGTCTCCATCGTCGCGCTGATCGGCTGCGCGCCCTTGAGCGGGGCGCCCTTCGTGGCGCGCAGCGGCTTGGCCGGGTAGCGGAAGAAGCCCTGCGGGACCCCGGCGGCGGTGCCCTGGAGGTCGGGCGCGAGGCCGATGTTGCGCACGGCGGTGTTGGGGAGCAGCGAGGCGCTCTTGGCCTCGGCCTTGGCGGTCGTGCCGCCGTCGCCGCAGGCGCTGAGCAGCGGGGCGGCGGCCAGTCCCAGACCGACACCGGCGCCCATGCGGAACAGTGCTCTGCGGTTGATGGGGGTGGAGCTCGACACCTGGATCTCCTTGGGAGAGGGGAAGGAAGGAGTGGGGGGAGGTGGCTGCGCTCAGCCCTTGACGGCGCCGGTGAGGACGCCCTTGGTGAAGTAGCGCTGGAGGAACGGGTAGACGCAGAGGATCGGTACGACGGCGATCACCAGGACCGCCATCTGGACGGCCTGCTGCGGGGCGAGGACCTCGCCGGCCGAGGCCGCGTTCAGGCTCTGGCCCTGCAGGACGTAGGTGCGCAGCACCATCGGCAGCGGCCACTTGTCGGAGTCGTTGAGGTACAGGAGCGCGTTGAAGAAGGCGTTCCAGTACGTCACCGCGTAGAAGAGGCTGATCACGGCGAGGACGGCCTTGGACAGCGGAAGGACGATCCGCACCAGGATGCGGAAGTCCCCCGCACCGTCGACCTTGGCGGCGTCGTACAGCTCCTCCGGCAGGTTCATGAAGAAGGACCGCAGGACCACCAGGTTGAAGGCGCTGACCAGGGTGGGCATGACGAGCGCCGCGTAGGTGTCGTACAGGCCGAGGCCCTTGACCAGCAGGAAGTTCGGGATGATGCCCGCGTTGAAGAGCATCGTGAACAGGGCCGTCATCAGGATGAAGCGGGAGCCGGTGACGTCGCGCCGGGAGAGTCCGTACGCCATGCCGATGGTGACCAGCAGGCTGGCGAGGGTGCCGAGGACGGTGATGCCGACGGAGACGACCAGGGCCCGGGTGACGACTCCGCCGGTGAAGATGGTGCGGTAGGCGTCCAGGGTCGGGTGGTCGGGCCACAGGACGAGGCCGGAGCTCTTGATGATGTCGGTCTGCGAGGCGAAGCTCGTGCCGATGACGCCGACCAGCGGGTAGGCGACGGCGAGGACGACCACGACGACGGCGACGGCCTTGGCGGCCTGTCCGAGGCGGGTCGGGCGTTCCATCCACGGGGGCCGGCCCTCGGACGAGCGGGCGGGGGCGGCCGGAGGCCGCGGTGTGGTGGTGGGGCGCGTCGTGGCGCGCGTCTTCTCAGCGGTCAGCACCGCGGTACACCCCTTCGTGGCCGAGGCGGTGGGCGAACTTGTTGGCGCCCAGGACGAGTGCGGTCCCGATGACCGCCTTGACGAGACCGACGGCGGCGGCGACGCCCCAGTCGTTGTCCTTGATGCCGTGGTAGTAGACGTAGGTGTCGAGCACCTCTCCGGCGTCCGGGCCGACCGCGTCGCGCTGGAGCAGGATCTGCTCGAAGCCGACGGAGAGGATCTGCCCGAGGTTGAGGATCAGCAGCAGGATGAGTACGGGGGCGATGCCCGGCAGCGTCACGTGCCACAGGCGGCGGGCCCGGCCCGCGCCGTCGATCGCGGCGGCCTCGTACTGTTGTCGGTCGATGTTCAGCAGCGCGGCGAGGATGATGATCGTGCCCCAGCCTGCGTCCTTCCAGGCCACCTGGAGGGTCAGCAGCCAGGGGAAGGCGTCGGGGTCGCTCATCATGTCGTAGCGCGGCAGTCCCAGTCCGTCGAGCACGTCGGGCAGGAGCCCGGCGCCGCCCAGGATCTGCTGGAAGATCGAGACGATGATGACCCAGCCGATGAAGTGCGGCAGGTAGACGACGCTCTGCACGAAGCGCCGGACACGGTCGCTGGTGATGCTGTTGAGCAGCAGG
Source organism: Streptomyces sp. NPDC032161 (assembly GCF_040636995.1). Lineage (NCBI taxonomy): Bacteria > Bacillati > Actinomycetota > Actinomycetes > Kitasatosporales > Streptomycetaceae > Streptomyces > Streptomyces sp. NPDC032161. The sequence continues at coordinate 288,309 of NZ_JBEZVN010000005.1, read as the reverse complement.
GCCAGGGCGACCGGGATCGGGAAGAAGAAGACCAGCTGGACGAGGGCGATCTCCAGCGTGTTGAACGTGGCGGTCCAGAAGGCCGGTTCGCTGAACGCCGCGGTGAAGTTGGCGAAGCCCACCCAGGCGCTGTGCATGTAGCCGAGGTACGGCTGGTAGTCCTGGAAGGCCACCACGTACCCGAGCAGCGGCACGTAGTGGAAGACGACGAAGTACAGCAGGCCGGGCAGGGTGAGCAGGAGCATCACCCGGTCCCGCTTGAGCCGCTGCCGGAGCGTCAGCCGGTGCTGCGTGACGACGGCCCGTTCGGCGGGCGGCGGGGGTGTTTCGGCCTCGGGCCGCTTCTCCCGCGGCAAAGAGGGTGCTGATTCAGCCATGGGGGCGTCCTGTTCGGCTGGGTGGCGCATGGTGGGCCTTCTGGGGCGGCAAGTTAGTAAGCGGTTAACCCAAGCGTCAAGAGATCGGCTGAAAGTCATCTGGGTCGCACTCACCCATGTCGACACGATACCGGGTGATGAATCCCCAGAATTCAGCGACAGTCGGGCACTTAACCCCGGGATGCGCTTGACGGTCGGCCACCACACTCCTAGCGTTCCAGTCATCCCATAGAACACGATTACTATCCGGAGGCAGGGTGCGAACCACCGAAGAGGCACCGGCTCATTCCGGTGGCGAAGCCGCGGCACCACCCCCGCGGCGTCCCCGCACCGTCCTGGTCATGAGCCCGGGACTGCTCGACGACGTCTTCCCGCCGCCGGTACGGGCCCGGTTGGAGGAGACGGCCGACCTCCTCCGGCCGTCCCCGCTCGGCGAGTTCGACTCGCCGGAGGCAGCCGCGGCACTGGCCGGGGCCGAGGTCCTGCTCACCGGCTGGGGCTGCCCGCCCGTCGACGCCGCCCTGCTGGACCGGGCACCGTCGCTGCGTGCCGTGATCCACGCGGCCGGCACGGTGAAGACGTTCCTGTCCCCCGCCGCGTTCGACCGCGGGATCGTCGTCTCGTCGGCGGCCGCCGCCAACGCCCTGCCGGTCGCCGAGTTCACCCTGGCGGCCATCATCATGGGCGCCAAGCGCGTCTTCCCGCTGGCCGGACTCTTCCGGACCCGGCGCACCCACCGCACCGGCGCCGACCTCGACCGCCAGCGCTGGCTCGGCACGCACGGTCTGACCATCGGGGTCGTCGGCGCCTCCCGGATCGGCCGACGGGTCATCGACCTGCTGCGGGTCCTCGACGTCGAGGTCCTGCTGTACGACCCCTACGTCGACGCGGCCGAGGCTGCGGCTCTCGGCGTCACCCCGACCGACCTGGACACCCTGGTGGCGACCAGCGACGTGGTGACGCTCCACGCCCCGGACACGGCCGAGACCCGGGGGATCATCGACGCCCGGCGCCTCGGCCTGATGCGCCCCGGCACCCTGCTCGTCAACACCGCCCGCGGTCCGCTGGTGGACACCGAGGCGCTGACCGGGCACCTGGTCGGCGGGCGGCTGGACGCCGTGCTGGACGTGACCTCGCCGGAGCCGCTGCCGGCCGACCACCCCCTGTGGGACCTGCCGAACGTGTTCCTCACCCCGCACCTGGCGGGCGCACAGGGCAACGAGGTGGGGCGGCTCGGGACGCTCGCCGTCGACGAACTGGCCCGGTACGCGCAGGGCTCGGCGTTCGAGCACCCGGTGCAGCGGGGCGATCTCGGGAGGATCGCGTGAGTCCGCGTCCCCCGCAGGCTCTAGGCTCGGCGTCACACCACAACGACCAGGGGGTGAGCCGGATGCGCCGGCAGGGTTCAGCCGCGGACGGGCAACGCCGCGCGACGGTCACCGACGTCGCCCGGCGCGCGGGCGTCTCGACGGCCACGGTCTCCCGCGTACTCAACCGCAACTACCCGGTCGCCGAGGCGACCCGGGAGCGGGTCGAGAGCGCGATGCGCGAACTCGGCTACGTGGTCAACGCCCACGCCCGCGCGCTGGCCGGGGTCTCCAACCGCACCGTGGGCATCATCGTCAACGAGCTCGTCGACCCGTTCTACGCGTACATCTCGCGCGGCGTGGAACGGGAGGCGGCCCTCGGCGGGCGACTCTGCCTGGTCTGCTGCACCCAGGGCGACCCACAGCGCGAACTGGCCTTCATCGACCTGATGCACGAACGCAGGGCCGACGCCGTGGTCGTGGTCGGCGGCTCCATCGCGGACCGCGGCTACACCACCGAACTGGCCCGCAGGGCGCGCGACCTGGACGCCGGTGGTTCGAAGCTCGTGCTGTGCGGCCGGCCGCCGCTGGGCGACCGGGTCCCCACCGCCTCGGTCGAGTACGACAACGAGGGCGGTGCGTTCGCCATCACCGACCATCTGCTGATGCAGGGGCACGAGCGGATCGTCTACCTGGGCGGCCCGCCCAGGCTCTCCACCACCCGCGACCGACTGGCCGGCCACCGCCGCGCCCTGGAGCTGCGCGGCGTGGCCCCGGATCCGGGACTGGTCCACCCCGGCGCCTTCAGCCGGGGCTTCGGACATCGGCGGATGGCCGAACTCCTGGGGGAGGGAGTGGACTTCACCGCCGTCTTCGCCGCCAACGACATGGTCGCGGCGGGCGCGGCGCAGGCCCTGGAGGAGGCGGGGGTGCGGGTGCCGGACGACGTGTCGCTGGTGGGGTACGACGACATCCCTGTAGCCCAGGAACTGCGGCCCCGGCTCACCACCGTCCATGTCCCGCTGGAGGAGCTGGGACGGCAGGCGGTGCGGCTGGCCGTCGGCGGCGAGGACGAGGACGACTGGCGCGAGCCGACCACGGGCACACTGCGGCTCGGCACGCACATCGTGGTACGCGATTCCGTCGCACCGCGGCCCGGACGACCCGCTCGCAGCTGACCGATTACTCCATCCGGGCCACCCCCGACCATAGAAAAACACAGTAACTTCCCACCCCCTCTTGCCACTGTGTAGCAACCGCTTACATGCTGACGCCGAGCAGGATCGTTCCGCACGCCTTCGCCCCTCACTCGTTTCGCAGGGAGAGTTCCGCATGCGTATGCCCACAGACCCCGCCGGCTCCGCCACCGCCTCCGTCGCCCCTTCGGCCACCGGTCCCGCGGCTCCCGCCCCTTCGGCCACCGGTTCGCCCCTCGGGCGGCGTTCCGTGCTCGCCGCCGCGGCCGGGGCGGGCGCGGCGCTCGCCCTGGGCGCGGGAACGGCCCGGGCCGCCACGACCGCCCCCTCCCCCGGCGGGCGCGGTGGCCGCCCGGTCGCTCTGCGGCTGACCGCCCTGCCCGCCGCCGAGGCCGAGCGGCTGCGGCTCGGACAGGCGCTGCGGGGCTCGGAGTTCCGGCCGACCGGCCTGTACGCCCCGCCCGGCGCCCCCGTCTCCCTGACCGTCCAGCCGTACGACGGCGTGCTGCCCACCCTCTGGATCGGCGCCTGGGACTACTACGGGGAGATCACCGAACCCCGCGCCTATCCGCTGACCCCTGGCGCGAACACGGTCACGGATCCCCACGGCGGCCCCGTCTACCTCACCCTGACCGGCGACGGCGAGCGGGCCGGTGTGCTGATCCGCTCCGGCGCGACGGCCATGCCCGTCTTCGCGCTGGGCCGCACCACGGAGTCCGACTTCCAGCGGCAGCTGGACACGCTGACGGCCTCGCCGTACGTCGAACTGCACGCACCGCACACGATCATGACGCTCACCCGCGAGGGCGCTCTGCTGTACCGCGACGAGGACCACGCCGCGCTCCTCGGACTCGTGGAGACGATCATCGACTCCCACGCCCGGATCAGCGGTCACGACGGTTCCCGGCCGGCGCACCGGCGCAAGGCCGGGCCGTACCACTTCACCGAGGTGAGCAAGGTGCCGTCCGGTGTCGGCGCGTACGCGACGCACGGTTACAACGGCTTCCCCCGCGCCTATCTCGACCGTGCGACCACCGTCACGGGGCTCCGCACCCGGGGGTGGGGTCTCTACCACGAACTCGGCCATCTGCACCAGCAGTTCGCCTACAAGCCCGCAGGTCTGACCGAGGTCACCGTCAACATCTACTCGCTGGCCGCACAGCGCACACTGGGGCAGCCGTCGAACCTCCTCACGGTCGACCCGACGACCGGGCTCACGTACTTCCAGTCCGCGCGGCAGAAGTTCGGCACGGCCGGCCTGACGTACGAGAAGTCCTTCGGCGCGTACGAGAAGCTCGTCCCGCTGCGTCAGCTGGAGCTGGCCTTCGGCGAGGACTTCTGGCCCCGGCTGCACAAGCTGGTGCGCGAGGAGAACCCGTGGTCCGACTACACGGAGAACGACAAGCGGTACCGGGCCCTGGCCACCTACGCCAGTCGCGTGGCGGGGTACGACCTCACGGACTTCTTCGTGAACACCTGGGCGTTCCCGGTCGACGCCGTCGGCAGGGCCGAACTGGCGGCGCTGAACCTGCCGGAGCCGCCCGTCGACCCGTCGACGCTGACCGACTGACGCCGGCCGACCGGGAGCCATCATGGAACTCAGCAGAAGAGACCTCATCGCGGCGGGCGGCGCCACGGCCGTCACCGCGCTCATGACATCGGCCGGGACCGCGCGGGCGCACCCCGTCACGGCCCCCGCCTCCGCCGGGGCGGACGCGGACCTCGGCTTCGACGCCCTCCTCCAGCGGGCCGAGACCCTGCTCACCGGGCGCGGATTCGACCCGGACGACCCCGACTTCACGGCCGCGGTCGCCGCCCTGGACGCCACGGCCCGGGGCCTCCGGGACACCCTCGACCGGAGTGCCGGACGGACCGCGCTGTGGCCCGACCTCGCCCCGCCGACCGAGCCCGGCAACTTCGGCCAGAGCTACACCCGGCTGCGCACCCTCGCGACCGCGTGGGCGACCGAGGGCACCTCGCTCGCCGGAGACCGGGAGGTCGCGGACGCCCTCGTCGCAGCACTCCGCTTCCTCCACGACACCGCCTACAACCCGGACCGGCGCGAGACCGGCAACTGGTGGTTCTGGGAGATCGGCGCGCCGCGCGCCCTGATGGACTGCTGCGTCGTCCTGCGCGAACTGCTCCCGGCGGCGGATCTGGCGGACTATCTGGCGGTGGTCGACCGGTTCTGCCCCGACGCGGACCGCCGCACCAACTCCCCCACGCTCGCCGAGACCGGCGCGAACCGCACGGACAAGGCCGTCGTCGTGGCCCTGCGCGGGCTGCTGGGACAGGACGCCGCCAAGCTGGAGTCGGCGCGCGACGCGCTGTCCGACGTACGCGACTCCGGCCGCAACAGCCTTTTCCGGTACACGACTTCGGGGGACGGCTTCTATGAGGACGGCTCGTTCGTCCAGCACGACGTGGTCGCCTACACCGGTTCGTACGGCGTCGTGCTCCTGGGCGGCACGGCGTATCTGCTGGCGTTGCTGGCGGGCTCCGCGTGGGCGGTCACCGATCCGAAGGTGTCGGTGATGTACGAGGCCGTCGAGCGGACCTTCGCCCCGGTGGTCTTCGACGGCCTGATGATGGATTCGGTGCGGGGCCGGGCCGTCTCCCGGGAACGCGCCGGTGACCACCGCGACGGAGCGACGGCCATCGGCGCGATCCTGCTGCTCGCGGCGGGCGCACCCCCGGAGTACTCCGGACGCTGGCGGGCTCTGGTCAAGGGGTGGCTGACCCGCAACCGCACCACCCCGTTCGCCTCGCTCGCCTCCGTTCCCCGGCTCGCCCTGGCCAAGGCCGTTCTGGATGACCGTTCGGTGCCGGCCGGGACACGCACCACCGGCAGCTTCGTCTTCGCCGACATGGACCGCGTGGTGCACCGCCGCCCCGGCTGGGCCTGCGCGCTGTCGTTGTCGTCGAAGCGGATCTCGGCGTACGAGGCGGGCAACGGCGAGAACCTGCACGGCTGGTACACAGGCGACGGCATGACGTACCTGTACGACGGCGACGACCTGGGGCAGTTCAACGACGGTTTCTGGCCCACCGTCGACCCGTACCGGCTGCCCGGCACCACGGTCGACACCCGCCCGCGCGCCGATCTCGGCACGGGCGCCGGCACGTCCACCTACCGTCCGGCGAACGCCGTCGCGGGCGGCGCGGTACTGGACAACAGATACACGGTCGCCGCCATGGAGCTGGTCGGCGCACCCGGCACCGCGCTGCGGGCCAGAAAGTCGTGGTTCCTGCTGGACAACGCGGTGGTCGCGCTGGGCGCGGGCATCACCTCGCACGACGGCCACGGGGTCGAGACCGTCGTCGAGAACCGCAACCTCGGCGCGGACGGGCGGCACCGCCTGCTGGTCGACGGTGCCGCCCGCCCCGTCGACCAGGGCAGATCCGAGGTCTTCGACCGGGCACGCTGGGCGCATGTCGACGGCGTCGGCGGCTACGTCTTCCCCGGGGGATCCCCCCTGACCGTCCTGCGCGAGCAGCGCACCGGGACCTGGCGCGCCATCAACTCCGGTGCGGACACGGGCGGAAGCACCGACCCCGTCACCCGCCGCTACCTCACGCTCCGCATCGACCACGGCGTCTCCCCCGTCGATGCCGGATACGCGTACGTGCTGCTGCCCGGCGCGTCCGCGGCGGCGACCTCGGTCTGGTCGCACTCCATGCCGGTCCGGATCGTCGCCGACGACACCACGGCGCAGGCCGTGGAGGTACGCCGGTCGGGGCTCGTCGCGGCGCACTTCTGGGCGGCGGGGAGCGCTGCCGGGATCACCGTCTCGGGTCCGGCCTCGGTGCTGGTGCGACGCCGGGGATCGCGCATCGGCGTCGCGGTCGCCGACCCGGGCCGCACGCTCACCACCGTCTCGGTCGAACTTCCCTTCCGTACGAAATCGGTGGCGCAGAAGGACGACACGGTGGACGTCCTCCCCGGCCGCAGGACCGTGCTCACCGTCGCCGTCGGCGGATCGCGCGGCCACACCCACCGGGCCGAACTCGTCCGGTAGCCGCCCGCCCGCCACCGTCCGTCCCCACCACCGCACAGCGACACCTTCGAGGAGCAGCACCACCATGTCCGTCCCCCCGTATCTGCGACTCCCCGCGCCCGACAGGCTGTTGTCGTCGCGCACCGGCTGGACCCGGGACCACTGGGAGGCGGTGGCCGACCGGATGCTGGACGCGCTGGTGCCCTACGCGACACCCGGCTTCGCCCAGTACCGGCTGCCCGGCCGCACCAGTTGGTCGGGGATCGTCTCGGACGGCCTCGAAGGGTTCGCCCGGTCGTTCCTGCTCGCCGCCTGCCGCATCGCGGGCGCGGGCGGGGCGGTCGACCCCGCGCTCGTCGAGCGGTACGCGGCGGGGCTCGCGGCCGGCACGGACCCGGGCAGCGGCGAGGCGTGGCCGGGGCTGACCGACTGTTCGCAGCAGATGGTGGAGGCGGCCTCGGTCGCGGTGGCACTGCACGAGACCCGGCCGTGGATCTGGGACCGGCTCGACGCACGGGTGCAGGAGCGGGTCGTCGACTGGTTCTCCGGGTTCGTCGGCGGCCGCACCTGGGACAACAACTGGCGCCTCTTCCAGGTGGTGTCCGAGCAGTTCCTCGCCTCGGTCGGCGCCCCGTACAGCCGCTCCGACATCGAGAACGGCCTGGACCGGATCGAGGACTGGTACGTCGGCGACGGCTGGTACACCGACGGGGACGGTCGCAACTTCGACTACTACATCGGCTGGGCCATGCATCTGTACCCGCTGTTGTGGTCGCGGATGGCGGGCGCCGACGACGGGGGCCGGACCGACGTCTACCGGCAGCGGCTGCGCAGGTTCCTGGAGGACTACCCGCACTTCTTCGGCGCCGACGGGGCGCCGGTCCACCAGGGGCGTTCGCTGACGTACCGGTTCGCCGCGCTGGCTCCGGTGTGGATGGGGGCGCTGGCCGACTGCACCCCGCTCGCGCCGGGGCTCACCCGGCGCCTCGCCTCGGGCACGATGCGGCACTTCGCCGAGCGCGGCGTGCCGGACGAGCGGGGGCTGCTGACGCTCGGCTGGTACGACACGTTCCTGCCCAGCACGCAGCCGTACTCCGGCCCCGCGTCGCCGTACTGGGCCAGCAAGGGCTTCCTCGGGCTGCTGCTCCCGGCGGACCATCCGGTGTGGACGGCACGCGAACTCCCGCTGCCCGTCGAGGAGTCGGACCAGTACACGGCTCTGCCCGCCCCCGGCTGGCTGCTGCACGGCACCCGTGACGACGGCATCGTGCGGCTGGTCAACCACGGCAGCGACCACAATCCGCCGTACGACGAAACCGCCGACCCCTCCGAGGGCACGCACGACCCGCACTACGCGAAGCTCGGCTACTCGACGGCCACCGCCCCCGAAGCCGCCCCGCACGCCCTGGCCCGCTCCGTGGACGGACATCTGGCGCTCGTTGCCCCGGACGGCACCCCGTCGCCGCGCCGCCGGATCCACCCTCTGCGCTGCGAGGGCCGGGTGGCCTCGTCCTGGTACGCGGCGAGGCTCCCCGGTGACGACCGGACGTACCGGATCGAGACGACGAGCGTGCTGCACGGCCCCTGGGAGGTCCGGGTGCACCGGGTCGAGGCGCCCGAGGGAGCGGTGGTGCGCGAGGGCGGTCATGCGGTCGCCCACGCGGAGAGCCCTCTCGCCCAGGCGGGCCCCGACTGGGCACTCGCCCGTACGCCGGACGGCCTGAGCAGCGCCCTGGTCGCGCTGCACGGCTGGGACGGCGGCGTCGAGGGGGCCGCCGTGGCGCGTGACGTCCAGTCCAACGCCCACGGTCCGCGTTCCGCGATCCCGTACCTGCGCAGCCGGCCGCACCCGGGAGGGCGGAGCATCCATGTCTCGCTGGTCGTCCTCTCCCGGGACGCCGTGCATCCGGAGGCGCTGCGCGACTCGGTGCGGGTGCACACGGGGGCGGACTCGGTGGTGCTGACGTTCCTGGACGGCACGACGATCGAGGTCTGAACCTCCGGGCGGTCAGATTCCGGTGCTGATGCCCTCCCGCTGATCGATGTGGCCGACGAGTTCCCTGGCCAGCGACTTGATCGTGTCGAGCCCCGCCCTGCCCCAGGAGCGGGGCACCGTGTCGACCGCACAGACGGCGCCCAGGGCGATGCCCGTCCGGTCGATCAGCGGGGCGCCGAGGTAGGAGCGGATGCCTATGTCGTCGACGACCGGGTTTCCGGCGAAGCGCGGATAGTCGCAGACGTCCTCCAGCACGAGCGCCTTGCGCCGCACGACGACGTGCGGGCAGTAGCCGCGGTCCAGGGCCACGTACCGGCCGGCCCGGCTGCTGCCCGCGGTGGCGGCACCCAGGTCGGATCCCTTGTACGTGCCGCTCGGCGTATGCAGCCCGGCGAAGAACTGCTGGTTGCCGTCGATGAAGTTGACCATCGAATAGGGGACGTCGGTGACCTCGGCCACCCGGTCGGCGAAGGCGTCGAAGTTGTCGAACGAGGCGTCGGCGCGTTCCCCGAGCCCCAGGGTCCGCAGTCGATGGGTACGCACGACGGAGTCCCGGTCCATGGGCGTGAGCAGCAGCCGGTCGGAGGCGGGCCGCGTCACGCGCGGGCTCCGAAGGCGGTCCGCGGGGCCGGGGCGGAGGTGGCGTTGATGAGGTGTTGGACCAGCGTGACCAGGGTCCCCGTGCCCGAGCTGGCGATGCGGGCGTCGCACAGCACGACCGGTACGTCGGGGCCCAGGTCGAGCGCGGCCCGTACCTCCTCGGGCGCGTAGCGGTGGGCCCCGTCGAACTCGTTCACCGCGATGACGAAGCCGATACCGCGGCGTTCGAAGAAGTCGACGGCGGCGAAGCACTCGGCGAGCCGTCGCGTGTCCGCGAGCACCACCGCCCCCAGCGCGCCCTGGGAGAGTTCGTCCCACATGAACCAGAAGCGCTCCTGCCCGGGGGTGCCGAACAGGTAGAGCACATGCTGCTCGTCGAGCGTGATGCGGCCGAAGTCCATGGCCACGGTGGTGGACGTCTTGGACTCGATGCCGTCGAGGTTGTCCGTCGTGGCACCCGCCTGGGTGAGCAGTTCCTCCGTGCTCAACGGCGCGATCTCGCTGACCGCGCCGACGAACGTGGTCTTGCCGACGCCGAACCCGCCCGCCACCAGCACCTTCAGCGCGACGGGAAACCCCTCGGCGGCGGGCCCTCCGGCATCGAGTCGATCGACGGAACCGGCAGGAGCCGCCGACGCGTCGGTGTCCCGGCCCCGGTGATGGGTGCCCCCCGGGGCGTGGCCGCCGCTCGCTCCGTGGGATCCCCCGTATGCGTACGGCGCGCCGGGGCCGTGGCCCCCGCCGGGACCGCCCTCGAAGCCGGGAGTGCCGTCGAAGCCGGGCCCCGCACCGGAACCGTGCCCCGGGCCTGGGCCTCCGTACGCCTCCGGACGGCCGCGGTCCTCCGGACCTGCGGGACGTGCGTGGAGTCCCTGGCCGGTCTCATGGCCTGCGAGGTTCTCGTAGGTCTCCGGACGTTCGTACGTTCCGAACCCTTCGGACCGCCCGTGCCCTCCGTACCCCTCGGGGAGCCCGTAGCCCTCGGGACCTTCGCTGTTCCCGTACGCGGCGGAGCTGCCGAAGCCGTCAGAGCTGTCGTCGTAAGCCATCGAGCACTGCCTCCAGCAGGGATCGGTCGGTGGGCGTGTCATGGAAGGCGGGCGGGTGCGCGGTGACTGCCCCGCAGTCCACCAGGTCGGAGACGAGCACTTTGGTGACGACCGCGGGCAGCCGCAGATGGGCGGCGATCTCGGCCACCGACGTGGGGCCGCCGCACAGCCCCAGCGCGACGGAGTGCTCGGGACCGAGCGGGGCCTGCGGTTCGGCACCCGTGGCCCTCACCAGGGAGAGCAGGTCGAGCACGGTGCTAGGACGGGTCCTGCCGTTGCTCACGGTGTACGGGCGGATGAGCCGCCCGGCGGCGTCGTCGAGCAACGGCCCGTCCTGCGGAACCGACACGCTCACAGCCCCGAGGCACCCGGTACCGCGACTGCCTGTCGGGTCGGGGTCATCAGATACGGCCGGACGCTCTTGACCAGCATGGTCATCTCGTAGCCCAGCACCGCGGCGTCCGCCTCGCGGCCGGCGAGGACGGCGAGGCAGGTACCCGATCCGGCGGTGGAGACGAACAGCAGGGTCGAGTCCAGCTCGACCACGACCTGACGTACGTCCCCGTTGTCGCCGAAGCGCGCGCCGGCGCTGCGGCCGAGCGAGTACAGCCCCGCGGCCAGCGCGGCCATGTGGTCGGCGCTGTCGGCATCCATGCCGTGGAGGGACTTCACCAGTCCGTCGGCGGACAGGAGGACCGCGCTGCGTGTGTACGGCACACGCTGCACCAGTCCGCTCAACAACCAGTCGAGGTCCGAGACCTGACCGGACGGCATATCGGTCGCCATGGCGCATCTACTCCTTGAGGGGGTTCGCTTCGAGGGGGTCGTCTACGGGCGCGGGGGCCGGTGCCGGGCCCGCGTCCTGGCCCGGGAGACGCCGGTGCGGGGCGAAGGGCGCCGTCCGCACCCGGACCGGCAGGGGCTGCGGCGGGGTCCGGGGCCGGTCCACCGGTTCGGGGGCCGGGTCCGTACCCGTGCCCCGGCCGTCGATGTCGGCCTCGGACTCGCTGCGGGCCTCGGCCAGATCGATGCCGCGCCGGAAGGCCGCCATGAGACCCGGGTCGTGCAGGGCGTGTTCGTCCTCGGTGCGCGGGGTCGGGGGCTGCCTGAGCTGAGGAGCCAGGTGCTCCTGGGTGCTGCGCCTGGGGAGTCGGGGCCGCACCGCGGCGCCGCGCGCGGCCCCGGACCCGTCGTGCTCTCCGTCGCGCGCCCGTGGTCCGTCACCCGTGGGCCGGGCTCCAGGAGGGGGCCCGGCCGGGGCGGGGCCGCCGCGCTCGGACGGGCTCAGCGGTTGGCCGGGGACGTACGGCTGCGGCCGGGCGCCCGGCCGTGGGTCCGCGGCGGGTCCGACGACCGGGTCGCGCGGCGGGAAGGCGTCCGGGCCGGCGACCGGAGCCGCGCCGCGGTGCGCGAGCGGGGCCGGAGGCGCGATGGCATGCGGGTTCGGGCCGGGGTCCGGGTTCGAGCGAGGGTCCGGGGCCGGATGGGGGTTCGGCCGACGGTGAACATCCCTGCCCTGCTGGGCCGTTGGACGATGCACGGGCCCGGAGGGCGACGCCGGCACCGCGTCCGGCCCGGCCGGGGCGTCCTCGTCCACGCCCAACAGGGTCCGGGGCAGGACGAGTACGGCCTGTGTGCCCCCGTAGATGTTGCTCTGGAGCCGTACCGCGATGCCGTGCCGACGGGCGAGGGACGCGACGACGAACAGGCCGATCCGGCCGTCCTGCAGGAGGCGGGCCACACTGACCTGATCGGGGTCGGCGAGCAGGGCGTTCATCCGCCTCTGCTCGTTGACCGGCATGCCCAGACCCCGGTCCTCGACCTCCAGCGCCAGCCCGGCGGTCACCTGCTGGGCGCGCAGCAGCACTTGGGTGTGCGGGGCGGAGAAGACCGTGGCGTTCTCGACCAGTTCGGCCAGCAGGTGGATCACATCGGCCACGGCGTGCCCGCGCAGGGTGCCGGCGATCGGCGGTACCAGCTTGACCCTCGGGTACTGCTCGACCTCGGCGATCGCCGAGCGCAGCACCTCGGTCATGGTGACCGGGCTGCTCCACTGCCGCCGCGAGACCGCGCCGCCCAGAACCGCGAGGTTCTCCGCATGTCTGCGGATGCGTGTGGCGAGGTGGTCGACGTGGAAGAGACCCTTGAGCAGATCGGGGTCCTCGACCTCGTGCTCCAGCTCGTCGAGCAACTGGATCTCGCGGTGCACGAGCGACTGGAGCCTGCGGGCGAGGTTCACGAACACCTCGACCTTCTGCTCCTCTCCCGTGTGGTCCGTGAGCCGGGACACCTCCACGACGGCGGCGACGGCGGCCTCCTGCTGACGGCCGATCTCCTGCGCGAGAAGCTCGAAGGCGTCGCTGCCGGGGCCGGCGGACCGCGCGGGCCTCCGTGCGGGCAGGGACTCGCCGTTGCGCAGGAGTTCCACCATCCGTTGCAGTTCGGCCTGGCCCTGCGCACTGGCGCGACGGAGCGCGAGACAGCGTCCGAAGACGGTGGTGACGACCCGGTTGGCGGCGATGAAGGCGGCCAGCACGGCGGCGAGGGCCATCGTGCCGGCCCCGCACAGCGCGATCCACAGCGAGGCGGACGGCCGGACGCCGGACGAGCGGATGGCGCAGATGACCGCCACGGCCCCGCTCAGCACCGCGACGACGGTCGGCAGCACCGCGGTACGCAGCATCTGGGGCCGTATGCGCGCCTCGTGGGACGGATGGGCGGTGCGTGCCCTCGTGGAGGCCGCGTGGGAGCGGCTACCCGGTCGGCCGTGCCGTCCGCCCTCGCGGCGTTCCGGTCGCGCCTCGGGTGCGCGCAGTTGAGACATCAGTGTCCTCGGTACGTGGGGCACCAGGAATCGGCGTCCATGCGTGGCCCCCTACGGTGCTCGGTCGGGCTCGGTCCGGCGGTCGGGCGGGCTCGGCAATGGAAGCCCACCGTTGCTCACCGGACACACACCGTAGTTGCCCCTCGCGTATGCGCGACGGGCAGTTGTCGAACTTGCCCGCCATCCGTCCCGCTCTGGTATGGCACCTCGCACACAAGACCGAATTTCTCCGTGGGGAACCTCCGGTCGGCGGACACTCGAACGGCCTCATGGGCCGCAGTGCCGCACGCACCGCCCGGCGCATGGAACGGCTCGGCCCGTCCGGTCGCACCGGACGGGCCGTCTGCCGTCGTGCCGCCGCCCTCCGGGCCGCCCTCGCGCTCGACGTGAGCGGGCGCCCCGGGTGCCGTCACGGCGTCGGGGCCACCTCGGAGTGGCCGCTCCCGTCCTCCGTCCCCGCGTCCGCCGTTCCCGCGTCCGCCGTTCCCGCGTCCGCCGTTCCCGGGCCTGTCGTTCCCACGCCCGCCGGGGACATGACTCCCGTCGGAGCCTGGGCGAGATCCGTGATCCGCGCGGCGTCGGCGGGCCGGTGCTCCACCGGCTGCGGGGCCACCGGACGCCACCACGGCTCGGTGGGGAGGCTCCGCGACGTGGGCTCGAACGGTTCGCCCGGCCGTGGCAGAGCGATCGCGGCGCCCGCGTCCTCCGCGGCGGCGAGGGTCCCCTCCCCCGGCTCGGCCCACGGGTGCGGGGCCAGGTTGAAGGTGGCCCAGTGGATCGGGAGCATCGTGCCGAGCGGCTCGCCCCCCTGGAGATCCAGATGCGCCCGCACCCCCTCGGCCGGGGTCATGTGTATGTCGGCCCAGTACTCGGAATAGGCACCGATCTGGATCATCGTCGCGTCGAACGGGCCGTGTTCGGCGCCGATGTCCTTGAAGCCGGGGAAATACCCGGTGTCGCCGCTGTGGTAGATCCGGTGCTCGGGCCCGGCGACGGACCAGGACGCCCAGAGCGTGTGCTGCTGGTTGCGCAGGCCGCGTCCGCAGAAGTGGCGGGCCGGAGTGGCGGTGAGGGCGATTCCGGCGACGCTCGCGGTCTCGTTCCAGTCGAGCTCGCGCATCCGGTCGTCGGGCACGCCCCACCGCTCCAGATGGGCGCCGACCCCGAGCGGGACCACGAACACCGTGCCCGTGCCCGCGAGGGCCCGGATCGTCGGGAGGTCGAGGTGGTCGTAGTGGTCGTGCGAGATCACCACCGCGTCCACCGGGCCGAGAGCGGCGAGCGGAAGCGGCACCGGGTGCAGCCGCTTGGGGCCGACGAAGGCGAAGGGCGAGCAGCGCTCGCCCCACACCGGGTCGAACAGCACGCGTCTGCCGTCGATCTCCGCGAGCACGCTGGAATGGCCCATCCAGGTGAGCCGCAGGCCGGTGGCGGGCGGCTCGGCCAGGTCCGCGTAGGTCGTGGCGTGGACGGGGACGGTGCCGGCCGGGGCCCTGCGTATCCGTCCCTCCTTGCGGAAGTAGACCTTCGCGAATTCCAGCGCGGATCCGGACGGTCCGGTCCGCGCGCCCACGGGGTTGCGGAAGGAGCCGTCGACGAAGTGGGGCGAGCGGCGGATCCGCTCCATGCGTGCGCCCTCCGGCTCGGCGCCGAATGCGGCGGGACGCAGCGAGCGCATCCGGGCACGGAGCGGAGGCAAGGGGTCGGCGCCGGTCACATCATCTCCTGGGGGGAGTCGGTGTCGTCTCAATTATGGGCGGGCCGCACGCCCGCGCGAGCGCGGAACATTCCGGCGGACCGCGCGAGAGCGGGTCGCCCGATGGACTGACCGACGGCCCCCGGAGCCGTCACCCACGCGGCTGCCCGTAGGCGTGCTCGACGCGCAGCCGCAGCACGAGGCGCCGGTCCCGGACCATCGCGTCGCGGAACTCGTCCCAGTCGGGGTGCTCGCCGCGGACGTCGCGGTAGAGCGCGATCAGTTCCTCCACCGTCGCGTCGTGCGGGTCGGCCGCCGACGGGGTCAGCTCGGCCGTGCCGTCCACGACCGTCCAGGCCCAGCGGTCCGCGCTGGTGACGTGGTAGCTCGCCCGGGGGTCGCGGCGGAGGTTCCTCGTCTTCACCCGGTCCTCGGTGATCGAGACACGGACGACGCCCTCCCCGGCGTAGTAATGGTGGTTGACGTTGGAGAGCTGCGGTCTGCCGTCCCGCCCCAGCGTCACGAGCACCCCGCCGTCCACCTCTCCGAGCAGACCGAGCAGCGCTTCCTGTGGCGTTGTTCCTTCGTCGATTTCCGTCATGCAGGGTCCAACGACCGTCGCCACCACAGGATTCCGCGCCGTCGCGCACGCGTGTGAAAACCGGGCGACCGTGCCCCCGGTCCGCCCGCGGCCCGTGCATTCGTTAGGGTGACGCCGTGGCAAGAGTGCGACTGGGCGTGGCGGAACGACGCGAGGAACTCCTGCGCGCCACCGTCGAGCAGATCGAGGTAAGAGGTGTCGCGGCGGTCCGGATCGCCGATGTGGCCTCCGTGCTCGGAGTGAGCAACGCGCTCGTGCTCTACCACTTCTCGACCAAGGAGAAGCTCGTCGCGGCCGCCTTCGCCCATGCCGCGGAAGCCGATCTCGCCCATCTGCGCAAGCTGCTGAGCCGCCGCACCAGTGCGGTACGGCGGCTGCGCGCGGCCGTGCGCTGGTACGCGCCGACAGGCCGCGCCAAGGTGTGGCGGCTGTGGATCGAGGCGTGGGCCGCCTCCCTGCGCGACCCGGCCCTGCGCAACGTGGCCGGTGACCTCGACCAGCAGTGGAAGGCGGAACTGGCCGAGGTCATCGAGGAGGGCGCCGCCGCCGGTGAGTTCCACTGCGACGACCCGATGTCCGTGGCGTGGCGGCTCACCGCACTGCTGGACGGCCTGACGGTGCAGATGACGTCGTACGCTGCACCGCTCTCCCAGGCCACCATGATGGCCTGGACCGACGAGGCCCTCGCCCGCGAACTCGGCATCGACCACGCGGCGCTGACGGCCTGACCACGTACCGGATCAGGACCGGTCCGCCGTCGCCCTTCGCCGCCCGCCGATGTCCGCTCCACCGTCCGTGACCCCCGCGACCGCTTGCCGGAGGAATCCCCGACACCGCCCGCCGACCGGGAAAACCGGCGCATGGGTGCTCCGGCCGTCCCGGGGACGGCACCGAACGGTTCGGCGCCGTCGGCCCTGCCACGGGGTCAGGTCTGGCGCACGGGCGCGTACACGTCCGCCGAGAGCCCGAAGGTCCAGGCCACCCCGTCCTTCGCGGTCCGCGTCCCGGGCGGCACCCGGAGCCAGTACGTGCGGTGCGTGCCGTCCGGCTCCGGCGTGGAGTTGACCACCTCGACCATCACCACGTCCTCGTCGCCGTCCAGTGCGATCCGCCAGAGCACCCCCGTCTCGTCGCGGTGGACGGGCTCGGCGCCCGACTCGGTGAGGTAGCGGTCGTAGCCGTAGAACTCCAGCATCACACGGCGCAGTTCCGCGTTCTCCTCCTCGCGTATCCGTCGGGGCGTCAGGGTGTTCAGCTCCGCGAGGAACTCGGCCGGGACGGGCATGCCCCGCCAGGCGTGCAGCGCGAAGCCGTCCCGGTAGGCCAGCGCCGGGCCGTCCCCGCGGTCGAGGCGGCCCGCCTCGTCCCGGTGAAGCGCCTCCGGGCGCTCGCTGATCACCACCACGCGCTCGTAGGGCCACCACCAGCCCGCGTTCCTGGCCACCTCGGCCAGGCCGTCCAGCCGGTCGCCCCGGCCGTCGAACGCGGCGAGCCAGGCCGCGTCGTGCTGGCCCAGGACCGCGTCGAGCAGCACCAGTCGGACAGCGGCCCCCTCCTCGGGGGTCCGGGCGAGGTCCGCGACGATGCCGCCCCTGATCCGCTCGGCGAGCGCCGCCGTCGTCTCCCAGAGCTGCGCCCCCGTGGCCGACCACAGGGCGGACCAGCCCGCCGGGCCGAGTTCGTCGTACATCCGGCGCCGTTCCTCGGCCCAGGGTCGGGTCCGTACCTCGTCGCGCACCGAACGCCCGGTGTCGACGATCTTCTCGACCGCCTCCACGGCGGCTCTGGGCGAGTCGACCCAGACGATCCGCTCCGGCTCCGCGAGCCCCGCGCGGCGGTAGGCGAGCCGCACCCCGTCCTCGGCCGCGGCCCGGTCCGCCGCGCCCGTCGCCGCCGCCACGGCCCGCCAGGAGTCCACGTACTGCATCCGTCTTCCCCGTCCCCTGCATATGTGTTCGATGTCAGGTGTTCGATGTTCGGTATTGATTGTTCGATGCCAGGTGTTTCCGCACGCCATGTCGTACGCGTCGCGTCCCCTGCCCGGCGTGCCCCGCAGGCCGCGGTGATCCGGCGCTGGATCGGATCACCGCTCACCGGTGTCTCTTCCGGCCGCCGCCCGCCCGGCCGAATCAGTCCGCGACGATGCGGACCGCGCCCGGCGCGTACTCCCGCTGACGCACCACGCGGTACCAGCCCTTGGGCAGCGGTATCGCCCCGTGCTCCTCGTGCACCACCCGGCCGCCCTCGGGAAGGTGCAGCAGCATCGGCCCGAACGCTCCGGCCTCGCGCATCAGCCGGCCCGGTCCCTGGACCGCGTGGGCGTGCCCGGTCACCTCGCCCAGCGCGAGGACCATCCGGCCCCGGCCGTCCCTCGGCTCGCCCGGAGCCTCCACGAGATGCGCGGGCACCGCCGACTCCGCCAACGACATGATCAGTACATCGCCCTGTCGGTACACAGACCTCTCCCCTCGACGGCCGCACCCGCTGTGCCGGCCACGAGGAAGAAGCTAAGGGCAGGGTCTGACAACGCGTCCTCGGGCGGCCTGCCGGCATCACCGGACACGTGCCGGACGGTCCCCGGTCACGGCGTTGTCAGTGGGGCTTGATAAACCTTGCGGACATCAGCCGTTCCCCAGTACCAGGAGCTCAGGGCCATGTCCGGTGTGGACCACCTGCACGAGTTGCTCGGCCTGCCCGCCGTCGACTTCCAGCACGCGACGGGCGAAGCACCCGCCCAGGCAGCCGACGCGGCGGCCTGGCGCATCTCGGTCGACCCCTACGACGACGAGTGCGAGAAGACCTGGGAGGAGGCGTTCCGGACGTTTCTCGACACCGTCGACCCGGCGGGGGTCCGTGCACTGATCATCGGTCAGTGGGGCGAGTCCTACGAGGAGCCCTCCTCGTACCCGATCGGTCTGGTGATCGCCGCGGCCGACCGGCTGACCTCGCTCCAGGCCGTCTTCGTGGGCGACATGACCATGGAGGAGAACGAGATCTCCTGGATCGAGCAGTCCGACGTCACGGCGCTGCTCGACGCCTTCCCCGATCTGCTGGAGCTCGGCGTGCGCGGCGGCACGGACCTGGAGTTCTCCCCCTGCAAGCACGAGCGGCTGCGCGCGTTGACCATCGAGACCGGAGGCCTGCCGGTCGGTGCGCTCCGAGGCGTCCTGGACAGTGAACTGCCCGCGCTGGAGCGGCTGGACCTCTGGCTCGGCGTCTCCGCGTACGGGGGCGACGCCGACGTGGCGGACCTCGCCCCGCTGCTCTCCGGTTCCCGCTTCCCGAGGCTCACGCACCTCGGTCTGCGCAACAGCGAGGTGCAGAACGAGATCGCGACCGCCGTCGCGGCCGCCCCGGTCGTCGCCCAGCTCCGGGTCCTCGACCTGTCGAACGGCACGCTGGGCGACGAGGGCGCGGCTGCGCTGCTGGACGGCCAGCCGCTCACCCATCTCGAATGCCTCGATCTGCACCACCACTTCATGACCGAGCCGATGGAGCGCCGGGTCGTCCAGGCGCTGAAGCCCCACGGCGTACGGGTCGACGTGTCGGAGCGCGAGAAGCCGTGGGTCGACCGCGGGGTCGAGGGCCGGTACACCGCGGTGTCGGAGTGACGTGCGATGACGGACATCGAACACCCCGAGACGTTCCACGGCCTTCCGGTTCTCACCCTGCCCGGGCCCGGCGCGCGGAGCACTGATCCCCTTCCCGCGGCCGACTCCGTCGCATGGCGGCTGGAGAGCGCCTGGCAGGGCGATCTGACGTTCACCGGGCTGTGGCGGCACTTCGTCGACACGGTCGACACGACGAAGGTCCGGGCCCTGCTGATCGGTCCGTGGTGGCAGGAGGACTACGTGTCCTTCACTCCCGTCGTCGAGCTGCTGGCCGGGGACGCGGACCGCTTCCCGGCCCTGAAGGCGCTCTTCCTCGCCGACGTCGTCGGTGAGGAGTGCGAGCTGTCCTGGCTGGAGATGGCCGACATCACCCCGGTCGTCGAGGCGTTCGGCGCGCTGGAGGAGCTGACGGTCCGCGGGTGCGGCAGCACCTTCGGCGACGGGTCGACGCTCGCGCTGCGCCCGGTGCGGCACACCTCGCTCAGGAAGCTGCGGTTCGAGTCGGGCGGACTGCCGGCCGAGATCGTGCGCGCGGTCGGCGCGTCCGAGCTGCCCGCACTGGAGCATCTGGAACTCTGGCTCGGCGTTTCCGAGTACGGCGGGGACACGGGCGTCGAGGACCTGGCACCGCTGCTGAACGGAGCGTCGTTCCCGGCCCTGCGCCATCTCGGACTGCAGAACAGCGAGATCCAGGACGAGATCGCGGCCGCGGTGGCCTCCGCCCCGGTCGTCGCGCAGCTGGAATCGCTGTCCCTCGCGATGGGGACCCTGGGCGACGAGGGTGTCGAGGCGCTGCTCTCGGGCCAGCCGCTCACCCATCTGGCCTCGCTGGACCTGCACCACCACTACGCCGGCGCGGCGCTGATGGGCCGTCTCGGAGAGCTGCTCGGTCCCGACCGGGTGATCCGCGACGTGGACGAGGTCGCGTACTGGGATCCGGACGAGGACGAGTTCCGCTATGTCGCCGTCAGCGAATAGTCCGGGTCCGGCGGGTCCGGCGCCGCGTCTCGCCGTCGTGGGGGTGCCCGGCAACCGCCGGGTCACGCTCTTCCAGGACGCCGTGCGCGCCGCCGGGCTGCCGCCCGCGCGGGTCGTCCCCTGGCCGGACGTGCTGCGCGGCGAGGCCGTGTTCCGTCCGGGCGAGACCGTGCGCATGGACTCGCCCGGGGAGGACGCCGAGGTGGAGCGGCTGCTCCGGGCGGTCGACGATCCGACCAGGGTCGAGGGATCAGCCCTGTGGTACGCCCGGTTCACCGCCGCCCTGCGGTCGGTGGCGCGGGACGCCGCCGAATCCGGTGCCGTGCTGCTCGACGCCCCCGGCGACATCGCGGTGCTGTTCGACAAGCGGCTGTGTCACGCCGTGCTGGACGGCGCCGGGATCCCGGTGCCCGCCTCGCCGACGTCGGGGGCCGCGGCCCCCGCGGTGCGCGACTGGGCGGACGTGCGCGAGCGGATGGCGGCCCACGGGATGCCCAGGGCCTTCGTGAAGCTCGCGCACGGTTCGTCCGCCTCGGGGGTCCTGGCCGTAGAGACGGCCGGACCCGGCCGGGTGCGGGCCACCACATCGGTGGAGCGCGACGCGGCCGGCCGGCTCTTCAATTCGCTGCGGGTGCGCCGTTGCGCGACGGAGCGGGAGGTCGCGGCGATCGTCGACGCGCTCGCTCCGGACGGGCTGCACGTGGAACGCTGGCTGCCCAAGGCGACCCGGCGCGGCAGGGCGGCGGACCTGCGGGTCGTGGTAGTGGCGGGCCGCGCCACCCACGCCGTCGTGCGTACCAGCCGCTCCCCCATGACCAATCTCCACCTCGGCGGCGCGCGGGGGGATCTCGACGACTTCCGCGCGGCCGTCACGGCCGCCGGCGGCGACTGGGCCGAGGCCCTGGCCGTGTGCGAACGGGCCGCCGCGTGCTTCCCGGACACACTGTGTGTCGGCGTCGATCTGCTGCCCTCGTCCGACCTGCGGCGCTTCGCCGTCTGCGAGGTCAACGCCTTCGGCGACCTGCTGCCGCGGCTGACCGGGCTCCCCGGCAGCGGTGCCGAGGGCCTGGACACCTACGCGGCGCAGGTCGCCGCCGTACTGAACCGAGCAAGGAACCACCGTGCAACCCCCACTCACTGACACCGCGCCCGCCGCCGTGGCCTGCGAGAACCCGGACATGAGCGGGGTCGTGGGAAGCCACGACCTGCTGTTCGTCACCCTCGACACGCTGCGCCACGACGTGGCGCAGGAGCTCGCCGCCGCGGGACGCATCCCCCATCTGGCACGCCATCTGCCCGGCGGCGCGTGGGAGACGCGCCACGCTCCCGGCAGCTTCACCTACGCCTCGCACCAGGCGATGTTCGCGGGTTTCCTGCCGACCCCGGTCGGCCCGGGTCCCCATCCCCGGCTGTTCGCGGCCCGGTTCGCGGGCAGCGAGTCCACGGCGTCGGGCACCTTCGTCTTCGACACGCCGGACCTGCCGTCCGGCCTCGCCTCGGTGGGATACCGCACGGTGTGCATCGGCGGTGTCGGGTTCTTCAACAAGCAGGGGGCACTGGGCTCCGTGCTGCCCGGCCTGTTCCAGGAGAGCCACTGGGAGCCGGAGTTCGGTGTCGCGTCGCCCACGTCCTTCGAGGCACAGGTGGCCCGGGCGGAGCGGGTGGTCTCCTCCCTCGCCCCGGAGCAGCGGCTGTTCCTCTTCGTCAACGTGTCCGCGCTGCACCAGCCCAACTGGTTCCACACGCCGGGGGCCACCCGCGAGGCGGGCGACTCCCGCGCCACCCACGCCGCCGCGCTCGAATACGTCGACGCCCACATCGGGCGTCTCTTCGCCGCCGCGAGCAGCCGTCGCCGCTGCTTCGCCATCGTCTGCTCCGACCACGGCACGGCGTACGGGGACGACGGCTACACCGGTCACCGGATCGGCCACGAGTCCGTGTGGACGGTCCCGTACGCGCACTTCTTCCTGGAACCGGGGGCCACCGCGTCATGAACCGCACCACCACCGCCGCGCCGGTCGTCCGTCCCTACCGGAGCTACGTCTACGCCTATCCGCACAAGACGGCCTACCGCCCGCTGCCGGACCGGCCGGCGCTGCGGGAGCTGTGGGCGTCGGAGCGCAAGGACGCGCTCTCGCTCTACCTGCACATACCCTTCTGCGAGGTCCGCTGCGGCTTCTGCAACCTGTTCACGCGGATCGGCGCTCCCGACGAGCTGACGACCCGCTACCTCGACGCGCTGGACCGGCAGGCCGTCACCGTCCGGGACGCACTGGGCGACGCGGAACCGGTACGGTTCGCCGCCGCGGCGTTCGGCGGGGGCACGCCCACGTTCCTGACGGCGGCGGAGCTGGAACGGCTGTGCGACATCGCGGAGAAGCGGATGGGCGCCGACCTGCGGGCCGTCCCGCTGTCCGTCGAGACGTCGCCGTCCACCGCGACCGCCGACCGGCTGGCCGTCCTCGCGGACCGGGGCACGACGAGGATCAGCATCGGGGTGCAGAGCTTCGTCGAGGCCGAGGCCCGCGCCGCCGTCCGGCCGCAGCGCCGCGCCGATGTGGAGAGCGCCCTGGACCGGATACGCGACACCGGTGTCCCGGTCCTCAACATCGACCTGATCTACGGCATCGACGGGCAGACCGAGGACAGCTGGCACACCTCGCTGGACGCGGCGCTGCGGTGGCGGCCGGAGGAGCTGTACCTGTACCCGCTGTACGTCCGCCCGCTGACCGGTCTCGGCCGGCTGGGTGCGGAGGCGCGCGCGGACGAGGAGGAAGCGGCGGACGCCGCCTGGGACCGGCAGCGGCTGCGGCTGTACCGCGCGGGCCGGGACCATCTCCTCGCCCGTGGCTACGAGCAGGTGTCGATGCGGATGTTCCGCCGCGCCGACGCCCCGCGCACGGACGGACCCGACGACCACGCCTGCCAGACGGACGGCATGATCGGTCTGGGGTGCGGGGCCCGTTCGTACACCTCACGGCTGCACTACTCCTTCGACTACGCGGTGGAGATGCGCGAGGTGCGGGCGATCATCGACGGCTACGCCGCCGCCGAGGACTTCTCGCGCGCCGAGGTGGGGCGGTACGTCGACGGCGACGAGGCGCGCCGACGCCACCTCCTGCAGTCGGTGCTCCAGGCCGCGGGCATGGCGCTGGCCGACTACCGCGAACGGTTCGGCAGCCTCCCCGCCGACGACTTCCCCGCCGAGCTGGCCCGGTTCGAGGAGCGTGGCTGGCTCGACACGGGGGCCGGGGCGTCCGGTCTGCTGAGGCTCTCCCCCGAGGGCCTGGCCCATTCCGACGCGCTGGGCCCCGAGATGTTCTCCCCCGGCGTACGGGCCGCGATGGCCGCGTACGAGCTGAAGTGAGCGCCCCCATGGACCTGACCATCCTCTATCGCGGTCCGCTCGCGTCCTGCGACTACGACTGCCCGTACTGCCCGTTCGCCAAGCGGCGGGACAGCCCGGACCAGCTGCGCGCCGACCGCGCGGCGCTGGAGCGGTTCACGGCGTGGGTCGCGGAGCGGACCGGTGACCGGCTCTCGGTCCTGTTCACGCCGTGGGGCGAGGGCCTGGTCCGGTCCTGGTACCGGCGGGCGCTGGTCGATCTCGCCCGGCTGCCGCACATCGGCCGGGTGGCGATCCAGACCAATCTCAGCGGCCGGACGGCCTGGCTGGCCGAGGCGGGTGAGGCCGGCCGCGAGAAGATCGCGCTCTGGTGCACCTACCACCCGGGGCAGACGCCCTACGAGCGGTTCCTGGGCAAGTGCCGGGAACTGTCCGCGCTCGGCATCCGCCACAGCGTCGGCGTGGTCGGGCTCGACGAGCACCTCGACGAGGCGCGTCGGCTGCGTGCCGCGCTGCCGGACGAGGTGTACCTGTGGGTGAACGCGGCGGAGGGGCACACCTACACGGACGAGGAGGCGGACCGCTGGACTGCGATCGACCCGCTCTTCCCGTACAGCAGGCATCCGCACCGGTCGGCCGGACTGCCGTGCCGGACGGGCGAGTCGGTGATCTCCGTGGACGGCGACGGCACGGTGCGACGCTGTCATTTCGTCCGGGCGGAGCTGGGCAACCTCTACGACGGGAGCTACCGGGAGGCGCTCCGTCCGCGCGCCTGCCCGCTGGCCGTGTGCGACTGCCACATCGGCTATGTGCACCTGGAGACGCTGCCGCTCTACGACGTGTTCGCTGGCGGGGTGCTGGAACGGATACCGGCGGCCCCGCCGTCGTCGCTCGCCGGGCGTCCGTGAGGGCGGGCCGGCCCGGATCCGCGCGACCTCCGGCAGGTGCGCCCCGCTCGCCGGCGGCCCGGGCCGGGGCCGGCGGCGAGGTGGGAGGGGCGCGCGGGGCGGGGAACGCCGGCCGGATCCCGTCGGCGAGGTCCGGGCCGTCCTCCCGGCGGGCGACGCCGCCGCGCGACGTTTCTCAGAGCGGCAGGAGGTCCGGCCGCTTGGCCTCGACGTGGTCGCCCGAGGACTCACCGCGCAGCCGTCGGCCGATCCACGGCACCAGGTGCTCGCGCGCCCAGTGGATGTCGTCGCGGCGGACTTCCAGCGTGCCACGTTGGGCCTGCGGGGGCCACGGCTGGTCGGGGTCGGCGGGCACCTCGATCCCGAGGACCTGGGCGGCGCGCAGCGCGACCCTGGTGTGTCCCTCGGGTGACAGGTGGAGCCGGTCGTCGTCCCAGGCCCGCCGGTCCTGGACGGAGCGCAGCGACCACAGGTCGAGGACGGGGCAGCCGTAGCGGTCGGCGATGGCCCGTACGTGGGCGGTGTACGTGGCGACCTTGCCGCGCAGATGGCGCAGCACGGGTACGCCCCGGGTGTCGAAACCGGTGGTGACCATGACGGTGCCGACCGAGTCGGTGAGTTCGGCGACCGCGCGCTCGAAGCGTTCGGCCACGTCGTCGGGGTCGGTGCCGGGCCTGATGATGTCGTTGCCGCCCGCGCAGAAGCTCACCAGGTCGGGTGCCAGCTCCTTGGCGCGCGGCACCTGTTCCTCGACGATCTGGTCGAGGAGGCGGCCGCGTACGGCGAGATTGGCGTACCGGAAGCCCGCGTGCGTGGGGCCTTCGGCGCTCGTGCCCCCGGCGGATTCCGGAAGCTGGTCCGCGAGAAGCACGGCGAACCGGTCCGCCCAGCCGACGTAGGTCCCGTCCGGGCCGGGGTCGCCGACCCCTTCCGTGAAACTGTCGCCGATCGCCGCGTACGACCCGATGACGCCCTGTCGGTCGATGACGCCACGCTGATTATTTCTCGAATCGTCTGCCACGAACGCTTATCCTGCACCGACGAATGTGACCTACGCGACCGTAATAAGGGGTTGACGGGTGGTGAGATAGACCACCCGGTCGGATTCGCTGTCGGGGGAATACCCGGCGCGGAGGGGCGGCGCGCCGTGGCGCGCCGCCCCTCCGCCTTGTCCGGGCCGGACCCGGCCGCTCCGGTCGTCGGACCGTTCGGCTCGGGCGCGGTCGGCGTGGATCAGACGTATATGCCGTGCGCCGCGAGGTAGGCGACCGGGTCGATGTCGGAGCCGTACGCCGGGCCGGTGCGGACCTCGAAGTGCAGGTGCGGTCCGGTGGAGTTGCCGGTGGAACCGGAGAGGCCGATCTGCTGGCCGGTGCTCACGGACTGGCCCGCCGAGACGGAGATCGAGGACAGGTGCCCGTACTGCGAGTAGCGCCCGTCGGCGTGCTTGACGACGACCTGATTGCCGTAGGCGCCGCCCCAGCCGGCGGTGACGACCGTGCCGGCGGTGATGGACTTCACGCTGGTGCCGGTGAAGACGGGGAAGTCGATCCCGCTGTGGCTGCCACTGGACCAGTTGGATCCGGAAGCCCGGTATCCGGTGGTGTGGTTGCCCGGGACCGGGTGGACGTAGCCGGAGGCGGTGCTCGCGGCGGCCGGGGCGGAGGTCTTCGCCTTCGCCGGGGCGGACGAGGCCGGAGCGGACTTCTGGACGAGCTTCGACGGCACCGCGGGGACCTTCGACGGAAGGACGGAGCCCGCGCCCGCGCCGGTGGGCGCGCCGTGTGCCGACGCCTCGCCGCCGAGCGCCAGCTCGGTGCCCGGGCGGATCAGGTCCGGATCGGCGCCGATGGCCGCGCGGTTGTCCTGGTAGAGCTTCTGCCAGCCGCCCTCGACACCGTGCTCGGCGGCGATCTTCGACAGGTAGTCGCCGGGGACGACGGAGTACGTCGTGGCGGTGGCCGGCTCCTGGGCGACCCGCTGGACCGGGACGGTGTGCGCGGCGGCCGGGGCGGCCGGCTGCGCGGCGTGGGCGCCGGTGGCGCCGAGCAGCGGCAGGGCGATGACGGCGCCGCCGGTGCTCACGGCGGCGACACCGCGGGCGATCACGCTGGACTTGGTACGACGGTGCTTACCCGAGATGGGCATGATGCGCTTCCTCTCCGGCGCCTGCGAGGTGAGCTGTCGGGTTCGGGCTGGAGATGCCCGGCCGCGGCGAGCGCGACTTCACCCCGAGCCGACCGGTCTTCGCCGGTCGGCGGACTACCTGGTTCCCCCGCTCCTGCCACGCGTCGAGTGAGTGCGATATCCGGCCGGCGGCAGGATTGGGCGGTCCGTCCGGATTGACGGTGACCGTAGGCGAGCCGGAGACCGAGAACAAGCCGCCGATTCCGGAGAGGAATCCGCGCCGAGAATTCGGCGCGGAATTCCGGTCACCCTCCGTGGATCCGGGATCTTGAATTTCCGCGCCGCGTACGGAATATCGGATCTGCCCGCCGGTACGCTCGGTCACGGATATGATTCCGCTCACGAGGAGGAATCTCTCGGCGGAATGAATTTGGGCACACGCCAACAAATGCCCTCAATACGGACATTCGGCCGATGTCATGCGCGTCGGAGCCTCAGCACCCGCGCGTCGAGGTCCCCGCGCAACCCCGTCCGCAGCCCCTGGTGGAGCAGTACCGAACCGTGGTGCGCCTCCCCCGTGTCGCGGCACACGTAGGTCGCCGACGGGTCGAGCCCCCGCAGCCGCAGGGCCGGCGGCCGCTCCTCGTACCGCTGCCTGTCCAGCCACATCAGGACCACGGTCTCCTCCCCGCGGACGTACTGGACCGCGCCGAGGCCGCCGCGCGGGGAACGCAGCCGGTACTGCGCCCCGAGCTGCACCACCGGCCGGATCTCCTTGTAGAGATCCACCCAGTTCCGCGCCTCGGCCAGTTCCGCCTCGCTCCATTCGGCGAGATCCCCGCCCACCCCGAGCACCCCGGCCATCGCGCTCACGAAACGGAGCCGCAACGAGCTGACCCTGTCGTTGAACTGGACGTTCGGGCTGTCCGTGACCCACGCGGCCATCACCCGGGCCGGATGGATCTGGCTGAACCCCTCCTGAATGGCGAAGCGGTCGAGGGGATCGGTGTTGTCCGAGGTCCACACCTGGTCCGTACGGGAGAGGATGCCCAGATCGATCCGGCCGCCGCCGCCCGAGCAGGACTCGAAGGCCACCGAGGGGTGCGCCGCCCGCAGCCGGTCGATCAGCGCGTACAGACCGTCGACGTGCTCGACCCGGAGTTTCCGCGGATAGTCCTCGCCCGGCCATCCCGCATCGGTGAAACTGCGATTGAAGTCCCATTTCACATAGTCGATCGGTGTATCGGAGAGCAGCGCGTCGAGTTGCTCCCAGAGATACTCCCGTACATCGCTCCGGGCGAGATTGAGAACCAGTTGATGGCGGAACTCCGTCCGCGTCCTTCCCGGGAAATGCTGCACCCAGTCGGGATGCGCGCGATAAAGATCACTGTCGGCATTGACCATTTCCGGTTCGACCCAGATTCCGAACTGCATGCCGAGCGCGTGCACTTCGTCGGCCAGGGGCTTCAGGCCGTCGGGAAAGCGATCCGGATTCGGCGTCCAGTCCCCCAGTCCGGCCCGGTCGCTGGTGCGTCGGCCGAACCACGCGTCGTCCACGACGAACAGCTCGACCCCCAGCGCCGCGGCACGCCCCGCCAGGACGCGCTGCTGCTCCTGCGTGACGTCGAATCCGGCCGCCTCCCAGGAGTTGTAGAGCACCGGACGCACCTTCCCGGCGTCCGGGACGACATGGGCCAGCTGCCAGGCGTGCCAGGCGCGGCTCGCGCCGCCGAAGCCCGCATCGCTCCACAGCCCGGCGAAGACGGGGGTCACGTACGACTCCCCCGGCGCGAGCAGCTGCAGTCCCGAGTCGTCGTGACCGGCGCCTCCGGCGATCTGCACGATTCCGTCGGGAAGTTGTTGCACGCCGATCCGCCACGACCCGGACCAGCCGAGCGCGCAGCCGTACACCTCGCCGCTCTCCTCGGTCGCCGCGCCGTCCGCGTCGAGCGCGACCCACGGCAGATGCTCGTGGCCGGTGTGGCCGCGCCTGCTGGAGACGACGCTCTCGCCGTACGTCAGTTCCGTCCGCACCAGCCGCGACTCGGCCGCCCACCGGCCGTGCAGCCGGCTCATCCGCCAGCCGTCGCGGGCGGGGAGCGTCCAGACGGCCGCATCGGCGCGCAGCAGTTCCAGCGGCGGGCCGTCGGGCCCGGCCTGGGCGACGGTGGCCCAGCGCTCGATCACGTCGGAGTCGTCCCGCATCCGGTAGTGCAGGGTGAGGGCCAGCCGGTGGACCGGGTCGGTGAAGCCGACGCGGAGTTCGTCGCCGTCCACGGCGGCGTCGGCGAAGACCCATTCGGTGCCGCGGACCTCGGCGGTACGGACGGAGAGGGCGGGCCGCACGAACCGGGGACCGCCCTCGACCGGGTACTCCTCGCGTCCGTCGAGCGGCGACTCGAACCCCCTGACCGGTGGTTCCGGCGCGGCGGCCAGGGCCTCGGCCGCGGCGAGCGGGATCCGTGGCCCCCAGTGCAGATGGAGCAGCTCGTCCCGTTCGGTGAGCCGCAGTGCGTAGCTGCTGCTCGCCCCGGAGAGCAGCCAGGTCCGGCCCGTGTCGCCCGTCTCGATCATGAAATCCCCACATTCGAACAGTTCCGCACATCATCAACCATCACCGAGCGGCCGGGCAACGTCCAGTGACAGAGAATCGGGGCGAATTCGCCTCGGAGGCACGGTGCTTGACACGGGTCTCGACAGCGAGGAGGACGAAATGATTGCCTGAGGAACCGATGTCGTATCGTCGCAGGAGTGGCCTTGTCGGCGACTCGCACCGACGGCCGGACACCCCAGGAGTCACTGTGACGCAGCTGCCGCAGATCCCGCCGACGGAACCCGAGCTCGCGGGCGTCCGCAACTTCCGTGACGTGGGCGGCCTGCCCACCGCGGACGGCCGGCGGGTGCGGTACGGGCGGCTCTTCCGCAGCGGGCATCTCGCGCACGCCACCGCCGAGGACACCGCCTTCCTGGCCGGTCTGGGGCTGCACACCGTCTTCGACTTCCGCAACGCCGCCGACCGCCGGCTGGACGGGCTGGACGTGGAGCTGCCGGGTGTACGGAATCTCAGCATCCCGCTCTCCGACCCGGCGGACGGTGCGGAGTTCTGGCGGATGGTCCGCGACGGCGACCTGGACCAGCTGCGCTCGCTCCTCGCCGACGGGAAGGGGGCGGACCGGATGATCGCCTCGTACCGCTCGATCGTCCTGGAGCGCACCACCGAGCACAGCCGGGTGCTGCACGCACTGGCCGAGGACAGCGTTCCGGCGCTGATGCACTGCGCGGCGGGCAAGGACCGGGCCGGTCTGTCGATCGCCGTGTCACTGCTCGCGGTCGGCGTCGAACGCGACGCCATCGAGGCCGACTACCTGAAGTCCAACGACGCGCACCGCCGTTACCGGATCCGCCGCAGCGACACCTCGGCGAACGGCATGTCGGCCGAGGTGCTGGAACTGCTCAATCCGCTCTTCGGCGCGCACCGCGACTACCTCTCCGCGGCGTTCACCACCATCGAGGAGACCTGGGGCGGCACGGAGCGCTATCTGGAGGAGGGTCTGGGGCTGTCCCCCGAGACCCGTGAGCGGCTGCGCGCCCGGCTCCTCGAATCGGTCTGACGGCAGCCGCCCTTCGGCCGCGGTGGTCAGCCTTTGCCGGCCACCGCGAAGAGGATGTAGAGGAAGGCCGCGAAGACGTGCCCGGCGATGAGATAGGCGATCAGCCGGATCACGACGCCGCGCGGGAACTTGCGCTCCTGGGCCTCGTATTTCTTGCTCGACCCCAGTGGGTCGAAGTTCTCTGAATCGGACATGGCGGTCCTCTCTGGTGACCGGCCGGGGGCCGGTCTCAGCGGCGGTGGATACCGTCGCCGAGGCACAGCTCGGCGGCGGGGCTCTGCAGCAGGGTGTGGACGAAGAGGAGCTCGGCGCCGTCACGGTCGAGGGCCGTGAGGCGGTGCGGGGTGAGCGAGTCGTAGTGCGCGCTGTCGCCGGGGGCGAGGTCGTGCACGGTGTCCCCGAGCGTGACCCGCAGATGGCCTGCGAGCACGTACAGCCACTCCTCACCGGGATGCACCCGCACCAGGTCGCCCTGCGCGCCGTGCGGGACCCGGACCCTGAGCGCCTGCATCGCCCGGCCGGGGCCGCCCGCCCGCCGGTACTGCCAGCCGTCGGCCTCGGCACCCTCGAACGCCCCGCCACGGATGATCGCCTCCCGTTCGGGGGGCCGCTCGCCGAGCAGCTCGGAAACCGTCGTACCGTAGATCCTGGCAAGACCGAGCAGCATCGGCAGCGACGGCTGCCGACGGCCCGTCTCGAGCCGGGAGAGATGGGCGGGCGACAGCCCGGCCCGCTGGGCGGCGGCCTCCAGGGTGAGACCGCGGCCACGGCGCAGGTCGCGCAGGCGAGGCGCGACCTCGGGCAGCTCGTCGGCCGCCGCTCCGTCCGGAGTGTTCATGTACCTATTGGGCCGAAAACTTTCCTCTCGGGCAAGTTTCTTGCCTCAGAGGCAAACCGCTGGGCGCGGCCCACCGGACCCGTCCGGACGAGGGCACCGGGGCCGGGGTCAGCGGTGGGCTACGGCTTGTTTCACCAGGGTCCTGCCGAAGTCCCACATCAGTCCGCCGCCGCTGTGCGCCTCGTCCATGACGGCGGTGAACGCCGTGACGAACCGGTCGACCTCCGGCTCCCCGATCACCAGCGGCGGAATCAGCTTGATCACCTCCATGTGGTCGCCCGACACCTGGGTGAGGATGCGGTGCTTGCGGAGCAGGGGCACCACGACCATCTGTGCGAAGAGGCCCTTGCGGGCGGTCTGCAGCATCGTCCAGCGGCCGCGCAGCTTCAGTGACGAGGGCCGGCCGAACTCGATGCCGATCATCAGCCCGCGCCCGCGCACCTCGTGCAGCAGTTCGTACCGGTCGATCAGCGCGGCCAGCCGCTCGCGCAGCAGGTCGCCGGTGCGGCGCGCGCCCGCGACGACGTCCTCGTCCTCCATCACCGCGAGGACCGCGAGCCCGGCGGCCATCGCCTGCGCGTTGGAGCCGAAGCTCGCGGAGTGCACCAGGACCCGGTCCATCGAGGAGTAGACCTTCCTGAAGATCCAGTCCTTGCCGAGCGTCGCCCCGACCGGCACATAGCCCCCGGAGAGAGCCTTGGCGACACAGACCAGATCGGGTTCGACGCCCTGCTCGTGCTGGTACGCGTAGAAGTCGCCGGTCCTGCCGAGTCCGGTCTGCACCTCGTCGGCGATGAGCAGCGCCCCGTGCCGGTGCAGCAGCTCCTGCGCGGCCCTCAGGTAGCCGGGCGGCGCGGCGTGCACGCCCTTGCCCTGGATCGGCTCGACGACCAGCGCCGCGACGTCCCCGCGCCGCAGCTCGCGGCCCAGCGCGTCGAGATCGCCGAGCGGGACGGCGGTGTCCGGCAGCAGCGGCGCGAAGCCGTCCCGGAAGCCGCTCTCCCCGTTGACCGACAGCGAGCCGGTCGTCAGCCCGTGGAACGCGTGCGCGCAGTAGAGGACCCTGGGCCTGCCGGTGGCGTACCGGGCGAACTTCAGGGCGGTCTCCACGGCCTCCGTACCGCTGTTGCCGAAGAAGACCCGGTCCAGGTGCGGGCTGTGCGCCAGCAGCCGCTCGGCCAGCAGTCCGGGCAGCGGCTGGCAGTCGAAGCGGGTGAGGTCGGCGAGCGAGGCGTCGAGGACGTCGTGCAGCGCCTTGCGCACGACGGGGTGGTGGCGGCCGAGGCCCATCACCCCGAACCCGGCGAGCATGTCGAGGTAGTCGTTCCCGTCCGCGTCCCAGAAGTACGCGCCCTCGGCCCGTTCGTAGACCTGGTCGAAGCCGATGGTGCGCAGCATGCGGGGCAGCTGGTGATTCAGGTGCTTAGCGTGCAGCTCGTAGCGTTCGGCGCCGCGCTCGGCGAGGAGCCGCGCCAGGTCGAAGCCCTTGGATCCGTTGTCCTTCATTCCGTGCCCTCCTCGACCCGTCCGGCCGCGCCCCTGGTGGCCAGGGCGGCGCTGATCCGTCCGGCGATCTCGACCGGCGTGAGCCCGATGTCCGCCAGCACCTCGGCGCGTTTGCCGTGGGCGAGGAACCGCTCGGGGATGCCGAACGTCCGCAGCGGTACGTCGACCCCGGCGTCCCGCAGCGCCCGGCCGACCGCCCAGCCCACGCCGCCCGCCCGGCTGTTGTCCTCGACGACGGCGACCAGCCGGTGCCGTTCGGCGAGCGGCGCGAGATGCGCGTCGACGGGTTTGACCCAGCGCGGGTCGACGACGGTGCAGCGGATGCCGCGTCCGGCCAGCAGGTCGGCGGCGCCCAGACACACCGGGGCGAGCACCCCGACGGCCACCAGCAGGACGTCGGGGTCGTCCGCCCGGTGCAGGACGTCCATGCCCCCGATCCGGCCGACGGCGTCGATCCGCTCCCCCACCGACTCCTTGGGGAACCGGATCACGGTGGGTGCGTCGTCGACGTCGACGGCCTCGCGGAGCTGGGCGCGCAGTTCGTCCGCGTCGCGCGGGGCGGCGATCCGCAGGCCGGGGACGACCTGGAGCACGGACATGTCCCACATCCCGTTGTGCGACGGCCCGTCGGGGCCGGTGACCCCGGCCCGGTCGAGGACGAACGTCACCCCGCACCGGTGCAGTGCCACGTCCATGAGCACCTGGTCGAAGGCCCGGTTGAGGAAGGTGGCGTAGACGGCGACGACCGGGTGGAGTCCGCCGGCGGCCAGGCCCGCAGCGCAGACCGCGGCATGCTGCTCGGCGATCCCGACGTCCCAGACCCGGTCGGGGAACGCCTGCGCGAACTTCGTCAGGCCGACGGGGTGCAGCATCGCCGCGGTGAGGGCCACGACGTCCGGCCGCCGCGCCCCGATCGCGGCGATCTCGTCGCCGAACACCGAGGTCCAGGACGGCGCCTCGGCCGGTACCAGCGGGGCACAGGTCAGCGGGTCCATGGCACCCACGGTGTGGAAGCGGTCCTCCTCGTCGAGCAGCGCGGGCGGGTAGCCGCGGCCCTTCTCGGTGATGCAGTGCACCAGCACCGGTCCGTGGAAGCGCTTCGCCCGGTGCAGGGCGGATTCGACCGCCGCGATGTCGTGGCCGTCGACCGGCCCGACGTACTTGAGGCCGAGGTCCTCGAACATGCCCTGCGGGGCGAACGCGTCCTTGAACCCCTTCTTGGCGCCGTGCAGCGACTCGTACAGCGGCTGCCCGATGACGGGGGTCTGCTGGAGGACCTCCTTGCCCCAGGCGAGGAAGCGTTCGTAGCCGTCGGTGGTGCGGAGAGTGGTGAGGTGGTCGGCGAGGCCGCCGATCGTCCGGGCGTAGGAGCGCTCGTTGTCGTTGACGACGATGATCAGCGGCCGGTCCCGCGCCGCCGCGATGTTGTTGAGCGCCTCCCAGGCCATGCCGCCGGTGAGGGCGCCGTCGCCGATGACGGCCACGACGTGGTCGCTCCGGCCCCGCACCTCGTCGGCCTTGGCGAGGCCGTCGGCCCAGCCGAGCACGGTCGAGGCGTGCGAGTTCTCGATGACGTCGTGCACGGACTCCTCGCGGGACGGATAGCCGGACAGGCCTCCCTTGCCGCGGAGTTTGGAGAAGTCCTGGCGTCCGGTGAGCAGTTTGTGCACATAGCTCTGGTGACCGGTGTCCCACAGGACGCGGTCGGCGGGCGAGTCGAAGGCCCGGTGGAGGGCGATGGTGAGCTCCACCACACCCAGGTTGGGCCCCAGATGGCCGCCGGTCCTCGCCACCGCCCGGATGAGGAACTCCCTGATGTCCCCGGCCAGTTCACCGAGTTGTGCCTCGCTCAGCGCCTTGAGGTCGCGCGGTTCCCGGATCCTCTCCAGAATCGTCACGCCCGGGCCCCCTCTCTGATTCCGTTCGGCTCACGCCGACGGGGACGACCGTGGTGGTGTCCCCGAGCCGTCCCTGCCCGTCCGCTTCCCAGGCCGCGCCCGCGGCCGGCCGTACGCGCCGCGGCCGTCGACGCGCGGACGCGTACCCGCCCGCCGCGGCCCGGCTCCGTCGCGGCCGCGGTGTCACCGGCTCCCGGCGACGGTCTCGCGCGCGGCGCGCAGGGACTCCTTCAACGATCCCATGGTGGCGAGGACGGCGGTCGGCTCGTAGCCGCAGTGCGCCATGCAGTTGGCACAGCGCGGGTCCTTGCCGCGGCCGTACTTGTCCCAGTCCGTCTTCTCGATGAGTTCGCGGTACGTGGGGACGTATCCGTCACTCATCAGGTAGCAGGGGCGCTGCCAGCCGAACAGCGAGTAGTTCGGGATCGCCCATGCGGTGCAGGGAAAGTCCGCCTTGCCCTCCAGGAAGTCCAGGAAGAGGGGCGAGTGGTTGAGCCGCCAGCGCGAACGGTTGCCGCCCGCGAAGGACTTCTTGAAGAGTTCGCGAGTCTGCTCGACGCCGAGGAAGTGCTCCTGGTCGGGCGCCTTCTCGTAGGCGTAGGCGGGCGAGATCATCATCTCGTCGACCTTCAGGTCGTCGTTGAGGTAGTTGAGGACCTCGATGACGGTCTGCGGGGTGTCGGTGTTGAAGAAGGTGGAGTTCGTGGTGACCCGGAAGCCGCGCCGCTTGGCCTCCTTGATGGCCGCCACCGCCTCGTCGAAGACGCCTTCCTTGGCGACCGATTCGTCATGGCGCTCGCGCAGTCCGTCGATGTGCACGGCGAAGGCGAAGAACGGGGAGGGCGAGAACTTGTCGATCTTCTTCCGCAGCAGCATGGCGTTGGTGCAGAGGAACACGTACTTCTTGCGTGCCACCAACTGCCGGACGATCTCGTCGATCTGCGGATGCATCAGCGGCTCGCCGCCCGCGATGGAGACCATCGGAGCGCCCGATTCGAGCACGGCGCCCACGGCCTGGGCGACCGGCATGCGCTGCTTGAGCACTCCCGCCGGATGCTGGATCTTCCCACAGCCCTCGCACGCGAGGTTGCAGGCGAACAGGGGCTCCAGTTCCACGATGAGCGGGAACTTGTCCCGCCTGCGGAGCTTCTGTTCCATGAGATACGTCGCAACCTTGATGGACTGACGGAGCGGCATGGCCATCTGGCTCACCTCCTGGGGAGCGGCAAAGATCGGTGCCATTCATAAAGTGCAGGCAGGACGGCACGGAGTACGCGGAAAGCCGATATTCCACCGCGTATCGTGCCGATACGGACGAGCTCATGCTCCGGGGCGTCGACGACCACCCGTACGGCCGCAACGGGGCGCGGCCCGGACCGCAGCGCGGCACCGAGGGTGGCGGCGGACTCCATGTCCACCGCGATCGCTCCGGTGGCCCGCAGCTCGGCCCGCTCGTGTCCGCGTACGACATGGGCGGAGCCGGTCAGCGGACCGGTGTGGACGGTGCGCCCGGGTACCGCCCGGGCGAGGGCCTCGGCGAGCAGCCCCGAGCCGGTGCAGACGCTCGGGTCTCCGGTGCCCCGGGTCTCGTCGGCGACCACCAGGTCCCCGGGGTGCATGCCGGGTGACAGTCCGGCGCAGAACCCGGCGGCGAGGACGGCCGTGCCGGGCGCCCGGCCCGCGCCGAGCGCCCTGGTCACGGCCGCGTCGGCGGCCCTGGGACCCATGCCCGTGCACAGGACGGACACCGGTCCCGGCGCCCCGCCGGCCCTGCCCCTGCCGCTGCGCAGCGCGAAACGCTCGATGCCGAGCGCGCAGGCGATCAGCAGCGGCGCCGTGGGACCGGCCGGCCGGGGGCCGTCACCCATCAGGCCCCCTTGCGGCCGGCCGCGCGGTCGGCGAACGGTTCGCCGTGCACGTACCGCCCGAGCGCGGTCAGCGGGAAGACCTGACGGTAGAGGTGGTAGTTGATGGAGAAGTCCCACGGGAACCCGGTGCCGGTGAAGTACGGCTCGTCCCAGGAGCCGTCGGCCCGCTGCGCCGCGGTGAGCCAGGAGACGCCCCGCCGTACGGCCTCGGTGTCCCGTTGTCCCGCGGCGAGCAGGGCGAGCAGGGCCCACGCGGTCTGGGAGGCGGTGGAGGCGCCGTGGCCGATCCACTTCTCCTCGCGGTACGAGCGCAGGTCCTCGCCCCAACCGCCGTCGTCGTTCTGCACGGACTCCAGCCAGGCGACGGCCCGGCGGATCGCCGGATGGGTGGCGGGCAGTCCGGCGGCCACCAGCGCGGGCACCACCGACCCCGTGCCGTATACGTAGTTGACGCCCCAGCGGCCGAACCAGCCACCGTTCGCCTCCTGTTGGGCGAGCAGCCACTGGATGCCGCGCCGGGCGGCGGGCCGGCCGGCCTGGCCCTCGACGGCGAGCATCTCCACCACGTGTCCGGTGACGTCGGCGGACGGCGGGTCGATGACCTCGCCGAAGTCGCAGAAGGGCAGCCGGTTGGGGAACGGGCTGGTGTTGTCCGCGTCGAACGCCCCCCATGCCCCGTCGCGGGACTGCATGCCGAGGTTCCACCGCACCCCGCGCGCGATGGCGTCCTCGACGCGCGAGGGGTCGGGGTGGCGGACCCGGCGCAGCGCGAGGACCACTTCGGCGGTGTCGTCGATGTCCGGGTAGTTGTCGTTGTGGAACTCGAACGCCCAGCCGCCGGGCGCGAGCCGGGGACGGCGTACGGCCCAGTCGCCGGGCCGGTCGATCTGCTCGCCGAGCATCCAGTCCGCCGCCTTCACGAGCGCCGGGTGGTCGGGGCGGACCCCGGCGTCGGCCAGCGCGATGGTGGCGAGGCAGGTGTCCCAGACCGGGGACTGGCAGGCCTCGATCATCCGCGCGCCGTCCTCGCGCCAGACGGCGAACCGGTCGAGGGAGGCCAGACCGGCCCGCATCACCGGGTGGTCCAGGTCGTAGCCGAGCAGGTGCAGCGCGATGACGGAGTAGACGGCGGGAGGCTGGATGCCACCCCAGCAGCCGTCGTTCTCCTGGCGTTCGACGATCCAGCGCGCCGCGTTGTTCATGGCGGCCCGGCGCAGCTTGCGCGGTGCGATCCGGTGGTAGAGGCGCAGCGCCTTGTCGAGGCGCTGGAAGAGGCCGTCCCAGCTGGCCGCGGGGGCGGTGCGCCGGGGCGGGTTCGGGCTGTCCGGATCGGTGTGGAGCTCGTCGAGCGGGAAGGGCGCGGGGCGTACCGGCCGCTTCGCCGAGACGATGGTGAGGGGCACGATGGTCTGGCGGGCCCAGCAGCCGAATTCGTAGATGTTGAGCGGTACCCACGTGGGAAAGAACATCAGCTCGGGCGGGAGCTGGGGAAGGTCCTCCCACTTCCACCAGCCGAAGAGGGCGAGCCAGATGCGGGTGAAGACGCGGCTCTCGGCGATGCCGCCCTGTTCCCTGACCCAGCGTGCGGCGCGGGCCATGTGCGGTGCGTCGGGGGCGTCCCCGGCCAGCCGCAGGGCCACGTACGCCTCGATGGTGGCGGAGAGGTCCGCGGGGCCGCCGTAGAAGGTGGCCCATGTGCCGTCGCCGAGTTGTTCGCCGCGGATGAAGCGGGCGGCCGCCCGGACGACGGACGGTTCCTGGATGCCGAGGAATTGGCGGAGCAGCAGGTCCTCCGCGTCCATGGTGACGTTGGTGGCGAGGTCGCCCTTCCACCAGCCCTGCTGGTCCTGTCTGCCGAGAAGGTGCTCCACCGAGCGTTCCGCGGCGCGCCGCGCGGCTTCGAGCACGTCTTCCGCGGCGATGGTCGTATCGGTCGGATTGGTGGCCGTGGCCGCGCGAGGGTTCATGGCCCCTGCGCTTCCGTCGGTCGTCGCTGTCATGGCTTCCCCTTCGTGCAGTCTTGTCCTCTGCTGTGCTGGGGTCTCCGTCGGCCGGCGCCCGGTGGGGGCGCCGGCCGGCGACTGCGAGTCATATGGAGCAGATGGCGATCATCTCTTTCGTACGACGACGAAGTCCGCGAGCGCCGTGAGCTGCGCCCGCACGGTTTCCGGCATGTCGACGCGGTGCAGTGCCTCGACGGCGACCGCATGCTGGCGACGCGCCTCCTGGGCGGTCCATTCGCGGCCGCCCGCCTCCTCGATGAGTGCCGCGCGGGCGGCGAACTCCTCTTCGGAGAAGCTGTCGAAATCGGTGCTCTTGGCGTCGGCGGCGAGCAGTTCGCCCAGCCGCCGCGAGGCCGGTCCGCCCGCCGCGAGCGCGGCGACGACCGGGAGGGACTTCTTGCGCTGGCGCAGGTCGCTCCACGTCTGCTTGCCGGTGGACTCGGGGTCGCCCCAGATGCCGAGCACGTCGTCGACTGCCTGGAAGGCGAGGCCGAGGTGGTAGCCGTACGCCTCCAGGGTGTCGGCGGTGCGGTCGTCGGCGCCGCCGAGGACCGCACCGATGGAGCAGGCGCAGGCGAGCAGGGCGCCGGTCTTGTTGCCCTCCATCTCCAGGCACTCCTCGACGGTGACCCGTTCGCGGTGCTCGTAGGAGATGTCCTGGGCCTGTCCGTCGATGAGCTTGCGGGTGGCGACGGTCAGCCGGCGGGTCGCGCGGCCCGCCTCGGGGGTGCCGAGCTCCAGCAGGACCTCGTTGGCGAGCGCGAACAGCGCGTCGCCGACCAGGATCGCCTGGGCGGGGCCGTGCACCTTCCAGACGGTGTCGCGGTGGCGGCGCTGTTCGTCGCCGTCCATCAGGTCGTCGTGCAGCAGCGAGAAGTTGTGCACGAGTTCGACGGCCACGGCGCCGGGGAGGCCGGCCTCGGGCGCGGCGCCCGCCGCCTCCGAGGACAGCAGGGCGAGCGCCGGGCGGACGGCCTTGCCGCCGTCGCCGGCGGAGGGCTGTCCCTGGGCGTCGATCCAGCCGAAGTGGTAGGCGGCGACGGTGTCCATGGGCGGTGCGAGCCGGTTCACAGCGGCCCGGAGCACCGGCGTGGAAAGGGCCCGTCCGCGCTCCAGAAGCGCGGTGACGTCCGTGGTGTCGGCCACGGTGTCGAAAGCCGGATTCGCCGGGGTCACTGACTCTCCTCTTGTTCCGGTGGTACTGCTCATGCCGCCTCCTGCAGCGGATGTTCATGGGAGCGGCCCAGCGCCCTCAGCGCGACGTCCGCGGCGCTGAACCCGCTGCGGACGGCGCCCTCCATCGTCGCGGGCCAGCCGGTGGCCGTCCACGCGCCCGCCAGGCCGAGGCCGGGCAGGCGGGTGCGGGCACCGGGCCGCAGCCGGCCGACGCCGGGCGCGGGGGCGAAGGTCGCCGCGCGTTCCCGGGTGACGAAGAAGTCCCTGATCCCCGCGGTGCGGGCGGCCGGGAGGAGGCGCTCCAGCTCGGGCAGGTAGCGCCCTCGCAGTTCGGCCACGGGGAGGTCGATCTCCTCGTCCGCCGCGGACTGGGACACCGCGAGGTACTGCCCGGGGCCGGTGAGGCCGGATGCCTCCGTACGGTCGAAGACCCACTGCACCGGGGAGCCGAGCGCGGTGAAGAACGGGCGGCGCAGCACCTTGCGGTCGTAGACCACGTGCACGTTCAGGATCGGTGAGGTGCCGATGTCGAGCAGCCGGTCCGGTGCGTCGATCGCTCCGGCGGGCAGCAGACCGTGGGTCTCGCGCTGCGGGACGGCGAGGACGACGGCGTCCGCGTCGATCCGTTCGCCGTCGGTGCCGATACTCCAGCCGCCCTGCTCCGTACGGGTGAGGGAGGTCGCCTTGGTGCGCAGTTCGACGCGGACTCCGACGGCGTCGAGGGCCACGCGGGCGAGGGTGTCGTGGATCTCGCCTAGGGGTACGCCCGCCCAGCCGATGTCGGCGGCTCCGGGCTCCGAGAGGAGGCCGGTCTTGAAGACCTTCGCGGCCAGGGCCAGGGAGGAGTTCGGGGCGGTGGCGTTGAGCGTGGCGACGCCGACCAGGTCCCACAGCGCCTCGACGGTGCGCGGCGACTGACCGTGCCGGGCGAGCCAGCTGCCGAA
Organism: Streptomyces sp. NPDC032161; assembly: GCF_040636995.1. Taxonomy (NCBI): domain Bacteria; kingdom Bacillati; phylum Actinomycetota; class Actinomycetes; order Kitasatosporales; family Streptomycetaceae; genus Streptomyces; species Streptomyces sp. NPDC032161. The sequence goes on along the minus strand of NZ_JBEZVN010000005.1, from coordinate 247,851 downwards.
GTCGATGGTGTCGAGGGCGGGGTCCTCCGGGTCCAGGCGGCCCAGCGCGAGCGCGGCGCGTCCGACGCTCGCGCGTTCGGCGAGCGAGAGGTGGGGGTAGCCGGCGAGTCCTGCCGCGAGGTGGAACGGCACCGGCAGGTCGTTGCGGCGCAGTCGTCCCAGCCGGGGCCCCGAGGGTCGGCCGACGTCGAGAACGGGCACGTCCAAACGGTTCTGCAGGGGCGCGAGGCTCGTGCCGCCGACGCGGTCGAGGAACCAGCGGTAGGCGGTGCAGCAGCGCAGGTAGACATGGTGTCCGTTGTCGACCGTCAGTTCACCGCGCCGGAAGGAGAAGGCGAGTCCGCCGAGCCGGGGCCGTCCTTCGAGCAGGGTCACATCGAGCCCGGCATCGGCCAGTCGCAGAGCGGCGGTGATGCCGGCGAGTCCGCCGCCGATCACCACCGCGCGGGAGGAACGCAGGGCGTCGTCCGTCATGCGTCCTCCTTTCGTCGGGTCGCTTCAGTCAGGGACGCGTCGGTACGGCCGAGGGTTGAGCACGGAAGCCTGTCCGTGATGCACATGGTGCGCGAGATGTCCGTGCTCCGCATCAGACGCGCCTCCTGACCGTCCGTCGGGACACGTGCCGCGTGTCGAGTCCGGAGAGCCCGCGCACCGCGACGTACGCCTTCTCGTGGCCGGGCAGCGACACCCGGCCTCGCAGCACTGCCACGGGGTCGCGCTCGATGCGGTCGAGCAGCCGCCGGTAGATGCCTGCCATGGCCGCGACGCAGGCGCCGCTGCGCCGGTCCAGCATCGGCAGCAGCCGGTATCCCTCGGCGAACAGCGTGCGGGCCCGGCGGACCTCGAAGTGCACCAGCCCCGCGAAGTCCGCGCCGGACGGCGGGGTGGCCGCGTGGAAGCCGGCCGAGCAGCCGAACTTGGCGAGGTCGTCGGCTGGCAGGTAGGTGCGCCCGTTGCCGGCGTCCTCGCGGACGTCGCGCAGGATGTTCGTCAGCTGGAGCGCGAGCCCGAGCGTGTCGGCGTACTCGGCGGCCCGGTCGGCGCCGGGGGCGCCCCGCTGGGTGCCGAAGACGCCCAGGCTGAGGCGGCCGATGGCGCCCGCCACACAGCGGCAGTACACCTTGAGGTCGTCCCAGGTCTCGTACGTCGCGCCGCGCACGTCCATCAGCACGCCGTCGATGAGTTCGTCGAGCCCGCCGAGCGGGAGCGGGAACCTCCGTGCGGCGTCGGCGAGCGCGACGGCCACCGGATCGGTGTCGTCCTCGTCGATCGCGCCGCCGCGGATCCGGTCCAGCACCTCGCGGGTGTTCTCCAGGCGCTCCCGCTTCGTCTCCGGCGCGAGGTCGCCGTCACCGATGTCGTCGACCCTCCGGGAGAAGGCGTACAGCGCCGACATGGCCTGGCGCTTCTCGGCCGGCAGCAGCCTGATGCCGTACGCGAAGTTGCGCGCCTGCTGTCCGGTGACCGCCTCACAGTATCTGTATGCGGCCTGTACCGGTGCCGACATGGGCGTCGTCTGTGCCTCCACGGTCCGGCTCACCCCTCTCCACGCGCTCTTCGCAAGACAACTCCCACTTCGCGCAGCAGGCTGGGCTTGGTGGGCTTGGGGGGGCCGGGCAGGACGTCGAACCCGGCGGCCGCGATCGCGGAGAGAGCGGCGCGCCCGCCTCCCACGAATCCGGCGAGGAGCAGCCTGAGCCTGCCATGGACGCTACCCACCAGGGGGGTGCCTTCATTCAGCAGTTCCCGGGCGCGTTCCGCCTCGTAGGCGACCAGCGAACGCACCGACGCGCCCGCCGAGCGGGCGGCGAAGTCGGATTCACGGACGTGGAACCGGGCCATGTCGTCGGCGGGCAGGTAGATCCGGTCGCGCCCGAGGTCCTCGGCGACGTCCTGGAGGTGCTCGACGATCTGCAGGGCCGTGCAGACGGCGTCGGAGCGGCGGATCCGTTCGGGGCTGGCGGTGCCGGTGATCTGCAGGACGAGCCGGCCCACGGGGTTGGCGGAGAGCTCGCAGTAGGCCGCGAGCTCCTCGTACGTCCCGTAGCGGCGGACCTTCTGGTCCTGGCGGTTCGCCTCGATGAGGCCGAGAAAGGGTTCGGGGGTGAGCGCGCGGCGCCGCACGGTGGGGCGCAGCGCGCGCAGCAGGGGGTGGTGCGGGCCGTCCCCGGTGGTGGCGAAGACCCGGCGCAGGTCGGCCTCGAAGGCATCGAGCAGGGCGAGCCGGTCGTCGGCCTGCTCGGGGGCGAGCCCGAGGTGGCGGGCGTCCGCGCCGCCGGGTGCGAGGTCCCCGTCGCCGATGTCGTCGACGAGCCGGGCGTAGCCGTAGACGGCCATCAGGTCGTCCCGCCAGGCTCGCGGCAGGAAGAAGGGGGCCACGGGGAAGTTCTCGTCCGCGGCCTTGTCGAGAGTGGTGGGCACGGCCGCCGCGGAGCGGGCCTGCCGGGTGGGGGTCACCACGGACCGCCCGATGCCGGGAGGGGCGCTGGGACGGCGCGGACACCTCGGAGCTGGAGATCTTCCGTCATTGCCGTCACATCTCCCGTTCTACACTGCTGACCCAAAACATCCCATTCCGGACACGCCGCCCGCTCTGCCGAGTGCGGAGCACGCCTGCGGCCCGTACGGCCAGGCGGTATCGCCCCACTTGCCACGAATCAGCACCGGTACAGCTTACGTTGTACGAGCCCGCCGGCACGGACGGGGTGTCGCGCACCGGCGCACACCACATCCCGCTCCGCCAACCTTCCCCGCGCTCAAGGATTTTGACGTCATCCGACGGGAGGAGATCTTGTCCTGCGCATACCGCCGGGTGTGCAGGACGCCCCGGCGGGTCCACGATCCGGACAACGAATCGGCCTCCGCCGGAGGGCTCCGGCGGAGGCCGATTCGTTGGGCCGCGGGAGGGGCTACTTGCCGGTCTCGCGCTCGTACGCCTTGAGGACCTCGTCGGTCGGACCGTCCATCAGCAACTCGCCCTTCTCCAGCCACAGCACCCGGTCGCAGGTGTCCCGGATGGATTTGTTGCTGTGGCTGACCAGGAAGACCGTGCCCGCCTCCTTGCGGAGTTCCCTGATGCGCTTCTCGGAGCGGATCTGGAACTTGCGGTCGCCGGTCGCCAGCGCCTCATCGATCATGAGGACGTCATGGTTCTTGGCGGCGGCGATGGAGAACCGCAGCCGGGCGGCCATGCCGGAGGAGTACGTCCGCATCGGCAGCGTGATGAAGTCGCCCTTCTCGTTGATGCCGGAGAAGTCGACGATCTCCTGGTAGCGCTCGCGGATCTCCTCGCGCGACATGCCCATGGCCAGGCCGCCGAGCACCACGTTGCGTTCCCCGGTCAGATCGCTCATCAGCGCCGCGTTCACACCGAGCAGCGACGGCTGGCCGTCGGTGTACACCTTGCCGCTCTCGGTCGGGAGCAGGCCGGCGACGGCCCGCAGCAGGGTGGACTTGCCGGAGCCGTTGGTCCCGATGAGACCGATCGCCTCGCCCCGGTACGCGGTGAAGGAGACACCGCGCACGGCGTGCACCTTCCGCACCCCGCGCCCCTCGCCCTTGTCGCGGCGCAGTATCCGGCTCAGCGCCGCGGTGGCACTGCCCCTGCCTCCCCCACCACCGTTGACGCGGTACACGATGTGCACGTCGTCGGCGATGACGGTGGGGACGCGCCCGGAAGTGTTGTCCTCAGCCACGGCCGTACCGCTCCTCCGCCTTCCAGAAGTACACGAAGCCCCCGACGCCGGCGACGACCGCCCAGGCGAGCGCCACCATCCAGACGTGCGCCGGAAGGTTCTCGGCGCCGTAGCCCTTGATCAGGGCGAAGCGCATCAGGTCCATGTAGATGGCCGCCGGGTTGTACTGGAGCACGTCGGCGATCCAGGCCGGCTTGTCCGCGAGCATCACCGGGATGGAGAACATGACACCCGACGCGTACATCCAGGTCCGCATGATGAACGGCATCAGCTGGGCGAGGTCGGGGGTCTTGCTCCCGAGCCTGGCCATGATCAGCGCCAGTCCGGTGTTGAAGACGAACTGGAGGGCCAGCGCCGGAAGGACCAGCAGCCAGGACAGGCCCGGGTAGCTGCCGAAGGCGACGGCCACGACCGCCAGCACGATCATCGAGTACAGCAGCTGCTGGAGCTGCTGGAGCGAGAACGAGACCGGCAGCGAGGCCCGGGGGAAGTGCAGGGCCCGGACCAGCCCCAGGTTGCCGGAGATCGCCCGCACACCGGCCATCACCGAATTCTGGGTGAAGGTGAAGACGAAGACGCCGGTCACCAGGAACGGGATGAAGACCTCCTGGGTCATTCCCCTCCTGGTCCCCAGGATCAGCCCGAAGATCAGGTAGTAGACGAGGGCGTTGAGCAGCGGTGTGGCCACCTGCCACAGCTGGCCCAGCTTCGCCTGGCTGTACTGGGCGGTCAGCTTGGCCCGGGAGAACGCCATGATGAAGTGGCGCCGCCCCCAGAGCTGGCGGATGTACTCGATGAGCCCTGGCCGGGCGCCGCTCACCGTCAGGCCGTGCTTGGCGGCCCTCTCGGCCGCGCTCAGGCCGTCGTCGGCGGATGGTGCGGCGCCCAGGGCGACCGCACCATCGTGGGTTGTGTCACTCACCAGAATGAAACTCTCGTATTCAACATGCGCGGCCGGTCGCGGGCGCGGCTCGGAGCGGACAGGTCCCGTGGAGACGGAGGTACATGAGGAGTCGCCCCCCATGCTCTCAGAGAGGAGACTCTCAGATCACGGGAGGTCGGCCGAGCCTGGTCAGCCGCCATACCGTGCGCCACTTCATCGGACGACGGGTGCCGCACGGAGTGGACCAGCCCTCCTTGAAGCCGCCGAACCACGCCTTCAGGGCCGGGCCGGAGGGCTTGCGCACCAGGGTCAGCAGCAGCCACACGCCGAGGTAGACCGGGACCAGGGGCGCGGGCAGATTGCGGCGCGCCAGCCAGACCCGGTTGCGGGCCACCATCCGGTGGTACACGGCGTGCCGCGAGGGGGCCGTCGTCGGGTGGTCGAGAACCATGTCCGCGCGGTAGTCGATCATCCAGCCGGCGTCCAGCGCCCGCCAGGCGAGGTCGGTCTCCTCGTGCGCGTAGAAGAACTGCCCGGGAAGCGGCCCGACCTCGGCGAAGACCTTGGTGCGCACGGCGTTGGCGCCGCCGAGGAAGGTCGTCACCCGCGAGGAGCGCATCGGGTCGGACGCGCGCAGGCGCGGCACGTGGCGCCGCTGGGTGACGCCGGTGTCCGGGTCGGCGATGCGGAAGCTGATGATCCCCAGCCGGGGGTCGGCCTCGAACGCCTGCCGGCACAGCTCGGCGGTGTCGGTCAGCGGCAGCAGCCCGTCGTCGTCGAGGAAGAGCAGGGCGTCCACATCGGCACCGGACGGGCCGAACGCCTCGATCCCGACATTGCGTCCGCCGGGGATGCCCAGGTTCTCGGGCAGCTCCACGGTGCGTACGCCCGCGGGGACGTCGGGCACGGGGGCGCCGTTGCCGACGACCACGATCTCGATCCGGTCGCCCTCCTGCTCGGCGACCGAATCCAGGAGGGCCCGCAGCTCCTCGGGGCGGTTGCCCATCGTGATGACGACCGCGCCGAGTTTCATGGATGTGCTCACTTCAACCTGCTCGACGCGAGGATCGACACGAGATGCAGGAGGGTCTGCAGCAACGCGATGCCGGCCAGGACCGCGACCAGGAGACGGCTGACGAACAGGTCGTCCCTGACCGCGTCGAACACCGCCGCCGCCAGGACCACCAGGGACGCCTCGACGCCGAGGATCAGCCGGTGGAACTTGAGCGCGGCGGCGGCCCGGCGGGCGAGCGCCATTCCGGACGAGCGCGGCTCGGAGGCGGCCTCCTTGACCGGCGGCAGTCCCCCCTGATGGCGCGCGACGCCGACGAGGTCGGTCTCGGCCTTGATCAGGATGGCGCCGAGGGCCGCGAGGGCGCCCAGGAAGGCCCACAGCCAGTCGATCCGTCCGTGGCCCCACGGGTCCGCGGCGCGCAGACCGAAGCCGACGAGGACGGCCGCGTCGCAGAGGTACGCGCCGACCCGGTCCAGGTAGACCCCGCCCAGCGAGAACTGCTTCTTCCAGCGGGCCACCTCGCCGTCGACGCAGTCGAGCAGCAGGTAGAGCTGGACCATCAGCACGCCGAGCAGCGCCCCGGGGATGCCCGGGACGAGCAGGGCGGGCGCGGCGAGCACGCCCGCGACGGTCATCACGTAGGTCAGCTGGTTGGGCGTGACCCGGGTGTTCACCAGGTGCCGGTCCACGCGCAGGGAGATCTCGCGCATGTAGAGCCGCCCCGCCCAGTGCTCACCGCTGCGCCGGTCCTTCACGCCCGGGGGGTGCACGACCGGGCGGAGTTCAGCTATCGATGGCTTTTGCATAGTCGGCGTACGCGTCCCTGATCTGGTCGGTGGACAGGTTGAGGTGTTCGAGGATGGTGAAGCGCCCCGGACGGGTCTGCGGGGCGTACTCGACGGCCCGGACGAACTCGTCGGCGGTGAAACCGATCTCTTCGGGCCGCACGGGCAGGCCGTGGCGGCGCAGGGTGGCCACCATCTGCCGCGACTCCTCGCGCGCGCCGCGCAGGTGCATGGCGAAGCAGGCGCCGATGCCGACCTGCTCCCCGTGGCTGGCCGCACGCCGGGGGTACAGCAGGTCGAAGGCGTGGTTGATCTCGTGGCAGGCGCCCGAGGCGGGCCGGGAGTCTCCTGCCACCGACATGGAGATGCCGGTCAGCACGAGGCCCTCGGCCAGCACCTTGAGGAAGCCGTCGTCGCCGATCCCGCCGGGATGGCGCAGCACGGCCTCACCGGCCTGCCGGGCCATGGCCGCGGCGAGGCCGTCGATCTCCTCGCCCCGCACGTCGTGGGCGAGCTCCCAGTCGGCCACGCAGGAGATGTTGGAGACCGCGTCGCCGATGCCGGAGCGCACGTAGCGGGGCGGTGCCTGGCGGACGATGTCGAGGTCGATGACGACGGCGATCGGGGTGGGGACGCCGTAGGAGCCCCGGCCGTTGTCGTTGTCCAGGGTCGCGACCGGCGAGCAGAGCCCGTCGTGGGCGAGGTTCGTGGCCACCGCGACCAGAGGCAGCCCCACGCGCGCTGCGGCGTACTTCGCCACGTCGATGATCTTGCCGCCGCCGAGGCCGACCACGGCGTCGTACCGGTTGCCCTTGATGTCGTCGGCGAGCTTGACCGCCGAGTCGATGGTGCCGTCGGTGACCGGGTACCAGTGGGCACCGGGCAGCGCGGGCGCCAGCCGCTCGCGCAGCGCGCGCCCCGAGCCTTCGCTGATCGCGACGGCGAGTTCGCCGGAGGTGGAGATCCGCTGGTCGGCGAGGAGGCCGGCCAGATCGTCCAGGGCGCCGCAGCTGATGTCGACGACGACCGGGGACGGAATGAGCCGGGTCAGTACTGGCACGCGATCTCACGGCCCTTCGCGAGGTCGTCGTGGTTGTCGATCTCGACCCACGCCACTTCGCCGATGGGGGCCACGTCGACGGTGAAGCCGCGGTTGACGAGTTCCTGGTAGCCGTCCTCGTAGTAGAGGTCCGGGTCGCGCAGATACGTCGCCTTCAGGGCGTCGGCGAGGTCCGCGGCGGCCTCCGGCTCGATGAGGGTGACGCCGATGTACTCGCCGGTCGCGGTGGCCGGGTCCATCAGCTTGGTGATGGAGCGCACGCCCCTGCCGTCCTCGGTGACGACCTTCATCTCCTCGTCGGCGAGGCGCTTCACGGTGTCGAGCGCCAGGATGATCCTCTGCCCGTTGCCGCGGGCGGCGAGCAGGGTCTTCTCGACGGAGACCGGGTGGACGGTGTCGCCATTGGCCAGGATGACGCCGCGGGCGAGGACGTCGCGGGCGCACCACAGGGAGTAGGCGTTGTTCCACTCCTCGGCCTTGTCGTTGTCGATCAGGGTGAGGGCGAGGCCGTACTTCTCCTCGAACTCGGCCTTGCGCGCGTACACGGCCTCCTTGCGGTAGCCGACGACGACGGCCGCCTCGGTGAGGCCGATCTCCGCGAAGTTGGCCAGCGTGAGGTCCAGGACCGTCTTCTCGCCGTCCACCGGCACGAGGGCCTTCGGGAGCGTGTCGGTGTAGGGGCGCAGTCGCCGTCCGGCACCGGCTGCCAGTACGAGGCCGATCATGCGGGTTCTCCTTCGTCGTGAACGGCGGGTGCTCCGGAGGAGACCCAGAAGCGGATGGACTCCACGAGCACCACCAGTGCCACAGCCACCGCGAACGCGGTGAGTGCCGCGGTGAACGCCGAATGCCGGGTGAGTACGGCGGCGAGTACGGCCACCACCAGGGTCCGGCCCTCGTGCCCGCCGATCGTGCGCACCAGCCATCGGGGCGGCGCGCCAGTGCCTCCGCGAATGCGGTAGACCGTGTCGTAGTGATGGTAGGCGACGGCCGAGACCAGCCCGAAGGCCGCGGGAAGCGCTCCGGGGACGTCGCTGCGGGCGGCGAGGATCAGGACGGTGCTGTACTCGGCCGCCCTGAATATCGGGGGTACGAGCCAGTCCAGGGTGCCCTTGAGGGAGCTGGAGACGGCCATGCCGGACGACATCGCGTACACGACGGCCGCGAGGATGGTGTGCCAGCTCCCGAAGGGCTGCGTGAGCGCGGAGGCGATCATGAGCACTCCGGCGAGCAGGGCCGTGACCGGGGCGTTCCAGCTGCCGCCGAGCCTGGGACCGAACGCCGCGACGGTCTGGGCGAGCGGGCCGGAGTCGGCGAGGTCGGCCAGGGCCCGGGCGGCCCGGTCGGTGCGCTCGGCCCTGCGGGTCAGCGAGCGCAGCAGCCGGCCCGCGGTGGTGTAGCAGGCGGCGAAGGCGCAGCCGACGAGCAGGGCGTAGAAGACGATCCGGGGGGTGGTCGCCGCGGTGAGCACCGCGATCATGGCCCAGCGCTCCCCGATCGGCAGCACTATCATCCGGCGCAGCCACACCGTCCAGCCGACGCTGTCGAGCCGGTCGGAGAGGGCGGCCGTGGGGCTGGAATTGCCCACCGCGTCGTGGTTGGCCTCGTTGAACGAGAAGTCGACGACGTGCCGGCAGGTCTGGAGGACCATGGCGCCGAGCGCCAGCGCCCAGACGTCGTCCCCGCCCCGGGCGGCTCCGAGGGCGAGCCCCGCGTAGTACGCGTACTCCTTGGCCCGGTCGAAGGTGGCGTCCAGCCAGGCGCCCAACGTCGAGTACTGGAGCGAGTAGCGGGCGAGCTGCCCGTCGGTGCAGTCCAGGACGAAGGAGAGGAGCAGCAGCACCCCCGCCGCGACGAAGCCCGCGCGGGTGCCGGTGGCCGCGCTGCCGGCCGCGATCAGGGCGGTCAGCAGGGACGCCGTGGTGACCTGGTTGGGGGTGAGCCCGCGCCGCGCGCACCAGCGGGCGATGTAGCGGGAGTAGGGGCTGATGAAGAACGTGGTGAAGAAGCCGTCGCGGGACTTCACGGCGCTGCGCAGCCGCACCGCCTCGTCGTCGACGGCCGCGACGGCGCTCTCCGCCTCGGCGCGCGCGAACGCGTCGGACGGTACGGCGGCGACCAGCGAGCCCAGCTCGGGGCGCTGCACGGGCGTGCCCTCGGCGTCCAGGAGGCCGGCGACGCGGCCCGGCAGGGTGTGGTCGGTGACCGTCGTCACGGTCGCGACCGTCGCGCCGGGGGCCGCGGCGCCGCCGGACGCGGCGGCGGTCCCCAGGGCCCGGACGAGCGCGGAGCGGGCCTCCGGCTGCGCGGTGAGCGCTCCGGGGACCGCGGCCGCGGGGAAGCGCGGGTCGGTCAGTCCGAGCCGGAGGGCGTGGAGGTGGCCGACGAGGCGCGGGTCGACCAGGGCGACGCGGCGGTCGGCGGGAACGGCCGCGAGAAGCCGTGCGGCCTCGGTCGCGTCGGCGGCGGCCCGTACGTCGAAGCCCAGTGACCGCAGATCGTCCGCGAGCGAGGATCCGGGTACCGGAGCACCGGTGAGGATGGCGGTCGACAGACGAACTCACTCCTTGGTGCTGACGGGGTCGGCGCGCTGCAACGCGGCCCGGAAGCGGGCCGACGGCACGTCGGCAGAGGCTATCGGATGAACGGAAGCGGGAGTTCACCGCCCGTTCGTGCTCCGTTCGGGGCGGACCGGCATCATCCGGCACTGCCCGAGATCATCATCGTCGATCCCCGCCTCGACTGACAAAACGCGGTGGCACGGATCCGGGCCTTCCCGCCCGGATCGGGCGGGAACGCTCCCACCGGGGACGAAGCAGCCCGGCCGCGACGCCCCGGGCCTTGCCCGTCGCGGTGCGCGGGACCGCCCGGCCGCTCCGGGGACGACGGTGCCGCCGCCGGGGCACACCCTAGGCTGGTCCGTATGACATGGCTGATCACAGGCGGGGCGGGGTACATCGGCGCACATGTGGTGCGGTCCATGGCGGGAGCCGGTGAGCGGGTCGTCGTCCTCGACGACCTGTCGACCGGCGTCGCCCGACGGCTCCCGGCCGCTGTGCCGCTGGTCGAGGGCTCGGTGGCCGACCGTGCGCTGCTCGACGAGGTGCTGGAGCGGCACGCGGTGACGGGTGTGGTGCATCTCGCGGCGAAGAAGCAGGTCGGGGAGTCCGTCGAGCGGCCGCTGCTGTACTACCGGGAGAACCTGGCCGGGCTGACCACGCTGCTGGAGGCGGTCGTCGCCGCCGGGGTGCGGAGCTTCCTGTTCTCCTCCTCAGCCTCCGTCTACGGCGTGCCGGATGTGGAACTGATCACCGAGGAGACGCCGTGCGCCCCGATCAGCCCGTACGGCGAGACGAAGCTCGCCGGGGAGTGGCTGGTCCGCGCGACCGGGCGGGCTCACGGGCTGTCCACCGCCTGTCTGCGCTACTTCAACGTGGCCGGGGCGGCGGCGCCGGAACTGGCGGACACGGGCGCCTTCAACGTGATCCCGATGTTCTTCGAACGGCTGACCCGGGGCGAGGCCCCCCGGATCTTCGGTGACGACTACGCCACCCCCGACGGGACCGGAGTCCGCGACTACATCCACGTCGCCGACCTCGCCGAGGCGCATCTGGCCGTCGCCCGGAGCCTGGCCGCACGGGCCGAAGGCGACGCCGGTGACCTGACCGTGAACATCGGCCGCGGCGAGGGGGTGTCGGTGCGGGAGATCGCCGATCTCGTGAGCGAGGTCACCGGGCGGCACACGCCGGCCGTGGTCGAGGCGCGCCGCCGCGGCGACGGCGCGAAGGCCGTCGCGTCCGCCGCCCGGATGTCCGGGGACCTCGGGTGGACGGCCCGGCACGACGTGCGCGAAATGATCGAATCCGCCTGGGCCGGCTGGTGCCTCCAGCATCCCGAGGCGCGCGCGAACTGACCTTCCGGTGATCGCTCCACAGCCCTGACCTGCAAGCATTTCCGCAGGTCAGGGCACATGACAACGGTGTTCAGTGCCGTGTTGCCCGATACCCCCCACCCGTAGTTCACTGACAGTGCTCGGGCCCGACCGCGCCCGAGTCCGCGAGACGATCGGGAGGCGTCCCCATGGGGGCAGGGCACGATCACGGACACACTCACGGCGGGCCGCCGCCCACCGGCACGGCCGCCGCCGCGTACAGAGGGAGGCTGCGGATCGCGCTGGGCATCACGCTCACGGTGATGACCGTGGAGATCGTCGGGGGGCTGCTCGCCGACTCGCTCGCCCTGATCGCCGACGCGGCCCATATGGCGACGGACGCCCTGGGACTGGGCATGGCCCTGCTGGCGATCCACTTCGCCAACCGGCCCGCCGGGCTCAACCGCACCTTCGGCTTCGCCCGCGCCGAGATCCTGGCGGCCCTGGCCAACTGTCTGCTGCTGCTCGGCATGGGCGGTTTCCTGCTCTTCGAGGCGATCCAGCGCTTCGTCACCCCCGCCGAGACCAGGGGCGGGCTGACGATCGTCTTCGCACTGATCGGCATGGCCGCCAACATCGTCTCCCTGTCGCTGCTGCTGCGCGGGCAGAAGGAGAGCCTCAACGTGCGCGGCGCGTATCTGGAGGTGCTCGCGGACACGCTCGGCTCGGTCGCCGTGCTGGTCTCGGCGGGTGTCATCCTGGCCACCGGCTGGCAGGCGGCCGACCCGATCGCCTCGCTGGTGATCGGCCTGATGATCGTCCCGCGTACCGTGAAACTGCTCCGGGAGACGCTCAACGTGCTGCTGGAGGCGGCTCCGAAGGGCGTGGACATGGGTGAGGTACGGGCCCACATCACGGCGTTGCCCGGCGTCCTGGACGTCCATGACCTGCACGCCTGGACGATCACCTCGGGGATGCCGGTGCTCTCGGCCCATGTGGTGGTGAGCCAGGACGTGCTGGACTCGGTCGGCCACGAGAAGCTCCTCCACGAACTCCAGGGATGCCTCGGCGACCACTTCGACGTCGAGCACTGCACGTTCCAGCTGGAACCGAGCGGCCACGCCGAACACGAAGCGGGACTGTGTCACTGAGGAACGGCCGGCCGACAGCCGGAGCCGCCGACCGCGAAGGGGCAAGGAATGAACGACCACGATCACGCCGCCCGTCCCGAGCCGCGCTCCCCCGCCTCCGGCGCGGCGGGGAGCGACGGGCGGGGCGTTCCCCGCTGGACGGCCCGGCCGGAGGCCCCGGCGGACGCCGGGGCCGTGCGCGCGGTCGTCACCGCCGCCTTCCCGACGCCGGCCGAGGCGGCTCTCGTCGACGCGCTGCGCGCCGATCCGTCGGCCTGGCTGCCCGGTCTCGGACATGTCGCCCTCGGCGGGGACGGTGCCGTCGCGGCGTACGCGCTGCTGACCCGGTGCCGGGTCGGGGACGCCCCGGCCCTCGCCCTGGCACCGGTGGCGACCGCCCCGGAGCAGCAGCGGCGGGGCGCCGGGCAGGCCGCGGTGCGCGCCGCGCTCGACGCCGCCCGGTCGCGGGCCGAGTCCGTCGTCCTGGTGCTCGGCCACCCCGCCTACTACCCGCGCTTCGGCTTCGTACCGGCGTCCCGGTACGGAATCCGGCCGGCCTTCGACGTCCCGGACGAGGCGATGATGGCCCTGGTCCTCGACCCGTCCGCGCCGGCGCCGCGGGGCACGATCCGCTACCCGGCCGCGTTCGGCGTCTGAGGGCCTTGCGGTGCCGCCCGCGGACGGGGCGGCACCGGGTCCGGACATGTCGGACCCGAAGTGCGGACAAGCGGCTTTTGTACGGCAGACTTGAGCGGACTCGACGGGACCGGCGCACCGGGCCGGGACCATAGCGAAGGATGGGTATGCCGACCACACCAGCCACCGCGGCGCACAGCTCGTCGAACGGCACAGCAGAAGCGATCATGCTCGAACTGGTCGACGAGAACGGCACCACCATCGGTACGGCGGAGAAGCTCTCCGCCCACCAGCCGCCGGGTCAGCTGCACCGGGCCTTCTCGGTGTTCCTCTTCGACGAGCGGGGCCGCCTGCTGCTCCAGCGGCGCGCGCTCGGCAAGTACCACTCCCCCGGCGTCTGGTCGAACACCTGCTGCGGCCACCCGTACCCCGGTGAGGCGCCCTTCGCCGCCGCCGCCCGGCGTACGCACGAGGAGCTCGGCGTCTCGCCCTCGCTGCTGGCCGAGGCCGGCACGGTCCGCTACAACCACCCCGACCCGGCTTCCGGACTGGTGGAGCAGGAGTTCAACCATCTCTTCGTCGGCATGGTGCAGGACCGGCTGCGGCCGGACCCGGAGGAGGTCGGCGAGACCGCGTTCGTCACCGCCGAGGAACTGGCCGAACGGCATGCCGAGGCACCGTTCTCGGCGTGGTTCATGACGGTGCTGGACGCCGCCCGCCCGGCCATCAGGGAACTGACCGGGCCGTCCGCCGGCTGGTAGCGGACGGGGCACCCGGTGTTCGTGCGAGCCGTGTCACCGGGTGCCCACGCCGGTCGGCCCGGATGGCTGCGGGACCGCCCGGTGCCGGCGCAGGCCGGTTCAGAATCCCGCGCTCAGCGGCAGCGCGGCCCAGATGATCTTCCCGCCGCCCGCGGTGTGCTCCACGTCGCAGGCGCCGCCCGCCTCCCGGGTGATCTCCCGGACCAGGAGCAGCCCGCGGCCGCCGGTCTGTCCGTGGTCCGTCTCCAGGGCCGTGGGCCGGTAGGGGTGGTTGTCCTCCACGGACACCCTGACCCAGTCCGCGCCGACGGCCACCTCGACGGCCAGCTCCGGCGAGAGCAGCGCGGCGTGCTTCACCGCGTTGGTGACCAGCTCGGAGACGATGAGCAGCAGCCCTTCGGTGATGTCGGTGCCGATCGGCACGCCCTGGCGGTCCAGCAGGTCGCGTACGGCGCGCCTGGCCCGGGGGACGGAGACGTCCACGGCCGGGGCGGTGAACCGCCAGACTCCCTCGTACGACATGGGCCGAGCGGGGACACTCCCGCGGCTCTCCATAGTCCGGTACCGCCCTCGACTCGTCGGTGACTGCACGTCGAGTACAGAGTGCGCGGCGTGGCCGCCGCACCGGACCAGTGAATAAAAGTCGACCTCTATCGACAAATTTTGATCGAAACCGCACGATTCGATCAACTCTTTGACTGACCCTGGTTCTCTCCGATGGACGTGTCGGGCTGTTGCCCCGGCTTCGGGCCGTCGGGCTCCGTGTACCGGTGCAGGAGCCGGTCCGAGTCCGGGTCCGGGTCCGGGTGACGACGCCCGGGGTCCGCTGCCCGGTCCGAGGTGTCCGAGACGAGGGAGACGATGCGTCGGCCGCCGACTCCGATCGTGATCAGGCCGAGGCCGTCGAAGAGCAGCGCCAGGGAGAAGAAGAGACCCAGGACGTAGAGGCTGCTGTGCGGCCAGTCGAAGAGGACCAGCAGCCCGAGGAGCAGCCCGAAGGCCCCTTGGAGCAGCGTCCAGCCGAACTGCGGGCCGCGCACGACGACGCTGCCCACCAGCCGGAACACCCCGCCGGTCAGGAAGAGCAGCGCGGCGAACATGGTCAGCGCCTCGGCCGTGCCGTGCGGATGCCGGATGACGACGACCCCGGCGGCGATGTTCAGCGCGGCCACCACGACCGCCAGCCAGAAGTAGTTGCTGCCCCGGGACTCGATGGCGTGGAGCAGACCGACGAGGCCGCCGACCAGCAGCAACCAGCCGAAGAGCAGCATCGAGGTCAGCGTCGCGACCCCGGTGTAGACGAGGCCGACCAGACCGGCCACGGCGAGAAGAATGCCCAGCAGGGCCAGCCGGCCGAAACTCCGGCTCAGCCTTCTGCCCTCGACTGCGGGATCGGCCACGGAAAGCTCCTCACGGTGCGTACATGCACGGCCACCCACCCCTTTTTGATCATAGGTTCGAACCGTGCGGATAGCATCCGGCGCATGGACCGTACGGAACCCCGGCTGACGCACACCGTCGCGGACGGTGTCGCCACCGTCGTCATCGACAACCCGGCCAAACGCAACGCGATGACGGTCTCGATGTGGATCGCCCTGCCCCCGCTGCTGGCCCGGCTGGCGGCCGATCCCTCGGTACGGGCCCTGGTGCTGACGGGCGCCGGGGACACCTTCTGCGCCGGGGCGGACATCGCCTCGCTGAGGGACGTGCCGCCCCGGGAGCCGTCCTCGCCCGGCGGTACGCCGTCGGATCCGCAGCCGCTCACCGTGGTGGCCGAGGAGGCGCTGGCCGCGTTTCCCCGGCCGACGCTGGCGGCGATCCGCGGCTACTGCGTGGGCGGCGGCAGTCAGCTCGCGGCCGCCTGCGATCTGCGGTTCGCCGAGGAGGGCGCCGAGTTCGGGGTCACCCCGGCCAGGCTCGGCATCGTCTACCCCGCGTCGTCGACCCGGCGGCTGGTGGCGCTGACCGGACCCGCCACGGCGAAGCACCTGCTCTTCTCCGGCGAACTGATCGACACCGCGCGGGCGCTGCGGTGCGGGCTGGTGGACGAGGTGCTCCCGGCCGGTGGGCTGGACGCGCGGGTCGGCGCGTACACGCGGACGCTGGCGGCGCGCTCATGGATCACGCAGGCGGCGGCGAAGGAGTTCGCCGACGGGCGCCGGGACCGGGACGCGTACTGGGCGGAGCGGATACGGCGCAGCGGCGACACCGTCGAGGGTGTCGCCGCGTTCCTGGAACGGCGGGCGCCGCGCTTCGGGCCGCCCGAGGGCGTGGACTGACCCGGCGGGCCGCCGGGACGGGCCGGGCCGCCCCCACCGGAGAGGGGGGCTACCGGAGGAGGGTGGCGCGCCGGGCACGGAACTGGTCGGCCAGTGCCGCCGGGGCCTTCGCCGGCGAGCCCGCGTCGTACGGCGGCTGGGGGTCGTACTCGGTCAGCAGCTGTACGGACATGGCGTGCTCGTCGCCCGCGATCCGGCCGAGCAGGGCGAGCCCCATGTCGATGCCGGAGGAGAC
The DNA here is from genome assembly GCF_040636995.1 of Streptomyces sp. NPDC032161. Classification (NCBI taxonomy): domain Bacteria; kingdom Bacillati; phylum Actinomycetota; class Actinomycetes; order Kitasatosporales; family Streptomycetaceae; genus Streptomyces; species Streptomyces sp. NPDC032161. The sequence goes on along the minus strand of NZ_JBEZVN010000005.1, from coordinate 231,501 downwards.
GCCCGCCGCCGTGACGTACTTGCCGTCGAAGACCACGCGCTCGCCGGTCGGTTCGGCACCGAACTCCTTCAGGGTGTCCAGCGCGAGCCAGTGCGAGGTGGCGCGGCGGCCGCTCAGCAGTCCGGCCGCGGCGAGCAGCAGCGACCCGGTGCAGACGGAGGTCGTCCAGGTGCTGGTGGCGTCGGCCGCGCGCAGCCAGCCCAGCAGCGCCTCGTTGTCCATCTGGCCGGTCTGGCCGGGACCGCCGGGGACGACCACCACGTCCGGCGACGGCACATCGGCGAGCGTCCGGTCGGCGACGAGCGCGATGCTGCCGCTCTCGTTGCGCACGGGGCCGGTCCGTTCGGCGACGAACACGGTCTCGGCGCCGGGGAGGTGCTGGAGCATCTCGTAGGGGCCCACGGCGTCGAGCGAGGTGAAGCGGTCGAACAGGACGATGGCGATCTGCATGGGTGCTCCTTGACTTCGGTGTCGTCGGTGTCGTCGGGCGGGTGGCGGTGGCCCGGGAGCGCGCCGCCGCTCGCACGGGGGTCGGTGCGCGGCGGGCCGGCCGTGCCGCTGGTGGAGCGTCAGCCGGGCCCGCGCGGTCGTGTGCGGGAAGTCGTTCAGTCCGTGCCGGGCCCGGGCCGGAAGCGTCGGCGGTACTCGGCGGGTGCCGTGCCGAGCGCCTTGACGAAGGCGCGGCGCATGGCCTCCGGGGTGCCGTATCCGCAGGCGTGCGCGATGCCCGCGACTCCGTCGCTGGTGTCCTCCAGCAGTCGGCGGGCGTGTTCGAGACGTACCCGGTCGACGTATCGGCCCGGTGTGAGGCCCGTCTCGGCCCGGAAGGCGCGGGCGAAGTGACGGGGCGAGAGGCGGGCACGGGCGGCCAGGGCCTCGACGGTGAGGTCGGCGGACGGGTGTTCGGTGATCCAGTGCTGTACCTCGCGCAGCGGCTCGCGCCGGGCGGTCTGGGCGGTGAGCTGCGCGCTGAACTGGGACTGGTTGCCGGGTCTGCGCAGGAAGACCACGAGATGGCGGGCGACCGTGAGGGCGACCTCCCGGCCGTGGTCCTCCTCGACGAGCGCGAGGGCGAGGTCGATGCCCGCGGTGACCCCGGCGGAGGTGGCCAGCCTGCCGTCCCGGACGAAGATCGGGTCCGGGTCAACCTCCACGGCCGGGTGGGTGCGCGCCAGGTGCTCGCAGACGGTCCAGTGGGTGGTGACCCGGTGCCCGTCGAGCTGTCCGGCCTCGGCCAGCAGCAGCGCTCCGGTGCAGACGGAGACGAGGCGTTCGGCGCGCGGGGCGTGCTCCCGGAGCCAGCCGACGAGAGCCGGGGCGGGGACGCGGGTGCCCTCGCCCCCGGGGACGAGCAGGGTGTGCGGCGGCTCCGCGTCGGCGAGGGCGGTGTCCGGGACGAGGACGAGGCCGCTGCTCGTATGGACCGGGGAGCCGTCGACGGACGCGGTGCGCAGGTCGTACATGGCCCCGAGGAAGCGGGAGGCCCCGGCGAAGACCTCCACCGGGCCGGTCACGTCGAGGCTCTGGACGCCGTCGAAGAGGACGACGAGTACGGATCGCTGCGTCATGCCCACCATCCTTCGCGGCAGCTCCCATGACCGCAATGACATATCCCCCACCTTTCCTGCCATGGCCCGGACGTCCCCGGTTCCCCCGGTCCTCCTCGGCCGTACGGTTCTCCCGCCCTCGCGGTCTGCCCGCACTCATCGGCAGGCGCCGGACACGACCGGCCGACGCGCGTCGGGGGTGGCCGGGCGACACGGCGCCCGGCCACCCGGCACAATGCAGACGAAGGGGCCCCGGCCCCGTGAGCACAGTCCGTGCGACCAGTACAGCCCGTACGAGAAGGCGAGTCGGTAGAACCGTGACGACGTCCATCGAAGGCAGGATCGCCGAGGAGCTCGGCGTACGCGAGCGGCAGGTGAAGGCGGCCGTCGAGCTGCTCGACGGCGGATCGACCGTGCCGTTCATCGCGCGCTACCGCAAGGAAGCGACCGAGATGCTCGACGACGCGCAGCTGCGCACCCTTGAGGAGCGGCTGCGGTACCTGCGGGAGCTGGAGGACCGCCGGTCGGCGATCCTCGACTCCGTGCGCGAGCAGGGCAAGCTGGACGAGGAGCTGGAGGCCCGGATCAGGGCCGCCGACACCAAGGCGCGCCTCGAGGACATCTACCTGCCGTTCAAGCCCAAGCGACGCACCAAGGCGCAGATCGCCCGCGAGGCGGGACTCGAACCACTCGCCGACGGGCTGCTCGGCGACCCGTCGGTGCAGCCGCTCGCCGCTGCCGCGGCCTTCGTCGACGCGGACAAGGGCGTCGCGGACCCGGCCGCCGCGCTGGAGGGCGCCCGCGCCATTCTCACCGAGCGGTTCTCGGAGGACGCCGACCTGATCGGCGAGCTGCGCGAGCGGATGTGGACGCGTGGCCGGCTGGCGGCGAAGGTGCGCGAGGGCAAGGAGGAGGCGGGCGCGAAGTTCGCCGACTACTTCGACTTCGCCGAGCCGTTCACCGAACTGCCCTCGCACCGGGTGCTCGCGATGCTGCGGGGCGAGAAGGAGGACATGCTCGATCTGGTCATGGAGCCGGAGGAGCCCTCGGACACGCCCGGACCGTCGTCGTACGAGGGTGTCGTCGCCCGGCGCTTCGGAGTGAGCGACCAGGGCCGCCCGGGCGACAAGTGGCTGGGCGAGACCGTGCGCTGGGCCTGGCGGACCAGGATCCTGGTGCACCTCGGCATCGACCTGCGGCTGCGGCTGCGCACGGCGGCGGAGGACGAGGCGGTGCGGGTCTTCGCGTCGAACCTGCGCGACCTGCTGCTCGCCGCACCGGCCGGGACGCGCGCCACGCTGGGGCTCGACCCCGGTTTCCGTACGGGCGTGAAGGTCGCGGTCGTCGACGCGACCGGCAAGGTCGTCGCCACGGACGTCATCCACCCGCACGTCCCCGCGAACAGGTGGGACCAGGCGCTGGCACGGCTGGAGCAGCTGGCGCGGGCGCACGACGTCGAGCTGATCGCGATCGGCAACGGCACGGCGTCCCGCGAGACCGACAAGCTCGCCGGTGAACTGATCGAGAAGCACCCGGAGTTGAAGCTCACGAAGGTGATGGTGTCCGAGGCGGGCGCGTCGGTGTACTCGGCCTCGGCCTTCGCCTCGCAGGAACTTCCCGACATGGACGTGTCGTTGCGCGGCGCGGTGTCGATCGCGCGGCGCCTCCAGGACCCGCTCGCGGAGCTGGTGAAGATCGACCCGAAGTCGATCGGGGTCGGCCAGTACCAGCACGACCTGTCCGAGGTGAAGCTGTCGCGGTCGCTGGACGCGGTCGTCGAGGACTGTGTGAACGGTGTCGGTGTGGACGTCAACACCGCCTCGGCGCCGCTGCTTTCGCGGGTCTCGGGGATCGGCGCGGGGCTGGCGGAGAACATCGTCGCGCACCGTGACGCGAACGGGCCCTTCCGGTCGCGCAGGGCGCTCAAGGACGTGGCGCGGCTGGGCCCGAAGGCGTACGAGCAGTGCGCCGGCTTCCTGCGCATCCGGGGCGACGACCCGCTGGACGCGTCGAGCGTGCACCCGGAGGCGTACCCGGTGGTGCGGGCGATGGCGAAGCGGACGGGCGGTGAGGTGGCCTCGCTGATCGGCAACACGGGGATGCTGCGGTCGTTGCGTGCCGACGACTTCGTGGACGAGAAGTTCGGTCTGCCGACGGTCACCGACATCCTGAAGGAGCTGGAGAAGCCGGGGCGCGACCCGCGGCCCGCGTTCAGGACGGCCACCTTCAAGGAGGGCGTCGAGAAGATCGGCGACCTGGCGTCCGGCATGGTGCTGGAGGGTGTCGTCACCAATGTCGCGGCGTTCGGCGCGTTCGTGGACATCGGGGTGCATCAGGACGGTCTGGTGCACGTGTCGGCGATGTCGCGGACGTTCGTGAAGGACCCGCGGGATGTCGTGAAGCCGGGCGACATCGTCAAGGTCAAGGTCATGGACGTCGACATTCCGCGGAAGCGGATCTCGTTGACGCTGCGGCTCGACGACGAGGCGGGGGCGTCCGGCCAGGGCGGCGGGTCCCGGCGGGAACGCGGCGAGCGGGGTGGCCAGGGTGCCCGGCCGCCGCGCCCACGTCAGGGCGGTCAGGACCGCGACCGGCGCGGTGGCGGCTCCGCCCGCCCGGCGCCGGCGCCGGTGAACAGCGCGATGGCGGACGCCCTGCGGCGGGCCGGGCTGACCGGTCCGGACCGGGACGGCGGCCGCAAGCGCTGATGCCCCGGGCAGGGGCGGGGCGCGCGGTCCCGCACGCTCCCGCCTCCGCCCCGGCCCGCCGCCCGGGCCCCGTCGGAGCGGGGTCGGGAGCGGCGGCCCCGGGGCCGGACGGTCAGAGTTCCTTCACCCTGCCGTCCACCACCTCGATGCGCCGTGTCGTCCGCACCGCCTCCAGCATCCGCCGGTCGTGCGTGACGAGGAGCAGCGTGCCCGGGTAGGAGTCCAGCGCCGATTCCAGCTGCTCGATGGCGGGCAGGTCGAGGTGGTTCGTCGGCTCGTCGAGTACGAGGAGGTTGACGCCCCGGCCCTGGAGGAGGGCGAGCGCGGCCCTGGTGCGCTCCCCCGGCGAGAGGGTCGTCGCGGGGCGCAGCACATGGTCCGCGCGCAGACCGAACTTGGCGAGCAGCGTGCGGACCTCGGCCGGTTCGCTGTCGGGTACGGCGGCGCGGAACGCGTCCAGCAACGACTCCGTGCCGTGGAACAGCTTGCGCGCCTGGTCGACCTCGCCGACCACCACGCCCGAGCCGAGCGCCGCGTGCCCGGAGTCCAGCGGGAGGCGTCCGAGGAGGGCGGCGAGGAGGGTGGACTTGCCCGCCCCGTTGGCGCCGGTGATCGCGACCCGGTCCGCCCAGTCGATCCGGAGGGACACCGGGCCGAGGACGAAGTCGCCCCGTGCCACGCGTGCTTCGCGCAGGGTCGCTACGACCGAGCCGGACCGGGGCGCGGCTGCGATCTCCATCCGCAGTTCCCATTCCTTGCGCGGCTCCTCGACGACGTCGAGCCGTTCGATCATGCGCTGGGTCTGCCGGGCCTTCGCCGCCTGCTTCTCGCTCGCCTCGCTGCGGAACTTGCGGCCGATCTTGTCGTTGTCGCCGGCCTTGCGCCGGGCGTTCTTCACGCCCTTGTCCATCCAGGTGCGCTGCGTGTGGGCGCGGTCCTCCAGGGCGGCGCGCTTGTCGGCGTACTCCTCGTACTCCTCACGGGCGTGCCTGCGGGCCCGTTCGCGCTCCTCCAGGTAGGCCGCGTATCCGCCGCCGTACAGGTTGATCGCCTGCTGGGCGAGGTCGAGTTCGAGGACCTTGGTGACCGTGCGCGTCAGGAACTCGCGGTCGTGGCTGATGACGACCGTGCCCGCGCGCAGACCGGAGACGTAGCGTTCGAGCCGTTGCAGACCGTCGAGGTCCAGGTCGTTGGTGGGTTCGTCGAGCAGGAAGACGTCGTAGCGGGAGAGGAGCAGGGATGCCAGGCCGGCGCGGGCCGCCTGGCCGCCGGAGAGCGCGGTCATCGGCAGGTCGAGGCCGACGGCGAGACCCAGGTCCGCGGCGACCTCCTCGGCGCGCTCGTCGAGGTCGGCGCCGCCGAGCGCCAGCCAGCGTTCCAGCGTCTCGGCGTACGCGTCGTCGGCGCCGGGCGCCCCGTCGACGAGGCCCTGTGTCGCCTCGTCCATCGCCCGCTGGGCGTCGGCGACGCCGGTGCGGCGGGCCAGGAACTCCCGCACGGTCTCGCCCGGACGCCGCTCCGGCTCCTGCGGGAGGTGGCCGACGGTGGCGGTGGGCGGCGAGAGCCGCAGCTCCCCCCGCTCCGGTCGGTCGAGCCCGGCGAGCAGCCGGAGCAGGGTCGATTTGCCGGCGCCGTTGACTCCGACGAGACCGATCACGTCACCGGGCGCGACGACGAGGTCGAGCCCGGCGAAGAGGGTGCGGTCGCCGTGCGCGGCGGTGAGGTCCTTGGCGACGAGTGTGGCAGTCATCAGGATGCCGATCCTAAGGGCTGTCCTCGACACTGCCGTCGTTCGGCCGCGGGCGGGGCCCGGAGGCCAGCGGCCCTCTTGCAGGACCGCGAAGAACATAACGGGGACGAGGTGCGTCCCCCCGGGGCCGGGTCAGCAACTGGTGTCGGGCCGTCCGTCCGTGAGGTGGTGGGCCGCCCGCTCGTCCAGGAGGAGCGGGATCAGGTTGCGGGCGGACTGTCTCAGCGGTACGTACGCTCCGTCGCCGTCGGGCCGTGCCGTGACGCCGTGCAGGACGAGTTCGTCCTCGACCTCGTCGAACCGGTCCTTGGTGAGCCGGTATCCGCACGGCGGGTCCTGGAGGACCTGGCCCGCGTCGGGCGTCTCGTTGTCGGCGCCGCCGAGGAAGACCGGGCCCCGGTCCTTGAACCCCGCCGCGCGGGAGGCCGCGGTGGCGGCCACGATGCGGCCGCGCCGTTCGTCGGCGAAGGCGAACAGGCCGCCGAGCGCGGTGAGCTGGGAGTCGACACGGCGCCGCTTGTTGAGTGCCGGGTCGGCCTTCTCGGCGTCGTCGAGCGCGTCGACACGGGATTCGATGAGCAGGCCGACGGCGTGCTTGATGCCGGAGGTGTTGCGCAGGATGCGTTCCTGTCCGTCGCCCGCGGTCTGCTTGATCGGATCTCCGGTGACCGGGTCGGTCCAGATGCCGTAGAGGCCGCTGCTGTAGCCGTCCTTCAGCGCGGCGGGCCGTACGTAGTCCTCGGCCAGGATCCCCGACTCGCCGTGGATCCGGTCGGAGGTGTTGAGGTTGCGGGGCCACAGGACGAAGAGGTCCTTGTCGTAGTAGGGCGGGGTGGCCCCGTATTCGTGCAGGTCGTAGATCACGTCCGGCTCGTGGTCGCGGATGACGGCGGCCATGGCGCGGGCCTCGGCGGTCCGCAGCGCGATGTGGTCGCGGTTGATGTCGACGCCGTCGGAGTTGCCGCGCGTGTCGGCGGCGCGCCCATCGGGGTTGGCGGTGGGCACGACGAGGACGGTGGTGCGGGAGAGGAAGGCGCGGGTCCGCCGGTCCCGGGCGTGGGCCAGATCGCGGACGGTGGTCAGGCAGGCCTCGCGGCCGGAGGGTTCGTTGCCGTGCTGGCTGCAGATCAGCAGCATCGTGTGGGCCGTGGGGCGATGGTTCCCGATCCGGACGAGCTGGAGCGGGCGGCCCTGCCGCGTGGTGCCGATCCGTTCGACGGAGACCCGGTCGCTGTCGCGGTCGACGGCGGCCAGGAAGGACTGCTCCTCCGCCCGGCTCGTCCACCGGGCCCCGCCGCTGGTCTCGAATCCGGTGCGGGGCGGAGCGGCCGGGGCGCTCGGGGCGGCCGCCGCGGGGACGGCGGCCAGGGGCGTGGCGAGCAGGGCCGCGGCGGCGGCCAGGGCCAGGTGTCGGCGGCCGAGTCGGCGCGCGGTCGGTATACGGGGTGTCATGGGCGGCTTCCTCCCTGGGTGCGGCCGGCGGGACGCGGTGGCGTCACGCCTTCGGGGCGGGCTGCGGGGGGTGGCTGCCACGGGTCGGGACCCGCGGTGGCGCGTACGGGGGGCTGTCCTGCGCTCCGTGCTGGATCGGCGGGTTACGGGACGGCCCCGAGGCCGGCGGTGCCGCCGGCGAGCGGGAGCGACGCGGACGTACGGGCCAGGTCGAGGGTGAGCGTGGGGGTGGAGTCCGGCGGCTCGATGAGGCCCCGGTCGGTTCCGGCCACGATCAGGGCGAGGCGGTGTCCGGCCGGGACGACGTGGTCGGTGGCGGCGAGGCGGAGGGTGATCGTGTGGGCCCGGCCCGGGGTGAGCGGGCGGCCGTGCCCGGCGGAGGCGTGGGTGCCGAGGTCGGCCCAGCCCCGGCTGAACACGGTCCGGTCGACGGTGGCCGTGTCGGCCCGGGTCTCCTTGAAGCAGGCGCTGTCGCCGGTGGTGCTCGCACCCCAGCAGGTGCGTCCGGGGAGCGTGGTGATGCCTTCTCCGGACGCGCCGTAGTCGCGGATGGTGTCGGGGCCGAGGTCCACGAGGACGGCGGAGAGATGGGCACTCGACGTGGTCGGGGTGGCGGTGACGGTCACCGTGGACGATCCGGACAGCCGCAGGTCCCGGGAGAGTGGCGGGGTACGGAAGGCGGCCTTGGCGGCCGTGGGGCGGTCCGCGTCGGCGGCCCATTCCAGCTCGTTCAGCGCGGGGTCGTCGGTGAACGTCTCGGTGGCGCCGGGGCGGGCGGGGCGCAGCCCCAGGGTGCCGACGCCGGGCGCCGCTCCGGGGCCGGGGCGCACGGTGACTGCGTGGGTGGTGCGCGGCGGCCAGACCCGGTCGGTGGACCACTGGCCGGGACTGCGTTCGATGTCGGCCATCGGTTCGCGTTCGATGCCGTTGTCGTAACCGAGGAGGTAGTGGTCGAACCAGCGGTGCAGCGTGTCGACCCACTCGGCCCGCCGGAAGTCGAAGGGGTCGACGTGTCCGGTCTGCGACAGCCAGATCCTGCGTTCCACGCCCCGGGCCGCGAGCGCGTCCCACCACTGACCGAGGTGCTTGGTGCGGACGTTGAGGTCCTGCATGCCGTGCACCGCGAAGACGCTGGCCCGTACCTTGCGGGCGTCCTTCACGTAGTCGCGTTCGGCCCACAGCCGGGTCCGGTCCCCGGTGCGGGGCGCGCCTTCGACGAGCCGGCGCTGGACGGCGGCGCAGCGGCCGCGCGCCTCGGGGCTCTCCACCCCGTCGGCGAGCCGGTCCGGTCCGCCGTCGTACAGCGGGGCGCCCTGGGAGAAGTAGTAGTCGTACCAGGAGGAGATGGCGCCGATCGGGACGATGGTCCGCAGTCCGTCCACCCCGGTCGCCGCGACGGCGTTGGCGACGGTGCCGTCGTAGCTCTTGCCGATCATCCCGGTGCGGCCGTTGGACCAGTCGGCCGTGGCGCGCCGCTGGCCGGTGCGGGTGGTGTAGCCGCGGGCGCGGCCGTTCAGCCAGTCGATGACGGCCTTGGCGGAGGTGACGTCGGAGGGGCCGCCCACGTCGACGCAGCCGTCGGAGCGGTTGGTGCCGGCCAGGTCGACGGCGACGAAGGCGTAGCCGCGCGGCACGAAGTAGTTGTCGTAGTACAGCGGGAACTGCACGGGCCTGCCGTCGGCGTCGTACGTCTTGAGCTGGCTCTCGTTGCCCCGGCCGCAGCAGGAGTAGTAGGGGCTGGCGTCCATGATGACGGGGATCCTGCGGCCCTGCCGGGCGGGTTCGCGGGGCCGGACGATGTCGACGGCGACGCGGTCGTTCCTTCCGTCCCCGTCGCCGTCGAGTCCGGTGTCGACCCAGACGGACTCGCGGACGGCGTTCTCGTACGAGTGGACGGGCCTGCTCACCGGCGATCCGCTCCGCGGGTGTCCGTCGGCGGCCGGTCCGGCCTCCCGGCCCGTGACGGCGCCGGCCTCGGCGCCCTGTGCGCCCGCCGGTGCGAGCAGCGTGGTCGTCAGGGCGGCGAGGGCCGCCACCATCAGCGATCGGTACGTCAAGCGGGTGCCCCGCGCACGAATCGGCATGGGCGGAAGGTACCCTCGGTCAACTCCCTTGCGACAGAGGGCGATCGCTGATCAGCCTGGCGTGACCGGGCCGGGGACGCCGCCGGGCCGGCATGTCGGCGGAATGGCGAACGTGTGACAACGGCGACCATGGACATGACTAACAGGAAGGTCCCTGCTTAGGGTCCTGGCAAGCACTCAGAAAACCGTCCGGAACCGACGACTTGGAGCATTCGTGCACCGCAGACTCATCGCCCCCGGCGCCCTCGCGGCCTCCCTGTTGCTGGCGGTCCCGGCCTCGGCCGCCGGGGGAACCGTGGGCGCCCCGGGCATCGGCGACCCCTACTACCCGGCCAGCGGCAACGGCGGCTACGACGTGTCCCACTACGACCTGCGGCTGAAGTACCAGCCCGCCACCGACCTGTTGGAGGGCACGGCGACGATCCTCGCCACGACCACGCAGGCGCTGTCCCGCTTCAACCTGGACTTCGCGCTGGACGTGTCCGAGGTGCGGGTGAACGGCAGGAAGGCCGCGTTCGCCAGGAGCGGCGAACAGGAGCTGGAGATCACTCCGGCGTCGCCGCTGGCGAAGGACAGGGCCGTCTCGGTGGTCGTGCGGTACGCCGGGAAGCCCTCCGAGGCGAAGGTCAACGGCTGGACGTCCTGGGTCCGTACACCGGACGGCGCGGTGGCCGCGCAGGAACCGGAGTCGGCCGTCTGGTGGTACCCCAGCAACGACCACCCGCTGGACAAGGCGACGTACGACATCTCGGTCTCGGTGCCGGACGGCACCCAGGCGATCAGCAACGGCACGCTCCAGTCGCAGAGTTCGAAGCTCGGCTGGACCCGCTTCAACTGGCGCTCCAGCAAGCCGCAGGCCACGTACCTGACGACACTGGCGATCGGGAAGTTCGACATCACCACGGACACCACGACGGACGGGCTGCCGGTCGTCAACGCGTACAGCAAGGACCTCGGCGCCAACGCCGGTGCGGCGCGCGCCAGCATCGAGCGGACCGCCGAGGTCGCCGAGTGGCTGACGGAGGTGTTCGGTCCGTACCCGTTCGACGCGCTCGGCGGCTACTCCCCCAACGTGACGAGCGGATTCGCGCTGGAGACGCAGACCAGGCCGTTCTACAGCCCGAAGCAGTTCTCGAACGGTTCCAACGTCTCGGTGGTCGTCCACGAACTGGCGCACCAGTGGTACGGCGACAGCGTGTCCGTCAAGGGCTGGAAGGACATCTGGATCAACGAGGGCTTCGCCCGGTACAGCCAGTGGCTGTGGTCGGAGAAGGAGGGCGAGGGCACCGCGCGGGAACTGGCCGACCACACCTACGCCCTGCACCCCGCGGACGATCCCTTCTGGACCGTGAAGCCGGGCGACCCGGGCCCCGACGACCAGTTCCACGGAGCCGTCTACGACCGCGGGGCGCTGGCGCTCCAGGCGCTGCGCGACAAGCTGGGCGACGAGACGTTCTTCGAACTGCTCAAGGGCTGGCCCGCCGAGCACGCGTACGGGAACGCGTCCGTGGGCGACTTCGTGGCCTACGCCGAGCGGGTCTCGGGCACGCCCCTCGCCGGCTTCTTCGACACCTGGCTGTACCAGCCGTCGCGGCCCGGGGCCCCGGCCGGGACGCGCCTGGCGCAGGCTCCCACGAAGGCCGAGCGGCCCGCGTCGTGGAAGAAGATCGCCGCGACGAACACGGTCCACGACCACCGCTGACGGTCCGTCCGGCCGCCCGAACCGTGCTCCGGGTTCCGTCGCCCTCTTCCTCCCGGTGGGCGACGGAACCCGCGCACGGAACGGACCGGACCGGCCCGTGATCAGGTCGGCCGATGCGGCGCGACCCGCTGTCCGAGATGCGCCCGGTCACCGCGCACGGTCGCCCGGTGCGCCGCCCGCGCCCGGCGCGCGTACGGCAGATAGCGCAGACTCTCGGGGAGCACGGGCACGACGCGCCGCACCACCGCGCCCAGCCTCCGCAGCCTCCGCTCCTGCGCGTCCGTCCATTCCAGTCCGATCGCCTCCCGCGCCTCCGGCGGCATCAGGCCGACGGTGACGAAGCGGCGGAACCGGGCCAGTGGCGGGAACAGCACCGGCCACAGCGCCCGGAGCGCCGGCCGCAGCGGCAACGGCCCCCGGTCCGGCGGCGGTACGGGCCGGTCGGTCGCGAGCAGATCGTCGACGACGACGGTCCGCTCGATCTCCTCGTCGAGCGTCTTGCGGAAGTACGGCCAGAACTCCTCGATCGTCTGTGGCATGTCCCGGTCGTGGATGCCCAGAACCCTGCCCACCTGGAGCCATTCCCGGTACAGGGCCCGCTCCTGCGCCTCGGTGAACGGCCTCAGCAGGTAGCGCGCGGCATGCCGGTAGACGGGGAAGCCGGTGGCGTGCACCCACGCGTAGGTGGCGGGCGACAGCGCGTGGTAGCGGCGGCCCCGGCTGTCGACCCCCTGGATGGTCCGGTGCAGCCGGCGGAGCCTGCGCCCCTCCTCGGCGGCCTCCTCTCCCCCGTACACCCAGAGCTGGAGCGAGCGCAGGGACCTCTCACCGCGTCCCCACGGGTCCGTGCGGAAGACGGAGTACTCGTCGACGCCCGCGCCGACCGCCGGATGGGCGACCTGGAGGGCAAGGGCGGCGGGCAGCATCAGCAGGGTGCGGACGTCCCCGGAGATGCTCCAGAGCACGCCCCCGGGCGGCGGAGGGAGGGGGTCGTGCGGCGCGGGGGCGGGGTCGGCGCCGCGTGCCGGCGAAGTGCTCATACGGTGCTCCCGGCGGTCGGCCGGGCGTACGGCTGGGGCGCCCGGTCCCGGTACGAACCAGTATGCGGTCCCCCCGGGGGTGGCCCCCTCCCGGGTGCACACGCGACGGGCACGGGCCGTCGACGCGTAGGGCGTGCCGGAAGCGCCCCGCGTCCGCGACGGTGCGCACGGCTCGGGGATCCACGCCGGTCATGGACGGCACAACCTTCGGTTGTGTCGTCCAGCTCCCCGGTTGTTTGATCTCCTCGTTCGCCTCCCGCTTGGATTCCGGTCGTCAACGTCTGGTTGTGCGGATCGACGAGAGGCATGTGGGCATGGTGCACGGGCGGGCGCTGGGGCGGCGCTTCGGGTGGCTGTGGGCGGCGTACGCCGTCAGCTCGTACGGTTCGGGGTTCGGCTTCGGGGCGTTCTCCCTGATCGCGGTTCTCGTGCTGCACTCCGATCCGACCCAGGTGGCGGCGCTGTCCGCGGCGGGCCGGGCCGTCGGGGCGGTGGTCGCGGTGCCGCTGGGTCCGTGGGTGGAGTTCCGCCGCAAGCGTCCCGTCATGGTGGCGATGGACCTGACCCGGTTCGCGGCGCTGCTGAGCGTCCCCGTCGCGTTCGCGCTCGGCCTGCTCGGCTTCGCCCAGCTCCTCGTCGTCTCCGTCGTCGTCGCGGCGTCCGGCATCGCGTTCAACGCGGCCGCCGGCGCGTATCTGAGGGTGCTCGTGCCGCGGGAGGACCTGCTCGTCGCGAACAGCCGGTTCGAGTCCACGACGTGGACCGCGACCGTGGTCGGACCACCGCTCGGCGGGGCCGCGATCGGGCTGTTCGGCCCGATGGTGACCGTGGTCTCCGACGCGGTCAGCCATCTGCTCTCGGCACTCTGCATCCGCGCCATCGGCGGGACGGAACCGCACATCGCGCGGGTCGGGGCGCCACGCCCGCGAGCGGGCGACCTGGTCGAGGGCTGGCGGCACATCCTCGGCCACCCCGTGCTGCGCCCGCTGTTCTTCAACACGATCGTGGTCAACGGCCTGATCATGGCCACCGAGCCGGTGCTCGCCGTACTGCTGCTGGGCCGCCTCGGGTTCGCCCCCTGGCAGTACGGCCTGGCGTTCGCGGCCCCGTGCGTCGGTGGCCTGGTCGGCTCGCGCCTGGCGCCCCGGCTCGTGGCCCGCTTCGGGCGGCACGGGGTGCTCCTCACCGCTGGGACGCTGCGCGCCGTCTGGCCGGCCGGCCTGGCCTTCGTCCAGCCCGGCGCCCCCGGGATCGTGCTCGTCATCGGCGTCCAACTGGGCCTGGTGACCTGCTGCGGGCTGTTCAATCCGGTGCTGGCCACCCACCGGCTCGACCACGCGGCCCCCGACCGGGTCGCCCGCACCCTGTCCGCGTGGTCGGTCAGCAGCAGCGGCGTCATCGCGGCCCTGACCGCCCTGTGGGGTCTGCTCGCCGCCGTCGCCGGTGCCCGCACCGCGATCGCGCTCGCCGGAGTGCTCCTGCTGGCCACCCCGCTGCTGCTCCCGCGCCGTGGGAAAGCGCCCCGGAACACGGGCGACCGGGCCGCGAGCCCAAGGGCTGTCCCGTAATCCCTGGCGAATCGGCACGCGGCGTCGGATGCGGTGCATCGCAAGGCGGAGGGGCGCCCGCACACTGGATGTAGGCGCCCGCACACTGGATGTATGCGGGCGTTCCGACAACACGGCGAGGTGCCGCAGCTGTCGTCGCACGCCCGCCAGGGATTACGGGACAGCCCTTGGCCTGACGGGCCGTGGCCCCCGGCCACCGGCCCCGCCCCCGGACCGCCGTGTTCTACTGAGGGCTCGTACGCCGCACCCGTCTTCGGAGGTCGTCCCGTGGCCCGGCTCCTCGTTCGTTCCGGCGTGAATCCCGACGAGCCGGACGTGCCCGTCGTGACGCTCGTCGTCGACCCGGACGGCACGCCCGGCGAGCGCGCCGTCGCACGGCTGGGCGACTACTGCTACGAGGGCGACGGGGCCTTCCACCTGCTGCCGACCGACGGCTGGGTCGAGCACGTACTGGACGGCGACCGCCTGGAGGTCGCCGTCGCCGTGTACCCGTTCGCGCTGGGCCAGGTCGACGTGGACGCGTCGGCCTTTCCCGACCGCTCGGCGGTCGACCCCGAGGCGGCGATGGTCCTGCGCGCGGAATGCGCGGTGGACGCCGAGCGGTACGCGCTGACGCCTCCGCTGACCGCGGTGTTCACCGCGGGCCCGGACCGCGCGCCCGACGACGTGGCCGCCGACGGGGACGACTGGCCGATCGTCCTCGGTCTGCGCCCCGAGCGCTGAACCGGCCGATGGCGCGGCACCCGGCCCCGCCGCGGCGGGGCCGGGCCCGGTGGCTCAGTCGTGGTCGTACACCGTGACCGCTATGCCCCGGCTCAGCAGGCGGTTCTCCAGCAGCGGTTCGATCCTGGACCATGTGCCGCCCGCCAGCCCGCAGCCGATCCGGGGCATGTGGACCGACGCCTCCAGTGCGATCGCCCGGTCGGCCACGGACCCCAGCGCCGTGTCGATCGCCTCGTAGCGCACCGGAACTCCCTTGCTGCCCCTGCGCATCCCTCGCTGGCCCACCATGTTCGCCACCCATATGTACGGGCTCACCTGGACGAACTGCGCGGCGCCGAGCGCGAAGTCGTTGCCCGCCCGCTCCCGGTGCCAGCGGCGGTAGGCCGCCTCCGGTTCGGGCCAGCGGCGCGAGACCGCCAGGACGAAGCCCTTGCCCCAGCCGCCGAGGTCGTTGCAGACGTGCGCGATCAGTTTGACGCCGCTGCCCTGCGGCGCGGTGGCGTCGCCCCGGATGTACGTGATCTCCGACATGGGGGCACCATACGGGCCGGCACCGACATCGCACGCGGGGCGGCGGGAGCGCCGCGGGCCCGCGCACCACCCGCCACACGGCCACCGGGCACTTTCACAAGGATGGTGAGACAGCAATACTGTTGAACCGTTGCGGGCGGGTTCGGCCGTTCACCGCCGGGCCGGAGTGCGAGGAGCAGACATGGCGACCGGGACCGAGGATCCGACGACGCTCACCGTCGACGAGCTGGCGGCCCGCGCCGGTGTCACCGTGCGCACCGTACGTTTCTACAGCACCCGGGGACTGTTGCCGCCCCCGGTGATCGGGCCGCGCCGGGTCGGGCGCTACGGGGCCGAGCACCTGTCCCGGCTCGCGCTCATCGAGGAGCTCCAGCACCAGGGCATGACGCTGGCCGCGATCGAACGCTACCTGGAACAGCTGCCGCCCGACCTCAGTGCCCAGGACCTGGCGATCCACCGGGCGCTGGTGGCGTCCTGGGCGCCGGACTCGGCGGAGGACGCGACGCGCGCGGAGCTGGAGCGCCGGGCGGGCCGGGCACTGGACGAACAGGACATCGCGCGGCTGGCGGCGATGGGGGTGCTGGAGCGCGCGGAGCCGGTCGACGGCGGGTACCGGGTGGACCCGGGGCTGCTGAGGCTCGGGGTCGAACTGCTCGGGGTGCCGATCGCGCACGAGACGATCCTGGCCGCGCGGACGGTGCTGCTGGAGCACTCCCGGTCCGCCGCGCAGGAGCTGACCCGGCTGTTCCGGGACGAGGTGTGGGGCCCGTACCGGGAGCGGGAGTCGGATCCGGAGCACGTGGCGGCGATGAAGTCGCTGTCCGCCCATATGCAGCCGATGGTGATCCAGGCACTGGTGACCGCGTTCCAGCGGTCGTTGAAGGAGGAGCTGCGGGCCGCGTTCACGGCGGAGTGAACACGGCCCGCGGGGGCGGGACCCGCGCGGCGGGTCAGTCGTGGAAGGTCTCGCCCCTCTCGGCCTTCTCCACGAGCAGCGCGGGCGGCAGGAAGCGGTCGCCGTACCGTTCGGCGAGTTCCCGGGCGCGGGCCACGAAGCCGGGCAGGCCGCCCTCGTACCCGTTGACGTACTGGAGCACGCCACCGGTCCACGGCGGGAAGCCGATGCCCATGATGGAGCCGATGTTGGCGTCGGCGACGGAGGTGAGGACGTTCTCCTCCAGGCAGCGCACGCTGTCCAGCGCCTCGGAGAACAGCATCCGCTCCTGCATGTCGACGAAGGGGACGTCGGTGCCGGGACGGGCGTCGGACCCGCCCGCGGCCGGATCCGCGGGGCGGCCGAAGTGCTCCCGCAGTCCGGGCCACAGGCGGATGCGCCCGCCGTTCTCGTCGTACTCGTAGAAGCCCGCGCCGCCGCTGCGTCCGGGGCGCCCGAACTCGTCGACCATGCGGTCGATCACGGTGTCCGCCGGGTGCGCGTCCCAGGTGCCACCGGCCTCCTCGACGGCCCTCCTCGTCTCGTCACGGATCCTGCGGGGCAGGGTGAGGGTCAGCTCGTCCATCAGGGACAGGACCTTCGCCGGGTAGCCGGACTGCGCGGCGGCCTGCTCGATCGACGCCGGTTCGACGCCCTCGCCGACCATGGCGACGCCCTCGTTGATGAACTGTCCGATGACGCGCGAGGTGAAGAAGCCGCGGGAGTCGTTGACGACGATCGGGGTCTTCCCGATCTGCCGGACCAGGTCGAAGGCGCGGGCCAGGGCCTCGTCGCCGGTCTTCCCGCCCTTGATGATCTCGACCAGCGGCATCTTGTCCACGGGCGAGAAGAAGTGCAGCCCGACGAAGTCGGCGGGGCGCTCGACGCCCTCGGCGAGGACGGTGATGGGCAGGG
Organism: Streptomyces sp. NPDC032161; assembly: GCF_040636995.1. Classification (NCBI taxonomy): domain Bacteria; kingdom Bacillati; phylum Actinomycetota; class Actinomycetes; order Kitasatosporales; family Streptomycetaceae; genus Streptomyces; species Streptomyces sp. NPDC032161. Next base: position 214,547 of record NZ_JBEZVN010000005.1, on the reverse strand, counting down.
TCGAGGTGTTGGAGCAGAGCAGGGCGTCCGGTGCGACGACGTCCTGGATCTCCTGGAACACACGGTGCTTGAGCGCGGTGTCCTCGAAGACGGCCTCGATGACGGCGTCGCAGCCCGCCAGGTCGGCCGGGTCGGCGGTCGGGGTGATGCGGGCCAGCAGCTCGTCGCGCTTCGCCTCGGTGGTGCGGCCCCGGGAGAGCGCCTTGTCGAGGAGCTTCTCGCTGTACGCCTTGCCCTTGGCTGCGGCCTCGGCGGAGACGTCCTTGAGGACGACGTCGATGCCTGCGCGCGCGCAGGAGTAGGCGATGCCGGCGCCCATCATTCCGGCGCCGAGGACGGCGACCCTGCGGACCTTTCGTTCCTCGACGTCCTTGGGGCGGCTGGCGCCGGAGTTGACGGCCTGGAGGTCGAAGAAGAACGCCTGGATCATGTTCTTGGCGACCTGGCCGGTGACCAGTTCGGTGAAGTAGCGGGCCTCGATGGTCAGCGCGGTCTCGAAGTCGACCTGTGAGCCCTCGACCGCGGCGGCCAGGATGTTGCGGGGCGCGGGCATCGGGGCGCCCGCGAGCTGCTTCTTCAGGTTGGCCGGGAAGGCGGGGAGGTTCGCGGCGAACTTCGGGTGCGACGGGGTGCCGCCGGGGATCCTGTACCCCTTGACGTCCCAGGGCTGCTGGGACTCGGGATGGGCGTCGATGAAGGCACGGGCCTTGTCGAGCATCTCCTCGCGGGTGGTGGCGACCTCGTGGACGAGACCGTTCTCCAGGGCGCGCCGCGGGGTGTACTGGGTGCCCTGGAGGAGGACCTTCAGCAGCGCGTCGGTGATGCCCATGAGGCGTACGGTGCGGGTGACACCGCCGCCCGCGGGCAGCAGGCCGAGGGTGACCTCGGGCAGGCCGATCCGGGAGCCGGGGGCGTCGAGGGCGACGCGGTGGTGGGCGGCGAGCGCGATCTCGTAGCCGCCGCCGAGCGCCGCGCCGTTGATGGCGGCGACGACGGGCTTGCCGAGGGTCTCGATGCGGCGCAGCGCGTTCTTGATGGCGGTGCCGGTGTCGAACGCCCGCTGGGCGTCCTCGGGACGGACCTTGATCATGTCCTTGAGGTCGCCGCCCGCGAAGAAGGTCTTCTTCGCGGAGGTGTAGATGATGCCGCGGATGGAGTCCTTCTCGGCCTCGGCGCGGTCCGCGACGGCGGCGATGGAGTCCTTGAACGCCCGGTTCATCGTGTTGGCCGACTGGTCGGGGTCGTCCAGCACCAGGGTGACGACGCCGGTCTCGTCCTGTTCCCAGCGGATGGTCGTGCTCTCGGTCATTGCGGTTCTTCTCCGTAAGAGAGGAGGGACGGTCAGAGACGTTCGACGACGGTGGCGATGCCCATGCCTCCCCCGACGCACAGGGTGGCGAGCCCGTACCGCCGGTCGCGGCGCTCCAGTTCGTCGATGAGGGTGCCGAGGATCATCGCGCCGGTGGCGCCGAGCGGGTGGCCCATCGCGATGGCCCCGCCGTTGACGTTGATCCGGTCGAGGGAGAGGTCCATGTCCCGGGCGAAGCGCAGGACGACACCGGCGAACGCCTCGTTGATCTCGACGAGGTCGATGTCGTCGATGGTGAGTCCGGCCTTGGCGAGGGCCTTGCGGGTGGCGGGCGCGGGACCGGTCAGCATGATGGTGGGTTCGGAGCCGGAGACGGCGGCGGAGACGATCCGGGCGCGTGGCGTGAGCCCGTACCGTTCGCCGACCTCCTTGTTGCCGATCGCGACGAGCGCGGCGCCGTCGACGATGCCTGAGGAGTTGCCCGCGTGGTGGACGTGGTCGATCTTCTCGACCCAGTGGTACTTCTGCAGCGCGACCGCGTCGAAGCCTCCCGCCTCGCCGATCGTGGCGAAGGACGGCTTGAGGCCGGCGAGCGTGTCGACGGTGGTGCCGGGCCGCATGTGCTCGTCGTGGTCAAGGACGACGAGACCGTTGCGGTCCTTGACGGGGACGACGGAGCGTGCGAACCGGCCCTCCTTCCACGCCTCGGCGGCGCGTTCCTGGGAGAGCGCGGCGAACTCGTCGACATCGCGCCGGGAGAAGCCCTCGATGGTGGCGATGAGGTCGGCTCCGATGCCCTGCGGGGCGAAGCCGGTCTGGAAGCTGGTCATCGGGTCCATGGCCCAGGCGCCGCCGTCGGAGCCCATCGGGACGCGGGACATCGACTCGACACCGCCCGCGAGGACGAGGTCCTCCCAGCCGGAGCGGATCTTGGCGGCGGCCAGGTTGACGGCTTCCAGGCCCGAGGCGCAGAACCGGTTCTCCTGGACGCCCGCGACGGTGTCCGGGAGTCCGGCGGCGATGGCGGCGATGCGGGCGATGTCGGAGCCCTGGTCGCCGAGCGGGCTGACCACGCCGAGGACGATGTCGTCGACGGCCGCCGGGTCCAGGCCGGGGAAGCGGGCGCGGATCTCGTGGATGAGGCCGACGACGAGGTCGATCGGCTTGGTGCCGTGCAGGGCTCCATCGGCCTTGCCGCGGCCGCGCGGGGTGCGGATCGCGTCGTAGACGTACGCTTCGGTGCTCAAGTCAGCAGCCTTTCGAGGGTGGTCGGTCGACGGGGACCGAGGGGCGGCCGGTAGGCCGTCGGGAGGTCGGACGGGGCGGGTCAGGCGAGCAGCGACCGGCCGATGATCTCCTTCATGATCTCGGTGGTGCCGCCGTAGATGGTCTGGATGCGGCCGTCGGTGAACGCCCTGGCGACCGGGTACTCGGCCATGTAGCCGTAACCGCCGTGGAGTTGGAGGCAGCGGTCGGCGACGCGCTTCTGGAGTTCGGTGGCCCACCACTTGGCCATCGAGGCATGCACGGCATCGAGCCCGCCGTCGGAGTGGTCGACGACGCACCGGTCGACGAAGGTGCGGGTGACGGCGCACTCGGTGGCCATCTCGGCGATCTCGAACCGGATGTGCTGGAGCTTGGAGAGCGGCCGGCCGAACGCCTCGCGCTCCTTGACGTACCGGGTCGTGATCTCCAGCAGATGTTCGGCGGCGGCGATCCCGGCGACCGCTATGCCCAGCCGTTCCTGGGCCAGGTTGGTCATCAGGTGGATGAACGCGCCGTCGCGTTCACCGAGCAGGTTCTCCTTGGGGACGCGGACGTCGTTGAAGAAGAGTTCGGCGGTGTCCTGGGACTTCTGCCCGATCTTGTCGAGGTTGCGGCCCCGTTCGAAGCCCTCGGCACCACGCTCGACGACGATCAGCGAGAGGCCCTTCGCACCGCCTTCGGGGGTGGTCTTCGCGACGACGACCACGAGGTCGGCGAGGATGCCGTTGGAGATGAACGTCTTCGATCCGTTGAGCAGCCAGTGGTCGCCCTTGTCCTCGGCGGTGGTGCGGATGCCCTGGAGGTCGGAGCCCGCCCCGGGTTCGGTCATGGCGATGGCGGTGACGGTCTCGCCGCTGCAGAAGCCGGGCAGCCAGCGCCGCTTCTGTTCGTCGGTGGCCAGGCCGGTGAGGTAGGGGCCCACGATGTCGTTGTGCAGTCCGAGGGCGAGGCCGGGGGCTCCGGCCCGGGTGAACTCCTCGGCGAGGACGGCGCTGTAGCGGTAGTCGGTGGTGCCGCCGCCTCCGTATTCCTCGGGCACGGCGAGGCCGAGCAGCCCCTGCCGTCCGGCCGCCCGCCACACCTCGCGGGAGACGATGCCGTCCTTCTCCCACTGCTCGTAGTGCGGGAGCACCTCCTTGTCGAGGAAGGTGCGGACGGTCTCGCGGAACGCGTCGTGTTCTTCGGTGAAGATCTGCCGCTGCACTGCGGGCCTCCTGGGGCCGGTGGTGGTCGTGGTTCGGCCGGGCCGTCCGGCTCCGCCGGGGCCGGGGTGTCGTCGTCCCGTCAGGCCGGGGGCGCGCCCCCGCCGAGCCCGGGGACGTCCCAGTCGGCGGCGACGGCCTCGGTGTCCGCGCCGGGCCGCGCGGGCCCGCGGTGTACGGCGACGGGTGTGGCGGAGAAGCGGGGCGCGGGGGCCGGCTGGGTGAGGCCCTCGTGCTCGACGAAGGTGGAGCGGGCGGCCAGGTGCGGATGGTGCGGGGCCTCGCGGAGCGAGAGGACGGGTGCGACGCAGGCGTCGGTGCCCGCGAACACCTCGGTCCATTCCGCGCGGGTGCGGGCCCGGAACCGATCGGCGACGAGGGCGCGCAGTTCGTCCCAGCGCGTGACGTCCGACCGCTCCGGGGCCTCCCCGTCGATGCCGAGCAGCGTGCTGAACTCGTCGTAGAACCGCTGCTCCAGGGGGCCGACCGCCATGTACTCGCCATCGGCGGTCTCGTACGTGCCGTAGAAGGGGCAGCCGCCGTCCAGGAGGTTGGAGCCGCGCCGGTCCTGCCAGCCGCCCGCCGCCAGCATGCCGTGGATCATCGTGGCGAGGTGGGCGGCGCCGTCCACGATCGCCGCGTCCACGACCTGGCCCCGGCCGCCGGGGGTACGGGCGTGCTGGAGCGCGGCGAGGACACCGACGACGAGATAGAGCGAGCCGCCCGCGTAGTCACCGACCAGGTTGGCCGGGACGGCGGGCGGCTCGCCGGGCTTGCCGATCAGGGAAAGGGTGCCGGTGAGGGCGATGTAGGCGATGTCGTGCCCGGCCCGTTCGGCGAGCGGACCCTCCTGCCCCCAGCCCGTCATCCGTCCGTAGACGAGTTTCGGATTGCGCGCGAGCGCGGCGTCCGGGCCGACCCCGAGGCGTTCGGCGACGCCCGGGCGGTACCCCTCGATCAGGATGTCGGCGCGCGCGGCCAGGTCGAGCACCGTCCCGGGCCCGTCCGGGGCCTTGAGATCGACGATGACGGACCGCTTGTTGCGGTTGGTCAGGTCGTACGCGGGGTCGATGCCGAGCCCCGGCCCGCCGGGCCGGTCCACGCGGACGACGTCGGCCCCCAGATCGGCCAGGAGCATCGCGGCGAACGGCCCGGGCCCGATGCCCGCGAGCTCCAGGACGCGCACGCCCGTCAATGGGCCGTGTGATCCGTACCCGGTCGTCGCCATCGGGCCCCCAGCGGTATGACACAACTGATGTAACAGCGATGATGCTAAGAACGCACCACTCCGCGCACAAGCCCTCCGGCCGAGCAAGCGCTTGGTCCTCCCCGGATCCTCCCTCATGGACACCGCCCGGCCGCACATCGCCACGACCACCGCCACCCCGACGGCATGCCGGTGTCCGGCAGCCCCGCGGCGGGCTGCCGGACACCGTTCGCTCCCAGTGGGCCGCGGCCTCCGTCCCGGCGGGTCCGGGCTTCCTCCTGGGCCGTGTCCTCGAAGTGCCGTCGTCCGGCCGGGGGCCGGGCCGTGCGGCGTCCGGCGCTTCCCCAGTTCTCGGCTCCGCCCGAACAGGGAAGACCCCATTGATCGCGAGGCGGAGGATCGTCCTCGTACGCCCAGTACGAGGACGACCCTCCGCCTTGCGATGCACCGCACCGGACGCCGCAGGCCCCGCCCTTCGGGCGGACGACGCTACTTTCGAAACACGCCCTAGCGGGACCAGGCGCAGTGCACATGGCGGCCGTGCCCGGGGTCGCCCGGGCCGAGGACCTCCTGTGCGCCGAGCTTCCTGCACGTGGCCATGAACTGCTTGTGCGGAGCGCCGCTGCCGACGTGGCGGCCGTTGATGTGCGTGATGTCGAAGGCGATCCCGGCGTAGTGCCGGGAGTTGCCGCTGTGGTCGCCGCCGACGATCTCGGAGACCGACAGCCGGTAGCCGTACTGGGTGCGCAGCTTCAGCAGCCCGCCCAGCATCCGGGGGTCGAGGGGGACCCGCCGGTTGGGCTTGTCGCCCCACGGGCTGGTGAGCGCACCCTTGCCGTCGGCGGTGTCGACGATGTTCTGCCGCGCCGTCGACCCGGCGTGCCTGCCGCCCGGATGGACGGTGGCCAGCGTGATCTGCTTCTGGGCCAGGATCTGCTTGGCGAGGCCCGCCCGGTCACCGGCCGGCGCTCCGCCGTTCAGCAGGCCCGCCCAGGTCCGGGGGCCGACGACGCCGTCGGCCGTGAGACCGGCCGCCTTCTGGAACGCCTTCACCTTCGCCGTCGTCGTCGCGCTGAAGGTGCCGTCGACGGTCACCGCCTGACCGCACGCCTTCAGCAGGGTCTGGGCCGCCTTCACGGCCGCGCCCTTCGCGCCGCCGCGCAGGGTGGTGACGAGTCTGGTCCAGGTGGCGGGCCCGACGACGCCGTCCGCGGTGAGCCGCTGCGCCTTCTGGAAGGCCTTCACCCTGGTCGTGGTGGCCGGTCCGAAGTTCCCGTCGGCGGCCACGGCCTGGCCCCGGAAGGTGAGCAGGTGCTGGAGCGCGGTCACGCCCGCGCCCTTGCTCCCCGCCTTCAGGATCGGCCAGTCGGCCGCGGCCGGCTGCGACGCCGCTTCTCCGCCGCCCCGGGCCGCCACCGGGCGGTCGCCCGCGGTGGCGAGGGAGGCGGCCGGTCCGGTGAGGACGGCCAGGGCCGCGATGCCGGCGGCGAGCCGGACGGCAGCACGACGGGTGCGGGTGGACGGTGCGTTCATGGGTCACTCCTTGGATGACGAGGCGGCCCGGAAGGGCCCGGAGACGGATGTCGTGCGGGTGGACGAGCCTGGTGTGCCGCACGGGGGACAGCGGCGCAAGGACTGCGGCCGACGAATGTGATGATCCGTCACTTCCCGTACCTGCGCCGTCGGTTGGTGGCCAGCGAACCGCTTGTGCCGGGATCAGCGGCCTTCCGTCCGTGGCGCGCCGCCCTTCGCCAGCGCCGTCAGTTCGGACCGGCCGCCGCGGAAGACGTCACGGTCCACCGGCCCCTCGATCCCGGGAACGGTTCCCGTCCGCGTGTGCTGCCAGAAGGACCACGAGCGCCCGGCACCCGGCACCTGCCGCGGTTCGTCGGAGCCGCTGCCGTAGCGGGCGAGCCACAGCGGATGACCGGCGAACACCTCCCCCTTGTCGCCCATGCACTCCTTCACGAAGGACGCCCGGGTGTAGACGATCGGGGTGACGCCGAATGCCTTCCGCACCTCCTGGAGGAAGATCCGCACCTGTTGGATACGGAGGTGCTGCGGGCACACCTCCCTGCCGCCGCCTGCGGGCAGCTTCTCGACGTCCAGCACCGGCGGCAGTTCGCCCGCCCGGTCCCCCCGGTAGCCGGCCGCCCGGACGGTCGCGACGAAGTGCCTCGCCTGGGCCGCCCCGTCGGCCGTGCTCCTCGGGTGGAAGAAGTGGTACGGGGCGCGGAACAACGAGGTCCCGGAGACCGAGGCGTAGTCGCGGGCGAACCACGAGTCCTTGCCCGACACCCCTTGGGTGGCCTTGAGGAAGGCGAAGTCGTTCGCGGCTGCCACCTGGCGCCAGTCGATCTCCGTCGGCCCGCCCCGCCCCTTCCACTCGTGGTTGTGGTGACTGGTGTCCACCCCGTCGACCGGATAGGCGGACGGCGGTGCGGCACCGACGGCCGGGGTGATCAGCCCCAGCGCGACGAGAGCCGCTCCCACCAGGGTTCCGGTCAGTGCGAGACGCACTCGAACGGGTGATGACTGAGGCATATTCAGACCTTCATGTTCGTCGGATGAGAAGACCTCGGGCACCCCCGTCGGCCACGAACGCACAGGTGGGAGCGGCCCTTCGAGGGGCCGATGACGGGGTGGGGTCGCGGCGCCCGCCGGGCCGGCCGCTCCTCAACTGTGCAGCACCGCCCGGGCGTTTCACTACGATCTGCGTCCCGCGAATCGATGCGCCTATGCAGAGCCACCATGCGCGCCACTGAACTGCGGTTATGCACACAGAGAGTCGGGAAGTGCCGATGACGGACAGCACCGTGACGAACGACGACGAACATCCGGGGCGGGATCTCGCGGAGTTGCTGAGGAGTTGGTGGGAGTCCTCCGCGCGCGACGGCCGCGAGAAGCCCACCCAGCAGTCGCTCGCCAGGCGATTGAGGATCGACCAGACCACCCTGTCGCGGTATCTGAATCCCGCACACTCCTCCAACGCCCCGTGCCGGATCGTCGAGCAGTTGCACACGGCGCTGGGGGCACCCGCCGACGAACTGGTCCGGGCCCATGCCCTGGCCGAAGCGGCGGCCGGTTCCGCGTCGCCGAGGAGGCGTCCGAGGGCCGGGACCCGTCCCGCCCCGGCGACCACCGCCACGGGCGGGTACACACCGGCGGAGAGGAAGGACGCGGAGCCCGCGTCCGGCGGTCCGGGCACCGCACCGGCCCCCGGGCGCGGTTCGGGAACCGGCCGGTGGGGCCGCTCCCGCGTCGCGTGGACCGTCGCGGCGGCCTCGGCGCTCCTTCTGCTGCTGGCCGTGGGCTGGACGGCGTGGTGGCCGGGGCCGACGGCGGGAAGCGGCGACGCCAAGGCGGTCGCGGAAGTGTCCGACCAGCCGTCGGAGGGCACGGACTGGCCGCTGGCGCGCAAGGGGAACGTGCTGTGGAAGGCCCGCACGGTGCAGTTGCTGCTACGGGCGCACGGCTACGACGTGAAGGTCGACGCCGACTACGGACCGGCCACCGCGGAGGCGGTCAAGAGTTTCCAGACGGCCCACGCCCTGACGGCGGACGGCAAGGTCGGGAAGGACACCTGGCCGCTGCTGATCACCACGGTCGATTCCCGCGCGCGGGAGCCCGAGGCCGTCATGGCGGTGCAGTACCTGCTCCATCGGGCGGGGGTGGCGACCGACAGCACCGGCACGTACACCCTGTCGACGATGCGGTCGCTGAAGGAGTTCCAGGCATCCCGGAACCTGCCCGTGACGGGCGTCGGCGACGAGGCCACCTGGCGCGCCCTGCTCAACGCCCAGGGCCCGGATCTGCACAAGTAGCCGCGCCGGAACGGGCGGACACCGTGCGTGTCACAGCGCCCAGGTCACCAGCGTGCAGATCATCGAGACGGCCCAGACCACCCCCGCGACGATCCCGAGGGTCATGCCCACCGCGACCCGGCGCTGGGCGAGGTACACGGTCCCTGGTCGCGTAGACGTTCGATGTTCGGTCACGCGTACCAGTCTGCCCGTCATGATCGCCGGGCCACATCCGTACGCGTACTCAACCGGCGTCCACGTGCGATCGGTGTGCCGCCTCAGCCATATGACACGGCGTCAGGAAGTTGCCTCCCGCAGCGCCCGACGGCACAGCGCGTCGGCACGGCGCGTCGTCTCCGGCTGACGGAAGTCACGGGCGAGGAGCAGGGTGTGGGCGCAGGCGTTGTCCAGGCCGGTGCGGTGTCCGACCGAGACGAAGACCGGTTTGACGCCGTCCCGGGTGCGCAGCGCCCGGCCCACCTCCTCCTCGCCGTCGAGGAGCGGCGACCAGTCGCCCCGGCGGGGCCCGGGCTGCTCGTACGTGAAGGTGAACGGGTTCTTGGCCACACCGATCACGGGGAGTCCGGTGAGCACGCCGAGGTGGCTGGCGAGACCGAAGCGGCGCGGGTGGGCCAGGCCGTACCCGTCGCAGATCACGAGCCCGGGATCGACGGTCAGCGATTCCAGCGCGGCGAGCACGGTCGGGATCTCGCGGAAGGCCAGGAGCCCGGGGACGTAAGGGAAGGCGACCCGGCCGACGGCGGTGGTCTCGGCGACCACGTCGAGCGTCGCGCCGTCGAGCACCACCGCCGCCGCCACGACGACGTCGCGCTCGTCGTCATAGGCGACGTCGACTCCGGTCACGTGGCCGGTCCCGGGCCGGGGTCCGGGTTCGTCGAGCACCACCCGGGCGCGCAGCGCGTCCTGGACGGCTCGGGCCTCGGTCTCGCCGACGGGTGTCGGGAACATTGTCATGGTGCTGTCGAGTGTACGAGCCGCCCCGGCGCACGGCCGGGCCCCGTCGGCGGTCGTCCCGTAGCCTGGCGATCATGTTCATACTCGAATTGACCTACACCGCCCCGCTGGAACGCGTGGACGCACTGCTGGCGGACCACGTCGCCTGGCTGGAGCGGCAGTACGCGGCCGGGGTGTTCATCGCCTCGGGACGCAAGAACCCGCGCGACGGCGGTGTGATCCTGGCGGTCGGGGACGACGTCGCCCGGATCGAGGAGATCGCGGCGGAGGACCCGTTCGTGGCGGGGGACGTGTGCGCGTACCGGATCACCGAGTTCATCGCGACGAAGACCTCGGAGGAACTCGCCCCGTACCGGCAGGAGCTGCCGTAACGGAGGACCGCCCGCCACCCGCGGCCGGATGCCGGACGCCCGCGCGGAGGGTGGCGGGCGGCGGTACGAGGAGGGGGCCTACGTCCCCGAGCGCGCCACGCGACCTTGCTCGCCCGCGGCCCAACAGCCGCCGTCCGGTGTGCAGTCGACGGTGTCGTACGACCCCGTGTCGACCGTGCGCCAGGTGCGTCCGCCGTCTGGGGTGAGATCCGTTCCGGTCGGCCCGACCGCCAGGGCGTGCGATCTGCTGTGCGGCAGCCAGGCGACGCCCGAGCGGTATTCCGCCGGGGGCAGGACGGACCGCCGCCAGTTGCGGCCCCCGTCGCCGGTCACGGCCGAGGCGTCGGGCGACGGCTGTCCCGCGCGGTGGTCGCCGCCGACCGCGATGCCGTGGCGGCGGTCCCGGAACGCCAGCCCGAACACGCCGCGCGCCGGATCGCCCGCCGGGATCGTCGCCCCGGTCGCGGTCCAGGTCCGGCCCCGGTCGGCGGAGTGCAGCACGCGCGCGGTGGCGGCGCCCCCGGTCGCCAGCCAGACGTCCTCGGGACCGGACGCGACCAGGCACTGGCCACTGGCGGCGAACGCCGCCTCGCTCTCCTGGGCCCGCGGCATGCCCTCGGTGGGCAGCACCCGCCAGTTCCGGCCGCCGTCCTCGGTCGACAGGATGCGGTACTTCCCGTCGACGGGATCGCTCATCGCCAGTCCGTGCCGCCTGTCGAAGAAGGTGAGGCAGTCGTAGAAGGCGCGGGCGTCGGTGTTGCGGAACGACTCCGTCCAGGTCGCTCCCCCGTTGTCCGTGCGCAGCACCCTGGACGCCTCTCCCTCCCCGATGGACAGGGCCACCGCGCGCCGGGCGTCGAACGCCTCGATGTCGCGGAACTCCAGGCCCTCCCCCGCCGCGCCGGGCGGTGACACGTCGTGCCAGTGGCGCCCGCCGTCGGTGGTCCGCAACACCGTCCCCCGGGATCCGGCGACCCAGGCGGTACGTCGGCTCACGGCGGCGAGACCGCGGAAGCGGGCATCGGTTCCGGTGGCGGTGAGCGTCCAGACGGGCCGTTCACCGGGTCGGCGACGCTCCCCGGGCGACGCCTCGGGATCCGGCGTGGCCGCGGTTCCCCGCACGGCCCCGGCGTTCCGTGCGGCCGCCTCCGGTGCGGCGGCCGCCTCCGGTGCGGCCAGGGCGGCGGCCAGCGCCGCCACGCACAGTCCCCATGACATCAGTCGTCTCGTCGTTCCTTCGGCTCTCATGGCGCCGGAAGCTAACCCGCGGGCCGCACTCCGTCCAGGGTGCCGAGCCGCGAATCGGGTACCCGACCGGTGCCCGGCGCCCAGTGACACAACTCACCCCGCCGTTCTGTGCACGCGGTCATGTGATCCGCCGTCTCTGTCTGTGCCGGGAACCGTTCATCTGGCCGAGAAAGGGAGCAAGGTCTTGTCCACCGTCATCGAACAGTCCGTGCAGGCCCGCATGGTCGCTTCCGCTCCGCGGATGGAGACCCTTCCGGCCACTCTGCGGTACGACCGGAGAGATCCGTTCGCCGTGAGCATGGCGTTCCCGGCGAAGGCGACCCTGGAGGGCGCCGACGTCTCCTGGGAGTTCTCCCGGGAGTTGCTCGCCGCGGGCATGGACGGGGCCGCCGGGCTCGGGGACGTGCGCATCAGGCCGTACGGATACGACCGCACGGTGCTGGAGTTCCACGCCGTCGAGGGGATCGCGATGGTCCACGTCCGCACCGCGGAGCTGCGGCTGTTCCTCGAACGCGCGCAGCAGCTGGTGCCGGCCGGCGACGAGCACCGGTTCCTGGACCTCGACCGGGACCTGACCGATCTGTTCGACGGAACCTGACCGGTTCGGCCCTCGTCGTCCGGGCGCCTCGTTCCACCGCGTCGCCCGGCCGTCCCGTCGCGCGCGGTCCCACCGGCCCTCGGAGTCCGGACCGGATCCGGACGGCGGGGGCGGGGGCGGTCGACGTGCCGTCAGCGTTGGAGTAACGCCCACGCCTTGCAGCCGCCGGAAGGGGTCAGCGCGGGAGCGAGCCCCCAGTCTCCTCCGTGCGAGTCGACCGCCGCCGCCAGCAACCACATGCTCTCGCTGCGGCGCTCGCGGCACTTCTCGGACTTCTCGACCGAGCCGTGGGGCGGATGCTGGTCGTAGAGGATCACGCGCAGGGCGTCGAACTGCCAGTGGACCCGTAGCAGCATCTCCTGGTCCGGGGTGAACCGGTAGGCGGAGGCGACCAGCTCGGAGGCGGCGAGCACGGCCGTCTCACGGAGTTCCGCGAGGCCGTGCCGTTCGAGGAGTTCGCCCACGGCTCCGCGTGCGACGCCGGCGCAGAACGCGCCGCCCGGCAATGCGAACGAGTAACTGAGGTTGTCCACCATCGGCGGTCGAGGGCCGACCGGTACGGGAGCCGGGAGGCAACGCGATGCGCCCTTCATCAAGATGCTCACATTTCCGGTAATTGCGCTGACGATCACAACCGGGGTCGGTAGCCCCGTGTGAGACTTGCACTACCGACGGTAGCGCACACTGGAGCACAGTGCTACCACTTGCCCGGTTCCAGTCATTTCGTTCAACCGCTCCCCCTGAAAGGAACCTCCACCGTGCCACCCAGAAGCACCCCGACCGCGCGACAGCAACGCCTAGGGGCCGAACTGCGCAAGCTGCGCGAACAGTCGGGGATGTCGGTGCAGCAGGCCGCCGCCCTGCTGGGCGTCGACCGCACCCGCATCCCGAACATCGAATCGGGCCGCTTCGGCATCAGCCCCGAACGGGTCCGCACCCTGGCGTTCAACTACGGCTGCCCCGACACCTCTCTGGTCGATCTGCTCGCCGAGATGGCCCGGGAGCGGGCCGGGGGCTGGTGGGAGGAGCATCGCGGACTGCTGCTCCCGGGGCTGCTCGACATCGCCGAACTCGAGCACCACGCGGTCGAGCTGATCACCTCGACCACCACCCACGTCCCCGGCCTGCTGCAGACCGAGGAGCACGCACGGGCGCTCTTCGCCATGGCCGACCCCCCGCTGCCCGGACCGGATCTGGACGCCCGGCTCGCCCTGCGGCTGCGCCGTCAGGACGTGCTGAACCGGGACCGGCCCCCGTCGTACGAGGCGGTGATCCACGAGGCGGCTCTGCGCATGCAGTTCGGCGGCCCGAAGGTGGCCCGCGCACAACTGGACCACATCCTCGATCAGTCGGAGCGGGACCTGATCACGGTCCGGGTCATCCCGTTCACCGCCGGCGGACTGCCCGGCGCGGGACAGTCGTTCACTTACGCGGGCGCCCGGGTACCCCAGCTCGATACTGTGCAGCTCGATTCCTCGCACGGCTCGACGCTGTTGGACTCCGACATGCAACTACGCCGATATCGCGGCCTGTTGGAGCGCCTGCGAGCACTCGCGCTCCCGGTCGGGGAATCACGCGACCTCATCCGAACCATAGCCCGGGACCTCTGACCCGGCACCGCCGAGAGGACAGACCATGACCGAGATCCACTGGGACGACCCCTTCTGCAGCGAGGGCGCCAACTGCTTCCGCTTCGGACTCGACGACCGGGGCCGCGCGTACATCGGCTCCACGACGGACACCGACGTCCATGTCACCGACTCCGTGGAGGCGCTGCGGGCGCTGATCGCGGCGGTCAAGTCGGGGGCGGCGGACCACCTGCTCTGACCCTCCGGCCCGTCCGCCCCGCCCGTACCGCGGCACCGCGTGGCGCCCCCGTGGCGAGCACGATCGCTCCGAGTACGCCGACAGCTCTGAGCACCCCTCCCGCGGGGCCGGCCGGGCCTCCGGGAGGACACCGACGCCGATCTCCCCGGAAACCAGACAGTAGATGTCCGGTATCGCGGTTAGCTTCGGCCGCATGGATCACCCCGCCCGCCGGAACACGGACCGGCACATCGTCGTCACCGGAGCACGCGCGAACAATCTGCGCGATGTCTCCCTCTCCATTCCCAAGGAGCGCATCACCGTCTTCACCGGAGTCTCCGGGTCGGGCAAGTCGTCGCTCGTCTTCGGCACGATCGCCGTGGAGTCCCAACGCCAGCTGAACGCGACCTTCGGCTCGTTCATCCGCAACCGGTTGCCGAAGTACGAGCGGCCCCGGGTGGACTCGATCGACGACCTGTCCGTGGCGATCGTGGTGGACCAGAGGCCGATCGGCGGCAACGTCCGCTCGACCGTCGGCACGGCGAGCGACATCTGGTCGGTGATCCGGGTGCTGTTCTCCCGGCACGGGACACCGAGCGCGGGCCCGGCGACCGCGTACTCCTTCAACGAACCGGACGGCATGTGCCCGGAGTGCGACGGCGTCGGACGCACGGTGCGTCTCGACATCGACCGGGCGATCGATCCCAGCAGGTCCCTCAACGAGGGCGCGCTGTTGCTGCCCGGACTTTCGGTGGGCGGCTGGGAGTGGCAGCTGTACGCCAGGTCGGGAGCCTTCGACAACGACAAACCGCTCCGCGACTTCACCGAGGAGGAGATGCGGCTCCTGCTGCACGGCCAAGGGTTCACCGTGCGGGTGGAGGTGAAGTCGTCCGAGGCCGAGGTGCGGTTCGAGGGCATCGTCGAGCGCTTCACCCGGCTCCACCTGAACCGGGACACCGAGGGACTCTCGGAGCGGCGGCGCGCGGCCGCCGCGCGCTTCACCACGGAGTCGGTCTGTGCCTCCTGCGACGGCGCCCGGCTGAGCGCGGCGGCGCTCGCCACTCGGATCGACGGCCTCTCCATCGCCGACTACGGCCGGATGGAGGTCGCCGACCTGGTGAAGGTGCTGGCCGCGATCGACGATCCGGTGGCCGGCCCGGTGGCCTCGGCCGCCCGCGAACGGCTGGAGCAACTGGTGGACATCGGTCTCGGCTACCTCAGCCTGGACCGCGAGACCTCCACACTGTCCGGCGGCGAGGGGCAGCGGCTCAAGCTGGTCCGGCACCTGGGCAGTTCGCTGACCGGACTGACCTTCGTCCTCGACGAGCCGAGCGTGGGCCTGCACCCGCGCGACGTCGGCCGACTGTGCGACCTCCTGGTCCGGCTGCGCGACCGGGGCAACACCGTCCTCGTCGTCGAGCACGACCCGGACGTGCTGGCCGTCGCGGACCACGTCGTGGACATGGGCCCGCGGGCCGGCGCCGACGGCGGACGCGTCGTCTTCGAGGGTCCGGTGGAAAGGCTGCGCCAAGCGGACACGCTCACCGGACGCTGCCTGCGCCGCCGGGCACGGATCAAGGACACGTTCCGGTCCCCCACCGGATGGATGCCGGTGACCGGGGCCAGACTGCACAACCTCAAGGGCGTGGACGTGGCGTTCCCGCGAGGTGTACTGACGGTGGTGACGGGAGTGGCCGGATCCGGCAAGTCGACACTGGTCTCGCAGGTGTTCACACGGGCGTACCCGGACGCGGTGGTCGTCGACCAGGGCGCGATCACCGCGTCGTCGCGTTCGACCCCGGCGTCGTACCTCGGCGCACTGGACCCCATCCGCAGGATCTTCGCCCGGGAGAACGACGTCGATCCGGGCCTGTTCAGCTTCAACTCATCCGGGGCGTGCGGGAATTGCTCGGGCCGGGGGGTGATCACCACCGATCTCGCGTTCATGGACCCGGTGACCACCACCTGCGCGGTGTGCGAGGGCCGGCGCTTCGACGACGAGGTGCTGCGGTACCGGGTCGGCGGCGCGTCCATCGTCGACGTGCTGGAGATGACGGCCGCACCGGCCGCCCGCCTCTTCGACGACCCGGCCCTGGCGCGCAGACTGGGCGCGCTCGACGACGTCGGCCTGGCGTACCTCCCCCTGGGCCGTTCGCTCAGCACGCTCTCCGGCGGCGAGCGCCAGCGCATCAAACTCGCCACCCGACTGCACCGGACCGGCGTCGTGTACGTACTCGACGAGCCGACCACCGGGCTGCACATGGCGGACACCGGCACACTCGTCGACCTGCTGGACCGGCTGGTGGACGCGGGCAACAGCGTGATCTGCGTGGAACACGACCTGGACGTGCTCAGGCGCGCGGACTGGGTGATCGACCTCGGGCCCGACGGCGGACGGAGCGGGGGCGAGATCCTCTACCGGGGAACGCCCGCGGGACTGCTCGACCACCCCACCTCGTTCACCGCAGCCCATCTGCGCCGGGACCCGGGCCTGGATCCGGGCCGCGGTGCGGGGCCTCTCCCGGGCCCCGCGCCGGCCGACGCGACTGGGACGCCCGCCTCCTGACCAGCGGTCGGAAGGGAGTTCGAGGAGAGGCTTCGCGGGGGCTTCGGGGGGCGAGTTTGGCGACAGCCTTACCGCCGCTTTAACCTACGGTCTCGTAACCTACGTATCCGTAGGTAAACCTCCCGTCCCCAGGAGTCCCCCGTGACGATCACCGCTCCCCACCTCGGCAGTTCCAAGGCGTGGACCGACGCCCGGCTGCTGTTCGCCCTGGAAGAGGTGGTCGAGAAGGAGCTCAACCGCCACCTCAAGGTCGCCAAGGACTGGATGCCGCACGAGTACGTGCCGTTCTCCGACGGGCGGAACTTCCCGGGCGTCTTCGAGGACGGCGAGGAGTGGCGGGCCGACCAGTCCAAGGTGACCGACATCGGCAGGACCGCCCTCGTCGTCAATCTGCTGACGGAGGACAACCTCCCGAGCTACCACCACGAGATCGCCTCCCTCTTCGGCCGTGACGGCGCCTGGGGCACCTGGGTGCACCGCTGGACCGCCGAGGAGGGCCGGCACGGCATCGTGATGCGCGACTACCTGCTCACCTCGCGGGCCGTGGACCCGGACGAGCTGGAGCGGTTCCGGATGGCGCACATGTCGGAGGGCTTCGAGTCCGACAACCGCCATTCGATGCTGCGCTCCGTGGCGTACGTCGCGTTCCAGGAGCTGGCCACCCGCGTCTCGCACCGCAACACGGGCCATCAGTCGGGCGACCCGGTCTGCGACCGGATGCTGGCGCGCATCGCGACCGACGAGAACCTCCACATGGTGTTCTACCGCAACCTGCTCGCCGCCGCGTTCGAGATCGCCCCGGACGAGACGATGCGCGCCGTGCGCGACGTCGTCGTCGACTTCCGCATGCCGGGCCACGGGATCCCGGGCTTCGAACGGGCCGCCGCGCGGATGGCGATCGGCGAGATCTACAACCTGCGCATCCACCACGACGACGTGCTGCAGCCGGTGCTGCGCTACCTGAAGGTGCTCCAGATCGACGGTCTGGGCCCCGAGGGCCTGCGGGCGCAGGAGGAACTGGGCCTGTACATGGGCGGCCTGGACGACGAGGCGGCGAAGTTCGACGAGAAGCTCGCCGCCCGCAAGGCGCGGATGGCCACGCGCGCCGGGGCCTGATCCCCGGCCGGTCCTTCCGCCCGTCCGTCCCGGCCTCCTCGGGGGCGGCCCGGGGGACGGTGTGCCGCCCCGGTCGGCCCCCGGCGGCCGGGGCCGGTCCCCGGCACCGGGCTCACACCGTCGCGCGCAGATCGCGCGCGTAGTGCTCGATCGCGCTCCGGTACTGCCGTACGGACGGGTCCTCGCTGGTGGCGGCCAGCAGCTCCAGCAGCAGGCGCGCGGACGCGTCGTGCTCGCCGGTGTTGAACAGGGCCATGGCGAGGAAGGTCCGCAGCGCCCCGTCGTCCGGGAACTCCTCGACGCCGCCGCTCAGCACCTCCACGGCCCTGTCGTACCGGCCGAGCACCCGGTAGGTGCTGCCCAGCCCGAGCAGCGCGCCCCGGCGGTCCTCCTCGGACAGCCCGGTGCCGCGCAGGGAACGTTCGTAGAAGGGCACGGCCTCGGCCTCCAGACCGAGCACGTCGTGGACCCACGCCGTCTGGTAGGCCACCTCCGCGTCGGCGGGGTGGGCGGTGCAGAGGGCCAGCAGCAGCCTGCGGGCCTCCTCGGGGCGGCCTTCGACGCGCAGCCGTACGGCCGTGGCGAGCAGGGTGTCCCGGTCGTGTTCGTTCCCGTTCATGCGCCCACCTTCGCAGGCGGTTCGGGAAAGCGGCCCACCGGCCCGGGAGCGCGCCCCGCCCCGCAGCCGGGGCCGGGCGTGCTCAGGCCCGCCTGCGTCCGCTTCTGCGCAGCCGTTCCCGCTCCTTCTCGGAGAGGCCGCCCCACACGCCGAAACGCTCGTCGTTGGCCAGGGCGTACTCCAGGCACGCCACCCGTCCCTCGCAGGCGTTGCAGAGTTGCTTGGCCTCGCGGGTGGAGCTGCCGGGGGCGGGAAAGAAGAACTCGGGTCCCGCCTGCGCGCACAACGCTGTCTCCTGCCAGGCGAGTGCGGGGTCGGAAGCGGTGTTGATCAGCATGGCACCCACAGTGCCCGACCCCGATAAACAACCGATCAACGCGCCATCAATGCGGCGCGCCGGTGCTTTCCGGCCGACCTTCCGGTTTTCGCGAACTGCGCCCGGACCGAGGGCCCGGCCGCATCCGCGTCGGTCGCGCGTCGGCCGTCGGGCCCTCCGGAGGGTACAGCCCGGCCCGGCCCGGAAAAACCCCCGACACGTCGCACCCGGGCCGAGAGCCTGCGGCGACGACGCACGAACGGCGCGTATGAGCCACCGCGTTGCACGGGTGCGCGGTCCCGTGGATGATCTTCCCCATGACCAGCAGAAAGGCTCATGCCGCGTAAGCGCTCCTTGTCACGGCCCCCGGCCAACGCGCCACCGGTCCCGGCTGATCCCCCGCTGCCGACCTGTTCGCGCCATTCGCCGAGGAGCACCATGGATTCCGTCCGCCTGATCCCGTATGCCCGATTGCCCCGCGCATACGCACGTCTCCCCCTCTTCCACAGCACCGTCGACGCCCGTGGCCATGTCCATTGGCTGCTGGGCGAACGCGCGCCGGGAAACGGAACTGACGATCCGTACGACGCCGTTGTCGTCACCGCCGCCGACGGCCGGGTGTACGAGACCCGCCTCAGTGCGGTGCGACCGCGCCGGCCGATGCTGGACGTCCTGCCGGACGGCGGTTTCGTGCTCGCGGACGCCCGCAGCCGACCCGGTGAACAACAGGCGCAGGTCTTCGACGCACTGGGGCGGCCGTCGTGGGCGTTCCGCCTGGGCGACGCCATCGAGCACCTGATGGCCGACGCGTCCGGGGAGCTGTGGGTGGGCCACTTCGACGAGGGGGTGTACGGGGACGATCCGCTGAGCCATCCCGGTCTGCGACGGTGGGGCAGCACCGGCGAGCCGCTCTGGGCCTTCCGCCCCGGACCCGGCCTGATGGACATGTCGGACTGCGTCGCCCTCAATGTGGACGGCACGACGGCGTGGGCCTGCCCGCACACACGTCACCCGCTCGTCGAGGTCCGCTCCGACGGCCGGGTGCGGGTGCGGCCGACGGGGATGAGCAGGGTGTGGGCCCTCGCGCTGCACGGTGACAGCGTCATGTTCCTGCACGGCGACGACGGGCTGACCCGCGGCAGGATCACGGAGACCGCCGTCGAGCCGGAACCGGGGACCGCGCGGCTGGTCCGGTCCGACGGGGTCCCGTTGGCGCGCTTCACCACGATCTGCCGCGGCTCGCGCATCCACGTCCGGGAGCGGAGGGGCACGGACTGGTCGGTGCTGGATCTCGCGGCCGAGTGACTCCCGGCGGCCCATGCCCCACGGCATCGGCCGCCGGTCCGATCCTGTGGGCGCCGTGTGCGGCGGCACGGGCCCGCGACTCGGCCGGCTTCTCCTTGCGGAGGTGCGGGGGTTCGCCCCAGGTCAGGAAGACGTCGACGTGTTCGTGTGCACGGGGACGGCCGGACAGGCGGCGGGGGCCGCGTCCTGGAGGGAGCGCGCCTCGATGCCGTCGGGGGCGAACTCCTCGGTGAGGCGGCACCGGTCGGCGGCGATGCCGGTCGCGGTGGGTACGGGGCAGCGGGTGAACCAGAGCGTGCCACGGACCTCGGCGGGGCCACCACTCGCTTCCCACGATGTGGGATTTGGTGTGAACGTGGTGTTTCGAGGCAGTGGGACTCGCACATTCAAATCCCGTAATGTGGCAACTTTATGCTCCCTCCCCCCGACCGATCCCGTCCCGTCCCCCACCCCGTCCCGATCCGTGCGACGAACGGAGTGTGAACCGATATGGAAGAGGCCGCGGCAGTGCGTGCTCCCGGCGGTGCGCAGGCGGTGCGACGCGCCCTGGACGTGCTGCACTGCTTCCACGACAACGGTCCCGATCTCAGCGCCTCCGATCTCGCCCGCCGTCTCGGGCTCCCCGTCTCCACGGCGCACCGGCTGGCCCGCACCCTGCTCGGTGCGGGATTCCTGGAGCAGGACGCCCGCACGTCCCGATACCGGCTCGGCCCCGCCGTGACCGAGCTGGGACGGCTCTCGTACCACCGCCGGGGGCTGCATCTGGCCGCCCCCGAGCTGGCGGATCTCGCCGAGCGCACGGGCGCCACCGCGGACCTGGCGCTGCGCAGCGGCCCGCACGCGGTGATCGTCGCCGGTGGTTCGGTCACGCCGTCGACGGGGCTGCGCAGGCCGCTGCACTCCACCGCGCTCGGCAAGGTGCTGCTGGCGTGGGCGCGGCCGGGCGAGGGCGGGCCCGGGTCCCTGCCCCCGCTGCCCGCGTTCACCGATCGCACGATCGTCGAACCGGCAGCACTGGAGGCCGAGTTGGCGAAGGTGCGGGCGGCGGCCCACGCGCTCGACGACGGCGAGTCGGCGTACGGGGTCCGGACGCTGGCGGTCCCGGTGCTGGACGGTGCCGGGTACGCACGCTTCGCGCTCGCGGTCCGGGCCACTCCGTCGCTGATCACGGACGCGCGCATCGAGTGGTTCCTGTCGCGGGCGCGGTCCTGCGCGCGGGCGCTGGAGGTGCTGCTGTTGTCCCCGGCGGAACGGCGCCCGCCCGCCTCCTGAGCGCCTCGGCCTAGTGCCCACCGGGGCCTCGGACCCGACAGAGCCTCGTAGCCGCCGGGCCCTCGTGCCCTTGACGGCCTCCCGCTCGCCGGGGCGTCGTCCCCACCGGGGCCGGGGCCCTGTCGGCGGCGCGTGGCACGATATGAGGCGCCGGGGCAGGTACCGGGCGGGACGGCGGCCCGGCCGCGCGGACAGAGGAACGACGCAGATGACAGAGGCCGGACCGGCACAGGCCGGGGCACCCACGGGGCGGTCCGCCCGGGAACTGCTGGAGCGGGCCGAACGACTGCTGGTCACGGCGCGCGCGGTGCTGGCCGATCACGCGGGCGCCGTCGACGCCGTGCGCGCGGCGCTGAACCCGCTGCTCGACGGCCTCGTCCGTCGCGAACTGTCCGCCATCCCGGTCTCCCGGCTGAAGGACGTCACCGAGGGCCGGTTGCGGCTCGGCGCCGTGGAGCAGGCCGGTTTCACCACCGTCGGCGAGGTCCACGAGGCGAACCGCTACGAGCTGCGTCAGATCTCCGGCGTAGGCGCGCAGACGGCCGATCAGGCGCTGGCCGCGGCCGGCCAGATCGCCCACGCCGTACGGGACACCGTCGCGGTGCGGATCGACGTGGACACCCCGGACGAGCCCACGACCGCGCTGGTCACCGCGTTGCACCGGCTGGTCGAGGCCGGTCCCGACGTCCGTCGGGCGGTGGACGCGGCGGGGCGGCTCATCGCGCGGCTGGAGCCTCTGACGGTCGCGGCGGGGCCCACGCGGGGGCGGCTGCGCCTGCTGTTGGGCGGACGGGAGGCCCGTGCCCGCGCGTTGGCGGCCGCCGTCTCGGTACGGGACGAGGTCGACGAGGCTGCGGCGCGCGGACTGCCCCTGCTGTTCGGGCAGGTGTCGGCCGATCTGCTGCGAGAGGCCGACACGGGCCTCGCGGCCTGGGTCGACTTCGAGCTGCGGTCCGCCGAGTACTACAGCCTGATCGCCGAGCTGTCGGGCAGCGGCCCCGACCGGGACGCGGCGGAGGGTTTCATCCCGGCGGGGATCGCCGACCGGGTGCGCGGTCTGCGGCTGGACGACGCCCGTCTGCGGGTCTCGCTGCGCGGCTACCAGTCGTTCGGGGCCCGGTTCGCGCTGGCTCAGAAGCGGGTGATCCTCGGTGACGAGATGGGGCTGGGCAAGACCGTGCAGGCCATCGCCGCGCTCGCGCATCTCGCGGCGCACGGCGAGACGCACTTCCTGGTGGTGTGCCCGGCGAGCGTGCTGATCAACTGGGCGCGCGAGGTCAGGGCCCGCTCCACCCTGCGGGCCCTGCCGGTGCACGGCCCCGAGCGGCACGGCGCCTTCGCCGAGTGGCGGGAGAGCGGCGGCGTCGCCGTCACCACGTTCGACGCCCTCCACACCCTGCCGGGTCCCCGGGACTGCGGTGTGCGTCCCGGCATGCTGGTGGTCGACGAGGCACACTACGTCAAGAATCCGGAGACCCGCCGCTCCCGGGCCGTGTCCGGCTGGACGGGACGCACGGAACGGGTGCTGTTCCTGACCGGTACGCCGATGGAGAACCGGGTCGAGGAGTTCCGCAGCCTGGTCCGCCATCTCCAGCCCGAACTGGCCCCTTCGGTCCGCACCACGCACGGGGCCGCGGGCTCGCAGGCGTTCCGCAGGGCCGTCGCCCCCGCCTACCTGCGACGCAACCAGGAGGACGTGCTCACGGAACTGCCCGCCCTGGTGCAGGTCGACGAGTGGGAGGAGTTCAGCGAGGAGGACCTCGCCGCCTACCGCGAGGCGGTGGACACGGGGCAGTTCATGCGGATGCGCCGCGCCGCGTACGCCCGGCCCGGCACCTCCGCGAAGCTGGACCGGCTGCGCGAGCTGGTCGCCGAGGCGGCGGAGAACGGGCTCAAGGTCGTGGTGTTCTCGTACTTCGGCGAGGTGCTCCGCACGGTCGGGCAGGCCCTGGGAGGGGAGGTGTTCGGACCGTTGGCGGGAAGTGTCCCGGCGGCCCGGCGGCAGGACATCGTCGACGGCTTCACCGCCGCCGACGGCCACGCGGTCCTGCTGAGCCAGATCCAGGCCGGTGGCACGGGCCTCAACCTCCAGGCCGCGTCGGTCGTCATCCTCTGCGAACCGCAGATCAAACCGACGATGGAGCATCAGGCGGTGGCTCGCGCACACCGGATGGGGCAGATACGGACCGTCCGGGTGCACCGCCTCCTCGCCACCGACAGCGTCGACGAGCGGATGCTGGACATCCTGGCCCGCAAGGAGCGGCTCTTCGACCTGTACGCGCGGCGCAGTGACGTCGCCGAGACGACGCCGGACGCCGTGGACGTGTCGGACGGGTCGCTCGCCCGTCGCATCGTCGAGGAGGAACAGCGGCGTCTGGCGTCACGGGCGGCCGACCCGGCGAACACCGCCGAAGCCTCCTCACCGGCCGGGACGGCCGAGGCCGTCGACACCACCGGCCCCGCGACGGGAGTCGGCTGACCTGGCCGGGTCAGAAGCCGTGTGACGCCTGGTCAGGAGCCGTGCGCGGCAGGGGCGTGGGCGGCCCCGCCCGCGGTCGGCCCACCGGGGGCCGCCGTGCCGGAGGCCGCGCCGGGGGTGGCCGCGGCGGCTCCCGCCGCGCCGGTGTCCGGCTTGCCGGGGGCGGCGGTCTTGCCGGGGGCGGCGGTCTTGCCAGGGGCGGCGGTCTTGCCAGGGGTGGCGGTGCTGCCGGGCGTGGCCGTGCCCGGTGCGCCCTTGCCCGGAGCGGCGCCCGACGGGGTCTTCTCCGGTGCGGGCGTGCTGTGGGGCCCCGGGCCGTGCGGATCGTAGCCCGGAACCGTGCCGTCCGGCTCGGCGACCAGCAGCAGTCCGGCCATGCCCAGGTCCGAGTGGCTCTGCACGTGGCAGTGGTACATCCAGGCCCCCGCTCCCACCCGTTCGCCCGCGATGACCTGGAAGCCGAAGGAGTCCGCCGGGCCGACGGTCCTCGTGTCGATGACGCGGCTCAGGTCGTCCGGGCCGGTGAACAGGCCGGTCCGGTTGTCCGCCCAGCGGTGTCCGTGCAGGTGGAAGGTGTGGAAGTAGTCGCCGTGGGTGATCATCACGACTTCGAGCCGCTCCCCCAACGTGGCACGGAAGTCGGGGGCCTGACCGGCCGGGCCGTTGTTGACCGTCGTGCCGTTGAAGACGATGGTGATGGTCCTGTCCGGCAGGACGTCACCCCTGCGGCGGACGACCAGGGGACCGTACAGTCCCTTCCGGATGCCCTCGGTGCCGTGGTCCGTGCCGACGACGTGGTCGTGGTAGTGCCAGTAGCCCGCGCTGCCTTCCCGCCAGGTGCCGTCCCGGCGCCTGCCCGGGGCGTGGGTGCGCCAGATGTAGGTACGGGTGCCACCCGGTCCGGTCATGCTCCTGTTCAGCCGGGTGCCGTCGCTTGCGATGTCGTAGTCCACGCCGTGCGGGTGGAGGCTGACCGGCACGTCCGTGGTGTTGTGCAGCTCGATCCGCAGGGTGTCGCCCTCGTTGAGCTCGACGAGCGGTCCGGGGACCGTGGCCCTGCCCTTCCGCAGGCCGAACCCCATCCGTCCGTCCGGGAGCTTCTCCGCGTACATCCGCAGGCGGCGTGTGGCGCCGCCGGGCGGGGCGGTCCGCGGCACGGCCTGCGCCGGGCTCGCCTCGATCGCGCCGAGGGACAACGATGCCGCCCCGGTTGCGGCCGCCACCCCGCCGCCCACCAGGAACCTCCGGTTGAAGCTCCTTCTGTCCATGCCGAACTCCCCACTGCGTTACGGAATTTACGAAGTGTGTGCAAACGTGGCCGGATCGCGGGGCCGCCCCGGATCGCAGGGGAACGGCCCCGGCCCGGAACCGGCCCGGATCGGGGAACCGCGGAAAGTGCGGAGACAACGGAGGTTACGGGGCGTGCGGCGGCTTCCAGGGCTGCCGTGGTAGGCGGGGCGCGGCTGCCCCTCGGACGGCCCACACCGTTTCCCGGGGATCTCCCGCTCGTACGCACCCGGACGGAGCGCGCACCGTCCGCCACCGCGGCCTGCGACACTCCCGGCCTCGTCCGCCGGCACGACGCCCGACGCGTGCGGACGGCTCCCGCGCGGCACGCCGGGGCCCGGCCGGGCCGGGCCGGACGGCGGCGCCGGGGCGGGAGCCGCCGTACGCGTCGCCGGACGGGTTCAGCCGCCCGTGGCCGCGTGCCGGGGCATGTGGTCGCGGGCGGCCGGATGCCGGTGGCGCCACACGCAGAACACCGTGCAGGACACCAGCGTCCAGCCACCGAGCACCAGATACGGGAAGAGGAACTGGTGCCCCCGGTAGTAGACGGCGGTGTGCTGGGCGTTGACCGAGGCCCCGGGAGGCAGCCAGCGGCCGATGTGCCCGAGGACCGACGGCAGCAGCGGCCAGGAGACCGCGCCGCCGGAGGACGGATTGCCCAGCAGGACCATCACGCCCCAGGTGGGCAGCATCGCCCAACGCCCCATCAGGGTGTTGAACATGTTGAAGACCATGCCCGAGGTGAACATGGTGAACGCCAGGATCAGCCAGGAGTGGAGGAACGGCAGGTCCAGGGCGCCGATCAGCCAGTCGACGACCGCGGCGATCGCGAAGGCGCCGAGCAGCGAGTACGCGACGGTGAAGGCGATCCGCTCCAGCGGCACCAGCGCCTGCGCGTGCACGCTCAGCTGGATCGCGCCGACGAAGCCGACGATCACCGCGGCCAGCGAGATGTAGAAGAGGGCGAGACCGCGCGGATCGCCCCTCTGCAACGGTTTGACGTCCCGGACCGTGATCGGCACCCCGGTCTCGGCGCCGGCCTTCGCCGCGACCTCGGTGAGCAGCTCGGCGACGGAGGCTCCCGCGGCACCGGCCACGTCCAGGGCGACTCCCCGGCCGCCCGCGCGAATGATCGCGAAGACCTCCTGGCGCTCCAGCGCCTGTTGGGCCCGTGCCCGGGTCGGGTAGGTGTGGATGACGAGCGAGGCGCCGAGCGCCTTGTTCATGGCGGCCACGAACGCCTCGCCCCGCGCCGGCTCGGGACGGCTGACCACCGCGGCCGGGATCCGGTGCGGGGTCGGGTTGGCCATCGCGTAGCTGTAGGAACCCGCGAAGAGCCCGGCGGCGGCCGCGAGGATGAGCAGCAGCACGGTGGCGGGAAGGTACGGGGACTTCTTGTACACGGCCCACTTCTGACGGGCACTCAGCGGCCGGCCATGTGCCCCGTGCGGTGCGGAGGGCTCCAGGTCGGGTGCGCTCATGCGGCGCCGTCCTCGTCGCTCCGGGCCCGGCTCGGCTGGACGCGCTTCGGCTCGCCGGGCATCTTCGGGTACTCCGGCGGGTACGGCAGGTCGCCCAGGCCGCGCTCGCGCTCGTCCCGGTCGGCCAGGTCCAGCAGGGCGTCGAGCCGGAAGGCGTGCTCGTCCATGTCCGCGTGCACGTCGCCGACCTCCGCGTAGCGCTTCGGCATGGTCCGGATGTCGAAGTCGCGCGGTTCGGCGTCGTCGATCTCGTCCCAGCGCAGCGGGGCGGAGACCGGGGCGTGCGGGTGGGGGCGCACGGAGTACGCCGAGGCGATGGTGCGGTCGCGGGCGGTCTGGTTGAAGTCCACGAAGATCCGCTCCCCGCGCTCCTCCTTCCACCAGGCGGTGGTCACCCGGTCCGGCATCCGGCGTTCCAGTTCGCGGCCGGTGGCGATGGCGGCACGCCGGACCTCGGTGAAGGTCCAGCGCGGCGCGATGGGCACGAAGACGTGGACGCCCCGGCCGCCGGAGGTCTTGGGCCAGCCGCGCAGGCCGTGGTCGTCGAGGACGGAGCGCAGTTCGTGGGCGGCCCGCACCGCGTCGGCGTAGTCCGTTCCGGGCTGCGGGTCGAGGTCGATGCGCAGTTCGTCCGGATGGTCGGTGTCCGCGCTCCGGACCGGCCAGGGGTGGAAGGTGAGCGTGCCGAGGTTGGCCGCCCAGAGGACGGCGGCGGGTCCGGCCGGGCAGATCTCGTCGGCGTGGCGGCCACTGGGGAACGTGATCCGGGCGGTGGGGATCCAGTCGGGAAGGTTCTTCGGGGCCCGCTTCTGGTAGAAGAACTCGCCCTCGACGCCGTCCACGAAGCGCTGGAGCGTGGTCGGCCGGTCCCGCAGGGCACGGGTGATGCCCGGGCCCACGGCGCGGAAGTACTCCGCCACGTCCCTCTTGGTGTAGCCCGGCTCCGGAAAGTAGATCTTGTCCGGACTGGACAGCCGTACGGTCCGTCCCCCGGCTTCCAGTTCCACCGCTCTGCCCGCTGCGCCCATGACGATCACGGTAGGCGGGGGTCACTTATGCCGCATATCGGGAGAAGTAATGCCACCCCCGGGTGAGAATCGGACCATGGACCTGCCGGTGATGCCGCCCGTGAAGCCGATGCTCGCCAAGTCCGTCGCGAAGATTCCGCCGGGCATGCAGTACGAGGCCAAGTGGGACGGCTTCCGGGCGATCGTGTTCCGTGACGGCGACGAGGTGGTGATCGGCAGCCGCACCGGGAAGCCGCTCACCCGCTACTTCCCCGAGCTGGTCACGGCCGTCCGGGACAATCTGCCGCCGCGCTGCGTCATCGACGGCGAGATCGTGGTCGCGTACGAGGGCCGGCTGGACTTCGACCGGCTCGGTGAACGGATCCATCCGGCCGATTCCCGGGTGCGGCTGCTCGCCGAGCGGACCCCGGCCAGTCTCGTCGCCTTCGACATCCTGGCTGCGGGCGACGACTCGCTGCTCTCCCTGCCCCAGTCCGACCGGCGCACCGTGCTGGAGGCCGCGCTGTCCGCCGCCGAACCGCCCGTCCATCTGGCCCCGGTGACCAGGGACCCCGCGGTCGCCGAGGTGTGGTTCGAGCGGTACGAGGGCGCGGGGCTCGACGGCGTGGTCGCCAAACCGCTCGACCTGCCGTACCGCCCCGACACCCGCGTGATGTACAAGATCAAGCACGAGCGCACCGCCGACTGCGTGGTGGCGGGGTACCGCCTCCACCGGAGCGGACCGGTCGTCGGCTCGCTGCTGCTCGGTCTGTACGACTCCGGCGGCGTCCTGCAGCACGTCGGGGTCTGCGCGGCGTTCTCGGCGAGACGCCGCGCCGAACTGGTCGAGGAGCTGGAGCCGCTGCGCGTCGGCTTCGCCGGACACCCGTGGGCGGCGTGGGCGGACGCCGAGGCGCACGAGACCGCCCGACTGCCCGGGGCGCCGAGCCGCTGGTCGGGGAAGAAGGACCGGACCTGGGTGGCGCTGCGGCCGGAACGGGTCTGCGAGGTGGCGTACGACCACATGGAGGGCGACCGTTTCCGGCACACCACCCGGTTCCGCCGGTGGCGGCCGGACCGCACTCCGGAGAGCTGCACGTACGCGCAGCTGGAGGAGGTGGTGCGGTACGACCTGGCCGAGGTGCTGCCGGCCCGTGGCCGGTGAGCCCGTTGCCCTCCCGGCCACGCTCGCCTCGGGGCGAACGTCCCCGGGAGGGGACGAGGTGCCGTCAGTCGGCGGAGGGCGGGTCCGACGGGGTGCGGCACGGTTCCTCGCCGGGACCGGACCCGGGATCCGGGGACGGGCTCCGCGTCGCCTCCGGCGATTCGCCCGGGTCCGGTGAGGCCGAGCCGGTGGGGCAGCCGGGGCCGGGGTCCGTCGTGCCGGGGCCGGGGGTGGTGCCGGGGTCCGGGGAGGACGGTCCGCCGTCGGTGGGGCGGGGCGACGCGGTCGGACCGGTGGGGTCCGGGCTCCCGGTGGGTCCGGGTGAGCCGGTCGGGGTGACGGACGGTCCCGGGGACGCGGACGACGAGGGACCGGGCGAGCCGCCGGGCTGCGGGCCCACGACGATGCCGCCGCCCGGGGACCCGGGTCCGCCGACCGGCCGCTTCGGCTTCTCGGGGCCGCCCGCGCCGGGGCTCCGGGGGACGACGCCCTTGCCGTCGGCCACCGGGTGGACGCCCTTGCGGTAGAACTCCAGCCAGGACAGCACGGTGCGCAGATAGGTGTCCGAGTGGTTGTAGGCGAGGACCGCACGGTCCAGGTCGGCCTTCACGGACAGGTCGCGCGCACCGGCGCACAGGTAGGCCCCGGCGGCGAGGGCGGCGTCGTACACGTTGTTCGGGTCGCGGCGGCCGTCGCCGTTCCCGTCCCTGCCCCAGTGGGCCCATGTGGACGGGATGAACTGCATCGGTCCCACCGCGCGGTCGTACCTGCGGTCGCCGTCGTAGACGCCGTCGTCGGTGTCCCGGATCTCGGCGAAGCCCGCGCCGTCGAGCACCGGTCCGAGGATCGGGGTGAGGGTCGTGCCGTGCACGTCGACCCGCCCGCCGCCCGCGTGCCCGGACTCGACCCTGCCGATCGCCGCGAGCAGCTGCCACGGCAGACGGCATCCGGGCTCGGTGCGGCGCAGCGTGCTCTCCGCCTTGCGGTAGGCGGCGAGGACCGTGGTGGGGATGCCCGCCTCGGCCCAGGTCCGTGCGGCGGCCGGGCTCCGTTTCGCGCCGGGCACCGGCGGCTGCGGCGTCGCGAGCGGCGGGAGTTCGGTGTGGTAGGAGTCGTCGTTGGGCGCCTGGGACCATCTGACCTCCTCGGTGGTCTCCTGACGCTCCTTCGCGGTGTGTTCGTGACGGACGCCCGTCGGCGCCTGGGACGCGGTGAGCGCGGCCATGGCGGCGACCGCGGCCGCGGTGCCGCCGATCCTGCGGCGGGTGGTGCCGGTGAACCTCATGTGTGCTCCCCTCTCCCCGGATCGATGAGCCGCCGAGTCACTGCGCGAAGGTGTCGATGGCGGAGATCCGCCAGGTGCCGTCGCGGCGGACGGCGTCCACGGCGAACATCGCCGCCGCATAGGTCCTCTCCTCCGACGTGCCGGTACGGGTGTTGCTCTGGTCGGCGTAGATCAGCAGCCTGGCCCGGTCGCCGTCGAGGACTTCCACACCGCTGTCGGTGACGGTGGTGGTCAGGACGAGCTTCTGTTTCGGTCCCTGCGCGCGGACCTGGGCGAGCATGTCGCGGTGCTGCTGGACCGCCTTGCCGACCAGGTAGGTCCGCACCGCCTGCTCGGACTTGGCGGTGGCGGCGTAGTTGTACGAGAAGACCGCGCCGACCGCCTCGGCGATCTGCCCCTTCACCTCACTGGTGCGGCCGATGTCGGTGAGGGCGGTGTTCTGCCGTGCGGGTTCGTCGCGCAGGCTCGCGGCCTGGCCGAAGGCCCAGGCGGCGAAGGCTCCGAGGAGCACGGTGAGGGCGCAGAGGACGGCGGGGAGACCGACCCGGAGGCGGGGCACCCGGCCGGATCCCGGTCCTCTGCTCTCCCGGCTCGTTCCTCCCCGGCGCGCTTCCCTCGTCCCCGTGCCGTCCGGAGAGGCGTCGTCCGTGGTGGCGGTGTCCGGATCGGTGTCGTCCGGCACGCCGTCCGCGCCGGTGTCCTCCGTGACCGGAAGGCGGTCGGGATCGGCGCGTGGCGCGTCCGGGCCCGCGGGCCCGCGCGGCGGGGCGATGGCTCCCCCGCGTTCCGCGGCGACGGCGGCCAGACGGCGTCGGCGGTTGACGAGGTGACGGGTGGTCGACATGTCCGGGGTCCTCTCGGTGACGGGGTGGGGAGCCGGGGCGTCAGCCGGCCGTGTTGCCGACCGGTGCCTGGCCGAGGGCGCTGAGCTTCCACCCCTCGGGCGTGCGGGTGAGCTGCCCGAGCATCCGGCTCTCCTTCACCGCGGGCTCGGCCTTCGGGGCGGTCACGGTGATCCGCAACGCGACCATCACCGACGCCTTGCCGGCCCGCTCGTCGAGTTCGGTGACCGCGCCGGACAGCACCTTCGCGGTGCTCACGGTCTCCGCCGCCCGGATCTGCTTCTCGAACCCGCTCCGCCCGTCGACGAGTTGCTTGTGCAGATCGCCGGTGGTGGAGTCCTCCCAGCCGTCCAGCCCCTCGTTCAGCTTCCGGTGGTCGAGGGTGTTCATGTTCTGCACGGCCTGCTCCCCCGCGGCCAGGGCGTCGTCGCGCGTCCTCGCGTACGCCACCGACTCCTCGTGCGCGGCCCCGTACCAGGACCAGCCGCCCCGGACCGCGCCCCCGGCCGCCACGACCGCGAGCGCGAGCGCCGCCATCACCAGCGGGTTCTTCCTCGTCCGTACCCGTGCCATTGCTGTCTCTCCCCTGCGGCTGAACTGAGCTGAGCGGTGGATGCCACGCGGTGCCGTCCCGGTGGCCGTCCGGCGGCTATCTGGCGGCGATGTCGACGATCCGCCAGTGCCCGCCCCGCAGTTCGGCGGTGACGGACAGCTGGGCGGCGGCCGTGGTGGCGGCCCTCCCCCGGCGCTCGTAGACCTGGTCGAGGAAGACCAGCAGATGGGCACCCGTGCCGGTCAGCCGGGTGACCCCGGCCCGTACGACATGGGTGGTGAGGGTCAGTTCCTGGTCCCGGGCCTGCTTCTCGACCTGGCCGAACAACGCCGCGTACTGCTGGAGCGCCTTCCCGTCGAGGTACCGCTTCGCGGACTCCTTGGTGGCGTCGGTCTCCCGCGGACCGTAGGAGAACACCGTGCCGAGCGCGTTGCTGACGTCACCGATGACCCTGGTGGTCGCCGCGGAGTCGGTCAGCGCGAGGTTGTCGGTGGCCGGAGTGTCCCGCAGTTGCCGGGCCTCGACGAAGAGCCCGGCGCCCGCGGCGAGCAGGGCGACGGTCAGCAGCACCGCCGAGCCCGCGAGGATCCGGCGGCGGGCGGACCGGGGCGCCCCGTCCGGTCCCTTCGCGTCGTCCGCCTCGTCCGCACCGGCCGTCTCGTCCGACGCGTTCCCCGGCGCCGCGTCCGCGCCCGCCGCGCTCCCGTCATCCACGTCCGCGTCCCGGTTCCCGACCCGTTCGTCCGTGCTCACCATCGCCGTCCTCCCCCGCTCCTCATGCGCCACCGGCCGCGATCGCCGTCAGCGCCTTGACCTTCCAGCCGCCCCCGGTCCGGGCGAGCGTGGCCTCGAAGCGCTTGCGTTCGGTGCCCGGCCGACCGGTGCGCGGGGTGATCCGGACGTCCACGGTCGCGATCAGCTCGGCGGTGCCGGCCCGTTCGTCGAGGGCGGTGAGCGCCGCGTCGGTGACGGTGCCGCGCGCCGTGCCACCGCTCCTGCGCAGCTCGCTCGCGTCCTTCTTCCGGGTACGGGCGAGCTGGTCGTGCAGGGGGCCGGTGGTGGCGTCGAGCCACTGCCGCAATCCCTCGTCCACGCTCCGGGCGTCCTTGCCGTCCAGGCTGTTCAGCCGGGCGAGGTGGTGTCTGCCCGCCGCCAGGGCGGCATCGCGGTTCTTCGCGTACGCGAGTGTGTCGTCGCCCCGCGCCCGTGCGTACGACCAGCCGCCGAGCGCGCAGACCAGCGCGGCGACGAGTACGGCCGCCCAGGCGGTCATGGTCCTTGCACGCGTGCTCATCGGCCGGCCTCCAGTCCGAGCAGCCCGGCCAAGCCCCTCGGGGCGGGCTCCGGGTCCCCGACGGACCCGAGCGCGCCGGGGAGCGCCCCTCCGGCATCGGCCCCGAGGAGCAGCGAGCCGGGTCTGGCGGGCTTCGGCAGCGGACCGCCCTTCGGCGCGTTCGCGCTGCCGCGCACGTTGATGCCGGTGCCCGGTGAGGCGGTGCAGCGCGCCTTGGTGTTGACCGCCGGGCCCTTCGACGTGTCGAGACCGTTGCGGTAGGTGGTGCCGCCGTATCCGGCGGTGCACGGAAGCGGTTCGAAGAAGGTGACGGACATGCCGAACCTGGCGCCGTCCTCGTCGATCGCGCTGGCCCCGGCCGCCACCACCGCGGGCAGTTTCACCAGCAGTTCCTCCATGCCGCGCTGCCGGGTCACCGCCACCTCGGACGTGGTCAGGAGGTTCGCGACGACGACGCCGAAGGCGGGGTCGAGATCGCGCAGCAGGCCGCTGATCTGCCCGGTGGCGTCGGGGGCGGCGGCGATCAGCTTCCGCAGGTCCGTGTCCGACCCCTTGAGCTGGGCCGCCAGTTCCTCGGCACCCGAGGCGAACCCCTTGAGCGCCTCTCCCTGTTCGGCCTGTGTGCGCAGTACCACCTGTCCGTCGGCCATGAGCTTCGTGTTGGTGGGCAGCGCGTCGTCGGCCGCCCGTACGAAGTCGCTCCCGGTGTCCAGAAGGACCTGGAGGTCGTCGCCCCGGCCGGTGAACGCGGCGCCGAACTCGTCGACCACGGTGCGCAGCGACTCCAGGTCGACCGATCCGGCGAGGCCGTCGATGCTGGTGAGGACGTTCGTCACGGGGGCCGGGACGGTGGTGTCGGCCTGCAGGATGACCGAGCCGTTCGCCAGGTAGGGGCCGCCGGAGCGGGTCGGCCGCAGGTCGACGTACTGCTCCCCGACCGCCGACAGGTTGGCCACTACGGCTTTCAGGCCGTCGGGGATGGGCGGTGCGGAGTTGTCGATGCGCAGTTCGGCCGCGACGCCGTCGTCGGTGAGTTCGATGGGACCGACCCGTCCGACGGAGACTCCTCGGTAGGTGACGTTGGAGTGGGTGAACAGGCCACCCGTCCTGGGGAGTTGGACCGTGACGGTGTAGTAGTCGCGCAGGCCGACGTAGTGGCCGAGGCCGGCGTACCGGACCCCGAGGTAGCCGAGCACCAGCACCGCGATGATCAGGAACGCGATGTTCTTCAGCCTGATGGCGAGGGTGATCACCGGTTGCTCCCCTCCGAGGGCGACGCCTCGTCCGAGGCCGACGGGCCGTCCGGCGACGCCGGCGGATGTGTGCCGGGCGCCGTTGTCCGGGGCGTGCCCGGGGCCGTCGCGGTCGGGGCGGTCGTGCCGGGCCTGCCCGGGGCCGGTGTCCCGGAGACCGTGGCCGGTGCCGTGACCGAGGGGAGCGGCAGTGGCAGTGCCGCGTCGGCCGACGGCACGGCCGCCCTCGCCGCTGGTGCCGTCACCGCGTCCGGGTCGAACGCCGGGATGATCTGTGTGCCGGGCACGGCGGTCAGGTCCAGGTACACGTTGAGGTAGTCCCCCTTCACCCCGCGCAGCACCTCGTCCGTGAACGGGTAGGTGAGCAGGACCTGGAGGGAGTCGGGCAGGTCGTTCCCGGAGTCCGCGAGCGCCTTGAGGGTGGGTGCGATGGCCTTCAGGTCGGCGATCGTGTCGTCCTTGCTCCTGTCGATGGTGTCGACGGCGACGGTGGAGAGGGTGTCGAGGGCCCGGAGCATGGTCAGCAGGGAACCGCGCTGCTTCTCCAGGACCTTCATGCCGGGGCTGAGGTCGGTGAGGACCTTGCCCACCTGCTGTTTGCGGGTGGCGAGGGTGGTGGAGAGCCGGTTGACGCCGTCGAGGGCCTCGGTGATGTCCTCCCGGTGCGCGTCGAGGTCGGTGACGAGTGTGTCGACCCGGTGGAGCATCGAGCGGATCCTGGGCTCGTTCCCGGCCATCGCCTTGTTGAGTTCGGTGGTGATGGTCTTCAGCTGGTTGATGCCCCCGCCGTTCAGGAGCATCGACAGGGCGCCGAACACCTCCTCGACCTCGGGGTTGCGATTGGTGCGGGTGAGCGGGATCCGGTCGCCGTCGGCGAGGGTGCCGCGCGCGGTGCCTCGCGCGGGCGGCGAGAGCTGGATGTACTTCTCGCCGAGGAGGCTGGACTGTTCGAGGTGCGCGTAGGCGTTGGCGGGGAGTTCGACGTCCCCGTTGACCCGCATGGTGACCCTCGCGTGCCAGCTGCCCGGGACGAGCGAGATCCTGGTGACACGGCCCACGGAGACGTCATTGACCTTCACCGAGGACTGCGGGGCGAGGCTGAGCACGTCCCCGAAGTCGGCGGTGACCTCGTACGGGTGGTCGCCGAGGTCCGCGCCGCCGGGCAGGGGCAGTTGCTCGATGCCCGGGAACCGGGGAGCCGCGCAGCCGGTGAGGACGAGGGCGCAGACGGCTCCGAGCACGCCCAGTGTGGTGGCCCGGGCCGCCGCGGGGGTCCGGGATCC
This sequence comes from Streptomyces sp. NPDC032161, assembly GCF_040636995.1. Lineage (NCBI taxonomy): Bacteria > Bacillati > Actinomycetota > Actinomycetes > Kitasatosporales > Streptomycetaceae > Streptomyces > Streptomyces sp. NPDC032161. Next base: position 179,639 of record NZ_JBEZVN010000005.1, on the reverse strand, counting down.
GCGGAGTCCTCCGCTCATCGGCCCGTCCCCTTCCGCTTCCCCGCGTCGTGAACGGACGCATCGGCGCTCCCGTTCTTGTCGGGCGTGCCGTAGACCGTGCCCACCGCGGGCAGCGGCAGCGAGGGCAGCGCCCGCTGCCGTTCGGTGCCCACCGGGGAGAGCCCCCGGAGACCGGCGGCCGGCTGGGTGAGGGGACCGCCCATGCTGAGTTCGTTGAGGTCGGTGCGGCCGTTGAGCGTGCGGTTCTTCGGGTCGTACGCGTTCAGCACGTTGCCCGCCGAGAGGGGAAGGACGTCGAGGGACTCGGCCAGCGAGGCGCGCTGGTCGACGAGGGTCCGGGTGAGCGGCACCAGCGCGTCCACGTTCTTCTTGAGCGCGGAGCGGTTGTCCTGGATGAAGGTCTTGACCTGGGCGAGCGCCGTGCCGAGTTCCTTGAGCGCGGCGCCGAGGTTCTTCTTGTCGTCGGCCAGGAAGCCGGTCACGGAGTTCAGTTGGCGTTCGGCGTCGCGCACCTCGCCGTCGTTGTCCTTCAGCATGGTGGTGAACGACTGAAGGTAGGACAGCGTCTCGAAGAGGTCCCCGCTGCTCTTGTCGAGGGTCTTCGTCGCCTTCCCGAACTGCTCGATGGAGTTCCCGATGTCCTTGCCGTTGCCCTTGAGGTTCTTGGCCCCGGTGTCGAGGAGTCCGGCGAGCGCGCCCTGCGCGTTGGCGCCGTCCGGGCCGAGCGCGTCGGCCAGTTCGGTGATGGACGCGTAGAGCTGGTCGACCTCGACGGGGGTGGCGTTGTGCGCGGCGGGGAGTTCGGTGCCGTCGGCGAGCAGCGGTCCGCCGGTGTAGGCGGGGGCGAGCTGGACGTACCGGTCGGCGACGATGCTGGGAGCGACGACGACGGCATGGGCGTCCTTCGGGACCTTGACGCCCTTGTCGACGCGCAGCACGACCTCGACCTCCTTGCCGCGTGGCCGCACCGACTGGACCCGGCCGGCCTTCACGCCGAGGATCCGCAGGTCGGATCCGGCGTAGACGCCGGTCGCCCGGTCGAAGTACGCGGTGACGGTGGTGCCGCCCCGGTCGTCCAGGGCCATCACCCCGGTCGTGGCGGCGACGGCCATGACGGCGAGCCCGGCGCCGACGCCGACGATGCGGGTCGGTCTCATGTCAGTGGCCGCCTTCCTGCCGGGGAGGCATGCATCCGGTGGCCGGCGGGGTGCCGGCGGGCAGGTAGTTCTTCGGGACGACGCCGCAGACGTAGTTGTCGAACCAGCGGCCGTTCCCGAGGGTGTTGCCGACGAGCCGGTTGTACGAACCGGCGAGCGCGAGCACCTTGTCGAGGCTCTTGCGGTTCTTCTGCAGGACCGCGGTGACCCGGCCGAGCGCGTGGAGCGTCGGCCCGAGCTGTTTCTTGTTGTCGGCGACGAGACCGGTGAGCTGGGTGCCCAGGTCGCGGGTGCCGGTGAGCAGCAGGTGGATGGAGTCGCGGCGGGCCTGGATCTCGCCGAGGAGCAGGTTGCCGTCCTCCAGCAGGGTCTCGAAGCTGCTCTTCTTGCCGTCGAGGGTCTTCGTCAGCCTTTTGCTGCTCCTGAGGAGGGTGGCGAGCTGCGCGTCGCGTTCGGAGACGGTCCTGGAGAGCGCGGAGAGTCCGTTCGCGGCGCTCTTGACGTTCGGCGGGGAGTTCCTGAACGTGGCCGAGATCGTCTCGAAGCTCTTGGCGAGCTGCCGGGTGTCGATCTCCCCGATGGTCTCGCCCAGGCCGTCGAACGCCTGGGTGACGTCGTACGGGGAGGTGGTGCGGCTGGTCGTGATGCGTTCGTGCGGGTCCTGCGGCCCGTCGCCGAGCGGGTCGACCGCGAGGTACTTCTCGCCGAGGAGCGTCTTGATGGCGATGCCCACGGTGCTGGAGTCGCCGATCCAGGCGTCCCGCACCCGGAAGGTCACCTTCACCTCGGCGCCGTCGAGGGCGACTCCGGTGACCTCGCCGACCTTGACCCCGGCGATCCGTACCTCGTCGCCCTCGGTCAGACCGGCCGACTCGGTGAACGCGGCGGTGTACGTCGTGCCGCCGCCGATGAACGGCAGCGAGTCGGCCCGGAAGGCGGCGAGCCCGACGAGGGCCAGGACGAGCAGCCCGACGGCGCCGACGAGGACGGGGTTGCGTTCGCGCACGGGCTTGATCCTCATGACAGGCACCTCGGCTGGGTGATGGCGATGCCGGTGGGCGGTGCGCTGCCGTCGCTGGTCGTCACACCGGTGACCCTCGCCTCGCAGAGGTAGAGGTTGAGCCAGGAGCCGTACGAGGCGGTGCGGCTGATGGCCGCCATCTTGGCGGGCGTCCTGCGCAGGAAGTTCTCGATCTGCGGGGTGTTGTCGGCGAGCCGGTCGGAGAGGCGCCCGAGCTGCCGGATGTCGTCCTTGAGGGGCCCCCGGCCGTCGTCGAGCAGGTCGGCGGTGACGGTGGTCAGGGCGCCCATGGCGGTGACCGCGCGGCCGAGCGGTTGGCGGTCCCCGGCGAATCCGCTGACGAGCTTGCGGAGGGTGACGACGAGGTCGTCGAAGCCCGCCTCCCGGTCGTTGACGGTCTTCAGGACCGTGTTGAGGTTCTCGATCACCTCGCCGATCACCTTGTCCTTGGCGGCGATGGTGCCGGTCAGCGACCCGACGTGCTGGAGGATGCTGTCGACGGTGCCGCCCTCGCCCTGGAGCACCTGGACGATGGAACCGGCCAGTTCGTTGACGTCGGGCGGGGAGAGCCCTTCGAACAGCGGCTGGAAGCCGTTGAAGAGCTGGGTGAGGTCGAGGGCGGGCGTGGTGCGGGAGACCGGGATGGTGGAGCCGGCGGCGAGGCTCTCGCCCACCGGCCCGGCGCCCCGGTCGAGGTCGATGTACCGCTGGCCGACCATGTTGAGGTACTTGATCGACGCGGTCGCCGACGCCGGGAGCCCGCGCCCCTTCCGTACGGTGAAACCGACCTCGGCGAGCCTGCGGTCGGCGACCTCGATGGACTCGACCTGTCCGACCTTGACCCCGGCGATCCGGACGCTGTCGCCGACGACCAGCCCGGTGACGTCGGTGAACCTGGCCTTGTACGAACTGGTCCCGCCGACGCCGGTGTTGGCGACGGACAGGGCCAGCACGGTGGTGGCCAGTGTCGTCACCAGGACGAAGACGATCGATTTCGCGAGCGGTCCCGCGAGGGAGCGGCGCTTCACTTGAGCTTCACCTCCGCACCGCGGAAGGCCGGGCCGATGAGCACGCTGCTCCACTCGGGCAGGTCCCGCGGCTGGACCTTCAGTGTGGGAGCGACCAGTTCGTTGACGAGCAGGCTCTCCTGCCGGGAGTTGGGCATGCCGAGCGACGCGTCGGCCGCCGGGACCTCTTCGGGGGCTCGGGGGCCGGAGCGGGCCGACGGGTCCCGGTGCGCGGTGCGGACGTCCGCGGTCGGCGCGGTGTCGCCGATGTAGGGCAGGGAGTAGCAGTGCGGTCCGCCGGTCGCGTCGTAGACGGGGGTGTCCCTGCCCGCCACGTACTTCCCCTTGGAGGGCACGGTCTTGAGCGTGACGTGCAGTCCGGGCTGGTTCGTTCCCTTGCCGAGGGCCTTGTCCATGGCCGGGACGAAGGTGGCGAGGGTGCGCAGGGTGCAGGGGAACTCGGAGGAGTACGTGGCGAGGGTCTCCAGTGTCGGCCGGCTCGTCGCGGAGAGCCGGATGAGGTTGTCCTTGTTCTTCTTCAGGAAGGCGGTGACGTCCTGGGCCGAGGCGGTCGTCGATCCGTACAGGTCGGCGAGTCCGGCCTCTTGTTCGGCGAGGGTGCCGCTCGTGGTGGTGAAGTCGGTGAGTGCGTCGAGGACGTCCGGGGCGGCGTCCGCGTACACGGCGCTCACCCTGACGAGCTCCTTGATGTCGGCATTGAGCGTGGGCAGTTGGGGGTTGAGCTTCTTCAGGTGGGCGTCGAGCGTGACCAGGGTCTCGCCCAGCTTCTCGCCGCGGCCCTGGAGCGCCTGGGAGACGGCGGTGAGGGTGGCGGAGAGCTTCTGCGGCTGTACGGCGGTGAGCAGCGGCAGGACGTTGTCGAGGACCTGCTCCAGTTCGATGGCGTTGCCGGAGCGGTCCTGCGGGATGGTGTCGCCCGCCTTCAGGCTCCGCGCGGAGGGGGTCTCGGGCGGTACGAGGGCCACGAATCGTTCGCCGAAGAGGGTGGTGGGCAGCATCTGGGCGGTGACGTCCGCCGGGATGCGGTCCAGCTCCTCGGGCCGGATGGCGAGGGTGAGCCGGGCCCCCTCGCCGTCCGCGTCGATGGCGCGGACCTGTCCGACGACGACGCCGCGCAGTTTCACGTCCGCGTTCCGGTGCATCTCGTTGCCGACGGTGCCGGTGCGCACGGTCACGGTGGCGTCGTGGGTGAAGTCCTTGTTGTACACCGCGACCGAGGTCCACACGAGCGCGACGGGCACGAGGAGGAAGCCGATCCCGGCGATCCGGCGGCGGGTCGTCCCTGTCTTCGTCGTCTGCGTCGTCTTCGTCATCCGGCCACCTTCACGGTCGTCGTGGCGCCCCAGATGGCGAGCGAGAGGAAGAAGTCGGTGACGCTGATCAGCACGATGGCGTTGCGCACCGACCGGCCCACGGCGATGCCGACCCCTGCGGGCCCGCCCTCGGCGCGGAAGCCGTAGTAGCAGTGGGCGAGGATCACCATCACGCTGAAGACGAGCACCTTGAACACGGACAGCAGCACGTCGTCCGGGGAGAGGAAGAGGTTGAAGTAGTGGTCGTAGGTGCCTTCCGACTGTCCGTTGAACAGGACGGTGACGTAACGGGACGCCACGTACGACGAGAGCAGCCCGATGGCGTAGAGCGGGATGATCGCGACCACTCCGGCGATGACCCGGGTCGTGACGAGGTACGGCATGGAGCGCACCCCCATCGCTTCGAGGGCGTCCACCTCCTCGTTGATCCGCATCGCGCCGAGCTGGGCGGTGAACCCGGCGCCGACCGTCGCGGAGAGCGCGAGTCCGGCGACGAGCGGGGCGATCTCGCGGGTGTTGAAGTAGGCGGAGATGAAGCCGGTGAACGCGGACGTGCCGATCTGGTTGAGGGCGGCGTAGCCCTGGAGGCCGACGACCGTCCCCGTGAAGAGGGTCATGGCGATCATCACGCCGATGGTCCCGCCGACGACGCCGAGTCCGCCGCTGCCGAAGGCGACCTCGGCCAGGAGCCGCTGCACCTCTTTGAGGTAGCGCCGCAGGGTGCGCGGGATCCAGATCAACGCCCGTATGTAGAAGGTGAGTTGGTCGCCGGAGCGATCCAGCCGGCCGAGCATGGACATCGTCTCTCAGCTCCCCTTCGCGGGGACGATCTGGAGATAGATCGCCGTGAGGATCATGTTCACGAAGAACAGCAGCATGAAGGTGATGACGACGGACTGGTTGACCGCGTCCCCGACGCCCTTGGGCCCGCCGCGCGGGTTCAGGCCGCGGTGGGCGGCGACGATGCCCGCGATGAAGCCGAAGATCAGCGCCTTGACCTCGCTGATGTAGAGGTCGGGGAGCTGGGCGAGCGCGGAGAAGCTGGCGAGGTACGCGCCGGGCGTGCCGTGCTGCATGATCACGTTGAAGAAGTAGCCGCCGAGGGTGCCGACGACGGAGACCAGTCCGTTGAGCAGGACGGCCACGCCCATGGTGGCCAGGACGCGCGGGACGACCAGGCGCTGGACGGGTGAGACGCCCATGACCTCCATGGCGTCGAGTTCCTCGCGGATCTTCCGCGAGCCGAGGTCGGCGCAGATCGCGGAGCCGCCCGCGCCGGAGATGAGCAGGGCCACGATGAGCGGGCTGGCCTGCTGGATCACGGCGAGGACGCTGGCGCCGCCCGTGAAGGACTGGGCGCCGAGCTGCTGGGTGAGCGACCCGACCTGGAGGGCGATGACCGCGCCGAACGGGATGGAGACGAGGGCGGCGGGCAGGATGGTGACGCTGGCGATGAACCAGAACTGCTCGACGAACTCCCGTACCTGGAACGGCCTTCGGAAGACCGACCGGGTGACGGACAGGGCGAGCGCGAAGAGTTTCCCGGTCTCGCGCAGCGGCGCCAGCAGCCGTGTCGGCGGTCTGCGCACCGGCACCGGGTCCGGCGGCGGGGCGTCGGTGGCGGGCGGCCCCGGGGGCCGCACCGGAAGGTCGGCGGTCATGGCCTGGCACCGCCGGCGGCCGGGGCGTAGCTGTTCATGATGGCCGTGCGGGCGGCCTCGGGGAGCTGGCCCATCATGCCGAGGACCCGCTCGCGGCGGCGCTGGACGGCCCGGCGGACCGGCATCCCGGGCGAGGGCTCCAACTGCGGCACCACGGTGCGCGGTCCCGGCGCCGGGGCGGATCCGCCGCCCTCGGCGCCCCGTCGCTCGGCGGCGAGGGTGGCCGCGTCCTTCTCCTCGGACATGCCGATGGGCCCTTCCCGGCGCCCCGCGAGGAACTGGGAGACGACCGGTTCGTCGCTGGTCAGCAGGACCTCACGCGGACCGAAGGTGACGAGGTTGCGGCAGAAGAGCATGCCCATGTTGTCGGGGACCGTGGCCGCGATGTCGAGGTTGTGGGTGACGATCAGCATCGTCGCGTCGATCTGCGCGTTCAGGTCGATGAGGAGCTGGGAGAGATAGGCGGTGCGGACCGGGTCGAGTCCTGAGTCCGGCTCGTCGCACAGGATGATCTGCGGGTCGAGCACGAGGGCCCGGGCCAGCCCGGCGCGTTTGCGCATCCCTCCGGAGATCTCTCCGGGCAGTTTCCCCTCGGAGCCCAGCAGACCGACGACGTCGATCCGTTCCATGACGATGCGCCGGATCTCGGATTCCCTCTTGCGAGTGTGCTCGCGCAGCGGAAAGGCGATGTTGTCGAACAGCGACATCGAGCCGAAAAGCGCGCCGTCCTGGAACATGAGCCCGAACAGTTTGCGCGTCTCCATGATGTCCCGCTCGGGACTGTTCACCATGTCGACACCATTGATGAGGACGCGTCCCCGCTCCGGTTTCAGCAGTCCGATGATGGACTTGAGGAAAACCGTCTTTCCGGTGCCGGACGGGCCGAGCATCACGCTTACCTCACCGGCAGGCAGTGTGAGCGACACGTCCTGCCAGATGTTCTGCTTGCCGAAAGACTTGGTAAGGCCCTCGACGACGACTTCGATTCCCATCCCACCTCCTGCATGCACTCACGAAGTGACAGAAGTGCACCGAGGGGCGCACGTTAAGTTCATCAGGACCGCCGGGACAAGCCCTTGAACAGCCATTTCTTCAGGAGCCGGCCCGTTTGTCATGCGATGACAAACTCCCGCGTACGCCTTGTCGACGGATGCGCAACCCCAGCGGCGGGACCGGGCCGGGCCCGCGCGTTCCGAGAGGGAGCAACCGTCGGACATCGTGGCCGAGTTGCCTACGGGGGCGACGTTACGGCTGGGTAACCTGACCGGGCAATACCGGCTCTCCAAGTTTTCGCCGGCCCGCGCCACCCCCCTCGTGTTCTTCGCACGAATTGAGCAGGAAACCGGGGGGAACTGTCACGGGATGACAAGTTCTCCGCACCGGCGAAAGACCGTCTCGATGGCCGGTTCTGCCATCACACGGGTGCGCACCGAATGACAAGTCGCCCTCGTGGCGCACTCATCCGGGAACGAGGAATCGGTCACGGGGCAACAATCTCGGACAACAGGATTGTGCGGCGGTGTTTCCCGCCAGTAACCTCACGGCTCGGTGAAAGGGACGTCCGTTTCGGCATTGTTCGCCGCGGACTCCGGCACCCGTACCGCACACCGATGGTCTGTGCACCCGTGACACCTGGCCCGAAAAGGTGCCGGTTTGGGTGTGTCACAGAAAGACCCGAGCAACTCCGCTTATGTGGCCGCCCGGTGGCGGCTGCCCGAAAAGGGGACGACATGAGATCTGGTTCGAGACGGGCGCGCCTGGGGCTGCTGGCCTCCTTCACCGCACTCGCCGCCTTCGCGTCCGTGGGATCGGCCACCGCCGCCACGGGCCTCAACGGCCACTGGGCACCCTTCACCCGGTGCCCGGTGGACGCGCCGGCCATGCTGGCCGCCGACGGGCTGAACGACACTGCGGTCTGCGTCTCCTCGCACTCCGCGAGCGGCTCCATCAAGCTCGGCAGCACGACCGTGCCGGTGGGCGCCAGCGACCTCCAGGTCGGTGTGGTCACGCACCCCGGCGGCGGCTCGACGGTGGTCTCGCCCGCCGGCGGCGCCCTGGTGGCCGACTCCGCGCAGATCCCCGGCGGGCTGCTCGGGCTCATGTGCCCCAGTGACATCCCGGTGATCAGCGGCATCTGCAACCAGATCACGAACAGCACCCTGAACCGGGTCACCGCCACCATCGAGTCGGTGGGCAACCCCAGCGACTTCCAGCTCCTGGCGGGCGTCACCACGGGCAAGCCGATCATCACGCTCCCGGTGCGCATCCACCTGCAGAACCCGTTCCTCGGCGACGCCTGCTACATCGGCTCCGCCTCGAAGCCGATCCTGCTCCGCCCGCAGAACCTGACCCGCCCCACCCCGGGCACCCAGCAGTTCGCCGGTGACGGCACCCCGGACCCGGCCGGCGTGATGGGCCGCATCAGTCTCATCGGCGCCAACCAGACGGACACCACCTACGCGGTCCCGGGCGCGAGCGGCTGCGGCCTGGGCCTGCTCGACTGGGCGGTGAACCTGAAGACCGGGCTCCCCTCCGCCTCGGGCGACAACAACGTGGTCCTGAACAACGCCCAGACGTACGTGGCCACGATCAACGACCCGAGCAGCGCCGCCCCCGACGCGGGCAAGCTGATGTCGCGGTACTGGCACTCGGCGGCACGGTAACCGGCACGGCCGGCCGGACAGCGGGCGGGGCCGTCCTCGGAGGGTGGCCCCGCCCGCGTGCCCGGCAGCTCACGTCGCCCGGCCGACGCGCGCCCGCGGGCCGCTCCTCGGCCGGGGCCGGCGGTCAGCCGGCTGGAGTCTCCTTGCCGGGCAGCACCGGCACGGTCGGCGGGCAGAAGGTGCTGCTGTCCGAGGGGACACAGGTCATGCCCTGGTTCATCGCGACGACGTTCCCGGGACCCGAGATGGCCGCCGTGAACAGGTTGTCCAGGTCCTCACCGCCGGTCCCGCAGCCGGAGAACGGCGGGATCTCGACCTTCCCGTTCATGGGGCCTCCGCCGAAGACATTGACGTACTTCGGGAAGTCGCCGTTGAGGACCACCTTGAACGGAGCCACGGTGCGGCAGTTCGGGCCCACGTCCAGGGGGGTCCCGTTGACCTCGACGTCGCGCAGTCGCAGCGACTGCTTGAACGAGGCGGTGGCGAAGTAGGTCTTGGTGCTGCCCGTGCCGATGTTCCCGGTCGAGATCGTGAGCGGCCCGTTCTCGAACTCCACCTTCGCGGACACCGGCTGGAACCCGAACGTCAGGAAGGTGGAGTCGGCGTCCGGCAGCTTCAGGTTCCCGAGCGAGTCGAGCCGCAGGTAGTAGCCGCCCGGGGCGTTGGCCGCGCGCTGGCCGCGGTGCACGTTGGCCAGGACGCTGATCAGACCGGGCTTCTTGGCGGGATCGTTGATGATCATCGCCCCGTTCAGCTTGTACACGGTGGCCATGCCGACCGCGTAGGCACAGCCGAACGTTCCCCCGCCGGGGATGTCGACCTCCATGACGGGGCCGCCTTCCGGCGGTTTCGGCGCGTCGCTCCAGTCCGCGGTTCCGGTGGGCGGATCGACGGGGCACGGCTCCTCGCTCCCGGCCTCCGCCGTCCGCGGCTCCACCGCGATGCGGTCACCGGCGCCCGCGCCCCCGTTCGTGCCCCGGGCCCCCTCGTCCCCTTCGTCCCCCTCGGTCCTCGACGGCCAGGGGTCGGGCGGGCCGGCCGTCACCGGAACGGTCGCCAGCGGCGTGCCGCCGTCCTCGGCGGGTTCGCAGCCGAGCGGCGAAGCGGCGGCCGGCCCGCCCTCCGCTCCGGCCTCCGGGGCGGTGTCCGCGACGGGACGCAGTCCCAGCGTGAGCCGGCCCGCGGTGAAGGTGACGTCGCCCGCGGCCGGCAGCGTCACCGACGGGACGGGCCCGGTGTGGACGAGGCTCGCCTCGCCCTCGGCGGGGACGGCGGAGCCCGGCGCCGGCAGGTCCAGCCACCGGGCCTCGGCCGACCGGCCCTTCTGCCTGATCCCCACGGCGAGCGTCGCGGTGCTCGCCACCACCTCGGTGCCGGCCGGCAGCAGCGCCTCCAGGTCCGCCCGCGCGAGCCGTACGTCGACCGTCACCGGACCGCTCTCCAGCGGTGTCCCCGCGGTCCCTGAGGGCGGGAAGGCCGTGGTGACCCGGACGGTGACCCGGCCGGTGCCGCCCGGCAGGGCGCAGTCGTAGGCGAGGGTCACCGCCGAACCGCCCTCCTCGGCGGCCGATCCGGAACCGGACAGCAGCCCCGCGAGGAGCACGACGGTCGCGACCGATGCCAGGCGCACCGACCGCCTGCCGCCGGTCGCCGATGTCTTCACGTTCATTCTGGCGCTGTCCTCCCTGGTACGGGGTGCTGCTGGGGTACGGCCCGGGACCGGCGGCTCCCCGGCGCGGTCCCGCCGTGCGGGTCCCCGGTGCCCGGGGCGACGGGCGGGCAGTGAACGGCCGCTCGGGGTGGTGGCGAACCGTTGTCCGCCACCACCCCGAGCCGGAGGTGGACCGGGCCGCCCTCCGCCCGGCTCCGCCACGTCACGACGTGGCGGTGATCTTCTGCTTCGGGCTCACCACGTACTCGGCGTTGAAGCTGGCCACGTCACCATTGCTGATGAGGCCGAGGCAGCTGGCGTTGGACGCCTTCAGGTCGCTTCCCGTGCCGTCGATGACGAGGGAGCCCTTGGTGTTGTCGTAGTGCCCGTACACCTTGCCCTTGAAGTCCGCGTTGCAGCCGACGCCGGAGATGTGCGCCGAGATGTCGCTGACGGTTCCGTCGACCCAGTCCGCGTGCGTGGCGTTGGGCTGGATGACGTTGATCTTCCAGGGCGTCGCCGTCATGGAGACGGTGAAGGAGATGCCGCCCACGTCGCAGCCGGTGAACGTGATGTTGTTGATGCTGCCGATCCCGACGCCGTCGGCGCTGGTCGTCTGGAGCGTCCCGGACGTCACGGCCGAGGAGTCGCAGACGAGCTGGACGAGGGGGACGTCCAGCGTCGGGAGCGTGGCGCTGGCGGTGAACGCGCCGCCCGGACTGACCGTCCAGGAGTGCGACGCGGTGGTGGCCGAGGCCGACGACACCGTCATCCCGATGGCCGCGCCGAATGCTGCGGTGACGAATGCGGCTCTGCGTGCAAGGGTGTTCACGATTCCATTTCCCTTCAGAAGGCGTGACCCATGCGGAGAACCCGTCCCGCCGGAATGGCTGGAACTCCGATGGGGGCACAGGACAGAGAAGTGGCAGTCCGGCCTGACCGACTGCGCGACCACTTGCGTTCGGCGAAGACGCTACGGTCGGGTAACGTTGCTCCGCAACAGTCGTGACGAAGAATCTCCCGAAGCGCGAATCCCGGTCGGCAATTTGTCGTGACGCGAGTGCCGAGCCGTGAAATCTTGTCCAGAAGTGAGCAGTCACGGCGCCCCCCGCGAAGGGTCCCGGACCGCCCGCGCACAGCACACTCGACCCGTGTCGCACCAACTTTCCCTGGTCAAGGGCTATCTGAGTGATCGTCAGCCATCCCCTCGCATGCCACGCCGTATCCGTACGGCGACCCGGAAGACCCTCTCGCCGGCCGAAGGCGCAACAGGGGATTCGGCCGGATTGAATTCCGGCCCCGTACAGGGCGAAGGCCGCACACACGATCCCGCGACACACCCTCTTCGACTTCGCACCGAAGAATCGGCAAGCCCGGCCGTCCCGCGGCAGACGTATCGCATTCCCCCGCACGGAAGAGCGGTGCGTATTCACCGGGGCATCTCCGGGAATTCCCGTCGCGGAACACCGGTCCGGCGCACACGCGCGGCGGACGAAACGGAATCCATGAATCCGTGCGTCCCGGCACGTCGCGCCCGCGACGTGCGGTACGTGCCCCCTACATCTCGTCCTGTCGTGCCTGTGTCCACACGCGCGTGCGTGGACTATCTTCAGCAACCCACGTTGGTACGCACCTGACGGCTTGGGAGCGCTCCTCCCACGGCCCACCCCCCATCGGGCGCCGGAGAGCAAGGGACAGAGGAATGCCGGGAGTTGTGCAACCCTCGGAACTCGGAGAGCCGCTCGGGCCGCTGCCGCAGGAGTTCGCTGCGATCGTTCGCCCCGAGATACCCAGCCTGATCAAGGAGATCGGGCTGGAGGTCACCCGGGCCTACCCCGTGTACGCGCGACTGCTCGACGGCCCGTACGGACAGGGCATCCGGGTGGGCGTCGAGCAGACCATCTCCGTCTTCGTGGACCAGGTCGCCGAGCCGACCGCCCCCTCCACCCTGCGCGACGAGATGTGCCGGAGGTTCGGCCGGTACGAGGCGTACGAGGGCCGCACCCTGGACCAGTTGCACGGCGCCTACCGGCTGGGCGCGCGGATCGCGCTCCGCCGGGCCAAGAAGATCGGCCGACGCTACAACCTCTCCCCCACGATGATGCTCGCCTTCGCCGACGCCCTGTTCACCTACGTCGACGAACTGGAGGCGCTCTCCCGCGAGGGCTACATGGAGGTCCGCGCGGCCTCGGCCGACCACACGGGCACCCTCAGACGGCGGCTGCTGCACCTCCTGCTCGCCGGACGTCCCGTCCCCCGTACGGCCATCGCCGAACTGTGCGAGCAGACCGGCTGGACGATGCCCGACGAGGTGACGCTCGTGGCGGTGCGCTCCTCGCCGGATCCGGGCGGACCGGGCGCCGACCGGGACGTACTGGTCGACTTCACCGATCCCCAGCCGCACTTATTGATCCCGGGGGCGTTCGACGACGCGCGAAGACGCATGCTCGACCGAACGCTCCCGGGGCACCACGCCGCGGTCGGACTGACCGTCCCCACCGCCATGGCCTCAGACTCGATCCGCTGGGCCCGCCGGGTGCTCGAACTCGTGGACGCGGGCGTCATCGACGACGAGCCGGTCGTCCGCTGCGAGGACCACCTGATCACACTCTGGCTGTTGTCCGACACGGCCCTCCTCGACCAGCTGGCGCGCCGCGAACTCGCCCCGCTCGCCGGAATCAGCGCGAACCGGCGGGAGCGGCTGATCGAGACCCTGCGGATCTGGCTCGACACCCGGGGCACCGCCGCCCAGATGGGCGAACTGCTCGACGTGCACCCGCAGACGGTCCGCTACCGGATGCGCAACCTGGAATCCATCTTCGGCGAGCAGCTCGTCGACCCCGAGGCCCGCTTCTCGACCGAGGCGGTGCTGCGCGCGCTGCGGCTGCAACTGCGCGCCGGAGGCGACGACGCCCGCGAACCGCGGGGCGAGCGGGCCGGGATCGGATCACGCACGGCACGACGGGTCAACTTACCCAGCGGTAAGGCGAAATAGCCGGTCAGTCCCAAACGGTTGCCACACGGAGACGTTCTCAAGGAGAAACCCGGACCTGTGTCCCGTAGACATGGAGGAGTCGGCCGCCCACCCGGCGGCCGTACCCGGCACCGCCTCCTGGCCGACCATCCGAGAGGGAACCCCTCATGACCGCCTCGCACCTCCTCGTCCCCGTGCCGATCCCGGACCGGGTCGCCGCGCTGATCGGGTCCTGCATCCCCCCGCACATCCTGCGGGCGGAACTCGACGCCGCGGGCGCCGCGCGGGAGGTGCGCCGGTTCCGCGGTCCGCGGCTCTGCGTCGAGGACCAGGCGGACCGCGAACAGGCGCTCGGGGAGCTGGCGCGCGCCAACAAGATCCTCGCCGCTCATCACCCGGGGCTGCCGGTGCGCCCCGGCAGTGCCTGGTGATCCGGCGCGGGACCTACTCGGCGAAGTCCGCGGCCTCGTACACCCAGGCGCCTTCGGAGCGCACGAAGCGGCTCTTCTCGTACTGCGAGTCGGGCTGTCCGGCGACGGTGAAGTGCGCGCGGAAGGTGACCGTGCCCGTGGTGTGGAAGGCGCTGCCGTCGGTCGTCCCCAGGACCTCCAGGCGCACCCATCGCGTCCCGGGATCGAAGTCGACGGCGGGCGGCCGGGTGGCGGGGTGCCAGGTGCGGAGCAGATACGCCTCGTCCCGGACGGCGAACGCCGCGTACCGGGAGCGCATCAGGGCCTCGCAGGTCGGGGCGGCCGCGGTGCCCGTGTGGAACCGGCCGCAGCAGTCCCCGTAGGTGCCGGGCAGTCCGCAGGGGCACGGCGACCGGTCGGTGATCGCGGAGGGCCGCCCGGCGGGGGCGGTGGACCGCCTCGGTCGTATGGTGCGTCGTGACATGCGTCCATTGTGTCCTGCGGGCCCGGGCGGGACGGCCCGGGAGGTCCGGGGCCCGGCCGGGGCGGTCAGTGCTTGCGGGCGACCCCCGCGTAGCCCGGGATCGGCTCTTCCCCCGGGACGTCGACGGCCTCGCCGAGTTCCGGGTGCCAGTCCGCGGAGAGCGAGACGCCCGGCTCGACGAGTTCGAGCCCGTCGAAGAACGCGGTGAACTCGGCGCGGGACCGCAGCCGCAGCGTCATCCCGCGCGCCTTGTACATGGCGGAGGCCGTCGCCGCCCCGTCCGGGTCGTAGTCCCCCGTGGTCTGCGAGAGCACCAGGAAACTCCCCGGGGGGAGCCTGCTCACCAGGCGGTCGACGATCTCGGCCGCGCCGTCGTCGTCGTCCAGGAAGTGCAGCAGGGCCAGCATCGACAGCGCGATCGGCCGGTCGAAATCGAGAACGTGGCCGGCCTGTTCGAGAATGACGTCCGGTTCGCGCGCGTCGGCCTGGATGTAGTCGGTGGCCCCCTCGGGGGTGGAGCGCAGCAGGGCCGCCGCGTGCGCGAGGACGATCGGGTCGTTGTCGCAGTAGACGACGCGCGCGTCCGGGGCGATGCGCTGGGCTATCTGGTGGAGGTTGGGCTCGGTGGGGATTCCGGCGCCGATGTCGAGGAACTGACGGATGCCGTTCTCCGCCAGCCACCGGGTGGCCCGGTGCATGAAGGCCCGGTTGACCCGGGCCATGTCCCGTCCCCGGGGCTGGAGGGCCAGCAGCTCCCGGGCCATCTGTTCGTCGACCGGGTAGTTGTCCTTGCCACCGAGAAACCAGTCGTACATCCGTGCGGGATGCGGACGGCTGGTGTCGATCTCCACGGCTCGGGGCTCGTGCCCGGTCATAGCGCGCTCCATGGGTCCATAGGTCGGCGGACAGCGGCAGTGTGGGACGCGGACGGGTCCCGGCGCCGGGGATTCCGAAGGAGGAACCGTCGGACCGGCATCGGGACCCACCGCTCAGGTCAGGAGGAAGTCCGCCTGACCCGACTTGGCTCCCTGGATGAAGGCGGCGATCTCGTGGTGCGAGTAGATGAGCGCGGGGCCGTCGGGATCGGCGGACTGGCGGACGGCGACCCTGCCGTCGGACAGCTTCATGGCTTCGACGCAGTTGCCCCCGTTCCCACCGCTCCACGGCTTGTGCCAGCCCTCGGTACCGAGTTCGGCGGCCGGCATGCCGTTGTATATGGGATCCATCACAGCTCCTTGCGGAAATCCCGGAGGATCTCCTTCGTGCGTTGTGCAGTCGCGGCCTGGGCCGCCATGCGGTCCATGACTTCGAGGTAGGAGGCCACCTCGGGGCGCGCGTCGAAGTAGACGGCACCGGTCAGGTACTCGCTGTAAACCATGTCGGGGAGTTCGGGCACTCCGAAGCGGAAGATGACGAAGGGGCCGTAGGTGCCCGGGTGGTGACCGGTCGAGAACTCCGCGATCTGCAGTGTCACATGCGGCATCTCGGTGGCCTCCAGCAGCCGGTCGATCTGCCCGCGCATCGCGTCGGCGCTGCCGACGGGACGGCGCAGCACCGTCTCGTCCATCACCACCCACAGCTTCGGGGCGTCCGGCCCGTGGAGCAGGGACTGACGTCTCATGCGCAGTGCGACATGGCGTTCGATGTCCTCGGGCCTGGTCTGGCCGACGGCACCCGTGCGCAGCACCGAGCGCGCGTAGTCCTCGGTCTGGAGCAGACCGGGGACGAAGTGCGGCTCGTACATGCGCAGGAGGCTCGCGGCGCCCTCCAGGCTGACGTACATGCTGAACCAGTCGGGGAGCACGTCGTGGTAGCGCTGCCACCAGCCGGGCTTGTTGGCCTCCTCGGCGAGCTCCACGAAGGCGTCGGCCTCGTCGTCGGAGATGCCGTACGCCTTCAGCAGCATCTGGACGTAGGGGATCTTCAGGGCGACCTCGGCGGTCTCCATCCTGCGTACCGTCGCGGGTGCGACCCGCAGCACCTTGGCAGCCTGGTCACGGCTCAGGCCGACACGCTCCCGCAGATCCTGCAGGCGCTTGCCGAGAACGACCTGACCGACGGTCGGGGCGGACCGCGGTTCGCTCACTTCAGACCTCCCCATGCGCTGTTTGGCAGCAGTGTGCCATGAGCGGGACCCCGTGACACAGTCACTCTGAAATTTTCAGAGTGCCTCTTGCCAAGTGTTCCGGACAGGGGGAAAGTGTTTGAGGGAACCAGTTCACGTAGTCACGACCGTGGTCATTCGTGTGCGATCGCGGAGCGTGACGCAGCCCCCACTGTGAGGAATGGTTGTGGCACCTGGCAGTGCGCTCATCCCCCGGCTCATGGACCTCAGCCCCGGGACGGAAGCGCTCCGGTACTGCTTCGCGCTGCCGGCACACCCGGAGTCCGTGGCCGGCGCGCGGCAGCTGGCACGGGCCCGGTTCGACGAGTGGCGGCTGGACGACGACGCGTACGAGGCGGCGGTCCTGATCGTCTCGGAGCTGGTCACCAACGCGGTGGTGCACACCAGGAGCGCCCGCGTCGTGTGCGAGCTGCGATGTCTCGGCAGACGGTTGCGCATAGCCGTGCAGGACCAGGGGCACCAGCCCGGCGGGCCGAAGCTGTGCCGCACCGCCTCCGGCGAGCACGGACGCGGACTGCTACTCGTCGACGCGATGTGCAGTACGTGGGGTTCCCGCTACGCGGAGTTCGGCTCGGGCCGCATCGTGTGGGCGGAGCTGCCGCACGGTTCGGAGCGCTCATGCTGAGGAACGCGATGTCGCATCTGCGCAGGGCACGTCGGCCCCACGACTCCGGGCCCCCCTCCGGGACGGAGACGGTGCGGCTGCCGCTGCCGCCCGCGTTCTCGGCGACCCTGGGCTGCGACGCCGTGGGCGTGCCGGCGCGCCACGGCTTCCGGCTGCTGTCCCACCTGCCACGCACCGGCTGCGTCTTCGCGGACACGGACCTGTGGTGGTGGATCGTGCCCGCGGGCTCCGACCTGGATCTGGACTGGCCCGTGGAGGTCGCCTACGTGCGCGGGGCGCGGGTTCCGGCGGACCGGCCGAGGCTGATCCACCGACCCGACAACCGCACGCCGTACACCCCGCCCATCCCCCTCTTCCTGATGGTCTGCCAGGTGATGGGCGTGACGCCGTCATGGGCGCCGTCCGGAGGCGCACGCGCGGTCTCCGCTCCCTGACGCGGGCGGTCCGCGGCCCCGCCCCCGGGCGTCGCGCCGCCCGTCGCCGCGCCGTGCTCGCCGCCACCCCGCCCGTCGGTCTCCGCCGGTAGCCCCGCACCTCGCTCGACCTGGGGATTCATCGAGCGGATGCCCTGGTCACGCTGCGTTGTCAGTGGTCCGTTCTACTGTGGCACCACTGATCGAAAGCCCGCCGGAGCGCGGGTCGTCCAGGTGTGAAAGGGGGGCGGACCCGTGCGCCGCTGGGAATACGTCGAGGGCACCGCGTCGAAGTTCTGGGAGACCGGGGCCGAGGGCTCCGTGGTGACGGTGCGTCATGGACGATGCGGAAGCACCGGCCGTACACAGACGAAGGAGTACGCGTCGGCCGAGGCCGCCGCGGAGCAGGTCCGCAAGTCGATCGCGGAGAAGGAGAAGAAGGGGTACCGCGAGGTGGCCGCCTCGGACGTGCCCGCCGCATCGGCGGCCGGAGGCGCCCCGGCGGTCCTGGACACGCCTCCCGCCGAGGGGCCGCCGGTCCTGCCGGACGAGGACACGTTCACGCTCCCCGCCAAGTGGAAGAGCATCCTCCTTCCCCGGCGCGGCGGTTCGCCCCGGGTGCCGGGCGGGCTCCCGTCGGGAGCGTTCGAGGAGATCGACACGGCGGTCGCGGAGCAGGCGTCCTGGATCCAGCGGTTCGTCGACTCCTCCGACTCGGACCGCGGGCTGGCCGACCAGCTGCGGGCACATGTCTCGGGGGATCCGACACCGGCCGGCGCGGCCCTGCTCACCTCGATCGTCCAGCTGCCCCTGCCCGACTCCGCCTGGGCGCACCTGTGGGCCGAGCGGTACGGCCTGCCGTTCGCCGCGTGCGCGGCCGCCGAGATGCTCTCGGTCGAGGCGACGTGGCAGCAGGCCGGCGGTTCGCGGACCATGCCGAAGCTGCAGGTGCTCACCCGCCCCCACCACGCGTACTGGACGCGGAACCGCCGGCCGGTCACGGACCGGGTGCGCGCGCTCCTGGCCGCGGCAGACGAGGAGACCTACCGCGCGGCGGTCGCGGCGCTGGCCGAGCGCCGTACCGATGTCATCCGCAGGGTCTCCGTCTCCTATCTGGTGCCGAGCGAGACGGACTGGGTCGACGAGCTCTGTGCCGATCCCCGGATTCTGGACGAGCACGACGACAGCCTGCTGGCGATGATGTTCGCCTCGCTGTACTCCGGCGACCAGGTGACGGGGTTCACCCACCGGCCGCCCCTCGCCTACAACGCGGCGCTCGTCGCGACGCTGGCCGAGGGCATCGGAACGGCCGTCGCCCCACTGCTGGCCGATCAGCTCAAGGGCGGGGCCTACTACGCCGACGCGGTGAAGGCCGCCGCCGAAGCCCTGGCCGAGATCCCCACCGACGAGGCGTTCCTCGCCCTGCTGGCGCACGCGGACCTCAAGCAGGTGCGTCCTGCCCTCCTCGAAGCCATGCGCCGCTGTCCGGTGCGGGCCGTGCGCCTGCTGGCCGCCGAATCGCGGCACGCCTCGGGCGCGGCGGCCGACCGGACGCGACAGCTGATCCGGGGCCACCTCGCGACCTGCCGCGAGGCGGTGTCCCTCGCACTCGGCGGTCTGGACGCCGAGGTCGTCGAGGTCGTGGAGCCGCTGCTGAACCCGGTCGGTCTGGTCCCGGACGCCCCCGCCGACGCGCTCCCGGAGGTCCTGACGACGCCGCCCTGGTCCCGCCCCCGCACCAAGGCCAAGGCCCTGGTGGTGACCGGTCTGACCGCCGAGTCCGCGCCCTCGGTCGAGTGGCTTCCCGGCGAACGGGAGGCCTGGGCCGCCACCACGTCCTGGTACACGACCGAGCGCACCGGCGGCCGGTCGGCGGGATGGGACGTGAACGACCCCGCCGTCCAGCACGACCTGCGCGGAGACCATCTCTCCTCGGCCTGGCGCTACGTCCACGGCCCCGAGGAGCTGGTCGCCCCGTATCTCGCCACGTGGGATCCGACCGACCTGTGGGACGCCGAGGACACCTTCAAACCGATCGCGGCCCGCTTCGGCCTCGCCGCTCTGCCGCTGCTGCTGCGCGCCGCCCCCCGCCAGCCGGCCGCTCTCGCACCGGTGCTGCTCCCGTTCGTCGACGTGGGCGTCGCCCGCGACATGGCGGACTGGGCGGTGCGTCTCAAGTCCGTGGCGGCGACGGCACGTTCCTGGTTCGCCCGGCACGGTGCGGCCGCCGCCCCGCTCCTGGTGCCCGACGCCGTGGGCAAGGCCGGCCCCGCCCGGCGCGCCGCCGAGCAGGCGCTGACGCTGATCTCCTCGCTGCACGGCGAGGAGGCGGTGCGCGAGGCCGCCCGTGGGTACGGGCCCGAGGCCCTGGCCGCGGTGGAGGGGCTGCTGGCCGCGGATCCGCTGGAGCGGGCGCTGCCCGCCAGGATGCCCGTACTCCCGGCATGGGCGGAACCCGCGCTGCTGCCCCAGATCCTGGTCCGGTCCGGCGGTGCGCTGCCTCGGTCGTCGGTGCACCACGCGCTGACGACCCTGGCTCTGTCCAAGTCCGGCGACGTCTACCCGGGTGTCGGCCGGCTCGTCGAGACGGCCGAACCCGCGACGCTCGCCACGTTCGCCTGGGCCCTGTTCGAGCAGTGGCAGCTGGCCAACATGCCCGCGAAGGAATCGTGGGTGCTGCATGCGCTCGGGCTGCTGGGCGACGACGAGACGGTGCGCAGGCTCACTCCGGTCATCCGGACCTGGCCCGGTGAGGGCGCCCACCACCGGGCCGTGGAGGGCCTGGACGTCCTGGCGACGATCGGCAGCGACGTCGCGCTGCTGCATCTGCACGCGATCGCGCAGCGGGTGAAGTTCAAGGGGCTGAAGGCCCGGGCCCAGGAGAAGATCGCCGAGGTCGCGGCCGGACTGGGGCTGACCGGGGAACAGCTCTCCGACCGCCTGGTGCCGGACCTCGGTCTGGACGAGGACGGTTCGACCGTCGTCGACTACGGCTCGCGGACGTTCACGGTCGGTTTCGACGAGCAGCTGCGGCCGTACGTGCTGGACGGGGACGGCAAGCGCCGCAAGGACCTGCCCAAGCCGGGCGCCCGGGACGACGCGGAGCTCGCCCCGGCGGAGCGCAAGCGGTTCATGGCGCTCAAGAAGGACGTCCGGACGATCGCGTCGGACCAGGTGCGCCGGCTGGAGGCGGCGATGGTGACCGGGCGCTCCTGGACGGCCCAGGAGTTCCGGGAACTGTTCGTCGCCCATCCGCTGCTCTGGCACCTGGTGCGCCGACTCGTGTGGCTGAGCGAGACGGACGACGGGGCGTCCACCGCGTTCCGGGTCGCGGAGGACCGCACGTTCGCCGACGTGGAGGACGAGGTCTTCGAACTGGCCGAGGACGCGGCGGTGCGGCTGGCGCACCCGGTCCGGCTGGGCGAGGCGCTGGCCGCCTGGTCCGAGCTGTTCGCCGACTACGAGATCCTCCAGCCGTTCCCGCAGCTCGGCCGCGCCGTGCTCGCGCTGTCCGACGAGGAGCGCGAGGGCTATCGGCTCACCCGCTTCGAGGGCCTGAAGGTGCCGACCGGAAAGGTCCTCGGACTGGAGCGGCGCGGCTGGGAGCGGGGCGTGCCGCAGGACGCCGGGGTGGAACGCTGGATCTCCAAGCGGCTGGGCGACAACCGCTACCTGGTGATCGCTCTCGACACCGGCATCGCGGTCGGGGTGGTCGACATGTTCCCCGACCAGACCCTCGAAACGGTGTGGCTCGACACCCGCCCCCAGGACCACTGGTCCGGGCACGAGCACCCGCTCCGCTTCTCCGGGCTGGACCCGGTGACCGTGTCGGAACTCCTCGCCGACCTGACCGAACTCACCGAGGGCGCCGCGTCATGACCGTACGGAACGAACAGCGGCCCGGCGGGTCGGCGGAGGACGCGGCCGGGCGGGTGCAGCGGCCCCCGGCCGAGGCGCGGTACGCGGACGAGCTCGCCGCGCTGCGGGCGAAGGACCGCGATCCCCGGCCGCCCGGCTGGGAGTTGAGCCTGCGCGCGGCGCGCCGCTTCGTCGTCGGCGACGCGGACGCGGGCATCAGCCGGAAGTTCGTCGGCAATCCCTCGCTCGTGGACCGGGCGCTGGTGACGCTGGCGACGAGTCGCGGCCTGATGCTGGTCGGGGAGCCGGGCACGGCCAAGTCCCTGCTCTCCGAGCTGATCGCGGCCGCGGTCAGCGGGGACTCCACGCTGACGGTGCAGGGCGGCGCGGCCACCACGGAGGACCAGATCAAGTACGGCTGGAACTACGCGCTGCTGGTCGCCGAGGGGCCCTCCACGCGGTCGCTGGTGCCCGCGCCGATGCTGCGCGGCATGGCCGAGGGCAGGCTGGTGCGGTTCGAGGAGATCACGCGCTGTCCGCTGGAGGTGCAGGACTCGTTGCTGTCGCTGCTGTCCGAACGGGTGGTGGCGATCCCCGAACTGGCGGGTCCGGACGGCATGGTCTTCGCCCGGCAGGGGTTCAACGTCATCGCGACCGCCAACACTCGGGACCGCGGCGTCAATGAGATGAGTGCCGCGCTCAAGCGGCGGTTCAACTTCGAGACCGTGTTCCCGATTCCCGATCTGGACACCGAACTGACGCTCGTCGAGGCGGAGGTGACGACCCTGCTGCGGCGGTCCGGGGTGGAACCGCCGCCGGACCACGACGTGCTGGAGGTCCTGGTCGCCACGTTCCGGGAGCTGCGCAACGGGGCCGGCGGGCCCGGCGCGGGCGCGGACCGCCCCTCGGCGGTGATGAGCACGGCGGAGGCGGTGTCGGTCGCCCATGCCGTGGGGGTGCGCGGCTGGTTCCTGCGTGGCGAGCCGGGCAGTGCCGCCGATGTGGTGGCGTGCCTGGCGGGGACGGCGGCCAAGGACAGCCCGGAGGACCTGGCCAGGCTGCGCCGCTACCTGGAACAGCAGGTGCCTCGCAGGCGCGGCCCGGCGTGGCAGGCCCTGTACGACGCGCGTCATCTGCTGGCCGACTGATGTCCGCGGTGTTCCTGGGGGTGCGGCACCACTCCCCCGCCTGCGCCCGGCTCGTGGGGCGGACCATCGACGAGCTCCGCCCCGCCCATGTGCTCGTCGAGGGTCCCGCGGAGATGAACGGTCGGCTGGACGAACTGCTGCTCGGGCACGAGTTGCCGGTCGCGGTGTTCAGCCACTACCGGGACGAGGACCGGGCGGCCACGTCCTGGGCCCCGCTCTGCGACTACTCGCCGGAGTGGGTCGCGCTGCGGGCGGGACGGGCGGCCGGTGCGGAGGTCCGCTTCATCGACCTTCCGGCCTGGCATCCGGCGTTCGCCGAGCGCACCAACCGCTACGCCGACGCCGAGGCACGGTACACGGAGGCGACGGACCGGTTGTGCCGGCACTTCGCGGTGGACTCGCCGGACGCCCTGTGGGACCGGCTGTTCGAGGTCGAACCGGACGACGGCCTCGCGGAACGGCTCGACGCGTACTTCGCCCTGGTGCGCGGTGACGCGGAGGCCGACGCGGGCGACCGGTCGCGGGAGTCGTACATGGCGGCGTGGGTGCGGGCGGCGGTCGCCGCGGCCGGGGAGCGGCCGGTGCTGGTGGTGACCGGCGGTTTCCACCAGCCCGCGCTCCGGGCGCTCACCGGGACCGGGCGGCCCCACGACAGCGGCGGCGGCACCGGCGACGGCGTGCGCGAGCACGGTACGAACGGATGGGAGCACGACGCCGACGGGTGGCCGCGGGTGCCCGCCCCGCCGGACGGGGCCCTGGCCGGGAGCTTCCTCGTGCCGTACTCCTTCCGGCAGCTGGACGCCTTCGCCGGGTACCAGTCGGGGATGCCGTCACCCGGCTACTACCAGCAGGTGTGGGAGTCGGGCCCCGAGGCCGCGGCGGAGGGGCTGCTGCGCGTGGTCGTCGAGCGGCTGCGGGCGCGCAGGGTCCCGGTGTCCACCTCCGATCTGATCGCCGCGCGGAGTCTGGCGCAGGGGCTCACCACGCTGCGCGGCCACCCCCGCCCCGCCAGGATCGATGTGCTGGACGGCCTCGCGGGCGCCCTGATCACGGACGATCTGGACCGGCCGCTCCCGTGGACGAGCCGGGGCCCGCTGGGCGCGGGGGCGCACCCCGTGGTCGTCGAGATGGTGTCGGCGTGCGGTGGCGACCGCATCGGCAGACTGCACCCCGGCACCCCCGCACCGCCCCTGGTCCACGACGTGGCGACGCGGCTGGCGGCGCTGTCGCTCGACGGCGGGCCCGGGACGTCGTACCGGCTCGATCTCACGGACGCCACCGATCTGGAACGCAGCCGGCTGCTGCACCGGCTGCGGGTGCTGGGGATCCCCGGGCACGGGCGGATCTCCGGTCCCGAGCACGGGATCGACCCGGTGTTCACGGAACGCTGGGAGTCGCGGTCCGTCGCCGGGCGCGAGGCCGCGCTGGTGGAGGCGGGTGCGTACGGGGCGACGCCGGCGGAGGCCGCGGCGGTGGCGCTCGTCGAGCGGACCCGTGGCGCCGCGTCCGGGGCGGACGATCTGGCCCGGGCGCTCTTCGATTCCGTGCTCTGCGGAATGGACGGCTTCTCGGGGCGGCTTCTCGGTGAACTCTCCTCCCAAGTGGGCGAGTTGAAGGATACGGGTGTGCTCGGGGAGATCCTCTCCACGGCGCTGGGGCTGTGGCGGCACGACCGGGTGTTCGGGGTGGCGCGGGGGCCGCTGCTCGCCGGGGTCGTCGACCGGGCGACGGAGCGCCTGGTGTGGCTCCTCGAAGGGGCACGCGGCGGACCGGGGGTGGATTTTCCGCGGCTGCGTGCCGTGGCGGCCGTCCGGGACGCGGTGCGGCACGCGGATCGGCTGCTCTCGGTCCGCCCGGAGGCGGTGGTCTCGGTGGCGTGGCGGATCAGTGGCGATCCGCAGGCGCCGTTCGATCTGCGCGGGGCCGCGTTCGGCCTGCACCGGGCTCTGGCACCGGTCCCGGACGCGTCGGGGGATCCGGCAGAGGCGGTGCGTGCGGTGGCGGGAGCGGGCACGGACGCGCTCGGCGACTGGCTGGCCGGGCTGTTCGCACTCGCCCGGGACGAGATGACGGAGCCTGCGGGGGCGACGGTTCCGGCGGACGGCCAGGAGACCGGTCGAGACGCGGAGTCCCTGCTCGACGTGCTGGACGGGCTGGTCTGCGCGTTGCCCGAGGACGCGTTCCTGGCGGGGCTGCCCGCGCTGCGTCAGGCCTTCACGTTCTTCCCGCCCCGCGAACGCGAGCGGATCGCCGCTCGCCTGCTGGAACGGCGGGGCGTGCGCGGTTCGTCGCACTCCCTGCTGCGGACCACCGAGGACCCGCTGCTGATCGCCCGGGCCCGCGCCCTGGAGGAGTCCGTTTCCCGGCTGCTGGCCCGTTACGACCTGGGAGCCACCCCATGACCACACCCGAACACACTCCCGACCCGGCGCCCACGGTCGAAGCGGTCGCCGGCACGACACCCACGACCACCGCCGGACGCATGCCCACGGCCGGAGCGGGCCCCGAGGCGGCACCCCGACCCGACACCGGCCCCGCTGCCGCGACCGGCCCCGACGTGAGGTCCCGGCACGGGGACGCCGCCTCCGGCACGACACCCGACGCGGGCCTGGAGCGCTGGCGGCTGCTGCTCGGCTCCGCGGCCGAACACCACACCGGCCCGCTGAGTCCCGGTGGCGCCGGCCGTGACGCCGCGCTCGACTGGCTCTACGGCCGCGACCCCGACCTCGCCCGACGCGGTGTGCGCCGTTCCGGCACCACCTCCCGCACCGGAGGCAACGGCCCCTCGGCCCTGACCACGGTCGACTGGCTCGACGACATCCACCGGCTGTTCCCGAAGGAGACCGTCGAACGCCTGGAGCGGGACGCCGTCGAGCGGTACGGCATCCAGGAGATCGTCACCGACCCCGCCGTACTGGAACGGGTCGAGCCGAGCCCGACGCTGCTGCGGGCCGTGCTGCGGACCAAGCATCTGATGAACCCCGAGGTGCTGCGGCTGGCCCGGCGCATCGTCGAGTCGGTGGTGCGGCAGCTGCTGGCCAGGCTTCGACCGGAAGTCCGCCGGGCGTTCCACGGCACCCGTTCCCGCACCCCCAGCCGGGTGCCGCTGGCTCGGGACTTCGACTTCCGGCGCACGGTGCGGGCCAACCTCGCCCACTACCAGCCGGCCGAGCGCCGCCTGCTCATCGAGCGTGCCCACTTCCACTCCCGCACCCGGCGCCACATGACGCAGTGGCAGCTGATCCTGCTGGTCGACCAGTCGGGCTCGATGGCCGGTTCGGTGATCCACTCGGCGGTGACCGCGGCGTGCCTGTGGGGCCTGCCCGGACTCAAGACACATCTGGTCGCCTTCGACACCCAGGTGGTGGACCTGACCGCCGACGTGAGCGACCCGGTGGAACTGCTGATGCGGGTGCAGCTCGGTGGCGGTACCGACATCGCCCGTGCCGTCCGCTACGCCGCGGGGCTGGTGGAGAATCCCCGGCGCACCGTCGTCGCACTGGTCACCGACTTCTACGAGGGCGGCGACGCCTACCAGTTGGTGCGTTCCGTACGGTCTCTGGTGGAGCAGGGCACCACCGTCCTGGGGCTGGCCGCGCTCGACGAGGACGCCGAGCCCGACTACGACCGGGGCACGGCCGCGCGGCTCGCCGAGGCCGGGGCGCATGTGGGGGCGATGACGCCCGGCCATCTCGCGGAGTTCGTCGCCGAGAGGCTGGGCCGATGAGCGAAACGACTCGTGACACGACAGCCGCACGCCCCGACCTGCTCGCCCTCACTCCCGACACGCTCGCGCAGCTCGCCAACCGCGGCCTGGTCAAGCGGGCCACGAAGGAGCTCGACACCGGCACGGCACCGGCCCTCACGACCGACCCGGACACCACGCTGCGGGCCCGCTTCCCGGACGGCACCACCACCGCCCTGCCGCCCGGCACCGGTCTGGAGAACGGCACGTGCAGCTGCGCCGCGCCCGGGGTGTGCCGTCATCTCGTGGGCCTGGTGCTGGCGTACCAGCGCGAGGCCGCGTCCGGCAGGGACGGCACGGACCCTACGGACGATGGGAACGCGGCCTCCGCCCCGGTCGCCGACTGGTCCCCGGGCGCCACCGACGACGAGGCGCTCGCGGCGGCGGCCGGCGCCCGCCCGCTCGCCGCGGCCCGTCGCTCCTTCGACCGCGGTTACGCCGCCGTGGTCCACCGCCCGTCCCCGGAGCACCCCGAGCCCCGGGTCGAACTCCCCACCTGCACGGTGCGTTTCCCGGTCCCCGGCGAGATCGCCTACGCGCTGACGGACGCGACCCCCGCGCTGCGCGGTGAGGTGCTGGCCCTCGCGGTATGGGCATTCCGGGCGGCCGACGCGGCGGGGACCGGGGAACGGTCCGTGGCCGTCCAGGTCGGTGGCGCCCCCGCCGCCCCGCCGTCGGCCGGACCGGCGATGGACACGGCCGTCGAACTGGCCGACGAGCTGCTGATGGAGGGCGTGGCACATCTCGGGCCGGTGCTCGGCGGGGCCCTGGCACGGGCCGGTGCCGATCTGGCGGCACGATCGCTGCACTGGCCGGCCGGTGCGCTCGCCGATCTGGTGGACCAGCTGATCGCGTACGCCGACCGCGACGCGCACTACCGCCCGGAGTCGGTGGCCGCCCTGCTCACCGAGGTGCATGCCCGACGGCGGGCCGCCGCGCTGCCCGGTGTGCTGGGCACCCGCGAGGCCGGGGACACCCCGCTGCGTCGGGTCCGGCTCGTCTCGCTCGGCTGCCGTGTCCACGGCACGCCCCGGGCCCTCGTCTCCGAGGTGTACTTCGCTCATCCCGGCGCGGGTTCCGTCCTGGTCCTGCGCAAGGCGTGGACGGCCGCCGAGGGCAAGGAGCTCAGCGGTCATCTGCTCGCCGCCCGCCGTGTCCTCGCCACCGGGCTCGGCGCGCTGGCCACCGGGAGCCTGGTCAGCGAGAACGTGCGACGCACGGCGAGCCGTGTGCTGACCGTCGGCCGCGGCAGGCTCGGCACCCCGACCGTGACACCGGTCGGCACGGCCTGGACGGAGCTCCCCGAGCCTCTGCTCGTACGGGATCTGTCCGCGCTCACGGCGGGCTGGGCGGGAAGACCGCCCCGGTTGATCCGTCCTCGGGTCGAGGCCGAGTCGGTCCATGTCATCGCGCTGTCGGCGGTGGAGAGCGTCGGTTACGACCCGGCCGAGCAGCGTGTCGAAGCCGTCGTGCGCGACGTCTCGGGGACCTCGGCGCTGCTGACGTCCGCCTACCGGCCCGAATGCCCCGGGGCGCTGGACGCCCTGGCGGCGGCCCTGGAGGACGGCGCGACGCATGTGAGCGGTGCGGTGCACCGCACCGCCGCGGGCGTCACGATCGATCCGATCGCGGTGCTCACCCCGGCCGGGGTGATCGTGCCGGATCTCGCACCGGGCGACGGCTCCACGGCGCTGGCGGCGGCACCCCGCTGCCCGTCCGATCCGCTGACGGCGGCGCTGGAGGAGGCGTTGTCCGCGCTCTCGGCGGTCCCGCACAGCGGGCTGCGCCATCTGACGGTCCCGGCTCGCTCCCGTATCGAGGGCGCCGCCACGACGCTGTCGCGCACCGGCCTGGTCAGCTCGGCGGCACTGGTGCGCGCCTTCATCGACGCGTTGGACGGCGGGGCGGAGACGGACGGGACGGGACTCGGAGCCGCTGCCGACGCCTGGCTGGAGGCGCAGCTCCATCTCCTGGCCGGCAGCGAACTCCATTCGTCCGAGCAGGAGTCCACGCCCGGTCCGCTACGCTGACGGCCCGCGCCCGGGACGTCTCACGCCGGAGCGGGCCGAAATCCCCCTCGGGGCCGGACCGAGAAGCCCTCGGTGCGGGACAGTCCTGGGCCGTGTCGTCGAAGTGCCGTCGTGGCTCCTCCACGCGAGGCGTCGGGTGTCAGGCCAGTTGTTCCAGGACGTCGCGGGCCCGGTTCACCTCGTAGTCCAGCAGGTCATCGGCTTCGTCCAGCGCCTCGCCCAGGACGACGGCCTCGCGCAGTACGTGCCGAGCCATGTCGTGATCACCGTCAGAGGCCGGCAAGTCGCCGAGTACGACCGAAGCTCGCACTTTCAGTGAAGAAGCCTCGAGCTCGCCCACCAGGTCACGCAAGCCGGCTTTCGCGGCCCTCGTCTTGCCCGGCGCGCGCCGGGCGGGGGCGCTCGATCGCACGAAGGCCGCCTCGGCATCCTGAGAATGCCCGCGCCGGCGACCTTGTTCGAGGTACGTTCCGGCGCCGGAGGTCGATCTCGACGCCGGAGGCCGGAGAACGAACTAAGGGCGGTCGAGGTAGCGGAGGCCGGGGTGGACCTTCAGGTATCCGTCGACGAGTCGTTCGGCCACGGTCACCGAGTCGACCAGCGGGTGCAGCGCGAACGCCTTCACGGCGGCGGCGCGCGAGCCGCTGTCCGCCGCGTCGAGCACGGTGCGCTCGACGGCCTTGACCGCGGTGACCAGGCCGACGGCGTGGTACGGGAGGGGGTCGACCGCGACGGGGTGGGCTCCGCTCGCGTCGACCAGGCAGGGCACCTCGATGACGGCGTCCGCGTCGAGCACGGAGAGCGTCGTGCGGTTGCGGACGTTGAGGATGAGCGAGGTCCGTTCGTTGCGGGCGACGGCCCGCATGAGGGCGAGCGCCACCTTCTCGTACCCGCCGGAGTCCAGGTCGCTCTCGTCGCGGTCACCGGCCCCGGCGGCCTCCCGGTTCTCCGACATGTACGTGGCCTCGCGTTCGGCGCGAGTGCGGTTCCACGCCGTCAGGGCTGGAGTGTCCGGGTCCTTCATACGGGCGTAGAAGCCCTCCTGCTGCTCGCTGAGGAAGGCGCCCCGGGTCTGCTCGGCGGCCTGGTAGGCGCGTACGGCTTCCCGGTTGAAGTAGTAGTAGTGCAGGTACTCGTTGGGGACGGCGCCCAGCGACCGGATCCAGTCGGCGCCGAAGAGCCTCCCCTCCTCGAAGGAGCCGAGGAGCCCGGGATCCGCCAGCAGCCGCGGCAGCTCGTCGCGCCCGTCGACGCGCAGGCCGCGGACCCAGCCCAGGTGGTTGAGGCCGACGTAGTCGATCCAGGCCCGGTCGGGGTCGGCGCCCAGGATCCGGGCCAGACGTCGGCCGAGGCCCACCGGGGAGTCGCAGATGCCGATGACGCGGTCGCCCAGGTGGCGGGCCATGGCCTCGGTGACCAGCCCGGCCGGGTTGGTGAAGTTGATGACCCAGGCGTCCGGGGCGAGCCGTGCGATGCGTTGTGCGAGGTCGACGGCGACGGGAACGGTGCGCAGCCCGTATGCGATGCCGCCCGCGCCGACCGTCTCCTGTCCGAGGACGCCTTCGTCGAGGGCGACGCGTTCGTCGGCAGCCCGGCCCGCGAGTCCGCCGACGCGGATCGCGGAGAAGACGAAGTCCGCGCCCCGGAGGGCGTCGTCGAGCTCGGTGGTGGCGGTGACGACGGGGGCGTCGGGGACGTCCACGGCCTGTTCGCGAAGGACCCGGGCGACGGCGGCGAGCCGGTCGGCGTCCGTGTCGTGGAGGGTGACCGCCGAGACGCGGCCCTCGGCGTGATCGGCGAGGAGCGCCCCGTAGACGAGTGGAACCCGGAATCCGCCGCCGCCCAGAATTGTCAGCTTCACGCTTCCGCATGGTACGGGGACGGGAGCGGGCCCGGGGGCGGGGCCGGCGCGCGGGGACGGCCCCGGGCCCCGTGTCCCCCGGCGGTCCTCCCGGGCACCACATGGTCAGTTGCCGCTCCACCACCGCGAGACGACACGCCACAGCCGCGCCGGGGCGGACTCACCGCGCTGCTGCGGGATCCGGTCGGCCGCCGGTCCGCCGGGAGCGGGCGCGTCCCGGGACGTGTCGAAGGCCGCCGCCGTCGCCGTCGAGTCCGTCGCCCCCGTCCCAGGAGCGGACGAACGGATCGGAGCGGAGGAGGGGACGGGAGCGGAGGAAGGAGTGGGACCGGGTCCGGAGGACGAGGCGGGTGCCGGTGCGGGCACCGGCGCCCGGCCCGCGTCGCGGTCGGGTGTGGGACCGGTGTGCCGGACGGTCGACTGCACCTCCCAGTCCTGGCGCTGCGAATGCGGCTTGCCCATGGACGGCGGTTCCTTGTCGTCCTGGGGCGGGCGGGCGGCGAAGTCCGCCGGGAGCTCCACCAGGTGCCTGCTCATGATGTTCCCGATCCACCGCAGTTCGCTCTCGTCCACGGCGAGTTCGAGGTCGGGAAGCCGCATCAGCAGCGCGTCGACGCCGACGTCGGCGATGGCACGCCCGATGTCCTGTCCGGGGCACTCGTGGGGGCCGCCGCTGAACGCGAGATGGGCCCGGTTGCCCACCATGTCGGCGCCGAGGTCGGGCCGCACCACCGGGTCGGCGTTGGCGGGCGCGATCCCCACGATCAGGGCATCGCCCGCCCTGATCCGCTTGCCGCCCAGTTCGGTGTCACCGACCGCCCACCGGCCGAAGACCGCGGTGAACGGGGGTTCGTCCCACAGCGTCTGCTCGACCGCCTCGGGCACCGTCATGTGACCGCCGCTCAGCCTGGCCCGGAAGCGGGGGTCGGTGAGCACCATGCGCAGGACGTTGGCGATCAGGTTGGCGGTCGCCTCGTAGGAGGCGATGAGGATCAACCGGAGGTGTTCGCTGACCTCCTGGTCGTTCAGCCCCGCGGGGTGCTCGACGAGCCACGTGGCGAAGTCGTCCGCGGGATCGCGCCGACGGCGCTTGACGAGCCGGGTCAGCACGTCCGAGACGTAGGCGTTGCTCGCGACGGCGGTCGCCGTGCCCCGGATCATGTCGCGGGCGGCCTGGACCATCCGGTCGTTGTACTCCTCGGGCATGCCGAGGACCGCGCACATGACCATCATCGGCAGTCGCTCGGCGAACCGGCTGACCAGGTCGACATGGCCTTCCTGGCAGAACTCGTTGACGAGCCGGTTGCTGTAGCGGTTGATGTGGCGGCGCACCCCACGGGTGTCGATGCGCGCCATGCTGTCGGTGACCGCTCCGCGCTGGCGTTCATGGGTGGCGCCGTCGGCGAACACGCAGATCGGCTGCCAGGTGAAGATCGGGGCCAGGGGGTGGTCCGCGGCGACGGTGCCGTCCTGCAGGGCCCGCCAGCGCCGCGAGTCCCGGGAGAACTGCGAGGGCGTACGGGTCATGTGCAGGTTCTCGCTGTGTCCGAGGACCAGCCAGGCGGGTACGTCCCCGTGCAGCAGCACGGGTGCTACGGTGCCGTGTTCGGCGCGCAGCTTGTCGTACAGCCCATGGGGGTCCCGCTCGGCCTCCGGGCCGTAGAGCCGGCGGATTCCGCCGGGGCCGAGGCCGTGGGCCGGGCACTCGGGGGGCGGAACCGGCCCCTGGGCCGCTCCGGGCTCGTAGTGGAAGGGGGTTGTCACGATCGCTCCAGGGATCAGGATTCCCGAGAATCCGGACGGATGGGACGCGCGGGGGGTGTGTGGCGGGGGGTGTGGTGCGGTCAGGCGAGCGGGAGCGCCAGGCTGTGCAGGTAACGCATCAGGGTCATCAGCACGTCGCGACTGGAGCCGCGCAGCCGGGCGTCGCAGTCGATCATCGGGACCTCTTCGGGCAGGTCCAGGGCGCTGCGCAGCGCCTCGACGGGATGCTTCGGGGCGTCGGGGAAGGTGTTGATGGCGACGACGAACGGCACTCCGCGCTCCTCCAGCCGGCCGATGACGTCGAAGCTGACCTCGAGGCGGCGGGTGTCGATCAGGACCACCGCGCCGAGGGCGCCTTCGAACAGGCCGTTCCACAGGAACCAGAACCGTTCCTGGCCGGGGGTTCCGAACAGGTAGAGGATCAGCTCCTCGCTGATGGAGATCCGCCCGAAGTCCATGGCGACGGTAGTGGCGGTCTTGCTCTCCACCCCGTAGTTGTCGTCCACGCCGACCCCGGCCTGCGTCATGGTCTCTTCGGTGGTCAGCGGCCGGATCTCGCTGACGGATCCGACCATGGTCGTCTTGCCGACCCCGAACCCGCCGACGATCACGACCTTCACCGCGGCCGTGGCCGTGGTGGGAAGGACGTCCTCGCGCCGGGGGCCGGCGATCGTGTCAGAGCTTCTGAAGTCCATGCATCACCGCTTCGAGAAGGGACCTGTCCGGGAGGGTGGCGCGAACGATGGGTGCGCGCGATTCGATGAGGTCGGCCACGAGGAGTTCGGTGAGGAGCGACGTCACCACGCTGAAGGGCAGAGCCAGGTACGCCGAGATCTCGGCGACGGATAACGGGGCCAGGCAGAGCCGCAGGATCACGGCCTGCTCCGGCTGGACCGTCGGCGTCGGCTCGGCCTTCGCCACGATCATCGTCACCAGGTCGAGCGCGGCGCGCTCGCTTCCGTCGGGATCGCCGGTGAGCACGTACAGCCGTTCCGGATCGCTCAGCACCGGATCGGCCGTTCTGCGTTCTCGTCGGGGCGGGTTCATCCGCCCTGCCTGTCATGGCGAGGGGGGCTCGTCAGATGGGCGCCGATCCTGACGACCATGTCGCGCATCCGCGCCCCGACGAGTCCGGCGTCGACGGTCTCACCGGCCAGGACCGCGAGGTAGGCGCCGGTTCCGGCCGCCATCATGTAGAAGAAGCCGCCGGTGACCTCGATGACGACCAGGCGCATGATGCCGTCGCTGTAGGGGATCTCGGTGGCGACGGCGGCGGCCAGGCTCTGCAGTCCGGCGCAGGCCGCCGCGAGGCGGTCGGCGACATCGGGGTCGCCGCCGTGCTGGGCGATGCGCAGTCCGTCGGCGGACAGCACCACGATCTGGTGGATGTCCGGCACGTCGTCGGCCAGTTCCTTGAGCATCCAGTCCATGTTTCCCCGCTGCTGGATCACTTCAGGTCTCCCTTGTCCCAGGCGTCGTCAGAGTCTTCGTCGGTCTTCGGCTCCTGCGGCACGCCGTTGACGGCGTTGGTGAAGGCCTCCAGCCAGAGCCCGGGCGGCTGTTCCCGGTTGCCGTCACCTCCTGGACCATGTCCGTGCCCGTGCCCGTGGCCGTTGACATGGCCGTTGCGCTGTGCCGGAGCGGGGTCGACGGGCTGCGCGGGAAGGTTGTGCGAGCCCAGGGGGGCGCGACCGCGGCTGCGGCGTTGCGGGAGACCGCCGGCGGTCCACTCGGTGACCACGGGGACGTCGTCCTCCATGGCGGCCGCGGGCACGGCCGGTCGGGTGGCGGGCGCGATCGGGCCGGTGGCCGGGCGCTGGGCCACGGGGCGCGGCTTGCGCCGGGCCGGTACGACGTGCTTCATGGCCTCCTGGTCGATGTCGCTGGTGGGCCGCGAGGTGGCGCCGATGCCGTGGGCGATGCCGGGAGCCGGGCCGGTGGTGATCATGGCGCGGGGCACGATGAGGACCGCCCGGACACCGCCGTACGCGGACTGGCGCAGTGAGACCTGGAGGTCGTACATCCGGGAGAGACGGCCGACGACGGCCATGCCGAGCCGCGGGGACTCGCCGAGGTCGTTCATGCTGGAGCCCGCCTGGGCCCTGGCGAGCATGTTCTCGGCGCGGGCGCGGGCCTCCTCGCTGAGCGAGACTCCGCCGTCCTCGATCTCGATGGCGATGCCGGTCTGCACCTCGACGGCGGTGACGTGGACCCGTGTCTGCGGCGGCGAGTACCGGGTGGCGTTGTCGAGGAGTTCGGCACAGGCGTGGATCAGCGGTTCGACGGCGGTGCCGATGATGGCGACCTTCGCGATGGAGTGCAGATCGACCCGCGGGTACTCCAGGATCCGGGACATGGCACCGCGCAGGACGCTGAACAGCGGTACGGGCTTGGGCCATTGACGGCTGGGCCGGGCACCGCCGAGCACCGCGATGGAGTCGGCGAGACGGCCGATCAGCGCGGTGCCGTGGTCGATGCGGAGCAGGTCGTCGAAGACGTCGGGGTTGCGTCCGTGGTGCTCCTCCATCTCGCGCAGTTCGCTCGCCTGACGGTGGACGATCGCCTGTACGCGGCGGGCGACATTGACGAAGGCGCGCTGCGCGGAGTCGCGCATCGCCTCTTCGTTGTCGACGATGTTCAGCACCTTGTAGACCAAGGAACGCTGGGCCTCGGGCAGATCGCGGTAGCGCTCGTCCGCGTCGACGACGTCCCGGAGCACCTCCTCGGGCGAATTGCCCACGCGCAGCCGGTGGATGGCGGCGGGCAGGAGCTCCCTGCCGATCCGTACGGTCTCGTCGTCATGGGCCGCGATGCGCCGCTCCAGGTCGGCGAAGCGCCGTTCGTACGCCGCGCGCTGGTTGCGCATGTCGCGTGCGCGCCGGGCGAGTTGAACGGTGAGTGCGGCGATCAGAACGGTGGCGAGCGCGCCGCACCAGATGACTGGTATCCGCGCGGCCCCGGGCAACAGCGCCGCCGCGGCGGCGGTCGCGCCACCGCACAGGACCACGGGCAGCAACACGGCTCGAACGACGGGTGCTTCCCGTTCGGTCGGTGGTGATTCGACACGGACCATCTAGAACCTCGGGCGGTTGATTCGGGAGATATGAGCGCCAGCCCGGACAGTTGAGAACAAGCACTCGAATTCATCTCAACTCGACTGCGCTGCGCGTGAGCTTAGTCAGATCGAATCAGCGCCTCGGCACATTCACCCAACCCCCTGCGCGAACGCTCGCGCGGTAATACACTCACGAGTTTTCCTACGCAGCGCCTCCGAGCGTGCACAACGAGTGACGGATCGCCGAAACCGGCGCGTTTCGGGGCCCTGCGTACCGCATGGAAGGACAGATGCGTGCCGCGTGGATCCCGCATCCCGGCGAAACAGGCCGGATTGACCGGGAACATGGCACCATGACGGCTCAATCATTCGGCCAGGAACGCCCGTTGCCGTCCTCCTCAAGGGGACAAGAACACTTGTGATCGAAGTCGCTCGAAAGGTGCACATTCATGACTGAACGGCTGAGCGCGGCTTAGTACGCCGCGCTGTGCCGGAGGCCCCGTCGGGCACCGGCCATCAGGTCGGCCGGAACGACATCCCGCAGGCCGCCGCGGTCCTCACCACCGTCCGCGGCCCCGACCGGGGTGCGCCCGGGCGGCGCGAGCGCCCGGCGGAACGCGAACTTCACCCCTATGGGCCAGCCGGACCCGCCGACGACCTCGTACACGAAGGCGGTACGCCGGCCGCACCGCACCCGCGCCCGGCCCGGCGACGAACCCGCACCCGGACCGGAACCCGCGTCCGGGCACAGGACGGCGCGGGACGGCAGAACAGAGCAGAACAGGAGAACGGATACGCCATGGAGCGGACACGGCGCTACACGATCGAATCGCTGGACACCGGGCTACGGCTCATACAGCTGTTCCTCGCCCACGACCGGCTGACCGTCTCGGAAGCGGCCGCGCTGCTCTCCGTCGGCCGGTCGACCGCCCATCGGGTGCTCAGCACCCTGGAGGGCCGCGGTTTCGCGGTACGGGACTCCTCGGGGCGCGGCTACACGGCCGGGCCCGAACTGGTCCGGCTCGGCCTCCCGGCCGGTTTCGGCGCGGCGGCCCGACGACGGCTCGGGGCCGTGCTGGACGACGCGGCCCGGCGTACCGGCGAGACGGTGCAGAGCGCGGCGCTGATCGGGGACCAGATCATCGTCACGGACGGGCGCGAGTCGCCGCATCCGGTACGAGCGACGCTGGAGCTGGGCCGAACCCGCCCCGCGCACGCCACCGCGGGCGGCAAGCTGCTGCTCTCGTCGCTGACGGAGGAACAGGTGCGAGCCCTGTACCCCGGGGAGGAGTTGCCGGGATACACGTCCGCGACGCTCACCACTCGGTCCGCGCTGCTCGCGGAACTCGCCCTCGTCCGTTCCCGGGGATACGCCGTCAGCCGCGGGGAGTCGGTCCCGGGGCTGCACACCGTGGCCGTCCCGCTGGCCGGGTCGAGCCAGCGGGACCGGCTCGCGCTGGTGGCGTCGGGGCCCGCCGACCGGGGCGAGGACGGGGCCCTGCTGCACCGGGCCGAGGAACTGCGCCGGTCCGTCGTACTGCTGGACGCGACCTGACGCCGTCGGCCGAGGCACCGGACCCCCCTCAGCCCTCACCCCCCTCTCCCCGGCTCCCGGCTCCCGGCTCCCGGCTCCCGGTCTCAGCGTCGGCCGCCGCCGATGCGCCCCTCCAGCTGCACCAGCAACTCGCTGAGCTGGGCGCTGAGTCGGGCGCGGGACTGCTCGTCGAGACCCGACAGCACCGAGCGCTCGTACGCCAACTGCCGCGGCAGCAACCGGTCGACGAGCGCACAGCCCTCCTCGGTCAGGCGGACATGGGCGACGCGGCGGTCGCGTTCGTCGCCGCGCC
This sequence comes from Streptomyces sp. NPDC032161, assembly GCF_040636995.1. NCBI lineage: Bacteria > Bacillati > Actinomycetota > Actinomycetes > Kitasatosporales > Streptomycetaceae > Streptomyces > Streptomyces sp. NPDC032161. The sequence goes on along the minus strand of NZ_JBEZVN010000005.1, from coordinate 142,806 downwards.
GGTCGACCAGTCCGCGTTCCTGCAGGACACGCAGCCTCTTGGTGACGGCGGCACCGGAGGAGAACGTCTCCCTGGCCAGCTCCCCGGGGGTCAGCTCATGGTCCGTACGGCGCAGGGCACCGAGCACGTCGAACTCGGCACGGGTCAGTCCGGCGGCGCGCAGCGGAGCGTCCTCCGCCTGCTGGAGCAGGGCCGCACAGCGGTTGATGCGGCCGATGAGTTCCATGGGTCCGGTGTCCAGCTCCGGGTTGACGGCCTGCCACTGCCGTACCACCGAGGCGACGATGTCGTCGGTCACACCGCTCCGTTCTCCTGGGCCGGGGCGATCAGCCCCCGCCGTGTCGCTGTAGCCGCGAGCGTACGGTGTCCCGCCTGCTCGGCCGCGAGGACCTGCTCCTGCGGCAGGGCGCGCTGCCACCACTCGCCGGCCGCCGCGTCGTCGGCCTCGCGCAGTTCGACGAGCGATCCGGTGAGCCGGCGGCGCGCGGCGTCGAGGGCGGCGGGGGTGGGCTGCGGGGCGGCGAGCGCGTGGACGGCGTGGGCCCGGGCCCGGTGTGTGTCGGCCAGGGCCTGCTCCAGGCGCCCGGTGGCCCGGCGGTTGGTGACCGCCATGGCTCCGAGCAGACCCATGGCGGCGCCGATCACGGTGTCGAGCACCCGGTCGCCGATCAGTTCGCGGGCCGGGTACGTTCCGCCGAACTCCATGACCAGCAGGGCCATCGGCGTGACGGCGACGGAGCCCAGCCAGTAGTTGCGGGTGATCAGGGCCTCCGCCGCGAAGTTGAAGAACAGGCAGCAGCCGATCAGGGCGAGGGGCGACACCCGGCTGAGCGGCAGGACGGCCGCGAACACGAGGACGCCCAGCAGATTGCCGAGGGTGCGCTGGAGTGCGCGGTTCCAGGACAGCGACACATTGGCCTGGTAGAGGGCGGCGGCGGTGACGATCGCCCAGTACGGGCGGCCGACGCCGGCCGCCTGGGAGACGTATCCGGCCAGGGCGCAGCCCACGAGCGCGCGAACGCCGATGGGCAGCAGCGGGGAGCCCGGGGCGAGCCTGCGCAGCAGGGCGCGCCGGGCCTCGTGGCGCCCTCCGGCGCGGCGGGCGGCCCGCTCGGCGTCGATGCCGAACAGCTCCTCGGACGTGCCGGGGGCCGGGGGCGGCACGGGAACCGGCCCCCGGCCCCGGGTCTGGCGCGCCCAGGCGCGGAGCCGGTCGGGGCCGGGTGTAGCGGGGGCGGCCGGGCCGCCGCCCGGGAGTCCCCCGGCGAGGGCGGCCTCGGCATGGACGACGAGGCGTTCGAGCGCCCGGCGTGCGGGGGTGGGGCGTCCGGAGGCGAGGAGCGACTGCCAGGCGCCGTGCACGGCGGCGACAGCGGCGTGCCGGGTCCGATGGCCGGGGTGGTCGGCGTACGCCGCGGCGGCGTCGAGGGCGCGGGCGGTCGCCCGGCGTTCCGGACCCTCCCTGCGGATCAGCGCGGGCGCGAGCGTCACCAGCCAGGAGCCCACTCCCGCGGCCAGCACCAGCGCGAGATGGCCGGGCACCTGACCGAGGCGCTGCGGCCCGAAGAGCGCGGCCGACGTGACGAAGGTGAAGATCACCGGCCCGGGCGGACCGATGCGGGTGGCGTCGCAGAGGATCTTCTGCACGGCCGCGAGCAGTGCGCCCACCGCGATCAGCACGGCGGTGGACCCGGTGAGCGAGGCCGCGACCAGGGAGACCGCCATGCCGATGACCATCGCGAGCACGACGCCCGCGACCGCCCGGGCGCGGCGGGCGTACGGCAGGTTGTGCCCGTACAGCGCGCAGAGCGAACCGGCCATCGTGTACATCACGAGGTCCAGTCGGCCGACGGCGAACAACGTCAGGTTCGGCACCGCCGAGGCGACGACCACGCTCGTCGCCGGTTTGAACCACATGTCCGAGGGGCGGACGAGGCGCAGCGGCGCCACCAGCGGGAACATGCGCACGGAAGGCCGCGCGGATCGGGTGGGCGCATTACTCACCCAAATACTTTAGCAGGTATTACACCCGTAAAACACTTCCTCTCCGCGGCCCGGGCACCAACGCCGGGCGCCGGTGGTCGCCCTCCCCATAAGGTCATAACGTTCGACTGCGCGGGGCCGGAGAGAGGGCCGGACGCGGGTCCTGGTCGGGCCGTCGCGCGTCCACTCGCCTTCGCGTCCCACCGCACCCGTCCACGCGTCCCGGCCGCCCCGTGCTCCCGCCGCCACGCGTCCACAAGGAGGAATGCGATGAAGCCGACCGGACCGGTGCCCGGTGGCCCCTGCTGGGTCGAGCTGAGCACGTCCGACGTCCCCGCCGCCAAGTCGTTCTACTCGGCGGTCCTCGGCTGGCGCTCCGAGACCGATCCCCGCCCGGAGGCGGGCGGTTACACCGTGGCCCATCTGGGGGACGCGCGCGTGGCCGCCCTCAGCCCCACCTACCAGCCGGAGCAGCCGACCGCCTGGACCGTCTCGTTCGCCACCGGGGACACGGACGCCGCCGTCGAACAGGTGAAGTCGGCGGGCGGTTCGCTCCTGGTGGGCCCACTGGACGTGTTCGACGAGGGACGGTTCGCGGTGGTCGCGGACCCGTCCGGGGCGGTCTTCTCCCTGTGGCAGGCGCGCGCCTTCGCGGGCTTCGAGCGACTGAACGCCCCCGGCGCGCTGGGCTGGGTCGAACTCATCACCCATGAGGCCGAACCGGCGCTGGCCTTCTACCCGGAGGTCCTCGGATGGGCGGTGAACACCGCTTCGGAGAAGAATCCGCGGTGGAGCCTGGCCGGGAAGGACTTCGGAGGTCTGGTGGTCATGGACGACGCGTTCGCCGCCTACCGGTCGGCCAACTGGCTGCCGTACTTCGGGGTGGCGGACGTGGACACGGCGGCGGCCACCGCCCAGGGGGCGGGCGGCGAGCTGCTGGCGCCGCCCACGAGCGTTCGGGAGGGGCCGCGGACCGCGGTGGTCCGTGACCCGCAGGGCGCGGCCTTCGGCATCCACGGGACGGGCGACGAGAGCTGAGCACCACCCTGCGGGACGCGGTCCGGCGGGTCTCCCGTCCCAGGGCGTGATTCGAGAGTCCCGTCCGCCCCGAGGCCGAACGGGACTCTCGAAGCACACCCTGAGCCGCTACCGCCGCGCGCCGCTTCCTCCTTCGGTGTCCGATGGAAGCTCCTCCATCGGCGTCCGGTTGGCTTCGGCGCGCCGCATCGGTGACGAACGGTCTTCCTGGAGTTCAGTTGACGTACGAGAACGATGCCGGACTGCTCGCCCCCGAAAGGGCCGGCTCCCCCGTCGAGGCGGCCACCGGTGACGGCGCCTTCCTGCGGGCGATGCTCGACGCGGAGGCGGCCCTCACCCGCGCCCAGGCCGTCTGCGGGCTCGCGCCCGTCGAGGCCGGGCGTGCGGTGACGGCCGCGGCCGAGGCGAGCCGTTTCGACGTACGGGACCTGGCGCTGCGCGCCCGCGCGGCCGGCAATCCGGTCGTCCCGCTGATCTCCGATCTGGTCGCGGCGGTCGAGCCGCAGGCCCGGCCGTACGTGCACCGGGGTGCGGGCAGCCAGGACATCCTGGACACGGCCGCCATGCTCGTCGCCGCGCGGACCCTGGCGGGGCTGCTCGACGATCTGGCGCGGGCCGCGGACGCGGTGGCGCGGCTCGCCGTCGCGCACCGCAACACTCCGATGGCCGGCCGCACCCTCACCCAGCACGCCGTGCCGATCACCTTCGGGCTGAAGGCGGCGGGGTGGCGCGCGCTGATCCTGGACGCCCGGGACCGGCTGTCGGCCGTGAGGGAATCGCTGCCCGTACAACTCGGTGGCGCGGCGGGAACGCTGGCCGCGTTCGACGTCCTCGCACCGCGGGAGGACGGGGACGACGCGGCTCTCGACGGCCACGGCCCCGGCATGCCGCTGCTCCAGGCGTTCGCGAGCGAGCTCGGTCTGGCCGAACCGCTGCTGCCGTGGCACAGCCTGCGCACCCCGGTCGCCGACCTGGCGGGCGCGCTCGCCTTCACCGCGGGCGCCCTCGGCAAGATGGCCGCCGACGTGCTCACCCTGTCCCGCACCGAGATCGGCGAGGTGGCCGAGGGACACGGCGGCGACTCGTCCACGATGCCGCACAAGGCGAACCCCGTACGGGCCACGCTGATCGCGGCGGCCGCCCGACGCGCACCGGGTCTCGCGGCGACGCTGTACGGATCGCTGGCCGCCGGGGACGAACGGCCGGCCGGGGCCTGGCACGCCGAGTGGGAGCCGCTGCGCGAGCTGCTGAGGCTCGTCGGCGGGGCCGCGCACGGTGCCGCCGAACTCGCCGGGGGACTGCGCGTCGTCCCGTACGCCATGCGGGAGAACCTCCAGCTCACCGACGGGCTGATCGTCTCGGAGCGGCTGGCCGCCGTGTTCGCCGGCCGCATCGGCCGCGAGCGGGCCAGGGAGGTGCTGGTGAACGCCGCCGCGCGGGCCCGCGCGGAGACCACGGATCTGGCCGATGTCCTCGCCGACGTCCTGGACGAGGAGCCGGAGCTCACCGGTCTCGACCTGGCCGAGCTCACGGAACCCGCCCGGTACACCGGCTGCGCCGGCCCGCTCACCGACCGGGCGCTCGACCGGGGGTGAGCACCGCCCGTCCCTGACGCGCGGGAGGCGTGCGCCCGGTCACCGGCGCACGGGAGCGCGAACGACCCGGTCGCCGGCGCGCACGGGCGGCTCGCGCCCGGTCACCGGCGCTCCAAGCGCGCATACGGCGCTCGGCACGCGGGGGACTCCCATCCGGGATCCGCCTGACCCGCCCGTCATTGAAAATTCACACACCCTACGATGCGAGGATGAACAGACCGAGCCGACCGATGCACCGACGAGGGCCGAGTACGCCCGTGTCGGTGGAGCTGGGCTGGCTGGAGGTCAGGGCCACCCCCGTCCAGGGCGAGCGGACCTGGGGCCGGCTCTCCCAGAACCACGTCGGAACCAAGGTCTCCTACCCGATGAACCCGCCGGTCGGAGGCGACCACGACCCGGTGTGGATGAACTGCGACGCGGACGTCTGCATCGAGCCGATACCGAAGGGGAACGCCGTCCACTCCCTGGAGCACGGCGCGGTCCGGGTGACGTACACGAAGAAGGCGGACCCGGACGACGTGAAGAAGCTCGGCGAACGCGTCAAGGCGACGCCGTACTCCCTGATGAGCCCCGTCGAGGACCAGGCCGCCCCGCTCGTCCTCAGCGCGTGGGGCAAGCAGGTGACGGTGAAGAGCTCCACCGACGCGCGGGTGGAGCAGTTCTTCACCAAGTACCTGCAGGGGCCGCAGACCCCGGAGCCGGGCGCCGCGTGCACGGGCGGGGTCGCCCGATGACGTCCTCGCCGCGTTCCTCGCGCACCCTGGCGGTGGCGGGCGGCGCGGTGCTGCTGGTGGCGTTGGGGCTCGTCGCGCCGATGCTCGCCGGACGCTCCTCCTGGGACTCCGCCGAGCCACCGGCCGCGCCCGCGGAGACGTAGGCCGACGTCGGTTTCGCCCGGGACATGTCCATCCACCACCAGCAGGCGGTCGAGATGTCGTTCATCGTGCGGGACCGGACGTCCGACGTGGAGGTGCGCCGGCTCGCGTACGACATCATCGACACCCAGGCCAATCAGCGCGGCATGATGCTCGGCTGGCTGGAGATGTGCGGCCGGCCGAAGTCGTCCGGGGCTCCTCCCATGACGTGGATGGGGCACACCTTCACGCCCAGGGGCGACGGTTCGCTGATGCCGGGCATGGCCACCGACACCGAACTCGACGCGCTGCACAAGGCCGAGGACCGGGACGCCGAGGCGCTGTATCTGAAGCTGATGACGGCACATCACCGCTCGGGGGCGGAGATGGCACGGGCGGCGGCCGACGCGGCCGGCACCGAGGAGATCAAGAACCTGGCGGCGGGCATGGTCCGGGGCCAGCAGTCGGAGATCGGGCTCATGACGGACATGCTCAAGGAGCGTGGCGCGACGGCCTGAGCGCCGGGTCCTGCCGCACACACCGGTCGCCCGGCCGCTCACGCGGGCGCGCGCCGGTGCGTGCGGGCGCGCAGGCGGTGCGAGCGGCGGATCGGGTGTCCCCGCACGCTCGCGGTTCGCCCGTTTCCCGTACGCACCTCGCCTGTCCCCCCATCGGGCCACTCGCCTCCCCGTACGCGAGGCACTCGTCCGCCCGTACGCGGGCGCCTCTGTCCCGGACCCGGGTCGCCCGTCTCGCCGTACGCGGATGGCGCCACTTTTCGTACAAGGGATCGCATAGGCTCGGCCCCGATATGAAGCGCAACCTCGCACCGCTGGGGCCGAAGGCCGACCAGGACACCGTGCGCCGGAGCAACCTCAGCCTGGTGCTGCGGGCCGTCCGTGACGAGGGCGAGGCGACGAGGGCCGGGGTCGCCGCCCGGGTGGGACTGACCCGCGCGGCCGTGTCCTCGCTCGTCGAACAGCTCCTCGGCCTCGGGTTCCTGACCGAGTACGGCAAGACGTTCAGCGGGCAGGCGGGGCGCCCCGGCACCGCGCTCGGGGTGGCCCGCACGGGACCGGCCGGGCTCGGGGTGGAGGTCAACATCGACTACGTGTCGGTGTGCGTCGTGGACCTGGCGGGCACCGACCGGGTACGCCTCACCGAGCACCTGGACAACCGCGGCGCGCCCCCCGCGCAGGTGCTGGCGCGGGCGGCCGGAATCGCCGCACGCGCCCTGGAGTCGGCGCACGAGCAGGGGCTGTCCCCGGTCGGGGCCACGCTCGCCCTGCCCGGCCTGGTCTCCGGCGGCACGGTGCGTCAGGCACCCAACCTGGGCTGGAACCGGGTCCCGGCCGAGGAACTCTTCGCCGTCTCGCTCGCCGACCGGCGGCCCGGGCACGGAGCACTGCCGGTGTCCTCGGAGAACGAGGCCAATCTGGCCGCCCTCGCCGAGTTGTGGTTCGGCTCGCCGGGCACGGTCCGAAGTTTCCTTCATGTGACGGGCGAGATCGGCGTCGGCGGCGCCCTGGTGGTCGACGGTGAACTCCTGCGCGGGGCCCACGGGTTCGCCGGGGAGATCGGGCACGTGGTGGTGGACGCGGCGGGCCCGGAGTGCCGGTGCGGCTCGCGCGGCTGTCTGGAACGGTACGCGGGGCAGGCAGCGCTGCTGCGGGCCGCGGGCGTCGAGGAGCCCGGTGCCGGAGCCGGGGTCGCCGAACTGGAACGGCGCGCGCGGGCCGGTGACGGCCGGTCGGTGGCCGCGGTCACGGAGGCCGGGCGGATGCTGGGGCGGGTGCTGTCGGGGGCGGTGAACCTGCTCGACCCGGACGCGGTGGTGCTCGGCGGAATCTACCGGGGCCTGATGCCGTGGCTGTCCCCGCCCGTGGCCGAGGAGCTGTCCGCGCGGGTGGTGTCCGGGCTCTGGTCCCCGGAGAACGGGCGGCTGCGCGCCGCGTCCGTGGCGGGCGACGCGGCGCGGGGCGCGGCGGCCCAGGTGACGGCGAAGGTGCTCGCCGACCCGGTGGCGTACGCCGGGGACCGGACCACCGGCTGACCGGCGCGGCGCGCACCTCGCACGCGCCCCGCGCGCCTGCCGGGCAGGACCCGCCCGCGGCGACGGGCGGTCAGCGGACGCCGAGCAGGTGGTCCATGGCCAGCTGGTCCAGTACCTCGAAGGCCATGCCGCGTTCCGCCGCCGCGTCGACGTCGAACTCCTCGAACGCCGACCGGTCGGCCAGCAGCCCGGACAGCCCGTCGGCGGCGGTCGGGCGGGCCAGTTCGTCGAGCCGGGACGCGCGCAGCGCTTCCCGCACGGCGGGGTCGGCGCGGAAGGCGGCGGCGCGTTCCCTGAGGATCAGGTAGTTGCGCATGCAGCCCGCGGCCGAGGCCCAGACGCCCTCGTGGTCCTCGGTCCGCGGCGGCTTGAAGTCGAAGTGCCGCGGACCTTCGTAGCCGGCCGTCTCCAGCAGGTCGACGAGCCAGAACGCCTGACGCAGGTCGCCCGCACCGAACCGCAGGTCCTGGTCGTACTTGATGCCGGACTGCCCGTTCAGGTCGATGTGGAAGAGCTTGCCCGCCCAGAGGGCCTGCGCGATGCCGTGCGGGAAGTTCAGCCCGGCCATCTGCTCGTGCCCGGTCTCCGGGTTCACGCCGACCAGCTCCGGGCGTTCGAGGCGCTCGATGAAGGCGAGGGCGTGTCCGACGGTCGGCAGCAGGATGTCGCCGCGCGGTTCGTTGGGCTTGGGCTCGATGGCGAATCGCAGATCGTACCCCTGCTCGGTCACGTGGTCGCCGAGCAGGTCGAAGGCTTCCTTCATGCGGTCGAGGGCGACCCGGACGTCCTTGGCCGCGCCGGACTCCGCGCCCTCGCGGCCTCCCCAGGCGACATAGGTGGTGGCGCCGAGTTCGACGGCCAGGTCGATGTTGCGCAGGGTCTTGCGCAGCGCGTAGCGGCGTACGTCCCGGTCGTTGGCGGTGAACGCGCCGTCCTTGAACACCGGGTGGGTGAAGAGGTTCGTCGTCGCCATGGGCACGACGAGCCCGGCCGCGTCCAGCGCCTGCCGGAACCGCTTCACGATCCTCTCGCGCTCGCCGTCCGTCGCACCGGGCGGGACGAGATCGTCGTCGTGGAACGTCACACCGTACGCGCCGAGTTCCGCGAGGTGCCGTACGGATTCGACCGGGTCGAGCGCGGCGCGGGTCGCGTCGCCGAAGGGGTCACGTCCCTGCCAGCCCACCGTCCAGAGGCCGAAGGTGAACCTGTCCGCGGGAGTGGGCGTGAAGCGTTCCGTCGTCATCGTCTGGCCGCCTTCGGTGCCGTCGGGTCCCGGAACCGGGACGGGGCCGGATACCGGGGCCCGCCCGGATATTTGTTTACGCAGATGACCAATCATGCACCCGCGGCCCCTGCGCCGTAACCCCGCCGCACTCCCTCACTTCTCCGCGCGTCCGCGAGGTGTTCACGGACCGGCGCGGACCCGGCTCTTTGTTTTGTTCTCCTCACGGTCGAAAATGTCCGACGCATGCGTCACTCGCCGCATGGCACGAATCGACCGCCCCCCGCGGCACGGCCTCCGCACCGCGCGGGAGCAGGAAGGAGACGGGCCGTGCATTCGCGTGCCGTCGTCATCGGCGTGGACAGCTCCACCCAGTCGACCAAGGCCGTCCTCGTCGACGCCGACACCGGCCGACCGCTCGCCGTCGGCCGCGCACCGCACGTGGTCTCCGGGGAGGCAGGGGCCCGCGAGAGCGACCCCGAGACGTGGTGGCGGGCCTTGCGCGACGCGGTCGCCGCGGGGCTGGCGGACTCCGGTGTGCCCGCCTCCGACGTGACGGGCATCGCGGTGTGCGGGCAGCAGCACGGGCTGGTCGTCCTCGACCGGACGGGGCGTCCGCTCCGTCCGGCGATGCTCTGGAACGACACCCGCTCCGCCCCGCAGGCCGCCGCCCTCACGGCGGCGCTGGGCGGCCCCGACGCCTGGGCGCTGCGGACCGGCTCGGCCCCCGTGGCCTCGGTCACCGCATCGAAATGGCGCTGGCTGCGGGAGAACGAGCCACGCACCGCCGACGCGACGGCCGCCGTACGCCTCCCCCATGACTTCCTCACCGAGCGCCTCACGGGCATCGCCGCCACCGACCCTGGAGACGCCTCGGGCACCGGCTGGTACTCCACCGCCACCGGCGCGTACGACTCCGGGCTTCTCCAACTGATCGGCCTGGAAGCCGCGTTGCTGCCGGAGGTGGCCGGGACGGGAGCGACACGTATCGGCCCGCTGACCGCCGGCGCGGCCGACGCCCTGGGCCTGCCCGCCGGGATCGCCGTGGCCGCGGGCACCGGGGACAACATGGGTGCCGCGGTGGGTCTCGGCCTCGGCGGCACCGGGCTGCTGGACCACCCGGTGCTCAGCCTCGGCACCTCGGGCACGGTCTTCGCCGCCTCCCGGTCGCGGCCGGTGTCGAAGGCCCTGTCGGGGTTCGCCGCGACGGACGGCACGTACCTTCCGCTGGCCTGCACCCTCAACTGCACGCTCGCCGTCGACAAGGTCGCGGTCCTGCTGGGCCTGGACCGTGAGGACGCGACGCCGGGCGGCGAGACGGTGCTGCTCCCCTACCTCGACGGCGAGCGCACACCCGACCTGCCCGTCGCCTCCGGCCTGCTCACCGGGCTCCGGCACGACACCACCCCGGGCCAGCTCCTCGGGGCCGCCTACGAGGGAGCGGTCGTCACCGTGCTGCGCGCCCTGGACGAACTCCTGCGGGCCTGCGGCCTCGACCCGGCCGCCCCCGAGGTGGCCGCCCGGCCGCTGCGCCTGATCGGCGGCGGCGCCCGGGGGCGCACGTGGGTGGAGACGGTACGACGGCTCTCCGGGCGGCCGCTGATCGTGCCCGCCCCGGGCGAACCGGTGGCGCTGGGCGCGGCGGCGCTGGCCGCGGCCGCGGCGACGGACGAGGACCCGGTCGCGATCGCCACCGCCTGGGGCGCGGGCGACGGGGCCCGACTGCCCGCCGTCCGGCGGGACTCGGTCACCTGGGAGCGGGTGGAGTCGGTCCTGGAGCGGGCGGCACGCCCCCTCCTGGGCGGGTCCCTTCCCTCGTAGCCCCGTCGGCAGCGCGGACACCGACCACGCGTGGCGGACGACAGGTCACCCGTCGCCGAGTGCGTGCGACCCACCGGTTCACCGCAGGTCGCACGGCCACTGACCGCATGTCACTCGTCCCCGGAAGCACGGAAGAAGGGAGCCTCCACCGCCTCCGCACCGGTTTGGGGAAGCGAAGCAATCTTCAATAGTATCCGGCGATGATCATAAGAAGAAGGCTCACGGTCGGGGTGGGCATCCTGCTCACCACCCTGACCGCCGGGCTCGGTTCGGCGCTCCCCGCCGCGGCCGACGAAACCCCAACCAAGGCTCCCCCCAAGGTCGAGCTGGTACTCGACGTCAGCGGTTCGATGCGGACCCGGGACATCGACGGCCAGTCCCGCATGGCCGCGGCGAAGCAGGCGTTCAACGAGGTCCTGGACGCGGTGCCCGAGCAGGTGGAGCTCGGCATCCGGACGCTCGGCGCCAACTACCCGGGCGACGACCGGAAGGTCGGCTGCAAGGACACCAGGCAGCTCTACCCGGTCGGCCCGCTGGACCGCACCGAGGCGAAGACCGCGGTGGCCACGCTGGCCCCCACGGGCTGGACCCCGATCGGCCCGGCCCTGCTGGGCGCCGCCGACGACCTCAAGGGCGGCGACACCACCCGGCGGATCGTGCTGATCACGGACGGCGAGGACACCTGCGGTCCGCTGGACCCGTGCGAGGTGGCGCGCGACATCGCGGCACGCGGCATCCACCTGGTCGTCGACACCCTGGGCCTGGTGCCGAACGCGAAGATCCGCGAGCAGCTGACCTGCATCGCCGAGGCCACCGGCGGCACCTACACCGCCGTCCAGCACGCCGATGAACTGTCCGGCCGCGTCAAGCAGTTGGTGGACCGTGCGGCCGAACCCGTCGTCACTCCGGTGGCGACCGAGGGCGCGAACAGCTGCTCCGGGGCGCCCCAGCTCAAGGCGGGTCTGTACACCGACCGCGAGAAGATCGGCGAGCACCGCTGGTACCGGGTGGACGTCCTGCCCGGCCAGGAACTGCGCGCCTCGGTCAGTGTCTCGGCCGACCGTGCCGTGAACAACGACTACGGCGTGCTGCTGAGAGCGGTGACCGTGCACGGGCGGGAGATCGTCCGTGGCTCGGAGTCCGGCACCGGCCGCACCGACGCGATCTCCTCCGGCCTGCGCTACCCGAAGCCGGAGCAGGACGACACGGACAGCGGCGACAAGCCCGCCGCGGAGACCGTGTGCCTCCAGGTCAGCAACTCCTTCTCGGTCCCGGCCTCGGTGAAGACCGAACCGGGCATGCCGGTCGAGCTGACCGTGGACCTGGTGGACGCCCCTGACGACGCGTCCGACGTCGCCGCGTTCGGTCTCGGCCACGGCTGGTGGCTGCTGGGCGTCCTGGTCCTCACCGGACTGGTCGCGGGACTGCTGACGGGCCGGCTCTCGCGCTGGCGCATCGCCATCTGGAGGACCAACTGATGAGGCGGACGACTCGTGCACTCGCGGGTGCGCTGCTGACCGGACTCGCCCTGCTGACATCGGCGGGGGCCGCCACGGCCGACGACCCGTCGGCGGACCCGAGCCCGAGTTCCTCGGACGGCGCTCCCGGCCCCACGGAGGCCGGCACCACCTTCCGCACGGCGACGGCGATCCAGCAGGACCAGCGGGCCACCGCCGAGGCGTCCACGGGTGACTACCTGTACTGGGTGTTCCCCGCCGACGCCGGGCAGCGGGCCACGGTGAAGGCGAAGATCACCCTGCCGGAGAGCGCCGCCCGGCACGGCACGTCGACCTGGCAGCTGGACGTGTACGACGGGCTGCGGCGCCGCCAGGCGTGCATGTACGGCCGCCAGACCGGGAAGGCGGCGGCCGACGCGTCGTCGGTCGAGCTGACCTGCGTGCTGCGGACCGTTCGCGCCTGGTCCGAGCCATGGGCCAACGACCCGTTGCCGGGCAGCTATTACGTACGCCTCACGGTCGTCGACCTTCCCTCGGCGGACCTGGGTCTCCCGATCCGGGCCGAGGTCGAGGCCGGCTCGGTCGACCGGGGCGGCGCGGCGGACGTGGACGGCACGCTGGCCGAACCGCTGGTCCCCGGCGCGTCCTCGGTCGAGCAGGTGTCGGACTCCTCGGCCACCGACGGCGACGACGGAAAGGCCAGGGTCTCGCTCGGCAGCGAGCCCGAGGACGGCTGGGCCTCCGGCTGGTGGACCAACCGCTGGCTGTGGACCGTCGGCGGCGGTGTCCTGGGAGCGCTCGCCGCCGTCTTCGGCTACTCCCTCACCCGCGGCACCGGCCGCCCGTCCCGGGTCCCGCCGGGCGTCTGACGCGACGTCGCACCGGGGGACCGAGCCGCGTCACCGGCCGGTCCCACGTCCGGGCCGGCCGGACCGTACCCCCGGCGGGCCCCGGGCCCGCGGCCCGCCGGGCGGGACCGAGAACCGCTCCCGCCCGGCGACACCCGCACCGGCGCCGCTTCCCATGCCCGGGCGCCGCTCCCCCGCCCACGGCACACAGCTCACGGATCACGGCTCGGCATCGACAACTCCCCTTCCATCCAAGGAAGATGACGAGGTGCGTGTCGTGCGGTAATCCTGATGTCACGCCGTCGCGCACCGGTCGAGGTGCGTCACACGGAGCGGAACGAGGGAGCGGAGACCTTCATGTCCACGGAGACCGGCCCGGCCGTCGGCACCGAACCACGGGGCCACACGATCGCACCCGGCCCGAAGGGGCTGCCGTTCCTCGGAAACCTGTCGCAGTTCAGCAAGGACCCGCTCGCCTTCTTCGAGCGGCTGCGCGGCCACGGAGACATGGTCGCCTGGCGGTTCGGCCCCAACTCCAGTCTGTACATCGCCGATCCGGCATGCATCGGAGAACTGCTGACCGAGACGGAACGCTCCTTCGACCAGCCCGCGCTCGGCATCGCCTTCCGCACCGTGATGGGCAACGGCGTGGTGGTCGCCCGGGGCGCCGACTGGCGGCGCAAGCGCTCGCTGGTCCAGCCTTCCGTGCGCCCCAAGCAGGTGCGTTCGTACGCGGCGACGATGGCGGGCAGCACGGTGGAGGTGGCCGACGCCTGGTCCGACGGTCAACGCGTCGACATCAAGCGCGAGATGGCGGCGCTCACGCAGCGGATCGCGGTCCGCACGATCTTCGGTGTCGACACCGCGGCCGACGCCGAAGCGATGGGCCGGGCGATGGACGTGGCCCAACAGGAGATCGGCAGGGAATTCGCCGGGATCGGCGCGCTGCTGCCCGACTGGGTGCCGACACCGGGACGGGCGAGGATCAGGAAGGCCGCCGCGGTGATCGACGCCGAGGTGGCCCGGGTCGTCGCCCGCCACCGCGACGGCGGGAGCGACCGTCCCGACCTGCTCAGCCGACTGCTGACGGCGGTCGACGAGACCGGAGCGCACCTCACGGACCAGGAGGTGCGCGACGAGACGGTCACGCTCTACATCGGAGGGCACGAGACGACCAGTTCGACCCTGGTGTGGGCCTGGTACCTGCTGTCCCGCAATCCGCGGGCGCGTACCGCGCTGGCCGAGGAGCTGGACCGGGTGCTCGACGGCCGGGAGCCGGAGTTCGACGACTACGCCCGACTGACGTACACCCGATCGGTCGTCAAGGAGACCCTGCGCCTCTACCCGACGATCTGGCTGGTCACGGGCGTCGCCAAGGCGGGGGCGAGGATCGGCGGCGTACCGATTCCGCAGGGCACCCGGGTATGGACCAGCCAGTGGGCCACCCACCGCGACGCGCGCTGGTTCCCCGAGCCGGAGGAGTTCCGGCCCGAGCGCTGGGACCCGGAGAGCGGTGACGACATCGCGGAGTACGCCTGGTTCCCGTTCGGCGGTGGCCCGCGGGTCTGCCTGGGCACACGGTTCGCGATGGTCGAGGCGGTGCTGGTGCTGGCCGTGCTGGCACGCCGCTTCCACCTGGAGGTGGATCCCGGCGTCATCGACCCCGTGCCGTCGCTGACCCTGCAGCCGGACCGCGAGGTGATGGCCACGGTCCGGGCGCGCTGAGAACCGCCCCGGCCCGCCCCGACTCGGATCCGTCGAGGCCACTTGCCCCCGTTCTGTCGCGGAGGCCGGGCGGCACCGGCCACACTGGCCCTGGCGACCGCGCAGGCCGCCGGGCCGCCCGGCCGTATCCGCAGGCCACCGATCCCACGGGAGAAACACCATGCGTCTTCGCTCCGCTCTCGTCTCCGCCCTCACCATCGGTGCCGTCGGTGCCGCCCTGGCGTCGACGGCCACCGCGGCACCGACCACGGCCGCCACCGCACCGGACGGCACCACGAGCCGGCAGTCCGTCTGCCCGGAGAAGGACCTCGAAGTGCGGGCCGAGCCCGGCGCCCGCCGAAACGTCGTCCGTCTCGACGTCGTCAACCGCGGCGACCGGACCTGCGTGGTGGACCGGATCCCGACGGTCACGTTCAGCGGCCTGGACGGTTCCGCCCAGCCCGTTCCGCCCTCCGAGAGCGGCCCCTACGCGCTCGCCCGGGGCGAGCGGGCGTACGCGGCGATGCGCACGGCGGACCCGAGGGCCGTGGAGGGGCACGTCGTCCGGAGCCTGTCCGTGGCGGCCGACCCCTCCCACCGGGGCGTCACGTTCTCCGCGTCCGTGGTGGGCATGCCCGACGGGATCCACGTGTGGGAGCCGGTGACCACGCTGTGGCAGCGGTCGCGCGCCGCGGCCGACCGTGCCCTGGCGGACGCGACGGACTGACGTACGGCGCCGGGCCCCTCCCGCCCGACGGACGGCGACGGACCGGCGTACGGGGGGCGGCCCCGCACGCCTACCGGCCCGTGCCGTCCTCAGCCTCCGGCCCGTTTCAGCCGTGCGGCAGGACCGGGAACGCCTCCATGTCGTTCTGCG
Source organism: Streptomyces sp. NPDC032161 (assembly GCF_040636995.1). Lineage (NCBI taxonomy): Bacteria > Bacillati > Actinomycetota > Actinomycetes > Kitasatosporales > Streptomycetaceae > Streptomyces > Streptomyces sp. NPDC032161. The sequence continues at coordinate 127,354 of NZ_JBEZVN010000005.1, read as the reverse complement.
TCATCACCGGCAGCTTGCGGATCTCGTGGTCCGGGACGGCCGCCCTCAGCCCTGGGAAGCGCGCGAACAACGCGGGCAGCGCGATGCCCGCCTCCACCCGGGAGAGTGCCGCCCCCGGACAGATGTGGGGACCGTGCCCGAAGGCCATGTGACGGATCGGGGTCGGCCGGGTGATGTCGAAGTCGTCGGCGTCCGGCCCGTGCTGCTCGGTGTCGCGGCCGACGGCACGGTACGAGACGACCACGCCCTCGCCCTTCGCGATCATCACGTCACCCACCGGGATGTCCTCGGTGGCGAACCGCATCAGGAGGTGGGTGGTCGGGGTGTCCCAGCGCAGCGACTCCTCGATCACCGTCTCCCACGCGATCTCGCCGTCGAGGACCCTCCGGAGCTGGTCGGGGTGGGTGAGCAGCGCACGTACGGAGTTCAGGATCAGCCCGATGGTGGTCTCGTGCCCGGCGGCCACCATCGCCTTGAGGTTGCCGATCACCTCCTCCTCGGTGAGCGGCTCCCCTCCCTCGTCGGCGAGGATCAGCGCGCTGGTGAGATCGTCGGTGGGCCGGGCGGTCCGCTCCCGCACGAGGGCGGCGTAGAACTCGTCCAACTCGGCCAGCAGCGCCAGGCGTTCCTCGTGCGGTGTGAGCATGGAGAAGAACGCCTTGTACCGTCGCAGCAGCATGGGGTGCTCGGATTCGTCGACCCCCATCAGCATGCCGACCACCCGCATCGGCAACGGCTGCGCGTACACGGCCTTGAGATCGACGACGCCGTCGGCACTCCGTTCGGCGTGCTCGGCCAGGGAGTCGAGCAGCTCCTCGGTGAACCGCTCGATCTGCGGACGTATCTCCTCCAGCCGACGCGGCGTGAGTGCCTGGGAGGTCTTGGCGCGCAGTCGTCGGTGTTCGGCCCCGTCCACGGTGAACATGGAGCGTCCGGCGTCGATCATGCCGATCAGCGGCCAGGCGCGGGTGACCTCTCCGCTGCGCCAGAGCTCCCAGGCACCGATGTCCTTCACCAGACGCGGGTCGACGAGCAGTTGACGTGCCAGGCCGTGCCGGGTGACGGTCCAGGCCGGCACCCCGAGCAGCTCGATGCGGGCGAGCGGCCCGGCGGCGCGCAGCCGCGCCGTCTCGCCGTCGAGGTCCTGGACCAACGGATCGATGACGACGGTCCCGTCGCTCGAGGCGGCTCCATGGGCGGCGGTGTACGGACAGCTCACGCGAGGTCTCCTGTCGGGCGTACGGCGGTGAACCGGACGGGCAGTGCGGTCATGCCACGCAGGAAGGCGGACCGCCGCCGGACGAGTTCCCGCTCCGGGACGGACAGCGCCAGATCGGGCAGGCGGTCGAGCAGCACCTCGATGCCGGTGCGGGCGATGGTCTCCGCGATCTCCTGGGCGGGGAAGGGGCAGCGGTATTCGCCGTGGCTGAAGGCCAGATGCGCGCTGTTGCCGCGCCGGCCCGACGGTCCGGCCGCGGTCGGGAGGTGCTGACGGATGTGCGGATCGGCGTTGGCGGCGCCCAGACCGAGCAGCACCATGTCCCCGGCCCGGATGTTCCGGCCGCCCAGCCAGGTGTCGCGGGACGCCCAGCGGCCGGCGAGGATCTGTGTCGGGCACTCCTCCCACAGCACCTCGTTCATGGCCTCGGCGACGCTGTGCCGTCCGCCGGTGAGCGCCACGGCGAACTGGTCGTCGGTGAGCATCAGCCGCAGCGAGTTGCCGATCCAGTCGGCGGTGGTGAGGTGTCCGGCGGCGGTGACGGCCATCAGGTCGAGCACGTACTCCTCGTCGGTGAAGTCACCCCCGTACGCCAGCATCCGGGACGTCACGTCGGGTCCGGGTGCGGCCCGCCGGGCCTCCAGCAGCCGGCGCATGTGCTCGCCGAACCGCAGATGGGCCTCCTGGGCGCCGGGGCCGCCGTCCGCGAGGTCGCGCAGCACCTCGGCGATCCGCGGGCCGTCGGCGTCGGGGAAGCCGACCAGACGGGCGAGGACGAGCACGGGCAGCGGCACGGCGAACTCGCTGATCAGGTCCGCCGTCCCCCGGTGGCAGAACCCGTCGATGATCCGGTCGGCCAGCTCCTCGCAGTCCCCGCGGAGCCGGAACTGCTCGACCTCCTCCAGGACCCGTCCGACCATGAGGGCGTGACGACGGTGCTCGGCCCCGGCCGTGAAGTAGACCGACGGCATCGGCCGGCCGACCATGGGTAACAGCGGCCAGTCGTCCGGGACGCGCCCCCACTGGTTCCACAGCCCGACGTCCCTCGGGAACAGCTCGCCGTCGCTGGTGACCTGGTGGAGTTCCCGGTACCCGATGACCAGCCAGGCGGGGAATCCCCCGGGCAGCTCCACGGGGACCACCGGTCCGTGTTCGTTCCGCATGGTGCGGTACAGGACCCTGGGATCGGTGTGGAAGTCGGGTCCGCCGAGCGGGACGGCCGACGAAGCGGCGCGCCCCGGGCAGCCCCCTCCGGGGGTCGCCGGGGCCTCGGTCGGACGGTCGGGCACGGCGGATGCGGGCGTCGTCATCGTACGGACTCTCCTGTGACGAGGGCTGCGCTCGTTGCGGTGGTCGGCTGATCAACGCGGCTTCACTATAGGGAGATTCAGTGATCCTTTCGGCGTCGATCACGACTGTTGTCACCACATGAACGATCGCCGGAGACCGATACTGACTGATGGCTGACCGAAAAGGGACGGACGGCCCGTCCGCCGGTCGGCCGTCGGACCACGCGCACCGGTTGACTATCGTGGCCCGACGCGTGAGCGGCCCGGAGCGGACGAGTCGGAGTGGATGAGCGGTGTGCGGATGATCGAGTACGGGCGGACCCGGCGGGTGCGGGTGCCGGTGGGGGACGACGCGGAACGATGGGTCACCCGGGGAGAGTGCCTCCGGGTCCTCGTCGTCGTGCACAACGTGACCGCCGCGACCCGGCTGCTCGACGTGCTCCCCCTGTTCGACGACGACCTGCGAATCCAACTGCTGGCCACCTGTACGGGGTCCTCGGCGTTCATGTCCGGTACGGCGGAGCTGCTGGCCGAGACGGGAGTACCCGTCCTTCCCTGGGAGCAGGCGGTCGAGACACGGGTGGACCTGGCCGTCTCCGCCAGCTTCGGTGGTCAACTGGACGTATTTTCGGGCCGGTTGGCTGTCCTCTCGCACGGTGTCGGCTACACTAAAAGGCTCGCAACACCGGACACCGGACACCGGACACCGGACACCGGACACCGGACACCGGACACGGGTCGGGCCGGGCCGCGCCCGTCTTCGGCCTCGCGCCGGAGTGGCTGCTCTGCGGAGGCACACCGATCGCGGACGCCCTCGTGCTCTCCCATCCCGAGCAGTACGAGCGCCTGCGTCTCGCCTGCCCGGAGGCCGCGCCGACGGCCGCCCTCGCCGGTGACCCCTGCTTCGACCGGATACTGGCCGCACGGCCGCTTCGCGAGCGCTTCCGCCGCGCGCTGGGGGTGCGGCCGGGTCAGCGGCTCGTGCTGCTCAACTCGACCTGGAACTCGGAGTCGTTGTTCGGCGACGGCGGGGACGGCGGTGATGTGGTCGCGGCACTGCTGGACCGGGTCGCCGCCGAGTTCCCCGTCGACGAATACCGGTTCGCGGCCGTACTGCACCCCAACATCTGGCACGGCCACGGCCCCGGCCAGGTCCGTTCCTGGCTGGATCGCGCACGGCGCTCCGGCCTCTCGCTGATCGACCCGCTGAACGGGTGGCGGCAGGCCCTGCTGGCCGCCGACGCCGTGATCGGGGACCACGGTTCCGTGACCTTCTACGCGGCCGCGCTCGGCACCCCGGTGCTGCTGGGGGCGGCGCCGCTCGACTCCCTGGATCCGGACGCGCCGATCTCCACGTTCATGCGGGAGGCTCCGAAGCTCGATCCCGGCACGTCGCTCGTCGCCCAGATCGAAGGGCTTCTCGCCGGTCACCGGCCGCTGACCGGGCCCGCGGAATTCACCACGTCCGTCCCGGGCGAGTCCGCGGCCCGGCTGCGCCGGCTGTTCTACTCGATGATGGGAGCGCCGGAGCCCGATCGCCCGGCCTCGTTGAAGCCCCTGCCGTTGCCGGACCACGAACCGGGGACGGTGACCGTTCCGCTGCACGTACGGACGTGGGTGCTCGGGCCCGGGGAGGTCGCGGTCTGCCGCCGGGCGGATCCGCGCCCGGCGGCAGACCCCGGCCGGGGCGGAGAACTCCACATCGCGCTGCACGAGGACACCCGGGACGTGGACCACCTGGACCTGGCCGATGTCGTGTTCCGGGACGGAACGCCCGACGACCCGCGCTTCGGCTCCCCGGCGGTCTGGACCGCCGAGGTGCTCCGCCGCCATCGGAACTGCTCCGTCGCGGCCCATGTGACCGGGCCATCCGCCTGCGTGGTGCGCGTGCGGGGCGAGGAGCCGCTCCTGCTGTCGGCCGACCCGGGGGCCGACGCGGCGGACGCACCCGGCGCGGATCCCGCCGCGTACGCCTCCGCCCTGTACGCCTGGCTGGCGTCGTACGTCCCCGACGCGCCTCCGCCCGCGGAGCGGCTCGCCCGGGTGACGGACGCCGGGCTCCGCGTACGGACGGGGGACCGGCTGCACCGGGTACGGATCGCACCTCTGACGCCACCCGCGCGGCAGGACCGGTGAGAGCCGGTGCGTCACCCGGCGACGCAGCGCTCCCGCATGCGCCGGAGGTAGGCCACGTGGTACTCGGCGCGCTGGCCTTCGAGGGTCGCGACCGCCTCGTCGACCAGGGGCAGCGCCGCGTCGCCGTCATTGCCGTCCAGCCAGGTCTCGGCCAGGTCGGTGAGGGTCCGGGCCGTGTTGTACGTGTCGCGGGCCGTCCGGAAGTGGCTCAGCGCGGTCTCCAGCCGCCGCCGGGCCTCCTCGCCGCGTCCGAGCCCTCGCAGGGCCCGACCGCGGTGGCGTTCCAGCAGGGCCGCGGCGCGTGGCCGGTCGGCCGCGCCCTCGTCCCGCGCGTCCATCGTGTCCAGGATGCCGGCGGCCCGGTCGAAGCACTCGTACGCCTCCTGGTACCGCCACTGACGCAGCCTCAACAGGCCCAGGAACTCGACGGCCGAGGCCTGCCCCCGCTTGTGACCGGCGGCCTCCTCGGCCCGCGCCGCCGCTCTCGCCTCCGTCTCCGCCTCCTCCCAGCGCCCCAACTCGGTGAGCGAGTGCGCGAGCTGCGCGTGCAGCGCCCCGGCGTGGGTGCTCTCCGGAAGGTGGGCGTCGGCCAGTCGCGCACCGGTGCGCAGGGCCGGCAGCAGCGTCTCGTGGTGTCCCGCCTTGAGCTGCACCGGCCACAGCGCGCGGCACAGCCGTACGCCGGTCTCCGGGGCGTCCGACTCCTCCGCGCAGCGAACGGCCTCGATCAGATTGCCCGTTTCCGCGAGGAGCGCGTCGAGTGCGGCGCCCCTGTCCTCGTACCGCCGCCCGCTCCCGTCGTCGGCGGGGGCCGGGACACGCCAGCTCTCCGGGAGGGCCTGGTGGGCGGCAGCCGATGCCCGTTCCGCGTAGGCCAGCAGCGCGCGGCCGAGAGCGGCGGAGCAGGCGGCGATGCCGTCCTCCCGGATCGCCGCGGTCTCGGCGTGCGCGCGGACGCCCGGGCGGTAGTGGTGGCGCCAGTCTCCGTTTCCGCCGAGGACGCGCTCCAGGAGCATCCTGTCGGCGAGGTCCTCCAGCAGGCCGGGGACGGCCTCCGGGTCCAGGCCGGTGGTCCGCGCGGCCACATCGGCGTCGAAGGCGGGCCAGCCGCGCAACGCCATCAGCCGGTACAGCTTGGCGGCCTCCGGCGCCAGGAGCCGGTAGGCGTCGTCCGCCGCGCCTCTCACCGGATCGCCGTCCGCCACCGCGGCGGGCGTGGGCGGCAGGGCCGTGGAGAGCCGCGCCGCCGCCGCCCGCAGCGCGTAGGGCGACCCACCACAGCGTTCGAGCAGCGACGGCAGCGTGGCGCGAGCGGCGGCGACGGTGGACTTGTCGGTGATGTCGGTGAGCAGCCGCACCGCGTCCCTGTCCGTCAACGGTCCGACGGGGACCCGCAGGGCGTCGAGGCCGGGGAACGGTGCCCCGGCCACCACGATGGTGAAGACACCCGGGGCCGAGGTGAGGAAGGGCCTGACCTGTGCCGCGGAATGCGCGTGGTCGAGCACCACCAGCAGTTTGCGGTCGGTCACGCAGTGGCGGAAGAACTCGCCGAGCAGGTCGGTGGCGGGCGGCATGTCCTCGTCGCGCACCCCGAGTTGACGCAGCAGGGCGCGCAGGACGGCGCCGGTGTCACGCACGCTCCCGACGCCACCACCGCCGAGGTCCGCGTAGATCCGGCCGTCCGGGAAGAGGCGGCCGTGCCGTGAGCCGAAGTGCGCGGCGAGGGTGCTGGTGCCCATTCCGTCGGGGCCGTGCACCAGGGCCAGCCGGGGCCTGCCGTCGGCACGGCGGGACGCCTCCCGGTGAAGCCGCCTCATCGCCTCCTTGCGGTCCGTGAAGAACCTTATGGAGGCGGGAAGGTGTGATCCGGCGGACCTGACCGGGCGCGGACCGTCGGGCAGTCGCGCGGCGAACAGGGACCAGTGGCCGGCGAGTTGCGGGTCGGTGCGGATCCGTTCGTGGATCAGGCGGGCCACGTCGTCACGTTCGTCCGCGGCGACGGGCGCGGCGACCTCCCTGCCGACGATCCTGCGCACGACGCCGCCGGTCGACTCCCAGGCCCATTTCCCGGCCTCGTTGGCCATTCCCGCGCCGATCGCACCGAGTACCGCCGAGATCGCCGCCACCGATGTGGGATCCAGCATGTCGCGCACTCCTCGTTCCCGGTGTTCCGCGCGGTACGCCCTCCCCGGCACCGCCGCCGTCACCGTGCGGACCCACGTTAGCGTCACACGGCCCGGTATCCCCCGGAGAGCGCGCGGTGTTCGCCCCCATCGACGCGCATCAGCCGTGCGCGCGCCGAGCGGGACCGCCCCGCGGCGCCCGGAGGCCGGCCCGTACGGATGGGCCCTGAGCACCCGTCGGACGGTCCGTCGCAGCGGTTCACACGCCGCACGCCCGGCACTCCCCCACGCCCCCGTTCATTCGTGGTGCTCCGGCAAGACTCCCGGCATCCACTGTCTACCCACGGGTAACTCGCCCTGCTTTGATGGGCGACGGCAACTTCCCACCCTCATTCCGCTCCGGGAGACTCCGTGCCGCACTCCACCGTCCGCCGCGCCTCCGGCGTGGCTCTGGCCACCGCACTCGCCGCGGTCGCGCTCGCCGCGAACGCACCGCAGGCATCGGCGGCGGACACCCCGTCGCTGCGCGTCCTCACGTACAACGCGTTCGTCTTCAGCAAGACCCTCTACCCCAACTGGGGACAGGACCACCGGGCCGCGGAAATACCCAACGCTTCCTTCTTCCAGGGCAATGACGTCGTGGTGCTCCAGGAGGCGTTCGACAACTCGGCCTCCGACGCCCTGCTGCGCAACGCGTCCGCCCAGTACCCGTACCAGACCCCCGTGGTGGGGCGGAGCAGGAGCGGCTGGGACGCGACCGGCGGGGCGTACTCGGCGGTCACCCCGGAGGACGGCGGCGTCACGGTGCTGAGCAAGTGGCCCGTCGTCCGCAAGGAGCAGTACATCTACAAGGACGCCTGCGGCAGCGACTGGTGGTCCAACAAGGGCTTCGCCTATGTCGAGTTGAATGTCAACGGCACCCCGGTGCACGTCGTCGGCACGCACACGCAGTCGACCGATCCCGGCTGCGGGGCGGGCGAGGCGGCCGCGAAGCGCAGTCTGCAGTTCAAGCAGATCGACGCCTTCCTCGACGCGAAGAACATCCCCGCGTCCGAACAGGTCGTCGTGGCCGGGGACTTCAACGTCGACTCGCACTCCTCCGAGTACGCGTCCATGCTCTCCGACGCGGGACTGACCGCCGCCGACGCCCGTACCGGCCACCCGTACTCGTTCGACACCCGGGACAACTCCATCGCCGCCGACCGTTACCCGGACGACCCGCGCGAGGACCTCGATCACGTGCTTCACCGCGCCGGGCACGCCAAGCCGTCCGGGTGGACCAACGACGTGATCGAGGAGCGGAGCGCGCCCTGGACGGTGACCAGCTGGGGCAGGAGCTACACGTACACCAACCTGTCCGATCACTACCCGGTGGTCGCGTCCGCGCGCTGACGCCCCGGGGAGGCGCACGGGGTCACGAGGGCCGGGCGGCGTCGAGGCGGGTCCCGCGCCGCCGTCGCGCCGGGCCGCGGACGTCGCCCCGGATCGACCGGTCCTCCGGTCCTTACCCGTGATGCGTCCGTCGGCTCCCGGTCCCGGTCGCGGTCCCGCTGCGTTCCGTGAGCCGGAGTCCCGGCCGCCGCGACCGGGTCCACCGGTCCGCGGACCGGGACCGTACCGGACGAGAGCCCCGCGGGAGGCTGTCGGGGCTCGTCTACGATCGTCCGCGTGTGCGCAAACGTCATGGTCGCCGAGGACGACGAGAAGCAGGCGGAGCTCGTACGCCGCTATCTCGAACACGAGGGGCACTCGGTCCGGGTCGTCGCGGACGGGCTCGCCGCCCTCGCCGAGGTCCGGCACCGGGAGCCCGATCTGCTGGTGCTCGACGTGATGATGCCGCGGGCGGACGGCCTGGACGTGGTGCGCGTACTGCGCGCCGAGCACCGGGAAGTACCGGTGCTGATGCTGACGGCCCGCAGCACCGAGGACGACCTCCTGCTGGGGCTGGACCTCGGCGCGGACGACTACATGACGAAGCCCTACAGCCCGCGCGAACTGATGGCGCGGGTGCGGACCCTGCTGCGGCGCAGCCGACGCGGGGCGGCGGCCGTGGACACCGCCGCGGATCAGGTGCTGCGGGTGGGTGCGCTGACGGTCGATCCGGTCCGGCACGAGGTGTCGGTGGAGGGGCGGTCCGTGGAGTGCACCCGTGGCGAGTTCAGGATCCTCGCCGCCATGGCGGCCGAGCCGGAACGGGTCTTCTCCCGGCAGCGGCTCCTGGAGGAACTGCACGGCTTCGACCGGTACATCAGCTTCCGGACCGTCGACGTGCACATCATGAACCTGAGGAAGAAGATCGAGCCCGTACCGCGCAGGCCCGCCCGGCTGCTCACCGTCTTCGGGGTGGGCTACAAGCTGACCGACCCGGCGAGAGGCGCTTCCCGTGCGCCGTCGTAACCCGGGCCGCGGCGCGAGCGTCCGTCGCCCGGAGGCGGCCCGACATCGCGTCCGGCCGGACCGGCTGCCGCTCCGCAAGAGCCTGTTCGGCCGTCTGCTGGCCGTATCGGCACTGGTGGCGGCCTGTTCGGTGGCCGCGACCGCGTGGCTGGCCGTGCAGACCACGTCCGGCGCCATCAAGCAGGAGCAGGGGCGCAACCTCACCGCCGACGCCAGGATCTACAACACCCTTCTCGGATACGCGGCCACCCACCCCACGTGGGACGGCGTCGAGACCACCGTGCGCGACCTGGCGCGTCGGTCCGGCCGGCGGATCGCGCTCACGACGGAACAGCGCGGGCTCCTCGCGGACTCCGCCACGGCGCCGTCCCGGCCCGCGCTGCCGCCCCAGGCGTCGGCGGTCGTCGACCCGCTCTCCGTGGACACGGCCCTGTCCCAGCCGGTGGGCGTGGCGGGCAGCGCGGCCGACCGGATCGATCCGCGCGCGGTCGGCCCGTTCCGGCTGCCGGCGTCCGAACGCGCCGTTCTGCAGCGGGCCGCCGAACGCAGCACGGTCTGTATGAGCCGGCTCGGGGTCGCGGCGGACGTGGTACGGGGGCCCAGCGGACGCCCGCGCGTGGAGGTGGTCGGCAACGACTCGAACGAGGTCCACGGCACGCGGTGCGCGGCCGAGGAACTGGACCGGCCGACCGCGACCGAGCGGAAGGCGCTGACGGCGCTCAACCGGCTCGCCAACGCCTGTCTGGTACGGCAGGGCCGCGAGGGCGTGCGGCTCAACCTGGACCTGACGTGGGCGCAGCCGTCCGAACCGCCACTGATCGTCCTGACCACGGAGGCGGCCGCCCCCGTGCCGGGCGTGCGTACCGGCGACGACGACCGCGCCACGGCCTCCTGTGTGGGCACGGCCCGTCGCGAGCAGCTCAGTTCCCATGTCGCCTCGCCCGCGATGCTGTTCATCGGCGACGCGAACGACACGACCGTGCCCGGTTTCGCGCTCTCCCCGTCGAACACCGCGAAGATCGCGGGAGCCGCCGCCCTCGTCCTGGCGCTCACGGTCGGCGCCACGATGCTCGCGGGCGCCCGGCTCGTGAGCCCGCTGCGGGCCCTCACCGGCGCCGCGCAGCGGATGCGGGACGGGCAGGAGTCCGCGCCCGTGCGGGTCACCGACGACAGCGAGATCGGGCGGCTCGCCGCGGCCTTCAACGACATGTCCGCCCACCGGGCCCGCCTGGAGGAACAGCGCAAGGACATGGTCAGCGACGTCGCCCATGAACTGCGGACCCCGCTGAGCAACATCCGGGGCTGGCTGGAGGCGGCGCAGGACGGACTGGCCGAGCCCGATCCGGCGTTCATCGCCTCGCTGCACACGGAGGCCGTGCAGTTGCAGCACATCATCGATGACCTCCAGGACCTGGCAGCCGCCGACGCGGGCGTGCTGCGGCTGCACCCCGAGCCGGTGCGCATCGAAGACGTGCTGGAACAGGTCGCCGCGGCCCATCAGGGCCGTGCCGAGACCGCCGGGGTCGTGCTGACGGTCCGCGACACGGCCGCGGACGCCCCGGTCCCCGGGCTGACGGCCGACCCGGTGCGACTGCGACAGGCCATCGGCAACCTGGTCTCCAACGCGGTGCGTCACACCCCGGAGGGCGGGCGGGTGGCCTTGCACGCGTACGTGTCGGAGGCCGGGGACCGGGTGGTGGTGGACGTCGTCGACACGGGCAGCGGCATCGCGGCCGGTGATCTGCCACATGTCTTCGACCGTTTCTGGCGCGCCGAGAAGTCCCGCAACCGGCGCACCGGGGGCAGCGGGCTGGGCCTGGCGATCGTACGGAGGCTTGTCGAGGCGCACGGCGGAACGGTGGACGCGAGCAGCGTCGAGGGGCAGGGCTCGGTGTTCACACTGCGACTGCCGGCCGATCCCACGGACGCGGAGGCGGACGCGGGCATGGAGAGGCGCACGAACACGGACACGGATGCCGGCGCGGCAACGGAGCCCGAGCCGGAGGGAGGGACGCACGGGGCCGGGGGCCCGGCGTGGTGACAGGGACCGACGGGCCGGACGACGCGCGGCGGACCTGATGCGATGGCCACACCGGTCTGACAGCTTCTTCACAAGTCCACGCCAGCCTGTCGTCATGCCCCGGCGCGCGGTGCGGTCCAGCGCCCGGCATGGCCGGGGCCGATACGGAATGGAGTCCACTGCATGCGCCATCGCTCGACCCTGCGTACCGCCGTCCTCGCCGCCGTCGCGGCCGGTGCGGTACTCGTCCCGTCCGCCGCCGCCTTCGCCGACTCTTCGGCGCCGGTGGCGTCGCCGTCCGCCTCGACCACCGGGAAGGGCACGTCCGAGAGCCCCGTCCTCATCAAGGACGCATCCAAGCCCGTCGGTAAGATCGATCTCGGGGAGTCCTCGCCGGCGCCCCGCGGTGCCGTGCCTCGTGGCGGGGTCGCCGCGGGTGAGCGGCCGGTCGCCACCTCCGACGACAACACCACCGTCCTCGCAGGGTCGGCCGCGGCCGCCCTTCTGGTGGCGGGAGCGGGCACGCTCGTGCTGCGCCGCCGCGCCGCCGCGCAGCCGGGCCGCTGATCCACTGAGCGGACCGGCACACGGCGGTCCCGGACCGTCGGGGCAATAGGAACCCCGTCGGTCCGGTACGAACCGTCGAGGCGGGCGTCACGTACGGCAGCCACCGCGCGGGGCGTACGACCGCGCACGACGACCGCCAAGCGCTCTGGCGCCGCCCCGGTCCACGCATCCGGCGCCGCCCCGTCCCGGACGGGGCGGCGCCACTCCCCCTTCCCACCGTCCTGCCTCCCCGTCACCCGCCCTGGAGCCCCCATGTTCCGTGCCCTCGTGCCGCTCCGGCGCGCCATGCTTCCGGCGCTCGTCTGTCTCGCTCTCGCCGGCTGCTCCTCGGGCGGTACGGACGCCCCGTCGACCGCCCGCGACGCTGCGTACCCCGCCACGGCCCCGGGAGCGGCCGACTCCGCCGGGAACACGGGCTCCGAGAACACGAAGACCCCTGGAAGGACGGTCACCGCCGCCCGTCCCATCCATCTGAGCATCCCTTCGATCGGCGTGGACAGTGACGTGATGCGGCTCGGACTGAACGCCGACGGCACCGTGGAGGTACCGCCCGCCGAGAAGGGCATGATGGTCGGCTGGTACACCGGCAACCCCGCCCCGGGCGAACGCGGCGCCGCCGTTCTCATCGGGCACAACGACACCCGCTTCGGAAAGGCCGTCTTCCACGACCTGAAGAAGATCGCCGCGGGTGCGGACATCGCGATCCGCAACGACCGCGGCGCGGAACTCCACTTCCGGGTCACCGGCACCGAGACCGTCGGCAAGAAGGCGTTCCCGACGGAGAAGGTCTACGGCGCCACCGACGAGCGCGCCCTGCGCCTCATCACCTGCGACGGCGCCTTCGACGCCGAGGGCCACCCCGTGGACAACCTCATCGTGTACGCCACCCGGAGCTGACGGCGCCCGCGCCGCCCCGGGGGTTCGCCGGATCGGTGGTCGCGAGGCGGGTCGCACCACTGCCCGGACATGAGGAAGACCCCACATGAAGTGGGGTCTTCGCTGGTGGTGGCGGCCAACCGAAACAATCCTGCGACCAGCGACTTCTCCTTTGTCCTGGGCCAGGAAGAGCGAGCTGGGGAGCGACGGCTGGGGCGGTATGCAATGCCCGCCCCAGCCGCGTGCGCCGCCGATGAGGTGTCCACCGGCCGAGCGTGGCGCTGGAAGGGCCCTTTCTGACGGCACGCCACGGAGAGTGGGAGCGTCAAGCGAGCGCGGTTCTCCGCGAGTTCCTGGTGGAGGCCGGGGTGTGTCAGGCTCCGTAGGCGGGAGGGCCGGGTCGGGAGCATCGCAGTGCCAGGGCTGCCAGCGCCGCAGGGGCGCCCTTCGGTCCGCGGATGCCCGGGAAGGCATTGATGTCGACGACGACGGGCGCCCCCTCGCGGTCCAGCACGTCGACACCGTAGACGTCCAGGCCGAAGACCTCTCCCGTGCGGAGGGCGAGTCGGGTCCAGGACTGCGGCAGGTCACGGACCAGTGGCGCGGACTGCGCACCGTCCGGCGGGGCGCCCACGGGTGCGGGGCGCACCCCCGCGAACACCTCGCCCGCGATCACCCACAGCTTGTGGTCCCAGCCGCTGTTCGCGACGAACTCCTGGAGGACGACGGGCTCGTCGGACCACTTGGCGGCAAGGTCCCGGAGCTCGACCGGACCGTCCACGCGGGCGACCAGGTCCGCGCGCCGGCTGTGGCGGCTCTTGACCATGAGCGGATAGCCGCTCTCCGGCCGCTCCGCTCCATGGAGGGCTTCGGACAGCGCGTCCAGGGTCTTCGTCCTGGGCATCGGCAGCCCGGCGCCTTCCGCCACGGCGGCCGTCCGGCTCCTGTCCTGGCACAGCTCCGTCGCGGCGGCGGAGTTCACCACCCGGGCGCCGTGTGCCTCGATGAATCGGGCCAGTACGAGTGCCCGGGGGGTATGGGCCTTGAGGAGGTAGACGTCGGCGAGATCGTCCGGGGTCACCAGTTCCGACGGGGATCCGGTTCCGGTGTCCGGGTTCAGGAACGTCACCCGGTGCCCGGCCTCGATCAGTGCGGAAGAGGCCCCGGCGAGCAGTGGATGATCCGGCTTGTCGGTCAGCAGACACACCCTCATATCTGGGCGGCTCCCGGCACGGCTGCCAGCATGTCCGTTCCGGGGCCGGGGACGGGGTGCGGATGAGGCAGTCCATGGGAGATCTGCGGCTGCGCGGGAATGCGCGGAGCGGGGGCGAGCACGCCCGTCCTGGCGGCGCCGCCCGTCCTGGCCAGGTCGAGGACGGCTCCGGCCAACCGGGATACGGCGCCGGGCACCTGGCGGAAGCTCGGGAAGTCGTTGATGTCGACGATCACGGGGCCGTCGGGGCCGAGCACCACGTCGACGCCGTACAGATCGAGGCCGAAGACCGCTCCCACCTTCGCCGCCGCTGCGGCCACCTCGACGGGCAGGGGGACGGCTCCCTCGTCGAGCGGCCCGTCCGGGTGGAGCGGGGAGCGGCGCAGGGTCGCGTGGAATTCGCCCGCGAGACAGTAGACCTTCAGGTCGGAGCCGGAGTTGGACACGTAGGGCTGCGCGATGAGTTGGCCCTCCCCCGCCTGCTCCGTCTCCGCCAGCCGCCCGGGGTCCGACACGAGCCGCACCCCGCGCCCCGAACTCCCGTCGGCGGGCTTGACCACCAGGGGAAAGAGCTCCTCGGGAACAGCTGCGAACAGCGTGGCCCTCGGTGCCGAATAGGTCACCGGAACCGGCAGCCCGTGCTGTCGCGCGATGACCGATGTGAGGACCTTGTCGCGCACCGCCCGGATCGACCGCGCATCGTTCACCGTGGTCAGGCCCACAGCCGCCGCGGCCTCCAGCACGGTGAGCCCGGGGCCGCCGGACACGGTCTTGAGCACCCACGCGTCATGGGTCCCCGCCCGCACCTCTTCCGAGATCCGCAGTAGTGAGCCGCCGGGGCACACCACGTCCACCTGGTGTCCCCACGACTTCAGTCGCCGGACCACGTCAAGCGGCATGCTGTCATGCCGGTACAGCTCTTCGACGAGGAAGCAGAGCTTCATCCCAAATACCCCTCGGTGCCCCATGACTGAGGGCACAACGATGCCTTGCGGCGTTCTTCCGAACACCGCCAAAGGGGCAACGCTACGTCACACTCAAGCCAAAGCAACCGCCGCCGGGGGTTACTGATGGTGCGTTACCTCATCCAGACAGATCCCCGTCGGGCGCGGCCACGGACTGGATGGCTTCGCACCGACCGGGCCTGCCGCGGGCACAGAATACGGATCTGTCTTGAGGAGCCGACATCGTGGCACGCACGGCCTACGCGCGGGGCGCGCCCCGGGCACGAGGAGGGATGGGTAGGACGAGGGGCCGTCGGCACTGTCGACGGTTCACCAGGATCCGCACCGTCCGCATCAGCGCGCACACGTAATGGCCCCCGAAGAGGAATGCGGCCCATCGGTCGTGCGCCCTGCGCGTTGATCGCGCCGGGGACCGCGAAGACGACCGCGCAGACCAGTCGTCCGCGATTCACAGCGGCGATCGAGGATTCCTGCCCTGCGGCCCGAGCGGGAAGATCCGCCCGCCCCCTGGTGGCGAGGCCCAGCAGAACCACGCCCGCGATCACGCCGGCGGCACAGCCGTCGACTGATGCCGGGGGCGGCGGGCCGGAAGGCCGTCTGGACCGCGTGGAGCTCCGCGAAACTCAAGAAAAACAACAAAGCTGCTCAGAGCGGCATTCTGTCGCTCTGAGCAGCTTCATTTGGTCGATCGACCCTGGTGTCCGAGGGGGGACTTGAACCCCCACGCCCGATAAAGGGCACTAGCACCTCAAGCTAGCGCGTCTGCCATTCCGCCACCCGGACCAGGCGGTCGGCCCCGGTTTCCCGCGGCGACATGGAAAACAATACCAGGGGTTCAGGGTGCCCCTCACCCACGTTTCCGGTGGTCAGTGCCGTGCGGCGGCTTCCCCGGGCCCCTGTGCGCACCGTCGCACCGCCGACCGTACGCACCGCGTCCGTGCGCATGCGCATGGTGACACGCGCGGGGATGCGCCGGTCCGCCGGCGCCGGGGCTCCTCCCTCGGCATCGGGGCGACGGAGGAGCCCCGGCACGCGCAACGGTCAGCAGCCCTTTCGGCGCAGGGCGTGAAGGTAGGCGGCCGAGCGGCGGGCCGTGGTGAAGGAGTCGATGATCGGCTGGTCGTGCTCCACCTGCCAGTGGTGGTCGCGGCGGCCGGACGGGGTCTCCCCTGCTCGAGCGGGACCGAGAGCTTGGGGAAGGGTCCTGGTGACGGCGTCCAGGAACCGCTTGTAGTCGATGTCGCCGTCACCGACGTCCACCATGCGGTAGCCGTCGCGGGCCGCCTCGTCGTGCTCGCCGTCCTTCACGTGGAAGAGCGGGTAGCGGTCGGGCTGCTTCAGTACGTATCCCAACGGGTCGAAGGGGGCAGGAGTGCCGTCCGGCCGCTTGCCGAACCGGAACCGGCCGACGTGGGCCCAGTAGATGTCCATTTCCAGGAAGACCAGGTCGGGGTCGGTCTCGGCGAGCAGGACGTCGTACAGGCGGACGTCCGGCCGGTCGGTGGCGAAGGAGAACTCCTCGGCGTGGTTGTGCTGGTAAAACTTCATTCCGCGCGCTCTGGCCGCCGCCCCGTAGGTGTTGAAGTCCTCGGCGGCGCGCTTCCAGGCGTCGACCGTCGATCCGTAGCGGAAGGGGCCGGAGGCGGTGCCTATGTGGGTGAGGCCGAGGGCCTGGGCGTCGTCGAGAACCTTGGTGAGGTTCTGCGCGAAGGTGTAGGCGTTCGGGTTGTTGTCGTCGTGGTAGCCGACGTGGCTGCCTATGCCGCGCAGCCCGTGGTCGTGGGCGAGCCTCCTCAATTGCGTGAGGGTGATGGCGCCGGCCGAGCCCTGGGTGTAGCCGGCGTACTCGACCTCGTCGTAGCCGTACGCCGCCAGTTCGGCGAAGACCTTGGCGAAACCGAGGGTCGCGACCTTGTCGCGGAGCGTGTAGAGCTGGATTCCGAGGCGGCCGGGCGGCATCAGCGGATCGCCGTGGGGTTTGTCGAGGGCGGTGGCGCCCGGAGCGGCAACGCCGAGCAGTGCGGCGGCGGTGGCCCCGGCGGCGACGCCGAGCACGGAACGTCTGCCGAGTCTGCGGGCGAGTTCGGGATCGGCGGGGGTACGGCGGCTCATGCGGGAACTCCTTCGCGGGACGGGGGCGTTGTCAGTGCAGTCCGGCAAGTTCGAGGAGCAGGGACTTCACTTCGGTGGCCCGGACGGGTCCGGTGAACGCGTGGGGGGTGGAGCACAGGATGAGCGGTCCTTCTTCGTCGCTCATGGGGAGGCGGCCGTGGCTGCCTCGAATAGGTGACGGGTCCAGGGGTACGACCGCCATGCGGTAGCGCATGCCGAGTTTCTTGCGGGCGACGGCGGTCGCGGCTCTGATCCGGACGTACGGGTCCTGGGGGTCGAGGAAGAGTTCGACAGGGTCGTAGCCGGGTTTGCGATGGATCTCGACGAGTTGCGCGAAGTCGGGCGCGCGGGCGTCGTCGAGCCAGTAGTAGTACGTGAACCAGGCGTCCGGGTCCGCGACGGCGACCAGTTCCCCGGACCGCGGATGGTCCAGGCCGTTGGCCTTCTTGCCCTCGTCGTCGAGGAGCCGCTCGATGCCCGGGAGGCCCTGGAGGGCTTCGCGGGTCGCCGCGAGGTCCTCGGGGCGGCGTACGTAGACGTGTGCGATCTGGTGGTCGGCCACGGCGAAGGCGCGCGAGGCCATCGGGTCGAGGTATTCCATGCCGTCCTGGGTGTGGACCTCCAGGAGTCCGGCGCGGCGCAGGGCCCGGTTGATGTCGACGGGCCGGTCGACGCGGGTGATGCCGTACTCGGAGAGGACGACGACGGTGCGGCCCTCGCGTCGCGCGTCGTCCAGGAGGGGTGCCATGGCCCGGTCGAGTTCGGCTGCGGCCAGGTGGGCGCGGGGATCGTCCGGGCCGTGGCGCTGGAGGTCGTAGTCGAGATGCGGGAGGTAGCAGAGCGCCAGGTCGGGTCGGCGGGTGTCGAGGACGTACCGGGTCGCATCGATGATCCACCGGGAGGAGACGAGGTCCGCGCCGGGGCCCCAGAAGTGGAAGAGGGGGAACGTGCCGAATCTGTCCGTGAGTTCGTCGTGCAGGGAGGGTGGCCGGGTGTAGCAGTCGGGTTCCTTGCGGCCGTCCGCGTAGTAGACGGGGCGGGGGGTGACGGTGATGTCGGTGTCGGCGCCCATCGCGTACCACCAGCAGATGTTGGCGACGGTGTAGCCGGGGTGGGCGCGGCGGGCGGCGTCCCAGAGTTTGTCCCCGGCGACCAGCCCGTTGTGCTGGCGCCAGAGCAGGATGTCGCCGAGTTCGCGGAAGTACCAGCCGTTGGCGACGATGCCGTGCTCGGCGGGAGTGGTTCCGGTGAGGAAGGTGGACTGGGCGGCGCAGGTGACCGCGGGGAGCACGGTGCCGAGCGGGGCGCTGGTGCCCGAGCCTCCCAGGGCCTTGAGGCGGGGCATGTGATCGAGGAGGCGCGGGGTGAGACCGACGACATCGATGACGAGAAGAGGGGTGGGCGCGGCGGTGCGGGGTGTCTCGGCCGAGGTCATGGGAGTTCCTTGAGGCCGAGGTCGGACAGGAGGTCGCGGGCGAGGGCGAGTTCGGCGGCGATGCCGTCGGCGAGCTGGGCGCGGGATCGGGGGCGCAGGGCGGCCGGGAGCGCCTGCCAGGTGTAGGTCTCGACCTCCAGGTGGGCGGTGAGGGGGCGCGGGCCGCCGACCAGTCGGGTCAGTGCGGAGCGGAGCACCGGAAGGGTGGGGGTGAGAGGGGGCGCGGGCGGTGCGTGGAGGGGGACGTGGAAGTGGGCACGCCATGGTGTGCGGTCAGGCAGGGCCGGGCCGGTGAGGGCTTCGTCGAGGTCGTCGGTGCCGTGCAGGGCTCCGGTGGCGGCTCGGGTGCGGGTCTGGTGGAGGAAGCGGGGTTCGGCGAAGGCCGCGAGCGCGGAGCGCACCTCGGGGAGGTGGGGGTGTTCGGCGTGCAGTGCGGCGGAGAGCTGGGCCTTGGCGACACGGATGCCCGCGGCGTCGAGTGCGTCGACGGCGGTCTCGGGGTCCTCGAAGGAGGTGGCCAGGTGGCAGGTGTCGACGCAGATGCCGATGCGCGGATGCCCGATGGCCGCGAGGGGTGTGTGGGCGTCGGTGGTGGTCTCGATCGTGCAGCCCGGTTCGGGTTCGAGACCGATGCGGACGGACTTGCCGGTCAGTTCGGCGAGGGCGTCGAGGCGTTCCCCGAGGGTGGTGAGGGCGGTGTGTGCGAGACCGGCGGCCTCGGGGTCGGACGCGAAGGGCGTGCGCCAGGCGATGGGGAGGGTGGAGATGGTTCCCTCGGTGACGTCGTCGGGGAGGAGCCCGGCGAGGAGGCGGGCGAGGGCGGTGGTGTGGGCGAGCCGCTCGGGGTCGGTCCAGTCGGGCCGGTACACCCGGTACTTGACCTCGTCGGCGCCGAAGCCCTCGTACGGGAAGCCGTTGAGGGTGACGACCTCCAGTCCTCGGCGGTCGAGTTCGGCGCGCAGGGAACGCAGTTCGGACGGGTCGTCGATCAGGGCGCGGGCGGCGTCCCGGGCGAGCCAGAGGCCGATGCCGAGGCGGTCGCGGCCGAGCCGGCGCCGGACGGGTTCGCAGTGGTCGCGCAGTTGGGCGCGCACGCCGTCGAGGGTTTCGGCGGGGTGGACATTGGTGCAGTACGCGAGGTGGACGGTGGAGCCGTCGGGGTGGCGGAAGCGCATCGCCTCACTCCCCGCCGCGCAGGATGGAGTTGCCCTCGTGGAGGGCCGGCGGGGCGGCGGTGTCGAGCCGGAGGCGGCCGCTCTGCCCGTAGAAGGCGACGGGGTTGCGCCAGAGCACCCGGTCGACGTCGTTCTCGCCGAACCCGGCGGCGAGCATCGCGTCGCCCACCTTGCGGGTCTTGAGGGGGTCGCTCCTCCCCCAGTCGGCGGCCGAGTTGACGAGGATCCTCTCGGTGCCGTGGGACCGGAGGATCGCGATCATGCGGTCCTCGTCCATCTTGGTGTCGGGATAGATGGAGAAGCCGGCCCAGCAGCCGCTGTTCAGGGCGTCCTTGGCGGTCGTCTCGTTGAGGTGGTCGAGCAGGACCCGTTCCGCAGGGAGGTGGGACTCGCGGATGACGTCGAGGGTGCGGTGCAGCCCCGCGAGCTTGTCACGGTGCGGGGTGTGCACGAGGGCGGGCAGGTCGTGGTCGGCGGCGAGCTGGAGCTGGGCGGCGAGGGCGGTGTCCTCGGCCGGGGTCATGGAGTCGTAGCCGATCTCGCCGACGGCGACGACCGAGTCCTTGACGAGGTAGCGGGGCAGGGCGTCCAGGACGGGGGTGCAGCGGGGGTCGTTCGCCTCCTTGGGGTTGAGGGCGAGCGTGCAGTGGTGGGCGATGCCGTACTGGGCTGCGCGGAAGGGCTCCCAGCCGAGCAGGGCGTCGAAGTAGTCGAGGAAGCTGGCGGGCGAGGTGCGGGGCTGGCCGAGCCAGAAGGAGGGCTCCACAAGGGCGCGGACGCCCGCGTCGTACATCGCCCGGTAGTCGTCCGTGGTACGGGAGGTCATGTGGATGTGGGGGTCGAAGATGCGCATCAGGACTCCTCCGTGGGGGCGGTGGCGCCGGGAAGCCGGGGGCGGGGGGCGGTGAGGCCGAGAACGCGGGTGAGACCGGCGGGGACGTCACGGCCGGCCGCGATGCGTTCGGCGGCGAAGTCGCCCAGCATGCGGGCGAGTTCGGCGTCCCCACGGGATCGGCGGCCCAGTCGGGCCACGGCGTCCACGGGGACGCCGGTGAAGAGACACTTGAGGACGGCGTGGCGCCAGTTGTGCGCGTCGAGGTGGGCGGCGGCGTACGGGCCGACGGCCGCGGCGATCAGCCGGGTGTCGTTGGTGCGCAGGGCGTCCTCGACGAGCGGGAGGGCGGTGGGTCCGAGGTCCAGCAGGTGAAGGGCGCGCAGGACGGCGCGCCGCTCGGCTCCGGTGCCCTGTTCGTAGAGCCGGGTGACGACGGGCAGGGCGGCGTGGGCCTCGACGAGCAGCAGGGCACGTACGGAGTCGGCGTGCTCCGGTCCGCAGCTCCGGCCGGCGGCGGCGTACCGCAGCTCCCACGGGGGTGCGCCGTACGGTCCGACGGGCTGCTCGGCGTCCTCGTGGGCGGCGGCGTGCCCGGCCTCGGCGAGGGCCTCGTCGAGCCAGGCGCGCGCGGCCCCGCCGAGCCGGGCGCCCAGTTCCTCGCGGGTCAGCAGCGGGGCCGGGAGCGACATCGTCTCCGACACCTTCACGGCCGGCGGGACCGCCGGGGAGGACGCGTCCGTCGGGCTCGTCGGATCCGTCGGGTTCGTTGCACCCCTCGGGGTCATCGGGGGGTTCGTCGGCACGGCATTGCTCCTTTCGGTGGTGTCAGCGGCTCGACGGGCCGTGTGCGCGGAGGAACTCGATGGACGTGCGGGCGAGTTCGGGACCGGCATGGGAGTGGCGGGGCAGTTCGACGACGGTGAGACCGCGGTATCCGGCGTCCGAGAGCACGTCGAGCGCGTCGAGCACGGGCGGGAAGTCGATCTCGCCCTCGCCGAACGGGAGGTGTTCGTGGATGCCCCGTCGCATGTCCTCGATCTGGACGTGCCGCAGCCAGGGCGCGGCTGCGCGGACGCAGTCGGCGGGTGGGGTGGTTTCCAGGCACTGGCAGTGGCCGATGTCGAGGGTGAGTCCGAGCGGTTCCGGATCGCCGGTGAGGGCACGGAGGTGGTGGAAGTCGTCGAGGGCGGCGAGGAGGTGCCCGGGTTCCGGTTCGATCGCGAGGGGGATGCCGCGCCGGTCGGCGGCGTCCAGGACGGGAGCGAGGGCAGCGGCGAGGCGCCGCCAGGCGGTGTCGGGGGCGGTGCCCAGCGGCATGGTGCCGCTGAAGCAGTGGACCGCGTGGGCGCCGAGGTCGGCGGCGACGTCGACGGCCCGGACGAGCAGCCGGGTGCGGGCGGCACGGGCGTCGGGATCCGGATCGAGGAGGGAGGGGCCGTGTTTGCGGCGGGGGTCGAGGACGTAGCGGGCGCCGGTCTCGACGGTGACGCCGAGGCCGAGTTCCTGGAGCCTGGCCGCCAAGCGCCGGGTGCGTGCGGCGAGATCCGGGGCGAGCGGGTCGAGGTGCATGTGGTCGAGGGTCAGGCCGACGCCGTCGTATCCGAGGTCGGCGAGGAGTGCGAGGGCGTCGTCGAGGCGAAGGTCGGTGAGCCCGTTGGTGCCGTAGCCGAAACGGATCGTCATGTGGGGTTCACCTTCCGGGCGAGGGCGCGGGCGAGTGGGACGAGCCCCATGACGGCGATGCCCGTGCCGGCCGCCCCGGCGCGTACGGCGAGAGCCGCCTGGAGCGGGATCGCCGCGCGGATACCGGCGCCCACGGCACGCTGGGTGAGCGGTGGGGACGGGTTGAGGGCCGCGTGCAGGAGGGGGCCGGTGGCGGTGCGGAGATACGCCCCGGTGAGCGTGGTGAGGAGAAGACGGGTGGCGGGCGCCGGGGGCGGGGACGGGCGGTGCGGTCGCTGCCGTTGGGCCGGGCCGCGCGCGGTGAACGGGAGCGGGTTCGTGGCCCGCCCGGCGCGCGGGGCAGGGCCCACGACCCCTGGCTGTTCGCATCGTTCGCGGCCGTCGCGCAGGACCGTGGCGCCGAGTGCCGCCGTGGCCGCGAGCGCGGCGAGGGGGACGGCGGTGGCGCCGCCCCGTGCCTCGTTCCGGGAGACGACGGTGACGGCGTAGGTGTGCGCCCCGAGCAGTCCGGCGGCCGGGAGGGCGGCCCGTACGGAACCACCGACGCCCGTGAAGCCTCCGACACGTACGGAACCATCGGCCCGTACAGGACCACCGGCCCTCGCGAAGCCACCGACACGTACGGAGCCACCGGCCTGCGCGGAACCACCGGCCCGTACGGGACCACCAGCCCCGGCAGAGCCACCGACGTGTAGGGATCCACCGTCCCGGACGAAGCCGCCGGGACGCGGTGCCGTGGGCCCGCCCGTGACCGCGCCGCTGTCCGCGTTCGGGCCGGAGCACGGTCGTGAGCCGGCGCGTGCGCCCGTACCGGTACCCGCCGGACGCCGCCCCTGCTCTGTCGTACCCGGTGTCGCGGTGGCCGTGGCGGCTGCTCCCAGCAGCAGGTCGAGGGCGCGTGCCGCCGCCATCGCCGCAGGTCCGGCCGGGGTGTGCTTGAGCCGGAGGTCGTACGCCCAGACGGTCGCCGCCAGTCCCGTGGCGACCACGAGGGCGGGGCGGCCGGCCCGGGCCGCGAGTCCGAGTCCGGCGGCCGTCAGCGCACCCGCCGCCGCAAGGGCCGCACCGGGGGCGATGCGCCCCGAGGGCAGGGGGCGGTGCGGGCGGTCGACGGCGTCCTCCTCGCGGTCGGCCCAGTCGTTGAGCGCCATGCCCGCCTCGTACAGGCAGAGCGAGGCGCCCACGGCGAGCGCGGTGCCCCGGCCGGGACTCCGTCCGGTGGCCGCCGCCCCGGCGAGCGCGTCACCGGGGACGGTGAACAGCGCCGACACCCGCAGCAGTTCCGCCCAGGCGCGGGCGCTCACCGCGGCCCCCGCAGGGTGTCGGCGAAGGCGAGCAGGCGTCCGTACTGCTCGAACAGCGCGGCGGGTCCGTCGTCCGGGTCCTTGAAGTAGAAGCCGAGCCCGGGCAGTGGTCCGGTCAGCCCTCCTTCGTGGGCACGCGCCACCAGTCTCGCGAGGTCCAGGACCAGTGGTGCGGCGAGTGCGGAGTCGCAGCCCTGCCAGGTGGTCTGGAGCACCATGCGGGTCCCGAGGAATCCGTCGAACGCGATGTGGTCCCAGGCCGTCTTCCAGTCCCCCAGCGCCGGTACGTCGTCGATGTGGACCCCGCCCTCCGGGGCGGTGCCCAGGACATCGGCGAGGACACGTTCCTTGCCCGCGTTCTTCGCCTCGGCCGCGCCCGGGTCGGCGAGTGCCGCGCCGTCCCCGCCGCCGAGCAGGTTGGTGCCCGACCAGGCCCGTACGGACAGGGCTCGTTGCACGAACATCGGAGCGAGCACGGAACGGAGCAACGTCTGGCCGGTCTTGCCGTCGCGGCCCGTGTGCGGGATTCCGCAGTCCGCGACGGCGTCCCGGAGGGCGGGGTGGCGCAGCCCGGTGGAAGGGGTGAAGTTGACGTACGGACAACCGGCCCGGAGCGCGGCGGCGGCGTAGAGCGAACTGGCGGGCAGCCGCGGGTCAGCGGGGTCCGGGACGGGCTCCGTGGAGGCGACGTTGATCACGACCGTTGTGGCCAGGCCGTTGCGGCGGCCGAAGTCCTTGAGGTCGGCGGCGAAGGCGGTGACGAGTTCCTCGTCGCCGCGGGTGTCGCCGGGCAGGGGGCCGCCGGGACGTATCTCCTTGTCCGCCCGGGCGAGTTCGTCGTGAACCGCCGCCGGGAGCCCGTGCGGCAGCACGCCCCCGGCGGCCAGCGCCTCGGCCCGCTCGGGCAACGGGCGGTCGGCGGTGTCGTGTCCGCCGAAGACGAGCGAGCCGAGGGCGGGAAGCCCGCTGTCGGCGAACGGTGGAGTCTCGGTGACCATGCCGATCGCCGGGTGGAGCCCCGCCGCGACCGCGGCGTGGCCCGCCACGGCCGTGGTGGCGACGGAACCGCGTGCTCCGACGAACCAGACTCCGGTACGTACGGCGGGTGCTGACACGGGCTGCCTCCCTTGTCGGGGTCCTGGCTGGGCCGGGCGGAGCGCGCTGTACGACGAGGTGCGGCGGGGCGGGGACGGGAAGAGAGGGAGATGAGACAGAGGCAGGGACAGGGATGGGGATGGGGACGGAGGGAACGGGACGGGACGGACGCGGCGGTGACGGCGGGCGGGGCTCCCTCGCACCCGCCCACCGTCCGCCCGCGGCATTGGTCACCGGACTCTGGTGTCAGGACGAACCGACCTGCTTCCGGCGCCGGTTGACCGACCGGCGGCCGTGCTACGCCGCAGGCAGTTCCTTCAACTGGATGTCACGGAAGGACACATGGTCGTCGGCACCGTGGTTCTGAATACCGATGTATCCGCTCTTCAGGCTCCGCGCCGGATCGGTGTTGGTGAAATCGTTGATCTTCACCCCGTTCAGGAAGACCTGGAGGCGTTCGCCCAGGACCTTGATCTCGTAACTGTTCCACTGGCCGGGCGGGCGCAGTACGCGGTCGCGGGCCTTGGTGTTCGGCGCCTTGAACGTGTAGACGGACCCCGTGGTGCGGTCGGGCGCGTCGGTGGCGTCGATCTGGATCTCGTAGCCGTTGTTCACCGCGGACCAGGGGTCGTCGGATTCCGGGAAGCCGACGAAGATCCCGGAGTTGTCGTCGCCGCTCATCTTCCAGTCGAGCTTGAGCGAGTACGCCCCGAGTTCCTTGGCCCGATAGGTGAGCAGTCCCATGCCGCCGACGGAGTGCAGTTCGCCGTCGACGACGTCGAATCCGCCAGGTCCCGCCTGCTTCCAGCCGTCGAGCGTCCTGCCGTTGAAGATCGTCCGGTAGCCGGTGTCGGGCTTGCAGTCGGCCTTCACCTGGCCGGAGGCGTAGCGCAGTCCGCCGAGGAGCAGCCGACGGAAGGCGGGCTCGGCGTACGACTCCTTGGTGTGGCCGAGGCCGGTGTAGAAGGACCGGCCGCCCTGGTAGGTCTGGCACCAGGTGATGGGGTGGTCGCCCTTCATGGTGCCGCCGGTGTAGGTGGTCTCGTCGAGCGTGGCGAGGATCCTGGCCTGACCACGCGGGTTGGTGCGGTAGTTGTACCACTCGTCGGTGCGGTTCCACTCGTCGTCGAGGTGGGCGGTGGCCGGGTGCTCGTGGTCCTCCACGCGGACGGTGGCGGGCTGGATCGCGGGATGCGAGGAGAAGTACGCGCCGACGAGTCCCCCGTAGAACGGCCAGTCGTACTCGGTGTCCGCCGCCGCGTGGACGCCCATGTAGCCGCCGCCGGTGGCCACATAGTTCTCGAACGCCTTCTGCTGGTCGGCGCCGAGCACGTCACCGGTGGTCGACAGGAACACGACGGCGTCGTACCGGGCGAGGTTGGCGGTGGTGAACTGCCGCGCCTCCTCGGTCGCGTCGACGGTGATGCCGCTGTCCTCGCCGAGCTGCCTGAGCGCGGCGACGCCGTCGGGGATCGCGTCATGGCGGTAGCCGGCCGTCTTCGAGAAGACCAGGACCCGTTTGGCGTTCCTGTCCGGAGTGCTGTGGACGAGCTCGAAGTCGTCGACGTCGTAGAGGGCCCCGGCGCCTCCCTTGAAGACGAGGAAGAGTTCGGTGGCCTTCCTGGGCACGTTGCGCAGGGGTACGTCGACGTCCTGGAACGTCTCCCAGCCGCCGGTCACCGGGACCGGGGTGGAGCCGAGGATCGTGCCGGCCGTCGAACCCGCCCTCACCTCCAGGAAGCCCCCGCTGCCGCCGGAGGAGACGCGGGCGGTGAGCCGGTTGGAGTCGCCGAGGAGGTACGGCTTGAAGGAGATCCAGTCCCCGTCGTGGATGTCACCGACCGTCTTGCCGCCGTGGGCGGGCGCCTTGTCGTAGACCTTGATGCCGGACGAGGCGGAGTAGTGCTCGGCCTGGCGGTGGCGCGGCTGGAGCTGGGACTGGTCGTGGCCGGACAGGGGGGCCTGACCGCCGCCTCCGCCGTCCGTGTAGGAGGCGTCGATCACCCCGAAGATGTTGGCGTTGGGGTCGTGGCCGCCGTCCATGGCGGTCTTGATGGTGCCGGAGCACCCGTTGACGGTGGTGATGGGGTGGCCGTGGCTGTCGTGGCCGAGGACGAAGCGGACCTCGACCTTGGCGCAGTCGATGGTGCCGTCCTCGGGGTCGGTGACGGTCACCCGGAACGGCACGTCGTCACCGAAGGCGAACAGCTGCCCGTCCCCGGGGAGTTTCAGTTCGACCTTCGGCGCCGTGTTGCCGACCGTGATGTGGACACTGGCCGCAGCGGTGCGTCCCGTCGGGTCCTTGGCGGTGACGGTGGCCGTGTAGGTGCCGTTCTTCCGGTACGTGTACGTGGGGTCGGCGGCCGTCGAGGTGCCGCCGTCGCCGAATTCCCAGGCGTAGGTCAGGGCGTCGCCGTCGGGGTCGACGGTGCCCGCCGAGGAGAACCGCACCTTCAGCGGCGCCTGGCCGGAGGTCCTGTCGGAGGAGGCCACGGCGTTGGGCGAGCGTCCGCCGGCCGCGTTCTCGATGCGGTAGAGGGCGGAGTTCTCGTCCCCGCCGAACCATCCGGTGCCGTAGTCGAGGACGTACAGCGCCCCGTCGGGTCCGAAGGCCATGTCCATCACCTGCGTCCCGGTCCACGGGACGGGGTTGATGGACCGGACGGTGCCGTCGGCGTCGTGTGCCACGGCCTTGATCCAGCGGCGGCCGAACTCCCCGGCGAAGAACTGCCCGTCGTACGCCTCCGGGAGCTTCACGGGCGAGTCGAGGGCGGCGTCGTAGTGGTAGACGGGTCCGCCCATCGGGGATTCGGAGCCGGTGCCGAAGTCGGGCAGGGAGCCGCCGTCGTACGGGATCCAGGCGGGCTGGGCGGGCGGCAGGTCGACGAGACCGGTGTTGTGCGGCGAGGTGTTCTTCGGGGCGGCGCAGTCGAAGGCCGCGCCGGACGTCTTCGTCGCGAAGTCGTAGTCGACGTAGGCCTCGTTGGCACCGGTGCAGAACGGCCAGCCGTAGTTGCCCGGTCCGGTCACCCTCGCGAACTCGACCTGCCCGGCCGGACCGCGCTTCGGGTCGGCGGCGCCCGCGTCGGGACCGTAGTCGCCGACGTAGAGGATGCCGGTGGCCCTGTCGACGGAGAAGCGGAACGGGTTGCGGAAGCCCATCGCATAGATCTCGGGGCGGGTCCTGTCGGTGCCCGGCGGGAAGAGGTTCCCCTCCGGAACGGTGTACGAGCCGTCGTCGGCGACCTTGATGCGGAGGATCTTGCCGCGCAGGTCGTTGGTGTTGCCGGAGCTGCGCCGCGCGTCGAACGCCGGGTTGCGGTCGGGGCGTTCGTCGATGGGCGTGTATCCGTCGGAGGCGAACGGGTTGGTGTCGTCGCCGGTCGACAGGTACAGGTTGCCGTCGGCGTCGAAGTCGATGTCACCGCCGACGTGGCAGCACATGCCGCGTGAGGTCGGGATGTCGAGGATCTTCTTCTCGCTGGCGTTGTCGAGGGTGCCGTCGCTCTTGAGGACGAAGCGGGAGAGACGGTTCACGCCGTCGAACGGGGCGAAGTCGGCGGCCGTGCCGTTCTCGGGGGCATCGCCCGCGGGGGTGTCCAGCGGCGGCGCGTAGTAGAGGTAGACGGCCCGGTTCCTGTCGAAGTCCGGGTCCACGGCGACGCCCTGGAGCCCCTCCTCGTCGTGCGAGTACACGGGCACGGCGCCCACCACGCGGGTGTTCCCTCCGCTGTCGGTGAGGCGCAGCTCCCCGTTGCGCGAGGTGTGGAGCACACTGCGGTCGGGGAGGACGGCGAGGGTCATGGGCTCGCCGGTCTCGGCGGCGCCCTTGGCGAGGGTGACCTGCTGGAGCCCCTCGGCCGCGGCCGTCGCCGCCGCGTGCGCCGGAGCGCCCGGTGTGTCCGCGGCGGCCGGTGCCGCCGGCGCCTTCGCGGCCGCTCCGGGCGAGGCGCCCAGGGTCAGGGTGGTCGCCGCAAGCAGGCCGCCGGTGAGCAGCGCGAGGGTCCTGCGGACGCGGAGCCGCGTTCCGTTCCGGTTTCTGGCTCTTGTTCGGTGCACGAGTGTCCTCCGGAGAATGCCGGTGGTACGGGCGAGTGCTGCCGTGCCGTGCTGCGCGGGACTGCCGCGCGCGTCGTCCGGGGCCCGTGGGGCACCTGACGAACAGTTATGTCATGGACATGCCTTGGACGGTAGACCTCTTCGTCCGGACCGGAAAGCCCTTGTGCGGCGTTCTCGTCCAACTTCTTCCCGTGCCGGGACAAAGCAGGGGTGGGGGCCGGGTACGGGCAGGCCGAGGGCAGGGGGCGGTCGGATACGGGCAGGCCGAGGGCAGCGGTGAGCACCGGGCGGGCACAGGGCCGACCACCGCATGAACGCGGCCCACCGCTCCCCCGGCCGTGCGCGAGGACACCGGGCTGCCACCGCACCCGCCGTGGGCGCGGACGGTCGCCGGGCCCGCCTTCCCGCCGTACGCGAGGACGTCCTCAGTCGCCGCCCCCGAATGCCGCGTCGAACGAGGCGGACGGCGGCTCGAAGTCGTACCGCCTGAGCGTGGCGAGCGCTTCCGGCGCCCCCACCAGCCGGTCCATCCCCGCGTCCTCCCACTCCACGGAGACCGGCCCGTCGTAGTCGATGGACCGGAGCATCCGGAACACGTCCTCCCACGGCACCTCGCCGTGCCCCGCGGAGACGAAGTCCCAGCCCCGCCTCGGATCGCCCCACGGGAGGTGCGAGCCGAGGCGCCCGTTGCGGCCGTCCAGCCGCCTGCGCGCCTCCTTGCAGTCCACGTGGTGGATCCGGTCCCGGAAGTCGTACAGGAATCCCACGGGGTCCAGGTCCTGCCAGACGAAGTGGCTCGGGTCGAAGTTGAGCCCGAACGCCGCCCGGTGGCCGACGGCCTCCAGCGCGCGGTGCGTGGTCCAGTAGTCGTACGCGATCTCGCCGGGGTGCACCTCGTGGGCGAACCGCACGCCCTCGGCGTCGAACACGTCCAGGACCGGGTTCCAGCGTTCCGCGAAGTCCTCGTACCCGCGCTCGATCATGTGCGGCGGAACCGGCGGGAACATCGCGACCAGGTGCCAGATGGAGGAGCCGGTGAAGCCGACGACGGTGCGCACCCCGAAGGCGGCCGCGGCGCGGGCGGTGTCCTTCATCTCCTCGGCGGCCCGGCGGCGCACCCCTTCGGGTTCTCCGTCGCCCCAGACCCGGGCGGGCAGGATGCCCTGGTGGCGTTCGTCGATCGGGTGGTCACAGACGGCCTGGCCGACGAGATGGTTGGAGACCGCCCAGCACTTGAGCCCGTAGCGGTCGAGCAGCTCGCGCCGCCCGTCCAGGTAGCCGGGGTCGCTCAGGGCCTTGTCCACCTCGAAGTGGTCGCCCCAGCAGGCGAGTTCGAGACCGTCGTAGCCGAAGTCGCGGGCGAGCCGGCAGACCTCCTCCAGCGGCAGGTCGGCCCACTGACCGGTGAACAGGGTGAAGGGACGGGGCATGCGCGGGACCTCCTAGAGAACCACGGGGGTGTGTACGGAGTTCTTCTCGGCGCTCTCCTGAACCGCCGCGAGCACCCGCTGGACCTGGAGTCCGTCGGCGAACGACGGTGCGGGGGCGGTCCCTTCGGCGATCGTCCGCACCAGGTCGCGGGCCTGGTGGACGAAGGTGTGCTCGTAACCGAGGGCGTGGCCCGGCGGCCACCACGCCTCCAGGTAGGGATGCTCGGGCTCGGTCACGAGGATGCGCCGGAAGCCCGCCGTGGCGGCGGGTTCGGAGTGGTCGTGGAAGGACAGTTCGTTGAGGCGTTCCAGGTCGAAGGCGAGCGAGCCGCGCTCCCCGTTGATCTCCAGGCGCAGCGCGTTCTTCCGTCCGGCTGCCATCCGGGTCGCCTCGAAGGAGGCCAGCGCACCGGAGGCGAACCGGCCGGTGAACACGGTCGCGTCGTCGACGGTCACCGCCCCGTCCCTGCCCCCTGCCTCTTCGTATCCGCCGCCGTCGCCGTCCCGGCGGTCGACGTCCTCCCGGTGCGCGTCGGTACCGACGTCGGCGGAGAGACCGGTGGACGGCCCGGCCGGCAGCGGCCGTCGCGTCACGAACGTCCTGCTGACCGCCGAGACCCCGGTCAGCGGCTCCCCCGCCAGGTGCTGCGCCAGATCGACGATGTGCGCGCCCAGGTCGCCGAGTGCCCCCGAACCCGCCCGCTCCCGTCGCAGCCGCCAGGTGAGCGGTGCTCCGGGATCGACGAGCCAGTCCTGGAGGTAGGCGGCGCGGACGTGGCGCAGGGGTCCGATCCGGCCCTCGCCGATCAGCCTCCGGGCGTAGCTGATCGCGGGCACCTTGCGGTAGTTGAAGCCCACCATGGCCACCTGGCCGCGCGCCGCCGCCCGTTCGGCCGCCTCGGCCATGGTCTCGGCCTCGGCGACCGTGTTGGCCAGCGGCTTCTCGCACAACACGTGCTTGCCGGCCTCCAGCGCGGCGATCGCGATCTCGGCATGGCTGTCGCCGGGGGTGCAGATGTCGACGAGCTGTACGTCGTTCCGGGCGACGAGGGCCCGCCAGTCGGTCTCCGCCGCCGCCCAGCCGTGGCGGGCCGCCGCCGCGTCGACCGCCGCCCGGTCGCGTCCGCAGATCGCGGCCAGCACCGGTCTCATCGGCAGCTCGAAGACGTGACCGGCGGTGCGCCACCCCTGTGAGTGGGCGGCGCCCATGAACGCGTACCCGACCATGCCGATCCCGATCGTGGGCGCGCTCGGCACCGGCCGGTGCGCCGTCGGCGCCTCGGCCTGCTGTGCCGTCTCTTCCCTGCGGGCCATCCGGGCTTCCTCCTCGTCGGTCGTTCGATGGGTGCGGCGGAAGGGGCGACAGGCACCCTCCTCCGGGGCGGCGGGAGGGCCGGTGCCCTCCCCGAGGCGGCTCAGCTGAAGCCCGTCGGCAGGTACTGGTCGACGTTCTCCTTGGTGACCACCGCCGAGTAGAGGGTGAGACCGGTCGGGATCTCCAGCTCGGCCAGGCCGCCGACGCCCTTGCCCTGGGCGAGGGCGCGGGCCAGGTCGATCGCGGAGGCGGCCATCGTCGGCGGGTAGAGGACGGTGGCCTTCAGCACGCCGTCGTCGGCCTTGATGGCGTCCATCGCGGACCTGGACCCGGCGCCGCCGACCATCAGGAACTCGTCGCGGCCCGCCTGCTGGATGGCCCGCAGCGCCCCGACGCCCTGGTCGTCGTCGTGGTTCCACAGGGCGTCGATCCTCTTCTGCGCCTGGAGGAGCTGGGCCGTCTTCGCCTGGCCCGACTCGACGGTGAACTCGGCCGCCTGACGGGCCACCAGCTCGATGTTGGGATAGTTCTTCAGCGCGTCGGCGAAGCCCTGGCTGCGCTGCTTGGTGAGTTCCAGGTTGTCGATGCCGGCCAGTTCGACGACCTTGGCGTCCGCCTTGTCCTTCAGCTGTTCGCCGATGTACGTACCGGCGTTGAGGCCCATGCCGTAGTTGTCGCCGCCGACCCAGCAGCGGTACGCCTGCGGGGAGGCGAAGACCCGGTCCAGGTTGACGACGGGGATACCGGCCCGCATGGCCTCCAGGCCGACCTGCGTCAGCGCCTTGCCGTCGGCGGGGAGGACGACCAGGACATCGACCTTCTTGTTGATGAGGGTCTTGACCTGGCCGATCTGGGCGGCGGTGTCGTTGGAGCCCTCGGTGGTCTCCAGCGTCACGTCGGAGTACTTCGCCGCCCGCGAGGCGGCGTTCTCGTTGATGGCGTTGAGCCAGCCGTGGTCGGCCTGGGGACCCGCGAAGCCGATCGTGACGTGCTTGCCGGGCTCGGTGTCGGCCGCGGCTCCGCCGCTGCGCGCGGCGTCCGCGGCCTTGGGTTCGTTGCTGGTGCAGGCGGTGAGGAAGGCGCCCGCGGAGACGGCCGCGGTCCCGAACAGCAGTCCTCTGCGGCTGGTTTCTGGCATGGCTGTCCAACCCTTCATCCGGTGCGTTGCGTGTCCTACGGGGAACGGGGTGGGGGACGGGCGTCGAGGGGCGTGCCCGTGCGGGTGGGTCAGGTCTCGCCGGGCGCGGAGGTGCGGCGCTGGACCAGGACGGCCGCGACGATGATCGCGCCCTTGGCGATCTGCTGGACGTCGCTCTGGAGGTTGTTGAGCGCGAAGATGTTGGTGACGGTGGTGAAGACGAGGACGCCGAGCACCGAGCCGACGATGGTGCCGCGCCCGCCGCTGAGCAGGGTGCCGCCGATGATGGCGGCGGCGATGGCGTCCAGCTCGTACAGGTTGCCGTTGGTGTTCTGTCCCGAGCCGGACAGGATGACGAGCATGAACGCGGCGATGCCACAGCACAGCCCGGACAGCAGGTAGAGGAGGAGCCGCTGTCGTCGTACGTCGATGCCGGCCAGCCGGGCCGCCTCCGGGTTGCCGCCGATGGCGACCGTACGGCGCCCGAAGGTGGTGCGGTTCAGCAGCAGCCAGCCGATGACGGTGACCGCGGCGAACATCATGACCAGCGGCGGGACGCCGAGGACGTAGGAGTCGGGCAGCCCCAGGTCCAGCACGGACCCGACGGTGACGAGTTGTGTCTTCCCGTCGGTGATCTGGAGGGCGAGTCCGCGTGCCGAGGCGAGCATCGCGAGGGTCGCGATGAACGGCACCATCCGCCCGTACGCGATGAGCAGCCCGTTCACCAGCCCGGCGGCGAGCCCGACGACCACGGCGGTGAACAGGATCCCCGCGAAGCCGTACTCCTGGGTGGCGACCGTGGTCGCCCAGACGGAGGCGAGCGCGACCATGGCGCCGACCGAGAGGTCGATGCCGCCGCTGGTGATGACGAAGGTCATCCCCACGGTCACGACACCGATGACGGACGACTGGGTCAGGATCAGCTGGAGGTTGCCGGTGTCGAGGAAGGCGTCGGGCTCGGTGAACCCGCCGACGGCGATCAGGACGGCGAGGACGCCCAGGAGCGAGAGGGTGCGCACGTCCACGCGCGGTCCAAAGGCGCGCGGCGTCGTGTCCCGCTTCGGGGATCCGGCGTCCGGGGCGTGCGCACTGTCCGGCCCGCCCTGCCGTGCCGAGGAGACGGGCTGTGTCATGATGTCGGGCTCCCTTCCATCACCAGGTCGAGTACGCGGTGCTCGTCCAGCTCCCCGGCGGGCGCCGTGTGCACCACGCGGCCCTCGCGGAGCACCAGCACCCGGTCGGCGAGGCCCAGCACTTCGGGCACCTCGCTGGAGACGAGCAGGACGGCGAGGCCCTCGTCGGCCAGTCGGCGGATCACCGCGTACAGCTCGGCGCGGGCGCCGACGTCGACGCCGCGGGTCGGTTCGTCGAGCAGCAGGACGCGGCAGCCGCGCAGCAGCCAGCGGGCCAGGACGGCCTTCTGCTGGTTGCCTCCGGAGAGCGTGCGGACGGGGGCGTCGGGGTTGTCGGGGCGCAGGGAGAGTTCGCGGATCGCGGCGCGGGCCGCCCGGCGTTCGGCCCCTCGGTCCAGCCAACCGCCCCGGGCGAAGCGGGACATGGAGGAGACGGAGACGTTGCGGGTGACGGACTCGAGCATCAGCAGGGCCTGCGCCTTGCGTTCCTCGGGGGCGAGCCCGACACCGGCGGCGACCGCCGCGCGGACGCTGCCGGGCCGGAGCCGCCGGCCCGCGACGGTGACCCGTCCGGCGGTCGGCCTGCGGGCCCCGTAGACGGTCTCCAGGATCTCGGAGCGTCCCGAGCCGACGAGTCCGGCCAGGCCGACGATCTCGCCCGGCCTCAACTCCAGGTCCAGCGGCTCGAATTCGCCCTTCCTGGCCAGCCCTTCGGCCTTCAGCACGGGTTCGGCCGCCGGGTGCGCGCCGCGCGCGGTGCGGGCCGGGAAGACGTGCTCGACGTCCCGGCCGGTCATCATGGCGACGATGTCGCGCGTCGGCGTGGACCGGACGGGCAGCCCCATGGCGACGGCCCGTCCGTCCTTCAGCACGGTCACCCGGTCGCCGATCCGGCGGATCTCGTCCAGCCGGTGCGAGATGTGGACGACGGCCACTCCCTCGGCGGTGAGGGCGGCGACGACGCGGAACAGGTTGTCGACCTCGTCCGGGTCGAGCGCCGCGGTCGGCTCGTCCATCACGATGAGCCGCACGTCGTGGGAGAGCGCCCGTGCCATGGAGACGATCTGCTGCTGGGCCGCCGACAGCCGGCCGACCTCGTGCGCCGGATCGATCTCGGGGTGCCCCAGGCGCCCCAGCAGCGCTGCCGCGGCCGCGCGCCCCCGGCGGGCGCGGACGAGGAAGCGCGCGGTGGTGGGCTCATGGCCGAGGAAGACGTTCTCGGCCACCGAGAGGCCCTGGACCAGGTCGAGTTCCTGGTAGATGGTGGCGATGCCCAGGCGCATCGCGGCGACGGGCGACTTGAGCCCGACCGGTTCGCCGCACCAGGTGATCCCGCCGTCGTCGGGCCGGTGGGCCCCGGCGAGCACCTTGATGAGGGTGGACTTCCCGGCGCCGTTCTGGCCGAGGAGGCAGTGGACCTCACCGGCCCGGACCTCCAGGTCCACACCGTCGAGGGCGCGGACTCCCGGGAACGACTTGGTGATGCCGGACATGGTGAGCAGGGGTGGTTCTGGTGCCATGACGAATCCCCTCGGCGAATGGGGTCTCCCCTGCTCCGGCGCAGCCGGGAGCCTGGGGAAGGCCGGTGGGCGAGCGGGGCGGTACCTGGGTGCGTGTGCGCGAGTTCGTCCACGTCCACGGGCTGTACGTGTGCGCTGGTGCGGGGCTTGCGGCTGCACGGGTCCGGCTTCGCCGGGGTCCGGGCTCACGGTGTACGGAGGTGGAGACGGGTTGCGGAGGCGGTGGTGCCGATGTGCCACCGGCCCGGGGTCAGGCCGGTGAGAACACGTGGTCGCTGATGAGCCGGGCCGCGCCGATCACTCCGGCGGCGTGCCCCAGCTCGCCCAGCACGATGGGGAGGTTGCCGGTGGCCAGTGGCAGCGACTGGCGGTAGACCTGGGTCCGGACGCTGGCGAGCAGTGTGTGCCCCAGGCCGGTCACCCCGCCGCCGATCACCACCAGGCCGGGGTTGAAGAAGCTGACGAGTCCCGCGACGACCTGGCCGACCCGGTTGCCGCCCTCGCGGATCAGGCCGAGCGCGATGGGATCACCGGCGGCCGCGGCGGCCGCCACGTCGGCGGCGGTGAGTGCTCCGGCCGCCTCCAGTCGGCCGGCGAGTTCCGCCGAATGCCCGGCACGTGCCGCTTCCTCGGCGTCACGGGCGAGCGCGGCACCGCTGAAGTGGGCTTCCAGACAGCCCCGGTTGCCGCAGGCGCAGAGCCGTCCGTCGGGTTCGACCCGTATGTGCCCGATGTCCCCGGCGCTTCCGGTCGCGCCCCGGTGGACCTCGCCGCCGGCGACGATGCCGCAGCCGATTCCCGTACCGATCTTGACGCAGAGGAAGTCGCCGACGGAGCGCGCGACCCCGGCGTGCCGCTCCCCCAGCGCCATCAGGTTCACGTCGTTGTCGACCATGACGGGGCAGCCCAGTTCCTGGCTGAGCGCCTCGCGGACCGGGAATCCGTCCCAGCCGGGCATGATCGGCGGGGCGACCGGTACGCCTTCGGGGAAACGCACCGGACCGGGTACGCCGATGCCCGCGCCGTCGAAGCCCTCGGCGAGCCCGGAGGCCCGGAGCCTGGCCGCCATCGCCAGGACCTGTTCGAAGACGGCGACGGGGCCCTCGCGCACGTCCATGGGATGGTTGAGGTGGCCCAGGACCTCCAACTCGGCGTTGGTGACGGCCACATCGACGGACGTGGCCCCGATGTCGACGCCGAGGAAACGCAGTCGCGGGTCGAGCCGGATGTTGTGGGAGCGGCGTCCGCCGCGGGAGGCGGCGAGGCCGTCGGCCACGACGAGTCCGGTCCCCAGCAGCCGCTCGACCTCGACGGCGAGCTTGGAGCGGGAGAGTTCGACCTGGTCCCCCAGTTGAGCCCGCGAGTGGGGACCGCCGTCGCGCAACAGCCTGAGCAGCCGCGCCTGGTGCGCGTTCGCGGGTCGTGCCGTCATGCGTCTCACGCGCCCCTCCCCGCCGCATCGGCCAGTCCGTCCGGGCTTTCGAGGGGAACGTAGCAGCGGTCGACGGGAGTGGGAAGAAGTCGTGCGGGAATCCGCACCTACTTTTTCCACACCGTGGACAAAGCAACCGGTGCGAACGACGCCGTGTCTCGGCGCGGCGCCGTTCCGGCCGCGGCACGGCGTCGCGTCCCGGCGCCCGGCGACGAGGCGGGCCCCGGGGTGCGACGCCGCCGCCCCGCGGGCGATGCCACGGGCGTCAGGGGCAGCGGATCACCTGACCCGCGTACGAGAGGTTCCCGCCGAAGGCGAACAGCAGCACGGGGTCGCCGGTGTGCACCTCTCCGCGCTCCACCAGCTTGGACAGGGCCATCGGGACGGAGGCGGCCGACGTGTTGCCGGACTCCACGACGTCCCGGGCGATGACCGCGTTGACCGCGCCTATCTTCCTGGCGACCGGCTCGATGATCCTGAGATTCGCCTGGTGCAGCACCACCGCGGCCAGGTCCTCCGGCGCGACACCGGCCTTGTCGCACACCTTGCGGGCGATGGGCGGCAGTTGTGTGGTGGCCCAGCGGTACACCGACTGGCCTTCCTGCGCGAAGCGCGGGGGCGTGCCCTCGATCCGTACCGCGTTCCCCATCCGCGGCACCGAACCCCACAGCACGGGGCCGATCCCGGGCCGGTCCCGACCGTCCGTCCCCGAGCGGTCCCGGTCCGCGACGACGACCGCGGCTCCGGCTCCGTCGCCGACGAGCACGCAGGTGCTGCGGTCGGTCCAGTCCGCGACATCCCCCATCTTGTCGGCACCGATCACCAGGACGCGCTCGGCCGCGCCGGCCCGGATGGTGTGATCGGCGGTGGCGAGGGCGTGGGTGAAGCCGGAACACACCACGTTGATGTCCATCACCGCGGGCGAGTCCATGCCGAGCCGGGCGGCGACCCGTGCCGACATGCTCGGTGAGCGGTCGATCGCGGTGGACGTGGCGACCAGGACCATGTCGATCTCGTCGGGCCGCATCCCCGCCGAGGCGAGCGCCTTGGCCGCCGCGTTCGCGGCCAGTTCGTCGACCGGTTCGTCGGGCCCTCCCACATGCCGGGTCCTGATGCCGACGCGGCTGGTGATCCACTCGTCGCTGGTATCGACCATGGCCGCCAGGTCCTCGTTGGTGAGCACCCTGGCGGGCTGATAGTGGCCGAGCGCCACGACACGTGAGCCGGTCATGTACAGGTTCCCCTCGCTACGTATGGCAGGAGCCATCCAGTCTTGGTCGCTACCGACCGGTACGGGGACACGTGTTCCCACAGGAATGGCACGCGCTCGTTGGAGGTTCGATCACTGCCCCGTCCACCGCCCGGGCCCGGACGCCGGAGCCGTGGCCCGCGCGGCCCGCAGCCGTCGGTCCCGCAGGTCGGCGGGGGGCGACGGCCACCACCCTCCGCGCGCACGCCGCATCGGCCGCGATGGCAGACTCCATGTGTCAGGACGCATGTGCCAGGTCGAGCACAGCACGAGGACAGGACGGCGGAACGGCCGGGGCGGCCTCACCGCACGACGGGAAACGGGTTCACGGCTATGGGACGGGTCACCGAGCGCCGCCGCACCATCCGCATCCGGGACGGGGCGGTCTCCGCGCGCCCCGACACGCTCGTCGCCGAGGAGCCCCTGGAGATCCGGCTGAACGGCAGGCCGCTCGCCATCACGATGCGCACCCCGGGCGACGACTTCGCGCTGGCGGCGGGCTTCCTGGTGAGCGAGGGCGTCGTCGGCGACGGCTCCGAGGTGCAGTCGATCGTCTACTGCGCCGGGGCGACCGCGGACGGCATGAACACGTACAACGTGGTGGACGTGAAGCTCGCCCCCGGCGTCCCGGTCCCCGACATCGCGCTCGAACGTCACGTGTACACCACGTCGTCCTGCGGGCTGTGCGGCAAGGCGAGCCTCGACGCGGTCCGCACCACCACCCGGCACCCGATCGCGGACGCTCCCCCGCTCCTGGTCGAGCCCGCGCTGCTCGCGGTGCTGCCGGACCGGCTGCGCGCGGCCCAGCGGGTCTTCGACCGCACCGGCGGCCTGCACGCGGCGGCACTGTTCTCGGAGGCGGGCGAGCTCCTCGACGTCCGGGAGGACGTCGGCCGGCACAACGCGGTGGACAAGCTGGTCGGCCGGGCCCTGACCGACGGACGGCTGCCGCTGTCCCGGACGATCCTGCTGGTGTCGGGACGGGCCTCGTTCGAACTGGCCCAGAAGGCCGTGATGGCCGGGATCCCGATGCTCGCGGCGGTCTCGGCCCCGTCGTCCCTCGCCGTGGACCTGGCGGCCGAGACC
The DNA here is from genome assembly GCF_040636995.1 of Streptomyces sp. NPDC032161. Lineage (NCBI taxonomy): Bacteria > Bacillati > Actinomycetota > Actinomycetes > Kitasatosporales > Streptomycetaceae > Streptomyces > Streptomyces sp. NPDC032161. The sequence goes on along the minus strand of NZ_JBEZVN010000005.1, from coordinate 88,548 downwards.
GGACTGACCCTGGTGGGCTTCCTGCGGGGCCCGTCGATGAACGTGTACGCGGGCGAGCACCGCATGGCCCTGGAACCGGCGGTCCGCCGGGACTGACCGCCCCACCCGGACGGCGCCCCACGGGCCGACCGGCACCGCACCGCCCCGCTCGCCTGCGTCGGGAGGAGCCGGCCGGAACCGGTCGCGATCCGCCGGTCGCGGCCCGCCGCCGGGCCGACGCTCCGGCCGCGCCCCCGGCCGACGGGCCCTGTGTCAGGTCGAGGCCCCCTCGGCCACCGCATCGTCCCGCCGCCGCCCCGGCTCCTCCTCACCGGTCCCCGGCGCCACGGACGTCTCCGCATGCCCCACGGGCGTCTCCGCACGCTCCACGCGAGGTCCCACCGGCCCCGAGGCCTGCTCCGTGCGCTCCGGGGCCGCCTCCGGCACATCGCGCGAGCGGCGTTTGGCGAGCACCGCGCACACCATCAGCTGCATCTGGTGGAAGAGCATCAGCGGCAGCACGGCGTAGGACGCCTGCGCGCCGAAGAGCACGCTCGCCATCGGCAGCCCGGAGGCGAGGCTCTTCTTCGATCCGGCGAACTGGACGGCGATCCGGTCCGCCCGGCCGAACCCCAGCCGCTTCGCCCCGTACCAGGTCAGCGTCACCATCAGCGCGAGCAGCAGCGCCTCGGCGCCGAGCAGCGCCCCGAGCCGGGCCGGGGTGACCTGGTGCCAGATGCCGGTGACCATGCCCTCACTGAACGCCGTGTAGACGACGAGCAGGATCGAGCCGCGGTCGACGTAGCCGAGGATCTTCTTGTGGCGGGTGAGGAAGCCATTGACCCAGCGGCGCAGCAGCTGCCCGGCCACGAACGGCAGCAGCAGCTGGACCCCGATCCTCAGCAGCGCGTCCGCCGAGAAGCCGCCGCCACTGTCGCCGAGCAGCGCCGCGGCGAGCAGCGGGGTGAGGAGGATTCCGGCGATCGAGGAGAAGGAGCCCGCGCAGATCGCCGCGGCCACGTTGCCGCGGGCGATGGAGGTGAAGGCGATCGAGGACTGGATGGTCGAGGGGACGAGGCAGAGGAAGAGGAAGCCGCTGTGGAGCTGCGGCGTCAGGACGTACGGCACCAGTCCCCGCGCCGCCAGCCCGAGCAGTGGGAACGCCACGAAGGTGCAGGCCAGGACGGTGAGGTGGAGCCGCCAGTGCTTGAGGCCGTCGACGGCCTCGGCGGTGGAGAGGCGGGCGCCGTACAGGAAGAAGAGAAGCGCGATCGCTCCGGTCGATGCACCGCCCGCGACGTCCGCGGCGGCCCCGGACGCGGGCAGTATCGCCGCGACCGCGACCGTGCCGATCAGCGCCAGGATGTACGGGTCGACCGGCAGCCAGGACGGCAGCCTCGGGGTGCGGCGGCTCATGTGCTCCACGCGTTCTCTCGGATCCGTTCGTACCCTCCCATCCTGCTGAGGAGCGGGGCCATCGGGAATCCCGTATACCACTCTCACTGTCATCACGATCCGCGATAGCCTGGGGTTCCATGTACGACCCCACGCAGCTCCGGACGTTTCTCGCCGTCGCCCAGACCCTGAGCTTCACCCAGGCCGCCCGTCGGCTGGGGGTGCGGCAGTCCACGGTGAGCCAGCACGTGCGGCGCCTGGAGGACGCGACGGGGCGGCCGTTGTTCACCCGCGACACCCACCGGGTCGACCTCACCCCGGACGGCGAGGCGATGCTCGGCTTCGCCCGGACGATATTGGAAGCCCACGAACGGGCCGCGGCCTTCTTCGCGGGGACGCGGCTGCGGGGGCGGCTGCGGTTCGGGGCCTCCGAGGACTTCGTCCTGACGCGGCTGCCGGAGATCCTGGAGTCCTTCCGCCGCGATCATCCGGAGGTCGAGCTGGAGCTGACGGTGGAACTCTCCGGGATCCTGCACCAGCGCCTGGCGGCGGGCCGGCTCGATCTGGTGCTCGCCAAGCGGCGCACCGGAGACACGCACGGGGAACTTGTCTGGCGGGACGCGCTGACCTGGATCGGCGCGCCGCGCCTGCGGATCGACCCGGACCGTCCGGTTCCGCTGGTGCTGTACCCGCCGCCCGGCATCACCCGGGCCCGCGCCCTGGAGGCCCTGGAGCGGCACGGCAGGTCCTGGCGGATCGCGTGCACGAGTACGAGCCTCAACGGTCTGGTCGCGGCGGCCCGTGCCGGGCTCGGCGTGATGGCCCACAGCCGGGGCCTGGTCCCGCCCGGTCTGGCGCCGCTGCCGCCCAGGTCCGCCCTGCCCGACCTGGGCGGTGTGGACTTCGTCCTGCTGCACGGCCGCCGCGGGGACGGGGCGCCGGGGGCCGGCGGATCGCACGAGGCCGCCGACGCCCTGGCGGCGGCGATCCTGGCGGGCGCCGACCGGCTGATCCGCACGCCGGACCGGGCCGACCCGGACCGATACCCCCGGTATCCCCGCATCCGGCCCGAACACGAGCACATCCGCCCCGAAGACGGGTGATCGTCGCGTATCCGCGTGATCGCCGCGTACGGATTGGGTGGAGATTCCGGCGCCGGCCCCTTACTCCGCGGTCTCAGCCGCGCCCGGGCCTTGCCCATCTGGCCGGATATCGGTGGTCGGCCCGTGCGTGGGCGGCGTCGCCCGCCTGTCCGGGCCCCTCCCGCCCGGCCGCCCGTTGGGGTACCGTCGCGGCGCTGTGCGGAGCGCCACGAGGAGCAGGTCATTGCGCGATTTCACTGTCCCACCCATGGCGGCCGCTCCTCTCGTGAGCGGACTGGCCGACGTGGTGTTCGAATACGCCGAGGACGAGCCCGACCGGATCGCCCTGGGCCGCAAGGACGCGAACGGAATCTGGCGCGATGTCACCGCGGCGGCGTTCCGCGACGAGGTGCTGGCGCTGGCCAGGGGGCTGATCGCGCACGGCGTCCGGTTCGGCGACCGGGTGGCTCTGATGTCCCGCACCTGCTACGAGTGGACGCTCTTCGACTTCGCACTGTGGTCGGTCGGGGCCCAGTCCGTGCCCGTGTATCCGACGTCCTCGGCCGAGCAGGTCCACTGGATGCTGCACGACGCGGACGTGTCCGCCGTCATGGTCGAGCACGAGGACCACGCGATGACGGTGGCGTCGGTGATCGACCGGCTGCCCGGCGTCAAGCGTCTCTGGCAGCTCGACGCCGACGCGGTGGCCGAACTGGTCGACGCGGGCGGCCGGGTCGAGGACGAGGTCGTGCACCGCCACCGGCGCGCGGTGACCCCCGAATCGGTGGCGACCGTCATCTACACCTCCGGGACCACGGGACGGCCGAGGGGCTGCGTGCTCACGCACGCCAACTTCATGTTCGAGACGGACACCATGGCCTCCCGCTGGCAGTCGGTCTTCCGGTCCCGGCCCGGCGACGAGGCGACCACCCTGCTGTTCCTGCCGCTGGCACACGTCTTCGGCCGCATGGTCGAGGTCGCGGCGGTCCGCGGCCGGGTGAAGCTGGGCCACCAGCCGGACCTGTCGGCGAAGGCCCTGATGCCGGACCTGGTCTCGTTCCGGCCGACGTTCGTCCTCGCCGTGCCGTACGTCTTCGAGAAGGTCTTCGACGCCGCCCGGCGCAGGGCCGAGACCGAGGGGCGGGCCGTCGCGTTCGACAAGGCGGTGGACGTCGCGGTCACGTACGCGGAGGCGATGGAGGCGCGGGCCTTCGGCACCGGTCCGGGGCCGTCGGCCGGACTGCGGGTGCAGCACCAGTTCTTCGACAAGGTCGTGTACCGGAAGGTGCGCGAGTCGCTGGGCGGCCGCATCCGGCACGCCATGTCCGGCGGGTCCGGGATGGACCGGCGGCTCGGGCTGTTCTTCGAGGGCGCGGGGGTCACCGTGTACGAGGGGTACGGGCTGACCGAGTCGACCGCGGCGGCCACCGCCAATCCGCCGGAGCGCACCCGGTACGGCACGGTCGGGCAGCCGGTCCCGGGCACCACGGTGCACATCGCGGAGGACGGCGAGGTGTGGGTGCACGGCCCCCATGTGTTCGCGGGCTACCTGGGCGATCCGGAGGCGACCGCGGCGGTGCTGCGCGACGGCTGGCTGTCCACCGGGGACCTGGGGTCCCTCGACGCGGACGGCTATCTGACGATCACCGGGCGGAAGAAGGAGATCCTGGTGACGTCGGGCGGCAAGAGCGTGTCCCCGGCCGGCCTGGAGGAGCGGGTGCGGGCGCATCCGCTGGTCGCGCAGTGCCTGGTGGTCGGCAACGACCGGCCGTATGTCGCGGCGCTGGTCACGATCGACCAGGACGCGGTGGAGCACTGGCTCGCCATGCAGGGCCGGGAGCCGCTCCGGCCGGAGGAGCTGGTGCGCGACCCGGGCCTGGAGACGGAGATCCGGCGCGCGGTGGTGGCCGCCAACACGTCGGTGTCCCAGGCCGAGTCGATCCGTACGTTCCGGATACTGGCGCGTCCGTTCAGCGAGGAGCACGGTCTGCTGACCCCCTCGCTCAAGCTGAAGCGCAGGGCGATCGAGGCGGCGTACGCGGCGGAGGTCGACGCGTTGTACCGCTGAGGCACGGTGCGCGGTGCCGTGACCCGGCGGCACGGCACCGCGCACATGGGCGGTACGGGACGGTCCTCAGGTGATCGAGACGCGGAACAGCTTGTCCGCGCCGGGCGGCTCCTTCCCGTTGATGTCGCAGTTGGTGGTGGAGAGCCACAACTCGTCCCGGCCGGGCACCGCGGTGACCGTGCGCAGCCGACCGATGGAGCCGACGTAGTACGCGGTGGGTGTGCCGAGGTTCTCGCCGTCGATGGGTACCCGCCACAGCGGGGGGGGCGAGACATGGCCCGCGGCGTCCTCGCGACGACGTCCAGGGAGTACGGGCTGGCGCAGGCGAGTCCCGTGAGCGTCGTCGTGGTGGCGGGCGGGGTGCCCGTCACGGTCTTGTAGACGGTGTTCCCGCTGCCCACCTCGTACGCGGTGACGGCCGTGTCGTCCGTCGCCGCGCCCCACTTCAGGGCGACGCCGTTCGCGGTGAGCCCCGACGTGGACAGGGTTCCGGGCGCGGTGGGAGGCGTGCTGTCCGGTGTGGTGACCGTGACGTCGATGTAGTCGAGGTTGGGCAGTCCGTCGGCCGTCGTGGAGGTGAGCCGGATCCTGTTGCCGCCCGCCGTCACCGCGAGGGCCGCCGTTCCTCTCCGTGCAGTGGTGAGTGTTCCGCCCCGCATCCGAACCTCCGTCAGGGAACCCAGTAGTTGCCGGACGCGACGATCATCGACTGGAGCTGGACGCTTCCGCCGTAGTAGGAGCCCGGGTCGATCGAGGTGCCCGCGATCTTCTTCCAGAGCGCGTCGAGCCATGCCTGGGAACCGGGGTCGGTCAGCGCGGTCACGGCGAACGGGGCGGTGAAGGCCATGTCGTGACCGCTGTCGAACGCGCTGCCGTTGAGACGGTAGCCGGTGACGATCTTGTTGGGGTCGCCGCCCGTCTTGGACTTGATCCAGGAGTTCATCTTGCGCGCCGAGGCGAGCGAGGCGCTGCCCCCTCCGGTGACGGCGTCGGCGCCGATGCGCCACGGGTCGCGGCAGGCGTTCCAGGAGTAGTCGCCGTCGTTGGGGCCCTCCAGCACCTCGCCCGGTGCGGGCTTTGCCGTGCCGTTGGTGTTGACGACGAAGTCCGCCAGCAGCCCGGTGCTCGACGCGTACGTGGACTGCTGACCGGTGATCAGTTTCTGGTGGGCGGTGCGCACGGTGTCCCAGGTGCTGTCGCCCGTGGCCTTCTTGAAGGCGCGGAAGTGGTCGAGCATCCAGTCCGAGGAGCGGGTCATCCAGTGGTGGGACTCCCCGGAGTCCGACCAGTCGCCGAGCAGCGTGAGGTGGGTGGTCGGGTTGATCTCGCTCTTCTTGATGGCGTTGATGCGCTTGACCGCGAGGTCCTTGTAGTTGTAGGTGCCGGACGATCCCCACTGCTTGTCGGCGAGGAGCAGCCCGAAGGCCACGTCGAGGTCGCCGTCGGTCGCGGAGTCGGATCCGTTGACGCTCTTGCAGGAGGAGTTCTGCTCGGCGGCGAGGAGGTTGGAGTTGTTGACCGAGGGGTGCGCGAGCACGTACTTGACCAAGCCGTCGAAGACGGTCTTCGCGTCCGGGTCGGCACCGGCCATCGTCGCCGTGATGACCATGCCGTAGCCCTGGGCCTCGGCGACGTAGGGGTGGTCCGCGTCCGGCGAGATCACCTCGTACCAGCCGTTGCCGCAGTTCTTCTTGACGAACGCCGACTTCCAGGCGTTGTACGTCTTGACCACGGCCTGGTCGAGCGTGGACTGGGAGCCGGACGGCTTCAGGGTTCCCGCCGCGTACGGAAAGGTGTGGCTGCCGAACGGCACCGCGGGACCGGCCGCGGCACCGGACGCCACCGCGGTCGCGGACGGTGCGCCGAGCAGCGGCAGCAGCAGTCCGGCTGCGGCGAGCGCCGCTCCGCCGACGGCCGGCTTCCTGATGGTGATGCGCATGGGATCTCCTCAGCCCTGGTACTGGACGACGATCTCGGTGGATTCGCGCAAGGCCCGGGACGCCCCGCCGCGGGCGTCCGCGCCGGTGCCCGGTCCGCGGGCACGGTCGCGGTGGACGGACCGGAAGGGGCGGGGCGCGGGGTGATGCCGACGGGCGGCGTCGCCGTGCCGGTGGGCACTCCCGACGGCGGCCGTCGCGGACTCGGTGTCCTCGAGGCCGCTCGCGGCGGCCGGGGCGGGTCCGGCACCCCGGTCACCCGCATCCGAGGCGGCGATCGCCCTCGGAACGTGACCCACCAGGGGCAGAAGCAGACAGCTGAGGCCGGCGAGTACGGCAGCGGCACGACGTGGGGGGCGGTCACCGCGCACGGGTGCTCCCTTTCAGATCCGCGTTAGGAAAGGTTCCTAACCATCACTGAATGGGATTCCTTCGCGGCCGATCTGTCAATGCCCCTCGCGGACCCAAATATCTGTTCCCGTACATGAGTTCGCCGGATTCCGGACACCTCGGGCATGAAACACGGCAACGGGGCACGATCGGGGCCCGGCGGGCAGGGCAGTCGGAGCCGGGCCCCGCCGGCCGGAGCCTGGCGGCCGGCTCATCGGCAGCCGGTCCGCCGACCGCGCCGCGGGCGGCCGCCGAACCCCCGGGCCGTCGAACGGGTCGGACCGCGGCCCGACGGCCCCCGGGCCGGACAGGTCACCGGCCCGGGGGCCGGGCCACCGGGAATGCCTGGCGCACTGTGATCGTTGACCATGCGAATCCCAACCGACGACGTAAGGATCGACCGCTCGTGAGCAAGGTCCCCTCCATCACCCTCAACAACGGCGTCGAGATGCCGCAGCTCGGTTTCGGCGTCTGGCAGGTGCCGGACGCCGAGGCCGCGAAGGCGGTCGCGACGGCCATCGAGTCCGGGTACCGGAGCATCGACACCGCCGCGATCTACGAGAACGAGAAGGGCACCGGCCGGGCCGTGGCGGCCTCCGGTGTCGCCCGCGAGGAACTGTTCATCACGACGAAGCTGTGGAACGCCGAGCAGGGGTACGACTCCACCCTGCGCGCGTTCGACGCCTCGCTCGACAAGCTGGGTACGGACTATGTCGACCTGTACCTGATCCACTGGCCGCTGCCGGCGAAGGACGCGTACGTCGACACGTACAAGGCGTTCGAGAAGATCTACTCCGAAGGCCGCGCGAAGGCCATCGGGGTCTCGAACTTCCTCCCGGAGCACCTGGAGCGCCTGCTCGGCGAGACGTCCGTGGTACCGGCCGTCAACCAGATCGAGCTCCACCCGCAGCTCCAGCAGGCGCAGTCGCGCGCCGTCCACGCCGCTCACGGCATCGCGACCGAGGCGTGGTCCCCGCTGGGACAGGGCAAGGGCCTCCTGGAGGTGCCGACGGTGGTCGCGATCGCGCGGAAGCACGGCCGCACGCCCGCCCAGGTGGTGCTCCGCTGGCACATCCAGACGGGCAACGTGGTGATCCCGAAGTCCGTGACACCGTCGCGGATCGTCGAGAACATCGACGTGTTCGGCTTCGAGCTGGACGCCGACGACCTCGCCGCGATCGCCGCACTGGACGAGGGCAAGCGCCTCGGCCCGGACCCGGCCGATTTCAACGTCGGCGCCTGAGAGCCTGTCGGATGACCTTCGACCGGAAAGCGGACGCGGCATGGTGCGTGCGATTCCAAGGCGCCGGGAGGTCTTCGGATGGGGTCTCCCCTGCTCCTTGAGAGCTTGGGGAAGGAGCTACGAGGGCATGCCGACAACGCCGGAAGCGTGCGTGCCAGGGCGTGGCCGCCCGGTCAGAGGTCACCCGACAGGCTCCGAGCGTTCTCGCCGCGCCACTGACCGCGCGGGCCGCCGGGAAGCACGGTCCGGACGGCCACACGGGCCGTCGCCCGACCGGGCGACGGCCCGCCCCTGGAGACACGCGGCGCCACAGGGGCATCCGCGTACCGGTACGGCGGGGGTCCGGAGAGCGGACCGATGACCGCGCCGCCCGGACTTCACCCCTCCGCGGCGAGAACGCCGGGAGGGGGGTCGGCATCCGCCGGTCCCCGCCGTGCGCGACCGGTCGGGGCCTTGACGGCCGGGACGTGGGCGGCGTCTGCCGCGCCGGCACCACGTTCGGCCGCCCCGGCCACGACCCCCTCCCGGGGCCGCGGCCGAGTGCCACGAGCCGAAGGCCGCACGCGGCGCGGCCGCTGCGGTCGGCTGGCAGTGCCTCACCGTCCGGCTTTAGTATGGCGAGGCAGGTGGATGTAGTTGTCAGGCGTTTTCAGGTGTGGGCATCCGGGACCGGGACGACGCCCCCGGATGCCCTGACTGGAACCCCGGCCCGATTCCGGCGGGCCGGGGTTCTACGTCGGACCGGCGACCATCACCGCGTCGGGTCCGCGACCGTCACCATTCCTCGCCGTACCCGTAGTCGTCGTAGTCGTCGTAGTCGTCGTCGTAGCCGCCGTGACCGCGGTGGTGGCGCTCGATCACACGGAAGCTGCCGACCACGCCGTCCTCGACGCACACACCGCCCTTGACGCGGCCCGGACGGACGCCGTCGCTGGAGCTCCACGGCCCGACGGTGGCGATGGGGGCGCCGTTGTCGCAGGTGACACCCCGGAAGACCTCGACGGTCCGGTGGCTCTCGTTGCGGATGTTGAGACTCTTGGATCCGAGCCCGCTGATCACGGTCACGCAGCCACCGCGCTCGTCGGAGTAGGTGCGCTCGTTGATGTGGATGCGCCCCTCGTGGTGGTGCCGGTGGTGGCGCTTCTTCTCGTGGCCGCCGCCGTAGCCCCTGCCCTCGTTGCCCCTGCCCTCGTTGCCCTTGCCTTCGTTGCCCTTGCCCGAGTCGCCGCCCTCGGGAACCGAAACGGGAGCGGCCTGCTGAACGACCGGGGTCGCCTGGACCTGCCCGGAGGTGGCGGCCGAGGCGTACGTGATACCTGTGGCGGCCATGGCGGCGGCAGCCGCGACAGCTGCCGTGACCATCGTGGAACGAGTAACCATGTCGCTTCTCCTTCCCAGAGAGGCCGGCTGAGCAGTCGACCCGTAATGAAGGTACTTACGATTTGTCATACCTGTCATACCGGACGCGTAGAAGGTCGATGTCGGCACTCCGATCGGGGTACACGAGATAGGCCATATGCTATTTCCGCGCCAGCGGAATTCGAATCAACTGGCCGGAGAAAATGGCTAATTGATGTGCAGTTAGCCTGTACAGGGGACTTTCTGATGCCTGCTCACCCTCGCGGCAGCGTGTCTTTTGTTGACACGGTCCCGACCGTGCGGCCATTCGGGGCACAGCCCCTCTGCCACAGGGCGGAATACCCTTCGCGCGGGCTTTTTCGCGCATCGGAAACCGGCGTTCCCGGCCGGTACTCCCCTTCCGGTGCCCCCTTTCTCCATTCCGGCCGCGGACCGGCGCGGCCGCTCGCAGTGCGACGGGCCGGGAGGAGCGGTCGATGCGACCGCGCCTCCCGGCCCGTCGTGCCCGGCAGACCTCAGCCCCTCACCGGACGGGACCGCCCCGCCGGCCCAGATGCACCGTGCGCGCCATGAGCAGGAAGACGTCGGGGCGACGGCGCAGTCCGGCCGGGTCCTCGGGGTCGAGCAGCCGGTCGAGCACCGTGATGTCCTCGGCCTCGAGGACGTCTTCGAGCATCTCGCGGCGCCGGGCGAACTCCGCGACGACATGGTCGCGCGCCGGTTCGGGCAGCGGTGCCGGGAGGTCGAGCAGGAAGCTGCGGGTGCCGTGCGGGCGCAGCCCCGCCGCGTCGAGCAGAGCGCTCCAGTCCTCGGTCTCGCGCCTGGAGGCGGGCAGGGAGGCCCGCATCGACTCGAACCAGCTCGCCGTGGCCGCTTCGATCCTGGCCTCCAGCCCGGGCCGCCCCATGCCCGTGTCGCGCGGCAGGTGACGGGCCGCCAGCCCGCCCTCGACCAGGGCGACGGTGCCGCCGGGGCGCAGCAGCGCGGCGAACCCGGCAAGGACGGCGCCCTGGTCGCCCATGTGGTGCAGGGAGTTGCCCGCCCAGATCAGGTCCGCCTCCCCCAGCCGGTCGAGGTCGTCGGGAAGGTCGGCCCGGCACGTGCCGACGCGGTCGCCGAGGCCGAGCCGTTCGGCACGGGCCCGGGCGCGGTCCAGAAGGGCCTCGGTGCCGTCGACGGCGACGACCTCCGCCTCGGGGAACACCTCGGCCAGCAGGCAGGTGACGACGCCGGGCCCGCTGCCGATGTCCAGGATCCGGCGCGTTTCCGCGACCGTCGGCAGTCCGGCGATCCAGCGGGCCGCCGCCTCGTACTGCGGGCGGCACAGTTCGCCCTCCCGCTCCAGGATCGGGGCCATGGCGTCCCAGTCGAAGTCGGCATCACCGTGGTGATGGCCCGGGGCCGCGCCGTGCCCGTGGCTGTGCGCGGCGTGGGCGGTGTCGTGGCGACGACCGTGTCCGTTGTGTTGGCTCATGGGGCCAGCGTCGCCACACCCCCGCTCCCTCGGCAAGCCGCCTTGCCGCTTCGGCAAAGCATCGCTCCGGTACTCCAGGTCCGTGCCGTCGTGGAGGAGCGTCCGTCCTCCGGACCCGGCCGGCCCGACGCCTCGCACCGGGCCGGCCGGTCCCTCGTGCGCGGTCCCCCGGTTCGTCGTGCGCGGCGGGGCGACTCCGAACTGATCGGTGCCGATTGGACAACGACATATTGCCGGTAGGCCACCCTGGCCATAACTTGCGTTTATGGAGCTGGAGTTGCGCCATCTGCGTACCATACGTGCCATCGCCGACACCGGAAGCCTCACGAAGGCGGCCGCGACCCTCGGGCTCGCCCAACCCGCGCTGAGCGCGCAGTTGCGACGGATCGAGAAGGCGCTCGGCGGTCCGCTCTTCGAGCGGGATCACACCGGCGCCCGGCCCACACCCCTCGGTGAGCTGGTGCTCGAACGGGCCCGGGTGGTGCTGCCCGCGGTCAGTGAACTCCAGCAGGAGGCGGTGCGGTTCGCCAACGCCTGCGGCCCGATGGAGCGCTTCCGGCTCGGTGGCACGCACGGCCCGTTGCTGGGCGGCCTCGTCGACCGTCTGGTCACCGCCCACCCGAACGCCCCGGTGTCGACGTACACCTCGTGGTCGGAGGCCGAGGTCGCCTCCCAACTGGTCGACGGGCGCCTGGACTTCGCGCTCATCGGAGTCTGCGGGGAGAGCCCGCCGCCCGCGAGCGACCGCTTGACCTGGCAGGTGATCGGGGTCGACCCGGTCTTCGTCATGCTGCCGGAATCGCATCCGCTGGCCGCCGAACGGGAACTCGACCTCGCCGCCCTCTCGGCGGAGTGCTGGGCGGACGTGCCGGGCGACGGCTGTTTCGCGGACTGCTTCGTCAGCGCCTGCGCGCGGGCCGGGTTCAGCCCGGCCTCGGTGTACGAGACGGACACCGCGTCCGTGGTCCATCTGGTCCAGGTGGGACGCGCGATCGGGCTGTGCCGGGCGACGTTCCCTCCGACGCCGGGGCTGGTGACCCGCCCGCTCGCGGGCACCCCGCTGAGCTGGCGCCACCTGCTGGGCTGGCACCCGCGTTCCGCGGCGGCCGTGTCGGCGGCCGGCGCGGTGAGCGGGCACACGGTGGCGGCGTACGCGGACGCGGTGGGACGTAGCGAGAGCTACTCGGGGTGGCTGGCCACGCATCCGGGGTTCGGCCCAGCGGGATGACCGTCGGCCCCCGGGACACGACGGTCCCGGGGCCCCGCCCCGGGCGGCTACCGCACGCCGTGGCCGCCCGCGATCGCCGCCACCCGTGCGGCGAGGTTCAGATCGTGCTCGGTGACCACGCCCCCGGCGTCGTGGGTGTTCACGGACAGGGTGACGGTGTTGTATCCGAGGGTCAGGTCGGAGTGGTGGTTCAGCTCGTCCTGGATCTGTGCCACGTGCACGGTCAGCCCGAGGGCCGCGAAGTGCGTGCGCAGGCGGTAGGTGCAGGTGATCCGGTCCCCCTCCAGCGACCAGCCGGGCAGGTCGCCCAGCCGTTCCTCGATCTCCTGGCGCGACAGTGGTTCGGCGGGCATGCTGCGACTCCCTCACGAGTGGTCGGTTCCGGTCGGCGGTGCCGGTGACGTTACGGTCTGGGTATGACAACTGTCGCGTCTGACACGGGGGTAGGGCCGCTGCTGCGCCGTTGGCGGGAGCAGCGGCGGATCAGCCAGCTGGAGCTGGCGCTCCGTGCCGACTCCTCCTCCCGGCACATCTCCTTCATCGAGACGGGCCGCGCCCGGCCCAGTGAGGAGATGGTCCTGCGTCTGGCGGAACACCTCGACGTCCCGGTCAGGGAACGCAACGCCCTGCTGGTGATGGCCGGCTACGCGCCGCGGTACGCGCAGACCGCGTTCGACGATCCCGCGCTGGCCCCGGTGCGCGAGGGGATGGAGCGGCTGCTCCAGGGGTACGACCCGTATCCGGCGCTGGTCGTCGACGGCGTGTACGACGTGGTGGCGGCCAATCGGGGGGTCGAGATGCTGCTGGAGGGGGTGGCCGGGCATCTGCTGGTGCCCCCGTTGAACGCGATGCGGCTCACGCTCCACCCGGAGGGCCTGGCCCCGCGCATCCGCAACCTCCGCGAGTGGCGTGCCGATCTGCTCGCGCAGATGAGACGCCAGATCGCCCTGGCCCGGTCGGCGGAGCTGCGCGAACTGTACGAGGAGGTCGCCGGCTACCCGCCACCGGAGCGTGCGGGCGGGCCAGAGGGCTCCGGACCGGCCGGGAACGCGGACGGGCCGGCCGGGTGCGCCGGGAGCGCGGATCGAGCGGCCGACGGGGCCCGTGCCGCGTCCGCCGCCCCCGCGTTCGCGTTGCCGTTGCGTATCGAGCACGGCGGCCGGGTGCTCTCGTTCATCTCGTCCATCGCGACGTTCAACACGCCGATGGACGTGACGGTGGCCGAGCTGGCCATCGAGACGTTCCTGCCCGCCGACCGGGCGACCGCCGATCTTCTGCGGTCTCTCGCCCCCTGACGGCCGGACGGCCCGGGGCGTGGTGCCCCGGCCGACGCGCGCCGCCCCCTTCCCGGGGCCGGATCACCGGTTGCGGGAAGGGGGCTGGCAGGGCCGTCCGGCCGGTCGGAGCCGCTACACGCGCGCTCCGTTGTCGAACGGGTCCCGCTGTGCCGTCCGCTTGCCGGAACGGCTTCCGGGGGACCGCTTCCGGGCGGGCGGCGGGGCCTTGCTGCTCCGTTCCAACAGGAGCGCTGCCGGGACAGCGGTCATCACCGAGGAGTACGTCCCGACGCAGATGCCGATCAGCAGGGCGAGGGCGAAGTCCGCGAGCGAGTCGCCGCCGAGCACGGCGAGAGCGGTCAGGATGAAAAGGGCGCCCATGCCCGTGTTGACCGTTCTGGGCACGGTCTGGAGCACCGCCCGGTTGGCGATCGTGGCGACGGGAGTGCGACGGGCCTTCGCCCACAGTTCCCGCACCCGGTCGAAGACCACCACGGAGTCGTTGACGGAGTACCCGATGACGGTCAGGAGCGCGGCGAGGAAGACGCCGTCGACGGTGCGCCCGAGCCAGGCGAAGGCACCGATCAGGATGACGACGTCGTGGACCAGCGCCCCGACCGATCCCACCGCGAACGTCCAGCGGAACCGGATCACCAGGTAGGCCAACTGGACGAGGACGGCGATGGCGAGCGCGATCAGGGCGTTGCGCCGGAGTTCGTCGCCGAGGCTGGGGCCGATCAGTTCGTCGCGGACCTTGGTGGTCTCGCCGCCCTCCTTCGCGAGGGCCGCGCGCAGGGTGTGCTCGCCGTCGTTGTCGAGCTTCCCGGTGCGTACGGAGAGGTCGCCGGAGCCCGCCGTGGTGACCTCGGCGTCGGGGAATCCCGCGTCCGACAGCAGGGTCCGGGCGCGTTCCACGTCCACGGGCTTGCTCGTGGAGTACTCGACGAGCCGGCCGCCGGTGAACTCGACCCCGAGGTTGACGCCGCGTACGACGATGCCGAGGACCGCGACGACGACCAGCGACGTGGAGATCAGCAGCCAGCGACGCGGGGAGCGCATCAGCTGGGGGTCGCGACGGGTCAGCCAGGTGCGCACCCGGCCGGGGCTGGCGATGCCGTTGAGCCCGCGCCGGGCGGTGACGAAGCGGGATCCCGCGGCGATCTCGGTGAGCGCGCGGGCGATGACGAGCGCGGAGAACATCGAGGCGACCACACCGATGGCGAGGGTGACGCCGAAGCCCTTCACCGGCCCGGAGCCGAGGAAGAAGAGCAGTCCCGCCGCGATCAGCGTGGTGACGTTCGAGTCCGCGACGGCGCTCCATGCGCCGCGGAACCCGGCGGTCAGGGAGGTGCGGAGCGAACGGTTCGGATGCTGCTCGTGCTCCTCCCTGGCGCGTTCGAAGACGAGCACGTTGGCGTCGACCGCCATGCCGATGGCCAGCACGAACCCCGCGAGGCCGGGAAGGGTGAGCGTGACGCCGAGGCCGACCAGGGCCGCGTACGAGATCAGTCCGTAGGCGGCGAGCGCGACGGCGGCGAGCGCGCCGAAGAGCCGGTAGACGATGGTGATGAAGAGCGCGGTGGCCGCGGCGCCGATGAGGGCGGCGCGCGCGCTGGCGTCGATGGCGGCGGCACCGAGTGTCGGGCCGACGGTGCGCTGTTCGACGATCTCGACGGGGAGCGGCAGGGCGCCGCCCTCGATCAGCAGGGCCAGTTCACGGGCCTCGTCGGCGCTGAACGAACCGGTGATCTGGGTGGAACCGGACGGCAGGCCGACGCCGCAGGCGACCGACGGGGACACCTGGGGCGAGGAGATGATCTGCTGGTCGAGGACGATGGCGACGCGGCGGCGGTCGTCCTGGACGGGGTTGCACGCGGCTTCGCCGGTCAGCCGGGTCCAGTCCTGTCCGGCCTTCTTGTGGAAGTCGAGCGAGACGGTCCAGCCGGCGCCCTGCTGGGCGTCGAACGAGGCGGAGGCCGCCTTGACGCCCGCGCCGGACAGCCGGGCCGGGCCCAGGTCGAGGAGACGGCCCTGTTCGTCGGGGAGCGTCAGCCCGCCGTCCGCCTTCTTGCCGCCCGTCTCCTTGTCCTCGCCCTTCTCGCCGTCGCCCTTCGCCCGGTCGGTCTTCTGGCCGTCCTCGGCCTTCTGGCCGTCCTCGGCCTTCTTGTCGTCCGTCGTACCGCCGGTGCCGGTCCCGTTCTCGGCCTTCTTGTCCGCTGTGGCCTTCTCCGCGGCGTCCCCGGCCTTGTTCCCGGTGTCCGCCTTGTCGTCGGACTCGCCTTCGGACTTGCCGTCCCCGGTCCCGCCGTCCTTCTTGCCGGACGTTCCCGCGTCGGCCTCGGTGGCGGGGCCCTGGACGGCGTGGAAGCTGAGCTGAGCGGTCTTGCCGATGACCTCGGCGGCCTTGCGCGGGTCCTGGACGTCCGGCAGTTCGACGATGATCCGGTCCTCGCCGGAACGGGTCAGGGTGGGCTCCGCGACACCCAGCGAGTCGATGCGCTGGCGGAGCACCTCCAGGGTGCGGTCGGTGCTCTCCCGGTCCGCCTTCGCGGTGTCCGAGTCCTTGGCCTGGAGCACCATTCTGGTGCCGCCCTGAAGGTCGAGGCCGAGTCTGGGTGACATGTTCAGCGTGATGAGCACGGAGACGAGCAGCACGGCGGCAGCCAGCACCGCTCGCACCGTGGTGGCGCGAGTCATGGGTTTCCTCCGAGGGGGCGCCGTGCGCCCTCGGCTCGGCGAGAACGGGACGGCGGTTCAGTGGGACGGGACCACGGGTGGCCGGGCGGGGGGCACAACCCGTACCGGGGCGGGTGGCCGGTGGACGGCCGTCCTCGGAGGCCCGCGTACGCCGGGAAGCGCGACGCGGAAACGGTCGATGGTGCGCGAGAGTGCGGCGGGCACCGGGCGCGGCCGGAGGTGCGGGGTACGGATGCCCGGCGCGTCGGGCAGCAGGACGTCGGGGTCGGACGGCGGGAGCTGCTGCAGGGCGCGGTTGTGCTCGGCACCGGCCCGGGGCCCGGGCCCGGGTCCGGTGGTGGGCGCGGGCCGGTGGCCGTCGGTGGCCGTGGCCGTGCGGGCGCGGCGGGAGTCGTGGACGGTGACCGTGCGGGCGGTCCGGTCGGTGTGCGGGACCGGTTGCCGGGCGTCGGGCGCCTGCGCGGCGGGAGGCGGCGGCGCGCCGGCGAACGGTCCCCCCGCGTACAGGGCCCCGGCCGCCGCGGGCGCGCCGCCCACGACGGTGAGCACGGCGAACAGCAGGGACGCGAGGAGTCGACGACCGGCCCGTGCGTGGCCGCGGCGCGCCGGGGTGTCCGGCCGGGCCCCCGGGGGCGCGTTCCCCGGGGGCGGCCCCGGGAGGGGGGTCACCTGTGTCGGCCCGACAGCGCGGGCGCCGTGGCCGCCCGGCGGAGCACCGAGTTGAGGATCAGTCCGGCACCGCGCACGACGGTGGTGGCCGGGTCGTCGACGAGACGCACCGGAGCGCCGAGCCGGACCGCTATCCGGTTGGTGACGTCAGGGCGTGCGGCACCGCCGCCCGCGAGCAGCGGGCCCTTGCGCAGGGCGCCCAGGACGGCGCCGTGCCGGTCCTGCTGCCACATGTCCAGGACCATGTCCAGGACAGTGCGGACGACGGCGCTGGGCGGCTCGCCGGGGCCGAGGTCGCTGAGTCCCGTCTCGGCCTGGCGGGCGTCGCGGATCTGTCCGCCGACCAGGAGCGTCGCCTCCGTGAGTTCGGCGCCGATGTCGACGACGAGCAGCGGGCCGCCGTCCTGCGGCGCGGCACACGCGGCGGCGGCCCTCGCGCTGTCCAGGGCGATGACACGGGTCGGCCCGAGGGAAGCGGCCGCCTCCCTCGCGGCGGCGCGGTGCTCGGCACCGGCGAGGACGGGATGGCTGAGCACGATCACGGTGCCGCTGCGGTCCGGCCCCAGGGCCGTGTCGGCGATGCGGCCGAGCATCCGCCCGCAGGACACCGGGTCGACGATGCGTCCCCGGCGCACCGGGCGCCCGTGCCCCGGCCCGTCGGCGGCTCCGGCGCAGGCGGCGTCGGCGACGACACCGTGCCCGGGCATCCACGCACGGGTACCGGAGCTGCCGAGATCGAGGGCGAGGCCGCGGGTGACGCCCCGCAGTTCCCGGTGGAAGGACCGGTCGATCCGCGGTCCGTCGTGCAGCGAACGCATCGTCCCTCCCCCGGATCTGCCGGAGCAGCCGTAGCACCCACCCACGCACCCGCTGACCGCAAGGCATGGCCGAGCCCTCACTATGCAATAGGGAGGCAAAGAAAGCCACTCTCGGGCAAAATCGAAGGGCTCGGGCGCCGCCGCCCGCTTCCCGGCCGCGCGGCGGGTCAGACCTCCGACGGCAGGAAGTCGGCTATCAGCGCGGCGAACTCGTCCGGCCCGGCGATCCGGACCCCGAGGTCCTCGGCCTTGGTGCGCTTGGATCCCGCCTTCTCACCGGCGACCAGGAGCGTGGTGCGCTTGGAGACGCTGGACGACGACTTCCCGCCCGCCCGCTCGATCAGTTCGTTCATCTGGTTGCGGGAGAGCTTCTCCAGCACACCGGTCATCGCGCCGGTGACCACCACGGTCATGCCGTGCAGCGGCAGTCCGGCGGCCCCGTCCGCGTTCCCCTCCCCGTCCTCGGACACGGTCTGCGCGGGCTCCTCGCCCGGCTCGGGCGGCGGCGTCGCGCCCGGCTCCGTCATGTTGACCCCTGCGGCCACCAGCTTCTCGATCAGCGGGGCCAGCTCCGCCAGCTCGGCGACGACGGCCGCGGCCTTCTCCTTGCCGATGCCGTCGACCCGCTGGAGCTCCTCGGCGTCGGCCGCCCTGATCCGGTCCATGTCCGCGAAGTAGCGGGCGATCCGCCGTGACATGGAGCGTCCGGTGCCGCGCACGCCCAGCGCGCAGAACACCCGGGAGAGCGGCTGCGTCCGTGCCGTGTCGATGGCGGCGAGGAGGTTGTCCGTGCTGGTCTCGCCCATCCGCTCCAGGCCGAGCAGCTGCTCCCGTCCGAGCGTGAAGAGGTCCGCGAAATCGGTCACCAGACCGGCGTCGACGAGCTGGACGACCCGGGTCGCGCCGAGCCCCTCGATGTCGAGCTGGTCGCGGCCGGCCGCGTAGGAGATGGAGGCGACGAGGCGGCAGTCACGGCCCCTGACGCACCGCCAGCGCTGTTCGCTGGTGTCGATCTCGGATCCGCACCGCGGGCATGCCTCGGGGAAGACCACGGGCTGCTCGTCGCCGGTCCGCAGGTGGGCGACGGGCGCCTCGATCCGGGGGATGATGTCGCCCGCCTTGTAGACCATGACCCGGTCGCCCAGGCGCAGGTCGCGGCGGGTGATGTCGGCCGGGTTGTGCAGGGTGGCGTAGCTGACCGTCGACCCGTCGATCTCGACGGGTTCCAGCACGGCGCGCGGCGCGATGATGCCGGTCCTGCCCACGTTCCATTCGACGCCGAGGAGCCGGGTGACCTTCTCGACGGCCGGGAGCTTGTACGCGATGGCCCAGCGCGGCGCCCGGCTCCCGGAACCGGCGTCGCGCTGGTCGGCCGCGAGATCGGCCTTGATCACGATGCCGTCGATCCCGAACGGCAACGCGGCACGCAGCCCCGCGACCTCCTCGACACGGGCCTGCACGTCCTCGACGGTGGTGACGGTCCGCGGAGCCACGTCCGTGGCCGCCGCGGTGTGGACGCCGAGCGCGGCGACGGACGCCAGGACCTCGCTGTGCGGGAGGTCGGCGAGCGTCTCGGTCAGTGCTCCGGACTCGGCCAGGGGCAGGGCCCCGTAGGCGAAGAACGTCATCTCCACCGTGTACGCCCGGTCCTTGGCGCGCAGGGTGCCCGCCGCGCCGTTCCTCGGGTTGGCGAAGGGGGTGCCGCCGTGCTCGGTGCGCACGGCGTTGGCCTGCTCGAACTGTTCGTTCGTCATCAGGATCTCGCCACGCAGCTCGATCGTGACCGGCTCGGCCAGCTGTCCGGGAAGTCCGGCCACGGTGCCGATCGCGTGCGACACGTCCTCGCCGGCGGTGCCGTCGCCCCGGGTGATCAGCTGGTCCAGACGGCCCTCCCGGTAGCGGGCGGCGACGGCCAGTCCGTCGAGTTTCGGCTCCACGCTCCATGCGGCGACGGGCCTGCCGATGCGGCGCTCCAGCGACGCCGTCCACGCCGCGAACTGCTCGGCCGAGAAGACGTTGTCCAGGGACAGCATCGGCACCGTGTGCGGCACGTCCCCGCTCGCGGCCCCGCCGGCCACCTTGCCGGTCGGTGACGCGTCCAGCACCTCCTGCGGGTGCTCCTGCTCGTATGCGGCGATCCCCCGGACCAGCCGGTCGTACGCGTCGTCGTCCAGCGCGCTCTCGCCCGTGGCGTAGTAGGCCGCCGCGGCCTGCGACGCTTCTTCGACCGCGGCGGCGTAGGCGGCGGCATCGGCGAGCACAACAGCTGAGTTCGTCATGGCCCCCATCCTGCCGTCCACCACTGACAATCCCCTCCCAGCAGGGAGAACGCCCCGTCAGCCGACCGTCGGAACCGTTCCGTCCGCCTCGCCCGAAAGCTCCGCCCCACCGGAACGCCCCGCCCCTTCGCGCGGGCCCGCCCCGTCGAACCGCCTCGCCCCGTCGGCGCCGTCCGCCGCGTACCGCACGACCGTCGTCGGCGTGCGCGTCACCGGAGTCCGCTGCCCCGCGCACTCCCCCAGCCAGCGCCGCAGCACCCCGTGCACCCGCTCGGCCCCCACCAGCTCGGTGCCGTCGGCCACCGGGGACGACAGGTCCGTCGGCCACAGCAGGAACGGCCGGGACTGCGCGCCGCCGAGGCCCCCGTGCGAGCCGATCTGTTCCTCGAAGGCGTGCACGGTGCCCGTGGCCGGGTCGTGCATCGAGTTCACCATGACGTCGGCGACGTGCGGGAAGGTGTCGGTGCGGCGGATCGCGGCGGCCGCACCGGGGCCGAACGGGGCCAGCGGCCCCTCCCCGTCGCGCAGCTCCCGCACCGGGATCTCGGTGCCTCCGCGGCTCAGCACCACAGATCCGTGGCGTTCGCTGCGGACCAGCAGGAAGCCGATGCCCGGGTGGTTGGCGAGGGTGCCGAGCAGCGCCGGACGGCTCCGGTCGAGCTGTTCGCGCGAGGCACGCCCCTCGATGTCGGGGAAGGAGATCAGCCCGAGGTTGCCGGAGGCGAGGACGACCGGGTCGGACGGCCCGGCGCGGTGCTCCGCCCCGGTCTCCTCGACCGGGCGCCGGTGCAGGGCGATCCGTACCGCGTCGCGCGCCTCCGAGCCGCTGCGGGTGCGCTGCGCCCGGCGGGACACGGGCAGGCCGCAGCCCGCCCGCACCAGGTCCTTGAGCGTCAGCCCGTACGCTCCCGCGAAGGTCTCCCCCGGGCTCTGACCGTGGTCGGAGAGGAGCACGATCCGGTACCGGCGCGGGGTGTGCTCGGCGACCTTCGCGATCAGCGCGAGACAGCGGTCCAGCCGCCCGAGCAGCTTCTCCGCGTCGCGGCTGTGCGGTCCGGAGTGGTGCGCCACCTCGTCGTACGCGACGAGGTCGGCGTAGACGGCGGTGCGTCCGGCGAACATGTCCCCGATGACGGCGGCGACCACCACGTCCCGTTCGACGACGGTGGCGAAGGCCCGGATGAAGGGGTAGAGCCCGCCGCGCTTGATCCGAGGCGTGTCCTTCCGGATGCGGGCCCGGGTGGACTCGCCGATCTCGCGGCAGACCTCCGCGACGAACGCCAACGCCGTGCGCACGGCGTTGGCCGGGTCGGAGAAATAGGCGAAGTACCCGGCCCGGGAACGGCGGCCCTTGCCGCGCCTGGCCGCCATGGACAGGACGAGCGCCAGTTGGTCGGCGCCGCCGCTGAAGAGGTTGCCGCGGCTGGCGCCGTCGACGGTGAGCAGCCCTCCGTCACGGGTGCGGGCGACGGCCCTGCGCTGGAGTTCGAGAGCGCTCGCGGGCCGGCTGGAGACCATGACGTCGCCGGTCTCCTTCTCGTACCAGCGAAAGGCGGGGACGTCGTGGTTGCTGCCGTGCAGGATGCCGAGCTGGCTGGCTCCGGTCTGGCTGGACCAGTCGGTGCGCCAGGAGGTGAGCCGGTGGCTCCCGTCGTCCGTGAGCCACCGCGCGACGGTCGGCATCAGACCGGTGTCCGCCGCCCTGGCGAGGATGTCGTGGCCGACGCCGTCGAGCTGGATGAACACGATGCCCGGCGGCCCGCAGCGGCCGTGGTCGTGCCCGCTGCGGCGGCGTCGGCGGTCGGCGAGCCGGGACAGGCGCCGCCGGTAGGCGTTGTCGTCGCGGACGGCGAGCGCCGTGGACGTGGCCGAGGCGACGGCGGACATCACGGCCGCGACGACGACCGCGGTCTGCGGGTCGGCGGCGCCGCGCCCGTCCGGTATGAGCCGCAGGGCGACCAGCAGCAGCGAACCGTTCAGGAAGAAGACGAGCAGCCCGAGGACGAGTGCGGGCACGATCAGCAGTGCCCGCACCAGGAGCGGCCAGACGAGTGCGGAGAGCAGGCCGAACGCTCCGGCGCCCCAGGCCGCGGTGAACGCGGTCTTGGTGATGCTGTCGCCGTCGTCCGACTGGAGCCGGAACTCCGGCAGTACCCCGGCGAGCACCAGCATCGTGAGCGTGGAGACCGCCCACACCACGGCCACTCGCATCAGGGCGTTGCCGGCCGTTCGCCATCGCCCGTCACCCACGCCTCAACCACCTCACGTCCGGGCCCCGCCGCTCCGGACCCTGTCCCCCAGCCTGTCACAGCCCGACGGCAAGCCGCGGAAGGGACGGGGCCGGGACGAGGGCGGGGGGCTGGGCCCGGGGCGGAGGAGGAAGCAGCGGCGGCAGTGGAGGCGGAGTGCGTCAGCGGCCGTCGTAACCGGCGGTGGGCATGGAGAGCCTGCGGTGCACGCTCGCCTTCGTGGTGGCGTTGTACGGCGGCTCGTCCAGCCCGGCGATCTCCAGGCGCACGCCGCGCCGCGCGCACTCCGCGGCGAACTCCGCGACCGACGTGAGGGCCCGTTCCAGCACCCGGTCGTTGGCGGCGACGAACACCTCGACGTCGCCGCTCTCGACATCGCTCCACAGGGCGTGGTGATCGGGGCGCAGCCCGTAGAAGCGGAGCTGGCGGGTGACGACGTATCCCTTGTCCGCGGCCCAGCGGGCGCACATGTCGTGCTGGCTGCGGGTGTCCACGAGGAACGGATCGCTGTCGAGTTCTTCGAGCGGTGTGAGACTGGCGATCGCCGCCACCCGTACGTCCACTGCGTCCCCCAAGACCGTTCCCCCGTGCTAGGCGTACGGGCGACCCTACCCCTCCCTCTCCCCTGCAAAAAGGCGCATGTCGGGACGGGAGGAGCGCGTGACACCGCGCGGAACGGCGGTGCGCCCGCGCGCGCCGGAGCGGACCCGGCGGCGAGGGCGCACACGGGGCGGCGGGAAGGGTCGTACGGGTGGCCCGGGTGTACGCCACGGCGCACACGCCCGATGCGTGGACCACGCCCCGTACCCGGCGCACACGCTCGATGCTCGCCCGCTGCTCGTACCCGGCGCACACACCGGTGCGGGGCATTCCTCCGTGCACGGCGCACCCTCTCGGTCCTCGGCACCACCCGGAGGATGCGTCAACGGACGGAGCCCGAGCACCCGATCCGGTCACGGCATTAGGCTCGGTTGCCGGAGCCGAACGAGAAGACCCGGGAACGAGGAGGTGCCGCGTGCCGGTGGAAGTCACTTGGTGGGGCCATGCCACCTGCACGATCGAGGATTCCGGGGTGCGCGTGCTCACCGATCCGCTGTTCGTAAGACGCCTGGCCCATCTGCGTCGGCGTCGCGGCGAGCTGCCCGGCCCGGAGGCCGCGGTCGCCGATGTCGTGCTCGTCTCGCATCTCCACTCCGACCACCTCCACCTGCCGTCGCTGGCCCGGCTCGCGGCGGGCAGCCGACTGGTGGTGCCGGTGGGCGCGCTGCGCACCGTGCCGGGGCTGCGCCGGCTGAGCTCGGCTCGCGCGCTGCGGGTCACCGAGGTGGCCCCCGGCGACGAGGTCCGGTTCGGCGGGACGGACGGGGTGCGCGTCCGCGTGGTTCCCTCGCTGCACGACGGCAGGCGCCTGCCCATGGGGCCGCACCGCTCCCCCGCGCTCGGCTTTGTGATCGAGGGCGAGGCCCGGACGTACTTCGCGGGCGACACCGGCCTGTTCGACGACATGGCCCGGATCGTCGGGCCGGTGGACGTGGCACTGCTGCCGGTGGGCGGCTGGGGCCCGTACCTGGGCCACGGCCATCTGGACGCGGAGCGGGCGGCGCGGGCGCTGGCCCGGCTGGCGCCCCGGGCCGCCGTACCGGTGCACTACGGCACGTACTGGCCGATCGGGCTGGACGGCGTCCGGCCGCACGAGTTCCACTCGCCGGGCGACGAGTTCGTCCGCAAGGCGGCGGTGCTGGCACCGGAGGTGGCCACGCACCGGCTCTCCCACGGCGAGCGGATGCGGCCGGGGGCCACCAGGTGATCCAGGAGGTCGTGCGACAGCTCCCCCCGGAGTCGACGCAGCAGGCGGTGGGCTACCCCTCCTTGTTCCTGCTGGTGACCCTGGGCTCGTTGGCGCCGGTGGTGCCGACGGGCGCGTTGGTCAGCTCGGCGGCGGTGGTGGCACTGCATCAGTCGTCGCCGTTCGCGCTGCTGGTGGTGTTCGCGGTGGCGGCGACGGCGGCGTTCGTCGGCGACATCTGCCTGTACTGGCTCGGCCGGCGCGGGGTGCGGTCGAGGAACGGTTCGAAGTGGCTCCGGACCATCAGCGACCAGGCCGCTCCGGAACGGCTGGAACAGGCACGGCGGAAGCTGGACGAGCACGGGGCGATGGTGCTCGTGCTGTCGCGGCTGATACCCGCGGGGCGGATTCCCGTGATGCTGGCCTGCCTGCTGAGCCGGATGCCGTTGCACCGGTTCGCGCGCGGGGACGTGCCGGCCTGTCTGGCGTGGGCCGCGACGTACCAGTTGATCGGTGTGCTGGGCGGCTCGCTGTTCCCCGAACCGTGGCAGGGGGTGGTCGCGGCGGTGGGTCTGACGCTGCTGGTAAGCGGCGGCCCGGCGGCGTGGCGCCGGATACGGGCCCGGTTCGGCCACTGAACACGTTCCCGGTCCGGCCGCTGCACGGGTGCTGACCGGAGCCCGGTTCGGGCACTGGACAGAGCCGGTCCGGGCTCGGGAAGGAGCCGGTCCGGGCAGTGACGCCGCTGAACGGGTGTGGGGGCGCCGTCCGGTTCCGTCAGCGAAGGTCCGCGAGGGCAGCCTCGAAGCGCCCGAGGGCCCCGGCCACATGCGGTAGTTCCAGGGGGCGTTCGGCGGCGAGGGACTCCAGCTGCTGTTCGGGGGTCGTGCCGACCAGCGCTCCGGTGCCCAGCCGTACGCGCAGGGCCGCCAGATCGTCGCCGAACCGGTGGCCGCCGGGTGTCGGTGTCCCGAGACGCTCCGTCAGGTACTCCTCCAGCTCCAGGGAATCCGTCACCCCCCGGTCGGCCAGCCCGGACCTGAGCGGCCCCAGATCGGCGTAGAGGTGGCGTCCCGCCTGCGGGGGCCTGGCGAGCGCGCCCGACGCGAGGACCGCGCGATGGGCCGCCCCCGCGACCCGCGCATGCAGCGTCGCGGACCTGCGTACCCGTTCGGCGACGGCGTCCGGCCCCAGCAGCGCGTGGGCGCCGGCAGCGGCCACGGGGACGGCGACGAGCGCGCCCAGCGCGGTGAGGACGTCGAGCGTACGGGCATGGTGCACCACCCCCCGCCCGGTGTCCGGGAACCGGGCGATCGCGACCGGCCAGGCCGAGGGGGTCAGCGCCCCGGCGAGATCGCAGAGGACCGTGACGTCGTCCGGGCACATCTCCGCCGGACTGAGCAGGACCGTGTCGTGCGGCCGGTGCAGGGTGTCGCGCCAGGTCTCGTCGCTGACGATGTGCAGCCCTTCGGCGACCGCCGCCTCGCACGCCTCGCGCACGAGTTCCGGCGGGGCCACGGTCGCGGTCGGATCGTCGACGACGGAGATCAGCAGCAGCCGGGGCCTGCCGCCCTCCGCCCGCACCCTGCGGATGGTCTCCAGCAGCGCGTACGGATCGGGCACGCCGCCGCACTCGGCCGGTGTCGGCACCTGGTAGGCGGGGCTGTCCAGCAACCGGGCCTGCGGGATCCAGGTGGCCGTGCAGGGACGCGGCAGCAGGACGTCGCCGCCGTGCGCGGCGATCAGCGCGAGCAGCAGCGGCGAGGCGCCCGGAGCGGCGGCGATGTGCTCCGGGCCGCCGTGCAGACCGCGTCGGGCCCAGTAGGCGGTGGCGGCGCGGCGCAGGACATCGCCCCCACCGGTCGGTTCGGGCTCGCCGCGGCCGGCCGCGGCGGCGAGCACCTCGGCCAGCTCGGGCAGCACGGGCAGTCCGGGGTCGGGGGCGGGCGGCCCGTAGCGGACGGGACCGTGGTCCCCCCGGACGGAACGGGTACCACCCCCGCGCCCCGCCGGTCCGCTCCGGTCGTCCCTCCGCGTACGCTCCACGTCGTCGGCGCGCTCCGCCTCCCCGGTGCACTCCGCTTCGTCGACGTGCTTCCCGTCCTCGTCGATGTGTTTCTCGTCCTCGGTGCGCTCCGTGTGCTCGATGTTCTCGGTGTGCTCGGTCCGCTCCCGCGCCATCCGGGCCTCCTTCGCCG
The DNA here is from genome assembly GCF_040636995.1 of Streptomyces sp. NPDC032161. Classification (NCBI taxonomy): domain Bacteria; kingdom Bacillati; phylum Actinomycetota; class Actinomycetes; order Kitasatosporales; family Streptomycetaceae; genus Streptomyces; species Streptomyces sp. NPDC032161. The sequence goes on along the minus strand of NZ_JBEZVN010000005.1, from coordinate 62,420 downwards.
CCGCCCCGTCGCCGTGCCCGCCGTATGTCACACCCAGGGCCTTTATACGAGGCTTCGCCGGGGCCCGCCCGCCCAGCGGGGCCCGGCGGCCGGAAGCCGAGGTCCCGACGCGGTCCGGCCGGGCCCTGGCCGGCCGCCGTTCCGCGGCGCGGACTCGTGCCCCGACGGCGGTCAGCCGGCGAAGGGCGTCCCCGGCATGCCCTGCCCCGCGTCCGGCAGCACCAGCAGCGAGCCGGACAGCGGATGCGGGGCGTCCAGTCCGACGCGCGCCGAGGAGATGTAGAGGTCGCGCAGGTCCGTGCCGCCGAAGGCACAGGCGGTCGGACGCCTCACGGGCAGCTCGACGATCCGGTCCAGCGAACCGTCGGGCGTGTAGCGGCGCACCGCCGCGCCGTCCCACAGAGCGACCCAGACGGCGCCGTCCGCGTCGACGGTCAGGCCGTCGGGGAAGCCCGCGCCCTCCTCGATCGTGGCGAACGGGCGCCGGTTCACGGCGTTCTCGCCGTCGAAGTCGAAGACGTCGACACGGCGGGTGGGCGTGTCGACGTAATACATCAGCCGCTCGTCCGGGCTCCAGCCGATGCCGTTGCTGCACGCGACCACGGGCAGTACCGGGGTGACCCCGCCGTCGGGCGCGACGCGGGCGAGGCTGCCGCCGATCTCGGTCTCGTCGTAGCGCATGGTGCCCGCCCACAGCGCCCCGTCGGGCGCGACCGCCGCGTCGTTGCCCCGGCGCCCGGGCTCGGGGTCGTGGACCAGCCATCGGAACGCGCCGTCCGGGTCGTACAGGCCGATGCCGTCGCGCAGGTTGACCACGAGCCCCCCGCCCGCGCGCGGTTTGGCCGCGCCGACGTGCTGTTCGGTGGTCCGCACCGTGCGGTGGCCGGTCACCGGGTCGTAGGTGTGTACGCGGGCGGCGAGGATGTCGACCCAGATCAGCCGGCCGGCGGCCGGGTCCCAGGTCGGGCCCTCGCCCAGCTCGGCGTTCTCGGATACGGCCACGTCCAGGCGCGCGGAACTCATGTCTGCCCCTTGTGGAGTCTGCCCCTTGTGGGGTCCGACCGCGCCGCAGTCCCGCGGCGTCCGTGCCGGGGCCCGTCGGCCCCGCGCCCGGTCCGGCGGATCGCGGCTGCGGTCACGGAGAGTCCGGCCACGGGCCGGAATCACGACCACAGGGTAAGGGCCGCGGCCCGCACCCCGCACACGTGGCGCCGTCGGCGGACACCCGAACGGCACATGTACGGGGCCGTGCGGGCGGACGGCGGAACGTGTCGCACACGGCCCGGTGGTTCCGCGCGGTCGGGCGAGGTGTCACACGGCCGATCGGGGTATCCGCAGTCCCATGCACTCACCGCGTACGCCGTTCTGCGTTTCTCCGTCCGTCGCACCGCGTGCCTGGCTCCGCCACGTCGATCTCGCCGTGTTCAGGAGCCTGGCGCACCGGACCTGGCCGGGTGCCGAACCGGTGCTGCCCCGGCTGAGCCGCTGCGCCGACCACGGACTCCTCTGGTTCGGTGTCGCGGCGGGCCTGGCCGCACTGGGCGGCGGTGCCCGGGCGCGGCGGGCCGCGCTGCGCGGGGTCGCCTCGCTGGCCGTGGCGTCCGCCGTGACCAACACGCTCGGCAAGCGGGCCGTGCGCAGGGAGCGTCCGCTGCTGGACGCCGTTCCGGTGGTTCGGCAGCTCAATCGTCAGCCGTTCACCACGTCCTTCCCCTCCGGGCACTCGGCGTCGGCGGCGGCCTTCGCCACGGGCGTGGCCCTGGAATCGCGGGGGTGGGGCGTGGTCGTGGCGCCGCTCGCGCTCTCCGTCGCCGCCTCCCGCGTCTACACCGGGGTCCACTACCCGAGTGATGTGCTGGCCGGTGCGGCGCTCGGGGTGGGGGCGGCGCTGGCGCTGCGCGGGGTCGTTCCGACGCGCGCGCGGTTCCCGGCACCGGGCCGCGCGCCCGGTCGCGCACCCGCGCTGCCGGACGGCGGGGGCCTGGTCGTCGTGGTCAACGAGCGGTCAGGAACCGCGGCGACGACGGCATCACTGGTGCGCGCCGCACTGCCCGATGCCGAGGTGGCGGGATGCGCGCCCGACGACCTCCGCGCCGAGCTGGAGAGGGCGGCCGGACGGGCCAGGGCGCTCGGAGTCTGCGGCGGGGACGGCACGGTCAACGCGGCAGCCGCCGTGGCCCGCGCGCACGGGATGCCGCTGGCGGTGTTCCCCGGGGGGACGCTGAACCACTTCGCCCACGACCTGGGCATCGAGACGGTGGACGATGTCCGCGCCGCCCTGACCGCGGGTGACGCGGTACGGGTCGACATCGGCCGCTTCCGACCGGGGCCGAACGGCCCGGAAGGCACGGAAGGCCCGGAAGGCCCGAGCGAACCGGCCGCACCGAGCGAACCGGCCGCACTGGGCGAGCCGCCCGTACGAGGCGGATCGAACGGACCGAGCGGATCGGACGAACCGGTCGCGCCGGGCAGGCCCGGCGAACCCCGTGGGCCGTTCGGGCCGGGCGAACCCGTCGACGCGTACGGATACTTCCTCAACGCCTTCAGCCTCGGCGTCTATCCGGAGCTGGTGCGGATCCGCGAGTACTGGGCTCCCCGGATCGGAGCCTGGCCGGCGGGTCTGCTCGCGGCGTGGCGGGCATTGCGCGGTGACCGTCCGCTGGAGGCGGAGGTGGACGGGCGACGGCGCCCGTTGTGGCTGCTGTTCGTGGGCAACGGTCTGTTCCAGCGGGTCGGCCCGGCGCCGGGCCGTCGACACGGTCTCGCGGACGGTCTGCTGGACGTACGGATGGTGCACGCGGGACGCGCCCCCGGCCTGCGCCTGCTCGCGGCGGCCGTCGCCGGGCCGCTCACCCGTTCGCCCGTCCACGCGGCACGGCGGCGCCGGCAGGTACGGGTCGCGGGCCTGGCTCCCGGCACGCCCTACGCATACGACGGCGAAGTCGGGTATGCACGGGGCGAGTTGACGATCGACAAGCTGCCCGAGGCGCTGACGGTGTACTGCCCGGCCCCGAAGCGGTGAGGCATCCGCGACCAGGGCCGGCAAACGGAAGGGCGGCCCACGACAGCATCACCCTTTGCCCATATGGCGAGACACTCATCTCATAATGCGATCCATGTGCGTACGGTGTCATCACGGGGGCCTCGCCGCCCGCCGCTCTGCGCGCGGCCCGCCCCCGGGCACCGTGCTTCGCGCTGCGCGTCCCGAGGAAGGAACCACGCCATGGAGAAGCGGTCCGCCGTCTACACGCACGGCCACCACGAGTCCGTCCTGCGCTCGCACCGTTGGCGTACGGCCGCGAATTCCGCGGCGTACCTCGTCGGCGAACTCCGCCCCGGCATGACCGTGCTGGACGTCGGCTGCGGGCCCGGCACCATCACCGCCGATCTCGCCGCGCTGGTCGCTCCCGGCCGGGTGACCGCGGTCGACACCAATCGGGAGGTCCTGGACCGGGCGGCCGAGGTCGCGGCCGAACGCGGCCTGGATCGGATCGAGTTCGCGACCGCCGATGTGCACGCACTGGACTTCCCCGACGGCTCCTTCGACATCGTCCACGCCCACCAGGTGCTCCAGCACGTGACCGACCCGGTGCGGGCCCTGCGCGAGATGCGACGGGTCTGTCGGCCCGGGGGCGTCGTCGCGGCCCGCGACAGCGACTACGCGGCGATGACCTGGTATCCCGAGGCCCCCGGTCTGGACGCCTGGCAGGAGCTGTACGGCCGGGTCGCCCGCGCCAACGGAGGGGAGCCGGACGCGGGCCGTCGGCTGCTCTCCTGGGCCCGGAAGGGCGGTTTCACCGACATCGTTCCGACCGCCGCCGCCTGGTGCTTCGCCACCCCGGAGAGCCGCGCGTGGTGGAGCGGCCTGTGGGCGGAGCGCACGGTCGGCCCGGCCTACGCGGAGTCGGCCGTGGCGGGCGGTCACGCCGACGCCGGGGAGCTGGCCGCCATCGCCTCGGCCTGGCGGACGTGGGGAGAACGGGACGACGCCTGGTTCATGGTCCCGCACGGCGAGATCCTCTGCCGGGTCTGATATCCGCCAACTACCCTGTCCCGCATGGACATTCTGGGAACCACGCTGCGTATCTGCGTCGACGACCTGGAGGCCGCGGTGGCCTTCTACGAGGACCTCACGGACAGCTCCGCGCTGCGCTTCGAGCGCGGCGGGGTGTCGGTCGCCGCGATCAGCTGCTTTCTGCTGATGAGCGGACCCGAGTCGGAGCTGGAGATCCTGCGCAAGGTCACGGCGACGATCGCGGTCAAGGATGTCGACGCGGCCCATGCCTCCCTCACCCGGGTCGGTGCGCGGGTCATCGCGGGTCCGGTGCCCACACCGGTGGGCCGCAACCTGATCGCCGTGCATCCGGACGGCTCCGTCTTCGAGTACGTCGACCGGACCGTGGGCGCCTGAGCGGCGCTCGCCCCGCGCCACGACCACCGGCCCCACCCCACGGGGCCGGAAGCCGCCCACGGGCCCGGAGAACACCGGGCCCACAACCACCGGACCGGACACCGCCGAGCCGGAAGCCGCCGGGTCCGCGCCCGTCCCGGCGGCTCGTACCCGGCGCTCCCTCACCTCGAGCACCTCGTGCCCCGGGACGCCTGATGTCCTGGCAGGCGGCAGGTCCCGGAGCACATCACGTCCCGAGACGCCGTCACGTCCTGGGACGCATCCGGTAGTCGTACCGGTCCGGCAGTTCCTCGTCGGTGACCGCGGACCACACCTCGTCCAGGATCTCCGCCCCCTCCCGCAGATCGGCGACCTCGAAGCCCTCGTCGAAAACTGCCCGGGCGGCGGTACGGTCGCCCTCGGCGATCAGCAGCCGGGCCTCCAGCAGGCGGAAACGCCCGCGCCTGCGGACCTCCGGGGGCAGCCCGGCCCACACCTCCCGGGCCGCCTCGGGACGCTCCGCCGCCAGCAGTGCCTCGATCGCCTCGCGGCCGAGCGCCGTCACAGCGGCCGTCCGGGCCTCGCCATCGACGTCGTCACCACCGACGCCGTGGCCACCGGCATCGCCGTTGCCGGCGCCGTCACCGCCGCCGGGACGCTCCGCGCCCAGATCGTCGAACGCCTCCGCGTAGAGTCCGGCGGCCCGTTCCCGCTGCCCGCTCTCCCCCGCTGCCACGGCGAGGCAGCGCAGCAGCGGCCAGCGGGACGCGGCACGGGCGAGCCCCCGTTCCCAGCTGCGGACCGCCTGGGCGCGGTCACCGGCGTGCCACTGGGCGACACCGAGGTGGTATTCCGTGAGCGGATCGGCGGGGGCCGTCTCCAGCATGTCGCGCCAGTGCCGCGAGACCAGGGAGGGGCCGGGCGGGGCCAGGCGGCGAGGCTCGGGGAGACTGCCCCGGTCCAGCAGCTCCAGCCAGGGCTCCTGCTGCTCACCGAGGGTCGATTCCACGAACGGGGTGCCCGGCAGCCGGTATCCGCCGCGCCGGACCTCCAGCGCGCCCCACCCGGAACCGGTGGCGAGCGACTCGCCGGGCTCGGTGTCGGCGCAGCGGAGCCACGCGGTGTACGCGGCCTCGGCATCGGCGCGCGGCAGTCCCTCGGCGAGCCGCCGCTCGGTCTCGGCACGGGCCCGCGCCCAGTCGTCGCCGTGCACGGCCCCCGGGTCGGCGGACAGCGGCCCGTAGGACTCCAGCCAGCTGAACTCGGCGCCCGGTTCGAGGGGTACGTGCTCCAGCTGGGTCCGGGCGAGGCCGGCCTGGATCTCGGCGTAGCCCGTGGTGCCGGGTTCGGTGAGCCATTCCTGCCAGCGCCGCCCGCCGGGGCCGCTGCCCCAGAGGAACAGCTTCCGGCCCCTCAGCAGGTCGGTCGACGTCTGGACGAGACCGTGCCCGTGCTCGTCGAGGGAGGCGATCCAGCGGCGTGCGCCGTCGGGCACCTCGTAGAAGTAGTCGGCGGGGAAGTCGCTCCGGAGCGGATACGTGCGGTCGACGGAACCGGACACCGGAACCGGGACACGGGTCAGGGCCCGCTCGTAGCCGAAGTGCCACGCCTCGTCGGCCGGGGCCAGGACGCGGGTGCGTTCGCCCTCGGGGACGGCGATGTTGGACCACCAGTAGACGGGTGCGGTGTGCTCGTGCGGGTTGCGTATCCGCACGCCGACATGGAGGAAGTCGGAGTCCTCCGGCAGCCACAGGTCCACCTGGAACGGCAGGTCGCGCAGCCGTTCCCACTCCCAGAGCCGGATCATGTCCCCGCCGTCGGGCGCGGGCACACGGGCGGCGTGTACCGGTGCGCAGGAGAGGGTGGTGTGGCCGGTGGCCCCGATGTTCCATTCGATGCCGCCGGAGAACCAGGCACCGTTGAGCGCGAAGTCGGCGGGCTGCAGCACCGGGTTGGTGTACAGGAGTTCGCGGCCGGTCGGCTTGTGGTGGAGGGAGTGGACGCGGCCGCCGAACCCGGGCAGCACGGTGGCCCTCAGCCGGTCGTTCTCGATGACGATCGCGTCCAGCGCGGTGGGGACGCGCTCGCGTCCGTACCCGTCGAGAAGGCGCACCGGTAGCACGGTGGACAGTGGCTCGTAGCCGACCTGGCGCGCCATGTCGCCCGGCAGTTGGGCCCGGACCCGTTCGTCGACGACGTGTGTCTCGTCGAGCGGACGCAACGCGGGCAACGGGTTCTCCGGGCCCAGCGGTGCGGCGGGCAGAGTCAGTACGGCACGTCGTACGGTCGTGGCCAAGGCAACCTCGCTCCCTCACGCGGGCCGCCGCTGGTCCGGGCGCCCCCGTCGACCATGGAACACGCTGGACGGCGGCCCGACCAGGGCTCCGCCGCCCGGCTCGGGAAAAGACCGGAAGCTCACGGCCCCCGCCACGGACCGAGCCACCGCCCCTCCCCGGGGGCGGCCCCACGAATTCCGTAGTGCGCCGCGCCCCGTCTCCGTACCGTTGGCCGTTCATGAGCGGAAGCTCTTCACGTACGGAAGACGGAGCGGGAACCACGATGAGCACCCAGCACACCTACCGAGTGATCGTGCGCGGCACCTGGCAGGGCCTGACGGAGGAGGCACGCGCCCGCCTCCTGTCCGAGGTGGACCGACACGGGCTGGACGCGATGCAGTTCACCGAGGCGGGTTCGCTGTCGTACGACCGGGTGCTCAAGCACTTCAGCATGCGCTTCGTGGTCGTGTCGGACGCCGCGGACGGCGAGGAGATGGCGTCCGCGATCGCCGAGGACCGCGCCGAGACCCGGTTGAGGGAACTGGGGTACGGCCACGGCGAACTCCGTTCCACCGCGACGGACATGGACACCATGAAGATCAATTACAAGGGGCGGCGGTCGGACGGGCCGGCCGCCGGGCGCCCCGCCGTCGGCGAACGGCTCAGCTGAGGTCCACCTCCGGCCGGTACATGTCCAGCCACGTCGCCAGGTCCAGGGTCCGTTCCAGGCCGCGCCGGGACGCTCCGGTGACCTGGGGGGCGGTGCGTTCGTCGGCCGCCTTGCTCAGCCGGTCGCGGTCGATGAGCTCGAAGACCCGGTGGTCCGGTTGCGCGAGCAGGTCGCGGGCGTGTTCCTGGAGGGCGACGGCGTACTCCGGGTCCTGCGTCGACGGGTAGGGACTCTTGGTCCGTTCGTACACGGACCGGGGCAGCACGTCCGCGACGGCTTCGCGCAGCAGGCTCTTCTCGCGGCCGTCGAAGGACTTCAGCGCCCAGGGTGTGTTGTAGACGTACTCGACGAGCCGGTGGTCGCAGAACGGCACCCGGACCTCCAGGCCGACGGCCATGCTGGCCCGGTCCTTGCGGTCGAGCAGGACACGCACGAACCGGGTCAGGTGGAGGTGGCAGATCCGCCGCATGCGGTACTCGAAGTCGCTCTCGCCGGTGAGCCGTTCGATGCCGGCGACGGCGGACTCGTAGGAGTCGCGGATGTACGACCTGAGGCGGAGGGCCTGGTGCACGTCGTCGCGGAGCATGTCCGCGTCCTCGCCGAAGTGCTCGCTGTAGTGGACCAGCCAGGGGAAGGTGTCGGTGCGGCGGGCCTCCTCGTCGAAGAACTGGAGGTAGCCGCCGAAGACCTCGTCGGCGGACTCGCCGGACAGTGCGACGGTCGAGTGCTCGCGGATGGCCCGGAAGAGCAGGTAGAGCGAGGAGTCCATGTCCCCCAGGCCCATCGGCAGGTCGCGGGCGCGGATCACCCGGGCGCGTACGTCGGGGTCGGCGAGGGTGTCCGGGTCGAGCACGATGTCGCGGTGGAGGGTGCCCGCCTGCCGCGCCACGTCGTGCACGAACGGGGTGTCGGGGGTGGTGCGCAGCGCGTCGGCGACGAAGTTCTCGGTGCGTCCGACGAAGTCGACGGCGAACGTGCGGACCTTCTCGCCGCTCTCGGCGAGCCGCCGGGCGGCGAGGGCGGTGACCGCGGACGAGTCGAGGCCGCCGGAGAGCAGGATGCAGCGGGGTACGTCGGAGACCAGCTGGCGGCCCACGATGTCGTCGAGCAGCGAGCGCACGGTGGTGATGGTGGTGTCGCGGTCGTCGTGGTGCGCACGGGTCTCCAGCCGCCAGTAGACGCGTCGGCGCAGGCCGTCGCGGTCCACGGTGACGACCGTGCCGGGTTCCACCTCGCGCATGCCGTCCCACACGGCGTGCCCGGGGGTCTTGACGAGGCTGAACAGTTCACGGAGCCCGTCCAGGGTCACCCGGGGCCGGGCCAGCGGGTTGGCCAGAATGGCCTTGGGCTCCGAGCCGAACAGCACTCCGTCGGGCGTCGGCCAGTAGTAGAACGGCTTGACGCCCATCCGGTCGCGGATCATGACGAGCTTGTCGTGACGGCCGTCCCAGACGGCGAAGGCGTACATGCCGTTGAGGCGTTCGGCGACGGCCTCGCCCCACTCCAGGTAGCCGTGCAGCACGACCTCGGTGTCCGAGTCGGTGGTGAACCGGTGCCCGCGGCCGGTCAGCTCGCCACGGAGTTCGGTGAAGTTGTACGCCTCGCCGGAGTAGACGAGGGCGACGTCCCCCTCGGACGTGGAGACCGACATGGGCTGGCGTCCGCCCGGCAGGTCGATGATCGCGAGCCGGCGGTGCCCGAGCCCCGCGTGCCCGTCGGTCCAGGTCCCCCGGTCGTCCGGGCCCCGGCAGGCCATCGTCTCCGTCATCGCGTCGAGCGTCGCGGCCTCCTCGGGCGCCCGGAGATCACGGTCGTAGGAGACCCAGCCTGCGATGCCACACATACGCGTCCTCCCGATGCGGTCCCGGCCGGGAAGCGGTCGTACGCACGGGGCGCCCCGGCGGGGGGCGTGCCGTGGGCGAGGGCCCGGCGGAACCGGTTGCGAACCAGTTGTATTGAGCAGCTATATGACGAGGCTCTGCCTCCGGCCGCATGCGGTCAACACGGGTGTCGCGCCGACGGGTCCGATCCCTCACGCTTTCGGCCGCCGCTTTCCCGTTCCTATACGGATTCCCGTGCTCCGCGGCCCGTGGAATACGGCCTCGCGGGCCTCGGTGGCACTCGGATCCGGCCACGGGCAAAGACTTCCCCAATCCGTTCGGCCGGTGGAGCGGGTCGACGGCTGGCCCGGGGCGGGGCCCGGTCAGCCCGCCGCGCGCCGAGGCATCCCGGCCGTGATCGCCCACCGCTCGTGGTCGCGCCAGGCACCGTCGATGAGGAGGAAGTCCGGCGAGAACCCTTCGAGGCGGAATCCGGCACGCGCGACGAGCGCCAGGGACGCCTCGTTGCCCGGCTGGATGTTGGCTTCGAGGCGGTGCAGGCCCAGCGGGCCGAAGGCGTGGCGCAGGACCAGTTCCAGCCCCTCGCCCATCAGGCCTCGCCCCGCCGCGTGGGCGAAGGCGCCGTACCCGAGTGCGCCGCAGCGGAACCCGCCGCGCACGATGTTGTTGATGTTGACGAATCCGGCGATCGCGCCGGGGTCGCGTCCGCCCTCGCCTTCGCGTCGGCAGACCAGGAAGCCGGCCTTCGTGGGGTCGTCGATCAGCCGTCCGGCGTACACGGCGTACGCATCGGCGTCGAGGGGCGGGAAGAGCCAGGGACGGTGCAGGTCCCGGCTCTCCCGCGCGCGGGTGGTGAACTCTTCGGCGTCCGCCCGGCGGTAGGGGCGGATCGCCGCGCGGCGCCCCTCGGCCAGGAAGTCGGTCTCGGCTTCGGTTTCCGGCATGCGGTCAGGCTAAGAGGTCGCGCGCACAGGTGGGGCGGGGGAAGGAGCGGGGCCAGGCGCCGTCGGGGGCGAGGGTGTGGGCGGGGCCCGGCGCCTCCCCGGTCCGGCCCGCAGCGGGGTGCCGCGGGCCGGACCGGGTGCGGTCCTCCTCGGCGGAGGCCGGGAACGAACGGTCAGATCAGCGCGGGCACCTCGGTGGTGAGCGTGGCGGGGCCGCCGTCGGCGGGCGCGTCCAGCACGGCCGGCACACCGAGCGGAATCGTCAGCCCCGTCGGCCCGTGCCCGAAGCCCAACTCCTCCACGACGGGCACGCCCAGCGCGCCGAGCCGGTCCGCCAGGACGGCCCGCACCTGCTCGTAGGGCCCGCAGCCCTCCCAGGAACCGCAGGCCACGCCGGCGATCCCGGCGAGCGCCCCGGCCCGCAACAGGTGGGTGAGGATGCGGTCGACGCTGTACGGGTCCTCGGTGGTGTCCTCGATGACCAGCAGTCCGCCCCGGGCGGAGGTCCGGGCGTGCGGGGTGCCGATGCCGGCGGCAAGCAGGCTGACGCAGCCGCCGAAGGTCACGCCGCGCGCCGTGCCGGGCACCAGCGTCCGTGCGCCGGGCAGCCCGAGCGTCCGCACCGTCTCGGGCTCGAACAGGGTGGCCCGCAGGGACTCCTGGGTGTCCGGGTCCTTCAGGAAGGTCTCGGTGCCCACCATCGGGCCGTGCAGGGTGGCGAGGCCCACGCGCTCGGCGAACGCCTCGTGGAGCACGGTGATGTCGCTGTAGCCGATGAACACCTTGGGCCCGGCGGCGCGCATCGCGGCCCAGTCGACCAGATCGACCATGCGGTGCGCGCCGTAGCCGCCGCGGGCGCAGATCACCGCGTCGACCGAGGGATCGCACCAGGCCTCCTGGAGGTCCCGTGCCCGCGCCTCGTCGGCGCCCGCCAGATAGTCCAGCTCAGGATGGACGGCGCGCGCATGGGGCGCCTCCACCGGTTCGAGGCCCCAACGGCGCAGGATGTCGAGCCCTGGCTCCAGGCGGTCGGCGGGGACGGGTCCGCTCGGCGACACGACGGCGATCCTGGCGCCGGGGCGCAGCCGGGCGGGGCGGGTCAGGGGTTCGAGCGTCCGCGGTGCGGGCTTCCGCTCTTGGGGGATGCGTGCTTCGGGGGTCACCGCTTCAGCTCCAGAGCCGGTACGTCGGGGCAGTCGAATCCGAAGGTCTGTGCGTACAGGGAGAGTTCGGCCTCCAGGGCACGGATCATGGTGTCGGCGCGGCGGAATCCGTGCCCCTCCCCCTCGAAGGCGAGGTAGGCGTGCGGGACGCCGCGTCCTTCGACCGCGGTCAGGAACCGTTCGCACTGGACGGGCGGGCAGATCGGGTCGGCGAGTCCCTGGAGCAGGAGGAAGGGTGTGTTCAGTCGTTCGGTACGGCTGAGCGGGGACCGTTCGCGGTAGCGTTCCGGGACCTCGGCGATCGGGCCGACCAGGGACTCCAGGTAGCGCGACTCGAAGTCGTGGGTCTCGTCCGTGCCCCAGCCGGTCAGGTCGAGGACGGGGTAGATGATCGTGCCGCAGGCGTAGACGTCGGTGCCGGTCAGCGAGGCGGCGGTGGTCCAGCCGCCCGCGCTGCCGCCCCGGATGGCCAGGCGGCAGGGGTCGGCCGTGCCCTCGGCGGCCAGGGCCCCGGCGACGGCCGCGCAGTCCTCGACGTCGACGACGCCCCACTGTTCGCGCAGCCGGTTGCGGTAGTCCCTGCCGTAGCCGGTGGAGCCGCCGTAGTTGACCTCCACGACGCCGATGCCGCGCGAGGTGAAGTACGCGATCTCCAGGTCGAGTACGAGTGCGGCGTGCCCGGTCGGACCGCCGTGCGCCCACACGACGTAGGGCGGCAGTTCGCCCTCGGGACCGGTCCGCCCGGGGTTGCGCGGCGGATGGACGTGGGCGTGGATCTCCCGGCCGTCGGGTCCGGTGAAGGTGCGGGACTCGGGCCGCGGGTAGTAGGCGGGGTCGACGGCGTCCTCGTGCGGTGTGCCGATGACGCGGGTGCGGCCGGTCGCGGTGTCCAGCTCCACGACTTCATAGGCGCTGGACGGACTCGCGGCGATGCCGACGATGCGGCTGCCGTGCGCGGCGAGCGAGGCGGCCCACGCGGTCCAGGGCCCGGCGACGTCGGTGAGTTCACCGGTCCGCGGGTCGAGGATGCCGAGGGTCGTGGTGCCCGTGCCGTGGACCGTGGCGACGAGGCCGTTGTCCAGCGGCCGGAACCAGCGGCAGCCGATCGTCCAGAGCGGGCCGGCGAACTCCTCCTCCCGGGCGCACAGCGGCACGGCGCCCCCGTGCGGGTCGGCGCGGTACAGGTTCCACCAGCCGCTGCGGTCACCGGCGAACAGCAGCGATCCGTCGGCGTCCCACTCGATCTGCGGGATCGACTCCTCGGGGCCGCCCGCGAAGCTGCGGACGTCCCGGAACGTGCCGCCCTCGGTGACGTCGGCGAGCATCACCTCCGTGCCGTCCCACGGCATGCGCGGGTGGTCCCAGGCGATCCAGGCGGCCCGGCGCCCGTCGGGCGAGAGCTTCGCCCCGGTGACGAACCGGTGGCCGTCGTCGGTGAGTTCGCGGATCGCCGTGCGGTCGTCGGCGGCCGAGCCGTCCAGGGGGACGGCGGCGATCACCCGGCGCAGGTCGGTGGGCGCCTCGCCGGTGAACTCCTCCAGCACGCACCACACTTCGCCCCTGTGGAGGTGGAGGCTCGGATCGACCCAGCGCAGCCCCCCGCCGACGGCACCGACCGGGGTGAGCGGCCGGGGGCCGCCGGGCTCGTCGGGGGCGTACGCGTACAGCCGTTGGTCGGCGAAGTCGACGAAGACGACGAGCGGTCCGCCCTCGGCGCGGGCGGCCCCGGCCCAGGGCTGTCCGCCGTACTCGACGACCCGGCTCCGTACGTTCCACGGGGCGGGCAGCACGCTCGCGGTCGTCCCGTCCGCGCGGCGGCGGACCAGGGCGCGGCGGCCCGCCTCGGCGGGGCGCGGTTCCGTCCACCACACCTCGTCGCCGACGGTGCCGACGTGGTCCGGGCGGCCGTCTCGGGAGGCGGCGAGGGCGGCGTCGATCGGTGACGGCCATGTTCCGTGGGCCCCTGTGGGCAGCATGTTCACATCCCCCTGTAGCGGGTCGGGCGGTGGTGGCGGGTCAGGCGGTGCGCAGGTAGTGGTCGAGGACGCGGACGCCGAAGTGCAGCGCCTCGACGGGGACGCGTTCGTCGACGCCGTGGAACAGCGCCTGGTAGTCGAAGCCTGCGGGCAGCTTCAGCGGTGAGAATCCGTAGCCGGTGATGCCGAGCCGGGAGAACTGCTTGGCGTCCGTGCCGCCCGACATGCAGTACGGCACGACGTGGCCGTCCGGGTCGAACCGTTCGACGGCGGCGCGCAGTTTCGCGAAGGTCGGCGAGTCGACCGGGGCCTGCAGGGGGACCTCGCGGTGGTGGAACTCCCAGTCGACGTCGGGCCCGGTCAGCCGGTCCATCGTGTCGTGGAACTCGTCCTCGCCGCCGGGAAGCATCCGGCCGTCGATGAAGGCGGTGGCCTGGCCGGGGATCACATTGACCTTGTAACCGGCCTCCAGCATCGTCGGGTTGGAGCTGTTGCGGACGGTCGGCTCGACCAGGGCGGCGGACCGTCCGAGCTTGCCGAGCAGTTCGTCCACGTCGAAGCCGGGGGCGTCGAGGTCGGGACGGATGCCGTGCAGTGCGGCGATTTCGGTGAGTGCGGCGCGCACGGTGGGGGTGAGACGGACGGGCCATTCGTGCGCGCCGATGCGGGCGACGGCCGCGGCGAGCGCGGTGACCGCGTTGGACCGGTTGACCTTGGAGCCGTGCCCGGCCCTGCCGCGCGCGGTGAGCTTCAGCCAGGCGGTGCCGCGCTCGCCCGCGGCGATCGGGTAGAGCGCCAGGTCCGGGGTGGCGTGGAAGGTGAAGGCCCCGGACTCGCTGATGCCCTCGGTGCAGCCGTCGAAGAGCGCGGCGTGGCGGTCGGCGAGGAAGCCGGAGCCGTCCTCGGCGCTGGCCTCCTCGTCGGCGGTGTACGCGATCACGATGTCGCGGCGCGGCCGTACCCCGGACCGGGCCCAGGCGCCGACGACGGCCAGGGCCATCGCGTCCATGTTCTTCATGTCGATGGCGCCGCGCCCCCAGACGACGCCGTCGCGGACCTCGCCGGAGAAGGGGTGCACGGTCCAGTCGGCGGCCTCGGCGGGAACGACGTCGAGATGGCCGTGGACGAGCAGGGCGTCGGCGGACGGGTCGGTGCCCTCGATCCGGGCGACCACGTTGGTGCGGCCGGGGGTGCGTTCCAGCAGGACGGGTTCGAGTCCGGCCGCCGCCAGCCGCTCCGCCACGTACTCGGCGGCCGGGCGTTCGCGGCAGTCCCCGCCGCCGCGGTTGGTGGTGTCGATCCGGATCAGTTCGGAGGTGAACGTCACCACTTCGTCGAGTGCCCGCGCGTCGACCGCGTCACCGGGACAGGACTGCTCAGCCATACTGTTCCTCCACGGCGGACGACACGATCGTGGTCACCGCCTTGAACGTGCGAATGCCTTCGTACATCGTCGCGCTGGTGTAGGCGACACGCCGTTCACCGCTCGGAGCCACGCCGGGGACGACGGTGGCCGCGCCCGCCAGGTGCTCGGCGTCGAATTCCAGCTCGACGGTGAACGGACCGCCCTCCACCGGGGCGTGCCGCACGGCCAGCGCGGCCGCCTCCCCGGCCGCGGCCCGGATGTCCGCCGCGGTACGGGCCGGGGTACGGCACACCGCCGCGTACCGCGACACGTGGTCCTTCACCGCCACCTTGCGTGCCGCGGGCGCGTAGCCCTCCGCGTCCGCGCAGGTCAGGTCGTCGCCGGTGACGAGGACGACGGGGACGCCGTACTCCGCCACGACATGGGCGTTGAGCAGCCCCTCGCTCGCCCTGACGCCGTTGAGCCACACACCGGTGACCGAGTTCGCCAGATACGTGTGGGCGAGGACGCCCTCCGCCCCGGCGCCGGTGTGGTAGCCGACGAAGGCGATGCCGTCGATGTCGCCGTGCTGGACGCCCTCCACCATGGAGAGGGACTTGTGCCGGCCGGTGAGCATCCGCACCCGGTCGTCGAGCCGCTCCAGCAGGAGGTTGCGCATCGACCAGTGGGCCTCGTTGACGAGCACCTCGTCGGCGCCGCCGTCGTAGAAGCCGAGCGCCGCCGCGTTCACGTCGGAGGTGAACATGGCACGGCACCGCTCCCACTGAGGGGTTCCGGGGAGCACGTCGGCCGGCCAGGTCACACCGGTGGCGCCCTCCATGTCCGCGCTGATCAAGATCTTCATGCGGGGTCACGCTACGCGCCGGGGAACCGCCGGGCCAGAGGCACATCAACGTTCAGAGGTCCAGTCCTCCGGAGAACCCGCACATCGCCCCAAAGCGCCCGGCATTCGGAACCGAGCGGCCCGCGCCCGGGCACGAACGCGGGGCGGCGTGCGGCCTCCCCGGACCCGCCTTGCCAGGTTCCCTGCGCCAAGACCCTGATTCCATTAATTGACTAATGGAATCAGGGGGAAATGCATGGCAGACGCATTCACTCCGGACGGCGCCTATGGCGCCTGGGCGCTGGAGGCCCGCGGCCTGGGACGGCGCTACCGCCGCGGCTGGGCCCTGCGGGACTGCTCGTTCCGGCTGCCGGCCGGGCGCATCTGCGGTCTCGTCGGCCCCAACGGAGCGGGGAAGAGCACCCTGTTGGGACCCGCCTCCCGGCAGGTGCAGCCGTCCGAGGGCGAACTCCGCGTCTTCGGCGTACCGGTGGACGATCCCGCGGTGATGCCGAGGTTCGCGTTCCTCGGGCAGGACAAGCCGCTGTTCAAGGGTTTCACCGTGGCGGAGACGCTGCGCATGGGCGCCGAACTCAACCCCGGCTGGGACATGGCCGCGGCGGAGCGGATCGTACGGTCGGGCCAGGTACCGATGCAGGCCCGGATCGGCACGCTCTCGGGCGGCCGGCGCACCCGGGTCGCGTTCGCGACTTCCTCGGGGCCCCGCTGATCGCGGCGGACCAGGAGCACGGCACCACCCGTCTGGTCACCACCCAGTCGGTGTCCCGGCGCCGCTGGATCACGGCCGAGCTCGCCTGGTGCTACGGCGCCGTGCTCGTGGCCGCCTCGGTGCTCTCGGCGCTCTTCACCTGGTGGTGGAAGCCCTACCGTTCGGTGTTCGAGGCCCATTGGTCGGAGGGGGCGATCTTCGACAACACCGGCCCGGTGCTGCCCGCCCTGTGCCTCTTCCTCACCGCTGCCGGAATCACCATCGGCCTGCTGCTGCGCCGGGTGCTGCCGGCGATGGCGGTCACGTTCGCCTTCTCCATGTGCGTGGAGCTGGTCTGGGAACGGGTGCACTCCTCGCTGGCGCCCGCGCGCATGTTCTCCTACCCGCTCGACGACGAACTGCCCGCGCGCTTCGACGAGGCGTACGAGGTGGACCGCTGGATCGGCTCCGCCGACGGCCACCTGTACGGCTGGGGCCTGTGCGCCGAGGAGACCGAGGCCGCGTCGGACGCCTGTGTGAAGGAGCACGGCATCGTCGACGATGTCATCCAGTACCTCGGTTTCGACCAGATGCCGGCGATGCAGTGGACGGGTGCGGGCATCCTGCTCGCGGCTGCCGCCGTGCTCACCGCGTTCACGGTGTGGCGGGTGTCCCGGAGGCCCCTCCGGTGACACGCCGTCACGGGTACGTATCGTTTCGGCAGCCCGAAGGGGGTGATGACGGTGGTCGTGTTCCGCATCGACCGACGCAGCGGAGTGGCCACGTACCTCCAGATCGTGCGGCAGGTCGAGCAGGCGCTGCGGATGGGCGCGCTGGAGGCGGGTGACCGTCTGCCGACGGCCGCACAGGTCGCCGCGGACACCAAGGTCAACCCGAACACGACCCTCAAGGCGTACCGCGAGCTGGAACGCGCGGGATTCGCCGAGGTGAGGCAGGGGGCGGGCACCTTCATCACCCGCTCCCTCGCGCCGGCACAGACGGGTTCCGAGTCGCCGCTCAGGGCGTCGCTGGCCGAATGGCTGAACGAGGCGCGCTCCCAGGGCCTCAGCGGCCAGGAGGTCACCGCCCTCTTCCAGTCGGTCCATGCGGCGGTGTATCCGACCGAGTCGGCCCGCGCGGCCGGCCGAGAGCCTGTCGAGTGACCTTCGCCCGGAACGTGGACGCCGCATGCCGCGTGCGATTCCGGGGCGCCGGGACGTCCTGGGACGGGGTCTCCCCCGTTCGAACGGAGCCGAGGGAGCGGGGAGGGCGCCGTCCGGGGGTTCCGGCGGCGCCGGAAGCGCGCGTGCCAGGGCGCGACCGCCCGGTCGGAGGTCACCCGGCAGACTCTGAGGGGCCACGGGAGAACGGAGGCGGCCGGCCGGGGCCGTCCGGTCCGTGACGGTCGTCGCCGTACCGTCCGCGTCGCGGTGTCCGGACGCGAACGGCTCCGCCCCCGCTCGGACCCGTTCCCCTCAGACCAGTTCCCGCAGGAGGGTTTCCGGATCCTCCATCAGGAAGAGGTGGCCGCCCTCGGGGACGATCCTCAGTTCGGCGCCGTCGATCTGCGCGTGCGCCCAACGCGCCACCCCCACGGGAACGTTGCCGTCGGCGTCGCCGTGGAGGAACACGGTCGGCACGGAGACCGAGGCCAGTGGGGCCGGCAGCGGGTGGGCGTAGCCGGTCAGGTCGGTCAGCGCCGCGTCCATGCCCTGGCGGCGCCCCTCGGTCGTGTCCAGGTCGGACAGCGCCCGGTACTCGGGGGTGCTCATGACCAGCCGGTCGGCCCGGGGCCAGGCCGCGAGGTTCGACTCGCGGCTGCGCACCCGTTTGAAGACGCCCGTGCCCGCGAGCATCGAGCCGCCGACCGGTGGGGCCCAGCGGACGATGCGGTTGAGCCATGTCACGATCGGGATCCGGCCCGCGTACGCCTCCTTGGGCGCCCCGGGAACGGCGGCGGCCGCGAGGATCAGTTTCACCACCCGCCCGGGGTGGGCCTGGGCCGCGGACAGCGCGTACCCCCCGCCGCCGGAGATCGCCACGAGCGTCGCCCGTTCCTGCCCGAGGTGGTCGAGCAGGGACAGGAAGTCGTCGTTCCAGCGATGGAAACCGCGGCCGGGCACCGGATCGGTCCCACCGTATCCGGGCCGGTCCGGGAAGATCAGCCGGACGCCCGCGTCCGTCGCGGCCCGCTGCAGCGCGAGGCCCTCGTAGCGGCTGCCCGGGGTGCCGTGCAGCACGATCGCGGGCGCGGCGTCGGGGTCCCCGTACGAGCAGTACGCGATGCGGCGCCCGCCAGGACCTTCGATACGGACCGTCTCGGGCGGTTCGGGCAGGTCGTGCGTCATCTCTGCTCCTCGTGCGGTACAGGGGTGGCGGCCGCGGCGATCCCGGCGACGACGAGATCGAGGCCGTAGGCGAACCGGCGGTCGTAGTCGTGGTGTTCGACGAAGACCGACATGGCCCGGCGTTCGGGCGGCAGCGGGAGGCGTTCCGGATCGCCGCGGCCGAGCCGGATCGCCACGTGCCCGGTGACGAAGTCGTGCAGGGCGCCGTACGCGTACACCGCGGCCCGCTCGTCGAGCCCGGCGGAGCGCAGGGCCGCGACGACCCGGAGTGCGGCGTCGTCGGCGCCGGGTCCCACGAGGGGAGCGCGACGGTGCGCCTCCAGCACCACGGGGTGGCGCATGAGCAGGTCGTGGAGTTCGTTCGCGAACGTTCGCAGGACGTCCCGCCAGTCCTCGGGCCAGTCCACCGAGCGGGTGGCCTCGCCGACGATCCGGGAGACCAGCGCGTGCCGGAGCGCGTCGACGCCGCCCGTCGTGCGGTGGATCGCCATCGGGGACACCCCCAGCCGGTCGGCCACCGCGCGGAAGGTCACCGCGTCCAGGCCCCGGTCGTCGGCGATCCGGGTCGCGGCGTCCAGGATCGCGTCGAGCGAGACCGCCCTGGGGCGGCCGCCCCGCGCATTGCTTGCCTTGTCGGCCCTCATGCGTCCACCATATCGATACGCGTAACGAAACAGCAATGGAGCACCCATGACGCAGTTGCACGAACTCACGGCTCTCCAACTGGCCACCGCCTACGAGCGCGGCGACACCACGCCCGCCGAGGTCGTGGACCACCTGCTCGCCCGGATCGAGGGCGGCGACCGGGTGGGCGCGTTCACCACCGTGTCGGCCGACCGGGCCCGCGCGGCGGCGGCCGAGGCCGGACGGGTGCTGCGCACGACGGACCGCGCCGGACTGCCGCGCCTGTTCGGCGTGCCCACGGCCGTCAAGGACCTGGAGGCCACCGCGGGCGTGCGCACCACGCTGGGGTCCGCCCTGTTCCGTGACTGGGTGCCGGACCACGACGACGAGATCGTGGCCGTCATGGCCGAGGCCGGGCTGATCAGTCTCGGGAAGACGACCGTGCCCGAGTTCGGGGCCGCCTGCTACACCGAGCCGGAGGTCGCCGCCCCCGCGCGCAGCCCGTTCGACCTCGGCCGCAGCGCGGCCGGCAGCAGCGGCGGCGCCGCGGCAGCGGTCGGCGCGATGCTGGTGCCGATCGCCCAGGGCAGCGACACCGCGGGTTCCGTGCGCTCCCCCGCGAGCGCCTGCGGCGTGGTCGGGCTGAAGCCGAGCCGCGGGCTCGTCCCCGGCGGACCGGGCGGCGACGACGGCATGGGGCTCTCCGTGAAGGGGCCGCTCGCCCGCACCGTGCGCGACGCCGCGGCCTTCCTCGACGCGCTGACCACCCGTACCGGGGCCGGCCTCGTGCACCCTCCCCGCGTGGACGGCTACGAACGCGCCTGCGACGCCCCCGTCCCGCGGCTGCGGGTGGCGATAGCCCAGGGTTCGGTCTCGGGCGCGCCCGTGGACCCCGAGGTCGCCGCCGCCGCCGAACACACCGGCCGCGCACTGGCCGGGCTCGGCCACGACGTGTTCGCCCGCGACCAGGCTCCGGACCCCGAACTCACCGAGAACTTCCGGGTGATGTTCACCGCGCTGGTCGGCTCCAGGGCCGCGGCGTTCGACGGATCGGCGATGCGACCGATCGTGCGTCATCTCCGGTCCGCCGCACATCGGTCGAACGCGGCCGAGCTGGCCGCTTCGATCGGAGTCGTGCAGGCCCGCGCGCGAGCCTGGATCCTCGACCACGCGGACGCGGACCTCGTGATCACACCGACCGTGACCGCTCCGCCGACCCGTGTCGGAGAGCTTCGCGACGACTCCGATCCGGCCGCGGAACTGGCCGCGATGACCGCGTTCACGGGCAACACCGTGATCGGGAACGCCACCGGGTGTCCGGCCATCAGCCTTCCGCTGGGCTGGAGTTCCGAGGGGCTGCCGCTCGGGGTGTCGCTCACGGCGGGCTGGGGCCGCGAGGGCCTCCTGTTCGCCGTCTCCGCGGCATTGGAGGAGGCTCTGCCCTGGGCCGACCGCTATCCCGGGCGGAACGGGGCGGCGCGGGCATCGGCGACGGCGGCCGACGCCCGCTGACATCGGCGGCGCCGATCCGCGCGTGCGGGTCGGCGCCGCCACCCGGCGACGTCCTCACCCGGTGTGGCCGCCGGGTGGGCGGTCCGGCGATGCCCGTGCCCCCTCCCGTCCGTCGCCGCGCTCCGCTGTCCGCCGCGGCCCACCCGCCGAACGGTCAGTCCTCGTGCCCCAGCAGGAGGTCGCGTTCGGTGCGCCCGCCGCCCGCGACCTGGAGGACCGTGGCCACCGGCGGATACCCGGCCGCGATCACCGTGTACTCGCCGGTGGACAGGTCCACGAACCTGAACGCCCCGTCCGGCCCGGTGGTGAGCGTGTCCACGACGTTGCCCGCGGCGTCCAGCAGGGTGACCCGAGCGTCCTCTACCGGCCTGCCGCCACCGGCCCGTACCACGCCGCGCAGCACCGCCCCTCCGGCGAGTTCGATGTCCTGCCGGGTCTCCCGCGCGGCCTGCACGCTCACCGGCAGCGCGGCGGGCCGGAACGCGGGGGCGCTGGCCGCGAGGGTGTACTCACCGGCCACCAGTTCCTTGATCACATAGCCGCCCTCGCGTCCGCTGCGCGTGGAGGCGACCACCTCGCCGCGCACATCGGTGAGGGTGACGGCGGCGTCCCGCACCGGGAGCCCGTCGGCGGTGACGACGGTCCCCGCGAGCCGGCCCGCGCCGCCGAGCACCACGTCGAGTTCGACCGGCCGTTCGCCCACGGTGACGCTGACGGCCTGCGGCTGGTGGCCCCCGGCCGCGGCGATCAGGACGTAGGCGCCCGCGCCGGGCACGCTCAGCGCGTAGCGGCCGTCGTCACCGCTCGCGCCCCGTCCGACCTGCTGCCCCTGGACATCGATCAGGGTGAGCGCGGCACGCGGGACCTTCGTGCCGTCCGGGTGCTGGACGCTGCCGCACACCGGTACGCCCGAGAGGTACACGGCCGGGGGTGCGGCGGGCGCCGCGGCGCGGGCGGCGGGGACCGGCGCGGCCCCGGCGGTCGGCGGGGCGGCTGTTTCGGGGCCGTTGTGGGACACCAGCGGTTTCTCCTTGAGGAAGAGGGCGAGGACCAGGCCGAGCACGAGCACCGGCACGAGGTAGAGGAAGATCCGCGGCATCGCGTCGGCGTACGCGCGGATGTAGGCGTCGCGCAGCGCGGGTTCCATGGCGTGGACGAGCTGCGGGGTGATCGACTCGGGGTCGGGCAGATCGGCGTCGGCCGGCAGGCGGGCGGCCAGCGCGTCGGCGAGGCGCCCGGCGAAGAGCGTGCCGAAGACGGCGGCGCCGACGCTGCCGCCGATCTGCCGGAAGTAGTTGTTGGCGCTGGTGGCGGTGCCGAGGTCGGCTGGGGGTACGGAGTTCTGCACGGCGAGCACCAGCACCGGCATGACCAGGCCGATCCCGACGCCGAGCACGGCCTGCGCGATGCCGTTCTCGAGCGGTGGGGTGTCGGTGTCGAGCCGGGAGAGCAGCCACATCCCCACGACCGAGACCGCGCTGCCGACGACGGGGTGGGCGCGGTAGCGGCCGGTACGGGAGATGAGCTGGCCGGAGACGATGGACGCCACGACGATGCCGCCCATCATCGGGAGCATCAGCAGACCGGATTCGGTGGCCGAGGCGCCGTCGACCATCTGCAGGAAGGTCGGCAGGTAGCTGGCGGCGCCGAACAGCGCGACGCCGACGACCGCGCCCACGAGCGCGGTGACGTTGAAGATCGAGTCGCGGAACAGCCGCAGCGGGATGACCGGTTCAGCCGCCCGTCGCTCGGCGACGAGGAACAGCAGGGTCGCCGCGACGGCCCCGGCGCCGAGCCCGAGGATGACGCCCGACCCCCACGGGTATTCCGTTCCGCCCCAGCTGGTGAGCAGCACCAGACAGGTCGACGCGGCGGCGAGCAGCAGCGCGCCGAGGACGTCGAGTCGGGGGCGGACCGCGGGCCGGGGCAGTTTCAGCACGACGGTGATGACGGCCAGGGTGATCAGACCGAACGGGACGTTGATGTAGAAGCACCAGCGCCAGGAGGCGTGGTCGGTGAAGAAGCCGCCGAGCAGCGGGCCGGCGACGGAGGCGAGGCCGAATGCGGCGCCGATGAGCCCCATGAACCTGCCGCGCTCCCGGGGCGGGACGACGTCCGCGATGATGGCCTGTACGCCGATCATGAGTCCGCCGCCGCCGATGCCCTGGAGGGCCCGGAAGGCGATGAGTTCGTCCATGGTGCGGGACCAGCCGGCCAGTGCGGAGCCGATGACGAAGACGACGATCGCGAACTGGAAGACGCCCTTGCGTCCGAAGAGGTCGCCGAGCTTCCCGTAGAGCGGCAGGCCGATGGTGGAGGCGAGGAGGTACGCGGTGACGGCCCAGGACATCTTCTCCAGGCCGTGCAGCTCCCCGACGATCTTCGGCAGCGCGGTGGCGACGATCATCTGATCGAGCGCCGCCAGCAGCAGCGTCAGCATCAGCCCGAGGAAGATGAGCTGGATGCGGCGGGGGCTGGTCTCCGGTAAGACGGGCGGGGCGGCGGACTCCTCCGCGGCCTGCGGCGATCCCCCGTCCGGGGACGGAGACGGGTGCGGGGGTGGCGCGGCCGTCGATCCGGCGGTTCCCGAACCGCCGGGAGTACCGCCCCGGTCGTCCCCCAGCAGAGTGATCCCACCCACCACGTCGCCGCTCCCCTCGTCGCGTCTGCGCCGCCCTTTCTCGCATCGCGCGACGAGGGAGGGCAAACGCCGACGAGGGGGCGCCGACGGCGCACCGGGGGCTTAATCCCCGGTGGGAGGTGCTGCGGCGCACCACCGGCGGGACCGGAGAACCACCCGAACCGGTGAGGTGGACCGATCGTTTCGAGGGGCTACTTCTCGACTTCGGTGGCGAGATTGCGCAGCAGTTCGTCGTAGATGCGCGCGAGTCCCTTGGGGGCGAAGGTCCGCTCGAAGAATCCGCCGATGCCCCCGGCACCGTTCCAGACGGTCGACACGACGGCCTTCGAACGGCCCTCGCCGGCCGGGGTGACGGTCCAGGTGGTGACCATCGAGGAGTTGCGGTCCTTCTCCACGAGCCGGCCGTCGGTGGGCTCGGTGACCTCCATCAGGCAGTCGCGAACCCGCTTGCTGGTGGCCTGGAGCTTCCAGTGCACGAGGGTGCCCTCGCCGTCGCCGCCCTCGCGCACCTCGTACTCGCTGAACTGTCCGGGCAGCACCTTGCCGCGGGTCCGCTCGTAGTCGGCCAGCGCGTCGAACACCGTGTCCGCGTCCGCCGCGATGACTCGTTCCGTGGTGGCCTCGACCTGCGCCATGGCTGTTCCTCCAGCACTCGGATTTCGGGGGTGTGCCGAGCCAATCACCTTCGGCGCGCCGCTCAAAATCGGGGCCGTTCCCGGGGCCGTTCCCGGGGCCGCTCCCGGCCGGGGCCCCGCCGGGACCCGGCCGGGACGCCCTCGGCGCCCGGTCGCGTCCGGCACGGGCGCACTCCCGGACGAAGCGGAGAAAACGATCATGGGAACAAATGTTCTATTCTCTCGACGAGCGCTACCGAGGAGGCGTCCATGCGCTGGAACCATCTGGTCGAGAACCCCGCCACGGCCGGGAACAGCGCGCTCTTCGCCGCTGACGCGGTGACCACGCGCACCTTCGACACCCCGGAGTTCCGGGGCATCACCTTCCACGAGATCCGGGCCCGCTCGATCGTGAACCGGGTGCCCGGCGCCTCGCGCATGCCGTTCGAATGGACGGTGAACCCGTACCGCGGCTGCACCCACGCCTGCGTGTACTGCTTCGCCCGCAAGACCCACAGCTACCTGGACCTGGACACGGGCATCGGCTTCGACTCCCAGATCGTCGTCAAGGTCAACGCCCCGGAACTGCTGCGCGGGCACCTCGCGTCCGGACGCTGGCACGGCGCGCACATCGCGATGGGGACCAATGTCGACTGCTACCAGCGGGCGGAGGGCCGCTACCGGCTGATGCCCGGCATCATCTCGGCCCTGCGCGACCACGCGAACCCGTTCTCGATCCTGACCAAGGGAACGCTGATCCTGCGCGACCTCGAACTGCTGCGGCAGGCGGCCGAGGTCACCGACGTCGGCATCTCCGTGTCGGTCGGCTTCGTCGACGAGGGGCTGTGGCGCACCGTGGAACCCGGCACCCCGTCCCCCGCGCGCCGCCTGGACGTCGTGCGCGCCCTGAGCGGGATCGGCATCGACTGCGGGGTGCTGATGGCTCCCGTCGTCCCGTTCCTCGGCGACCATCCGGACCAGCTTCGCGCCACGGTCCGGGCGATCGCCGCCGCCGGGGCGACGTCCGTGACCCCGCTCGTGCTCCATCTGCGCCCCGGCGCCCGGGAGTGGTACATGCGGTGGCTCGGACAGCACCACCCGCATCTGGTGCGCCGGTACGAGCGGCTGTACGCGGAGGGGCCGTACGCGCCCAAGTGGTACCAGCGGCGCATCACACGTCACGTCCACGAGCTGGCGGCCGAGTTCGGCATCGGACCGTCGCACCGGGGGACGGCCCGCCGGCTGCCCGTGCGCCCCAAGGACACCGCGTGGTCCGACGCCTCCGGACCGACCCAGCTGACCCTGCTCTGACGAACCCGCCCCGGGCCGACGCCCCCCCCCCCCCGGAACGCCCTTACCAGAAACACCCGTCACAGGGCAAACGGGTCAACTCTCGCCACAACGTGTCCTTCCAGGCATGAATGCGGGGAGCATGCGGCGGAGACCGTGCCACGCACAGCCGCGTTCCCCCGTGTTCCCCACCCCGGGAGGCCATATGACGAAACGTCCAGGAATTCTCGTCGCCGTGGGCGCGACGGTCGCCGGTCTGGTGACCGCGACCCCGTCCCCGGCGGCCGCCGACGCGGAGCCCCGGCCCGCCACCGCCCCGCTCCGCTGGACCGACTGCGGCACCGAAGCGCACCCGCGGCTCCAGTGCGCCACCGTCCGCACCCCGCTGGACCATGACGACCCCTCGGGCCGGCACATCGCCCTCGCCCTGTCCCGGATCCCGCACACCGCGAAGACCTTCCAGGGCCCCCTGCTCGTCAATCCGGGCGGCCCCGGGGGCAGCGGGCTGCCGATGGCCGGATTCGTCGCTTCCTCGCTGCCGGAGGCGGTGGCCGCGCAGTACGACGTGATCGGCTTCGATCCGCGCGGCGTCGGAAGGAGCAGACCCGCCCTGAACTGCGTCCCCGGGTTCTTCGATCCGCTGCGCCCCGACTCGGTGCCGCACGCGCCCGGGGTCGAGGAGGCCAATCGGAACCGCACCGTCTCCTTCGCGAAGGCGTGCGGCGAGAAGTACCCGGACCTGCTGCCTCACATGGACACGGTCAGCGCCGCCAAGGACCTCGACGTGATCCGCCGGGCGACCGGCGCCCGCCGACTCAACTACTTCGGCTACTCGTACGGGACATATCTCGGCGCGGTGTACGCCAAGCTGTTCCCGGAGCGGGTGCGGCGCATGGTGCTCGACTCGAACGTCGACCCGGAGGGCGTGTGGTACGAGGACAACATCGGCCAGAACTATGCCTTCGACGCCCGCCACAAGGCGTTCGCCGCCTGGGTGGCGAAGCACGACAGCGCGTACGGGCTGGGCGGCGACCCGGCGCGGGTGGAACGCGCCTGGTACGCGATGCGCCGGGCGGTCGCGAAGCACCCCGCGGGCGGAAAGGTCGGGGCGAGCGAACTGGAGGACACGTTTCTGCCGGGCGGTTACTACAACGGCTACTGGCCGCGCCTGGCCGAGGCGTTCGCCGCCTACGTGAAGGACCGCGACGAGAACGCGCTCGTGAACGCGTACAAGAAGTTCGGGGCGCTCGACGCGGAGGGCGACAACGGGTACTCCGTCTACACGGCCGTGCAGTGCCGTGACACCTCGTGGCCCCGCGAGTGGAACACCTGGCGCAACGACGGCTGGCGCGTGCAGGCGAAGGCCCCCTTCTTCACCTGGAACAACACCTGGTACAACGCGCCGTGCGCGGACTGGCCGGTGGAGCCGCTGCGTCCGGTGCGGGTGTCCAACAAGAGCCTTCCGCCGGTGCTGCTCTTCCAGGCCACGGACGACGCGGCGACGCCGTACCAGGGCGGTGTCACCATGCACCGCAGGCTGCGCGGTTCCCGCCTGGTCGTCGAGCAGGGCGGCGGCAACCACGGCATCACACTGAGCGACAACGACTGCCTGGACACCTATCTGGCGGACTATCTGGCCAAGGGCACCGTCCCGCGCGGCCGGACCGGTGGGTCCGAGGCGGACGCGGTCTGCGCCAAGTCCCCCGACCCGACGCCCGCGGCCGACAGGGCGGCGAAGGCGGAGCGGGCGACCGTCGCCGAGACCAGGGGCGGTGTCCTGCACCGGCTGCTCGGTTTCCGGGGCTGATCGACGGGCCGGGCGACCGGCCATGTACCGGCCCGGGCGGGGACCCCGACGCGTCGCGTCGGGCCCCGCACGACCGCGCACCGTACACCCGCGCGCCTCGCGCCGCGCACGCCCGCACGCCGAACACGAACGCGCTTCGCGCATCCCGTACGACCGACGCCGCGCACCCCGTACGACCGACGCCGCGCACGCCCGCGCGCTCAGTCCGCCCCCAGCCGGTCCAGCGCCTCGCGCGCGGCGCCCGCCAGTCTCGGATGCGGCAGGGCCGCCTCCAGGAGCGGGCGGGCCCGTTCGTCCGCCAGCCTCCCGAGCCCCTCCACGCAGGCGAGCGCCACCCTCCAGTGCGGATCGCCGGGGTCCAGAAGGCGCTCCAGCGTGGTCATCAGCGCGGGTACGGACTCCGGCGCCCGGAGCACGGTGAGCAGCCGGACCGGGTGAAGGGCGTACGCCGTGCGCAGGGCATTGGTCGCGAGGGCGGCGGCCGCCCGGGGCGTGCGGGGGTCGCCGAGACGCGCCAGGGCGTGAGCGGCACAGACGCAGCGCTCCGGGTCGCGGTGGTTGAGCAGCAGTACCAGCGCCTCGAACGCCCGCCGGTCCCCCGCGCAGCCGAGCCGGAACGCGGCGATCTCCCGCGCCCAGAGCGGGCGTTCGCGCTCCACGAGGACCCGGGCCAGCTCCTCGTCGTCATCGGTGGCGATCAGCCGGCGGAGCGCCTCCGACTCCCCCGCCGCGTCCGCCTCGTCCGCCAGCCGGTCCGTCAGCGACCGGTACTCCTCGTCCATGACGCTCAGCGTATCGGCGGACACTGTGTGTATCGAGAGGGCCGTCGCATGTGACGTGACGCACGACGTCCCGGGGCTGGCGCGCTCGTTACCAGCGAGTTAATCTCAGATGAGCGGGGCACGATCCCCCGCCGGCTCCGGTGGCCTGGTGACGCAGCCATCCGGAGTGCTCGTCGGTTCGGCAGCTTCGTGAGACGCGACTCCGGGACAGAGTCCGTCGCCCCTTCCGGTCCGGGCGCACCGTCGCCCCCGGACCGCGCAGCACGCCGCACAACTTCCGTGCGCTTCGCGCCGGTTCCTCTTCCGCGCATGCTTCGCGCCGGTCCGTTCCCGTGCGCTCCGCGCGTTCTCACAGTCGTCACTCACCCTCTGGAGTCCCGTGATGGACACCCCGCTCAGCACCATCGCCGTCGTCGGCCTCGGCACCATGGGCACCGGCATCGCCGAGGTCCTCGCCCGCGCCGGTCATGAGGTCGTCGGCATCGACATCGACGGGGCGGCGGCCCGTCGGGCCGTCGCCTCGCTGGAGGCCGCGACCGAGCGCGCCGTGCGGCGCGGCCGGATCACGGAGCGCGAACGCGGCCGGGTGCTCGCCCGGTTCCGCACCCATGACGACCTGCGTGCCGCGGCGGACGCGGAGCTGGTCGTCGAGGTCGTCCCGGAGTCGTACGAGATCAAGCAGCAGGTGTTCCGGGAACTGGACGCGATCGTCTCCCCGAACGCGATCCTGGCCACCGGGACCAACGCCCTGTCGGTGACGCGGCTGGCGGCCGAGTCGCTGCGCCCCGAGCGCGTGCTCGGGCTGCACTTCTTCAACCCGGCCCCGGCGATGAAGCTGGTCGAGGTGGTCTCCTCGGTGCTGACCGCACCCCCGGCGGTCGAGGCGGTCACCGCGCTCGCCCGCAGCCTGGGCAAGGAGCCGGTCGCGGTCGGCGACCGGCCGGGCTTCGTCGCCGACGGGCTGCTGTTCGGCTACCTCAACCAGGCCGCGGCGATGTACGAGGCGAACTACGCGTCCCGCGAGGACATCGACGCGGCGATGAGGCTGGGCTGCGGACTTCCGATGGGCCCGCTCGCGCTGCTCGACCTGATCGGGATCGACACCGCGCGCACGGTCCTGGAGGCCATGTACGCCTCGTCGCACGACCGGCTGCACGCCCCGGCGCCGGTCCTCCGCCAGCTCAGCGAGGCGGGGCTGACCGGCCGCAAGGCGGGACGCGGCTTCTACACGTACGCGGAGCCCGGCAGCCGGACGGTGGTGCCGGACGCGCTGACCCCGGGCGAGGGCACGTCGCCCGTCGCGGGGCGGCCGGTGCGGTCGGTGGGCGTCGCGGGCTCGGGCACGATGGCGTCGGGGATCGCCGAGGTCTTCGCGAAGGCCGGTCACGACGTCGTGCTCGTCGCCCGCGGCCGGGAGAAGGCGGACGCGGCGAAGGCCCGGATCGCCAAGTCCCTGGAGCGTTCCGTGGCCAAGGGGCGGCTGACCGCCGAGGCACGGGACGGGGCACTGGCCCGGATCACCCCGGCTGGCTCGCCCGACGCCCTCGCCGAGGTCGATCTCGCGGTCGAGGCGGTCGCCGAGGACCTGGCGGTCAAGCAGCAGCTGTTCGCGATGCTGGACAAGGTCTGCAAGCCGGGCGCGGTCCTCGCCACCACCACCTCCTCGCTGCCGGTCGTGGCGATCGCGCGGGCCACCTCGCGTCCGCAGGACGTCGTCGGCATGCACTTCTTCAACCCGGCCCCGGCGATGAAGCTGGTCGAGGTCGTCCGCACGGTGCTCACCGCGGACGACGTCCACGCCACCGTCCACGAGGTGTGCGGCACGATCCGCAAGCACCCGGTGGACTGCGGGGACCGGGCCGGGTTCATCGTCAACGCGCTGCTGTTCCCGTACCTCAACAACGCGGTCAAGATGGTCGAGGAGCACTACGCGAGCCTCGACGACATCGACGCCGCGATGAGGCTGGGCGGCGGCTACCCGATGGGGCCGTTCGAACTCCTGGACGTAGTCGGGCTCGACGTGTCGCTCGCCATCGAGAGGGTGCTGCACGACGAGTTCCGCGACCCGGGACTGGCCCCGGCACCGCTGCTCGAACACCTGGTGGCCGCGGGCTGTCTCGGCCGCAAGACGGGGCGCGGCTTCCGCGAACATGCCCGGCGCTGAGCCACCCCCGGTGCCGGTGGCCGGATGGGGCGGGCTGCTCGATCCTCCGGGCGGCCCGCCCCCGCGCGATCCGCCGGGCGCTGCGCCCCCGCGGGCGCCCTCACCCGCGTCGATGCAGTACGTTCACACCATGTCCCAGCCCGCCAGGTCCCCCCGTGTCTCCGCCGCGTCCGACCCGCAGGAAAGCGCCACCGGCAGTCGCGCCGCCGCCCAACGGCTCAAAATGCGCCGCGAACTCGCCGCCGCGGCGATGGAACTCTTCGCGACGAAGGGGTACGAGGCCACGACGGTCGACGAGATCGCGGGCGCCGCGGGAGTCGCCCGGCGCACCTTCTTCCGGCACTTCCGCTCCAAGGAAGAGGCGATCTTCCCGGACCACGACGACACCCTCGTCAGGGCCGAGGCCGTCCTCAACGCCGCACCCGCGCACGAGCACCCGCTCGACACCGTCTGCCGCGGCATCAAGGAGGTCATGAAGATGTACGCGGCCAAGCCCGCGGTCTCCGTGGCCCGTTACAAGCTGACCCGTGAGGTCCCCACCCTGCGCGAGGCCGAGATCGCCTCGGTGGCCCGCTACGAGCGGCTGTTCACGCGCTACCTGCTGGGTCATTTCGACGAGCGCGACCACGAGGCCGGCAACGACGACCCGCTGCTCGCCGAGGTCGCGGCGTCCGCGGTCGTCACCGCGCACAACCATGTGCTGCGGCGCTGGCTGCGGGCGGGCGGCGAGGGCGACGTGGAGGCCCAGCTCGACCACGCCTTCGCGATCGTGCGCAGGACGTTCGGCACGGGCATCGGGGCGGGCCGGATCACCGGCGGCGAACCGGTGGCGCGGCCCGCCGCCTCGGTGGCGTCCGAGGGCGAGGTGCTGGTGGCGGTGGCGCGGACGGACGCGCCGCTCGACGAGGTGATGCGCACGATCCGGCAGGCGCTCCAGGACCGCTGAGCGGGCCGTCGGGGCGGGGCCCGGGCCCGAGTTCGGCACCCCGTCGGCCGGGCCCGCCCCCCGCGCCGCGCCAAATGCGGTTGCCCCGCCCGCGCCCCGGTGCTGCGGTGTGTGGATGACTCATGATCGTGATGCACTTCTGACCCTTTTCGACCGCGAGATGCGCGAGTACGCCCGCCCCGACGGCCCCGGTGTCCGGGTCGAGCGCGCCGGCGACGTCGTACGGATGACCGACCCTGCCGAGGGCTGGGGCAGCGTGGTCTGGTCGGTCCCGGACCTCGACGCCCGCCGGGCGGACGCCGCGATCGCCGCGCAGACGGCGCACTGCGCGGAGATCGGGCTCGACGAGTTCGAGTGGAAGCTGTACGCGCACGACCGGCCGGCGGATCTGGCGGATCGGCTGCTCGCGGCCGGATTCGAGGCGGAGGAGCCGGAGACCCTGATGGTCGCCCCGGCCGTGGACCTCCCGACGGCGGTGGAGCTTCCGGAGGACGTCCGGCTGCGCCCGGTGCGGGACGCGGACGACGTGGAACTGATGGTCCGCGCCCATGTGCGGGCGTTCGGCACGGAAGGGGCGCGACTGCGGCACCTGGTGTCGACCAGGCTGGCCGAGGACCCCGACCACATCGTCGCCGTCCTCGCCATGGCGGGCGACGAACCGGTGAGCGCGGCCCGGATGGAGCTGTACCCCGGCACCCGCTTCGCCGGGCTGTGGGGCGGCGGCACGGCCCCGGAGTGGCGCGGCAGGGGCATCTACCGGGCGCTGGTCGCCCACCGCGCCCGGATCGCGGCGGAACGCGGCTACGACTTCCTCCAGGTCGACGCCTCCGCCCTGAGCCGTCCGATCCTCGAACGCCTGGGATTCATGGCCCTGACGACCACCACCCCGTACCTCTACCGCGCTCACTGATCGATCATCCACCGGGCATATCCGTGCGAAACATCCCCGATGCCGCTCATGCGTGCCCGATGGATGACAAGTGAGAGAAATTGTTGGCACCGAGTGCCTTGCCACCTGTCACGGAGTGCCATACGTTGAAGATGTCCGGGCGGTCGGCGTAGCGGGACCTCGTGTACGCCGGCTGTCCCAGCGGGCCCCGTGTCCGCGCGCCCGGACGCCTGCGTCACAGGCACAGCCTTCTGCTCCACAGAGCAGGCCCCAGCACCACCGGCCGAACCGACGGCACCACCTCCACACCTCAGCTCCCCCTCAGCTCGCGGGGACGCCCCGGCGTCCCCCGAGCGACCCATCCGCCGGAGGCACACCGTGAAGGAAATCCTGGACGCGATCCAAGCGCGGACGGAATCGTCAGGCGGTTCCGCCGCGGACCGGGCCGCCGAGTTCGCGGCCCTGCGCATCCCCGAGTCGTACCGCGCGGTGACCGTGCACAAGGACGAGACGGAGATGTTCGCCGGGCTCGCCACCCGCGACAAGGACCCCCGCAAGTCGCTGCACCTGGACGAGGTGCCGGTGCCCGAACTGGGGCCCGGCGAGGCCCTGGTGGCCGTCATGGCCAGCTCGGTGAACTACAACTCGGTCTGGACCTCGATCTTCGAGCCGCTGGCCACGTTCGGCTTCCTGGAGCGCTACGGACGGCTCAGCGAGCTCACCCGGCGTCACGACCTGCCGTACCACATCATCGGCTCGGACCTCGCGGGCGTGGTTCTGCGCACCGGTCCGGGGGTGAACGCCTGGCAGCCGGGCGACGAGGTCGTCGCGCACTGCCTCTCCGTCGAGCTGGAGTCCTCGGACGGGCACAACGACACGATGCTCGACCCCGAGCAGCGCATCTGGGGCTTCGAGACCAACTTCGGCGGTCTGGCCGAGATCGCGCTGGTCAAGTCCAACCAACTGATGCCGAAGCCCCGCCACCTCAGCTGGGAGGAGGCCGCCGCGCCGGGTCTGGTGAACTCCACCGCGTACCGGCAGCTGGTCTCGCGCAACGGCGCGGGCATGAAGCAGGGCGACAACGTGCTGATCTGGGGCGCCAGCGGCGGACTCGGTTCATACGCCACGCAGTTCGCCCTGGCGGGCGGCGCCAATCCGATCTGCGTCGTCTCCAGCGAGCAGAAGGCGGACATCTGCCGGCGAATGGGCGCCGAGGCGATCATCGACCGCAGCGCCGAGGGCTACCGGTTCTGGAAGGACGAGCACGAGCAGGACCCGCGCGAGTGGAAGCGGTTCGGCAAGCGCATCCGCGAACTCACCGGCGGCGAGGACGTCGACATCGTCTTCGAGCACCCGGGCCGCGAGACCTTCGGCGCGAGCGTGTACGTGACCCGCAAGGGCGGCACGATCGTCACCTGTGCCTCGACCTCCGGCTACACCCACGAGTACGACAACCGCTACCTGTGGATGTCGCTGAAGCGGATCGTGGGCTCGCACTTCGCCAACTACCGCGAGGCGTGGGAGGCCAACCGGCTGGTCGCCAAGGGGAAGATCCACCCGACGCTGTCGAAGGTCTACCCGCTGGAACAGACCGGCCAGGCCGCGTACGACGTGCACCGCAACCTCCA
The DNA here is from genome assembly GCF_040636995.1 of Streptomyces sp. NPDC032161. Taxonomy (NCBI): domain Bacteria; kingdom Bacillati; phylum Actinomycetota; class Actinomycetes; order Kitasatosporales; family Streptomycetaceae; genus Streptomyces; species Streptomyces sp. NPDC032161. Next base: position 29,017 of record NZ_JBEZVN010000005.1, on the reverse strand, counting down.
CCAGGGCAAGGTCGGCGTGCTGGCGCTCGCCCCCCGCGAGGGCCTGGGCGTGAGCGACCACGAGCTGCGCGAGAAGCACCTCGACGCCATCAACCTGTTCCGTGACGCGTCGGCGGAGCGGACCGACGAGCACAGCCGTGACGCGTCGGCGGAGCGGACCGACGAGCACAGCCGTGACGCGTCGGCGGAGCGGACCGACCGAGCCACCCAGAACGCCTGAGGCCCCCGATGAGCGAACGTCAGAAGGACCGCCCATGGCTCATGCGGACGTACGCCGGCCACTCCACCGCCGAGGCGTCCAACGAGCTCTACCGGCGCAATCTCGCCAAGGGCCAGACCGGCCTGTCCGTCGCCTTCGACCTGCCGACCCAGACCGGCTACGACCCCGATCACGTCCTCGCCCGCGGCGAGGTCGGCCGGGTCGGCGTGCCCGTGTCGCACCTCGGTGACATGCGACGGCTGTTCCAGGACATCCCCCTGGAGCGGATGAACACCTCGATGACGATCAACGCCACCGCGATGTGGCTGCTGGCGCTCTACCAGGTGGTCGCGGAGGAACAGGGCGCCGACATCACCGGGCTCCAGGGCACCACGCAGAACGACATCGTGAAGGAGTACCTCTCGCGCGGGACGCACGTCTTCCCGCCCGGTCCCTCGCTGCGGCTGACCACCGACATGATCACGTACACGGTCAACCACATCCCGAAGTGGAACCCGATCAACATTTGCAGCTACCACCTCCAGGAGGCCGGGGCCACCCCGGTCCAGGAGATCGCGTACGCCATGTCGACGGCGATCGCGGTGCTGGACGCCGTACGGGACTCCGGGCAGGTGCCGGAGGAGAAGTTCGGCGACGTGGTCGCGCGGATCTCGTTCTTCGTGAACGCGGGCGTCCGCTTCATCGAGGAGATGTGCAAGATGCGCGCCTTCGGCCGCATCTGGGACCGCGTCACCCGCGAGCGGTACGGCGTGGAGAACCCGAAGCAGCGCCGGTTCCGCTACGGCGTCCAGGTCAACTCGCTCGGGCTGACCGAGGCGCAGCCGGAGAACAACGTCCAGCGGATCGTCCTGGAGATGCTGGCCGTCACCCTGTCCAAGGACGCCCGCGCCCGGGCCGTCCAACTGCCCGCGTGGAACGAGGCGCTGGGTCTCCCCCGGCCCTGGGACCAGCAGTGGTCGCTGCGCATCCAGCAGGTGCTGGCCCACGAGAGCGATCTGCTGGAGTACGAGGACATCTTCGCCGGGTCGCACGTCGTCGAGGCCAAGGTGGACGAGCTGGTCACCGCGTCGCTGGCCGAGATGGGCCGGATCCAGGAGATGGGCGGCGCCATGGCGGCCGTCGAGTCCGGCTATCTGAAGTCCGAGCTCGTCGCCTCGCACGCCGCCCGCAGGGCCCGGATCGAGAACGGCGAGGAGAAGATCGTCGGCGTCAACGTCCACGAGACCACGGAGCCGAACCCGCTCACCGCGGACCTCGACGGCGCGATCATGACGGTCGACCCGGCCAACGAGGCCAAGGTCGTCGCCGCCCTGCACGCTTGGCGCGACAACCGGGACGAGGCGCGCGCCACTGACGCGCTGGCCGCGCTGAAGAAGGCCGCCGCGGGCCGCGAGAACCTGATGACGGCGACCGTGGAGTGCGCCCGCGCGGGCGTCACCACCGGGGAATGGGCCTGGGCGCTGCGTGACGTCTTCGGCGAGTTCCGGGCCCCGACGGGCGTCTCGTCGGCCCCCGTGGCGGTGGCCGCGGAGCCCGGCACTCCGCTCGCCCTGGTCCGGGAGAAGGTCGCCCGGACGGCGGCCGATCTGGGCACCGGGCGACTGCGGCTGCTGGTCGGCAAGCCGGGTCTGGACGGGCACTCCAACGGAGCCGAGCAGATCGCCGTGCGGGCCCGTGACGCCGGGTTCGAGGTGGTCTACCAGGGGATCAGGCTGACGCCCGAGCAGATCGTGTCGGCCGCCCTCGCCGAGGACGTGCACTGCGTCGGCCTGTCGATCCTGTCCGGTTCGCACGCGGAGCTCGTACCGGACGTGCTGGCCCGGCTGCGCGAGGCCGGCGCCTCGGACATCCCGGTCATCGCGGGCGGGATCATTCCGCCCGCCGACGCCGCTGCCCTGGTGGGGGCCGGTGTCGCCGCCGTCTTCACCCCGAAGGACTTCGGCATCACGGAGATCATCGGCCGTATCGTCGACGAGATCCGGAAAGCGAACAAGCTCGACCCTCTGGAGGTCCCCGCATGACTGCCGTCAACCGCCCGCCCGTCTCCCACCACCACCCTCAGGCGACGCCCCTGCGGGACGGCGCCTCCCGTCTGCGTCCGCGCCGTTCGTGCCTGGCCGTGCCCGGCTCGAACCCCCGGTTCCTGGAGAAGGCCCAGGGCCTCCCGGCCGACCAGGTCTTCCTGGACCTGGAGGACGCGTGCGCGCCGCTCGCCAAGGAGGGCGCCCGGCACACCATCGTCGACGCGCTGAACAAGGGCGACTGGACGGGCAAGACCCGGGTCGTGCGGGTCAACGACTGGACCACGCACTGGACGTACCGCGACGTCGTCACGGTCGTCGAGGGCGCCGGCCAGAATCTCGACTGCCTCATGCTGCCGAAGGTCCAGGACGCCCAGCAGATCGTCGCCCTCGATCTGCTGCTGACCCAGATCGAGAAGACGATGGGCTTCGAGGTCGGGCGGATCGGCATCGAGGCGCAGATCGAGAACGCCAGGGGTCTGGTGAACATCGACGAGATCGCCGCCGCCTCGCCGCGGCTGGAGACGCTGATCTTCGGCCCGGCCGACTTCATGGCGTCGATCAACATGAAGACCCTGGTCGTCGGGCAGCAGCCGCCCGGGTACGACGCGGACGCGTACCACTACATCCTGATGCGCATCCTGATGGCGGCCCGTGCGCACGACCTCCAGGCGATCGACGGCCCCTTCCTCCAGATCCGTGACGTGGACGCGTACCGCGAGGTCGCCGGCCGTGCCGCGGCGCTGGGCTTCGACGGCAAGTGGGTGCTCCACCCGGGTCAGGTCGATGCGGCCAACGAGGTGTTCTCGCCTTCGCAGGAGGACTACGACCACGCGGAGCTGATCCTCGACGCGTACGAGTGGTGCACCTCCGAGGAGGGCGGCAAGAAGGGCTCGGCGATGCTCGGCGACGAGATGATCGACGAGGCGAGCCGCAAGATGGCCCTGGTCGTCGCCGGAAAGGGGCGCGCGGCCGGTCTGCGTCGCACTTCCAAGTTCGAGGCTCCGGAGGCCTGAGATGCAGTTCGGACGCACCTTCGAGGAGTTCGAGGTCGGCGCGGTCTACAAGCACTGGCCCGGGAAGACGGTCACCGAGTACGACGACCACCTCTTCTGTCTGCTGACCATGAATCACCACCCGCTGCACATGGACAGCAATTACGCGGAGCGGACGACTGATTTCGGGAAGAACGTCGTCGTCGGCAATTACGTCTACTCGCTGCTGCTCGGCATGTCGGTCCCGGACGTCTCCGGAAAGGCGATCGCCAATCTGGAGATCGAGTCGCTGAAGCACGTCGCGCCGACCTTCCACGGCGACACGATCTACGGCGAGACGACCGTTCTGGACAAGACCCCCTCGAAGTCCCGCAGCGACCGCGGAATCGTGTACGTGGAGACCCGGGGATACAAGCAGGACGGAACGCTGGTCTGCGTGTTCCGCCGCAAGGTGATGGTCCCCACGGAGACGTACATCAAGGAGCGCGGCGGCGAGCAGCCCGGCCGCCCCGAGCCGCTCCCGGCCCCGCAGAAGTCCTCCCCGAAGCCCTCGCAGAAGAACGTGGAGAAGTAGCCATGACGCGACTCGCCCAGACCTCCGGTCTCACCGATGTCCAGCAGGAGATCGTCTCCACGGTCCGGGATTTCGTCGACAAGGAGATCATTCCGGTAGCGACCGGTCTGGAACACCGCGACGAGTACCCGACCGAGATCGTCGAGGGACTCAAGGAACTCGGTCTGTTCGGGCTGATGATTCCCGAGGAGTACGGGGGTCTGGGCGAGTCGTTGCTCACGTACGCGCTGTGCGTGGAGGAGCTCGCCCGGGGCTGGATGAGCGTGTCGGGCATCATCAACACACATTTCATCGTGGCGTACATGCTCAAGCAGCACGGCACCCAGGAACAGAAGGACGCCTTTCTCCCGCGCATGGCCCTGGGCGAGGTCAGGGGCGCGTTCTCGATGTCCGAGCCGGGACTGGGCTCGGACGTGTCGGCGATCACCTCCAAGGGCGTCCGGGACGGCGGGGAATACGTCCTCGACGGCCAGAAGATGTGGCTGACGAACGGCGGTACGTCCACGCTCGTGGCCGTCCTCTGCCGGAGTGACGAAGGCCACCCCGAGGGCACCGCCCCGCACAAGTCGATGACAACGTTCCTGGTCGAGAAGGAGCCCGGATTCGGCGAGGTACGTCCGGGACTCACCATTCCCGGCAAAATCGACAAAATGGGCTACAAGGGCGTCGACACCACCGAACTCATCATGGACGGACTGCGAATTCCGGCCAACCGGGTCCTGGGCGGCACCACCGGCCGGGGTTTTTACCAAATGATGGACGGCGTCGAGGTCGGCCGGGTGAATGTGGCCGCCCGTGGCTGTGGCGTCGCACAGCGTGCGTTCGAGCTGGGTGTTTCGTACGCCCAGCAGCGCCAGACGTTCGGGAAGCCGATCGCTCAGCACCAGGCCATCCAGTTCAAGCTGGCCGAAATGGCCACCAAGGTGGAGGCCGCCCATGCCATGATGGTGAATGCGGCTCGCAAAAAGGACTCCGGGGAGCGAAACGACCTGGAGGCAGGGATGGCGAAGTACCTCGCCTCCGAGTACTGCAAGGAAGTCGTCGAGGACGCCTTCCGTATCCACGGCGGCTACGGCTTCTCGAAGGAGTACGAGATCGAGCGCCTCTACCGGGAGGCCCCGATGCTGCTGATCGGCGAAGGTACCGCCGAGATCCAGAAAATGATCATTGGGCGCCGACTCCTCGAGGAGTACCGGTTCCAGGGTTGATTGTCCCTTTAAAGCCGATTTGGCAGCGAAGAAGATCACACCCTGTCATCCTCAGCCGGTGCCTTCCCGCCGTCCGACTCGGCTGCTGGCTTGCCCAGTTGCGGCTCGCAACCGATAACATCGCCGGAAAAGCCGCCGTCCCCCGTTGCCAGCGCGGCATCATCCGCTACGAAGGTCATCCATGCCCGACAGCCAAACCTCTGCACCGCGCGGCGGTGTCCGCCTTGCACGCGGAGCTTCGCCGTGGCTCCTCCCGACCGTCGCCACCGCGGCGCTCAGCCTCACCCGGGCCCGCAGGTCCGGGCGCTGGGCCGCGGTGGCCGTGCCCACCACCGCGCTCGCGGCGGGCATGCTGTGGTTCTTCCGGGACCCCGAGCGCGAGATCACGCAGGGCCGGGTCATCTCCCCGGCCGACGGCGTGGTGCAGAGCATCATGCCGTGGAAGGACGGACGTACCCGCGTCGCGATCTTCATGAGCCCGCTGAACGTCCATGTGAACCGCGCGCCCCTGGCCGGCACCGTGACCTCCGTCGAGCACGTCCCCGGCGGCTTCGTTCCCGCTTTCAACAAGGAGAGCGAGAACAACGAGCGCGTGGTCTGGCACTTCGACACCGAGCTCGGCGACATCGAGATGGTGCAGATCGCGGGCGCGGTCGCACGTCGTATCGTCCCCTACGTCCCGCAGGGTACAAAGGTGGAACAGGGCGAGCGCATCGGTCTGATCCGCTTCGGCTCCCGCGTCGACCTCTACCTGCCGGAGGGTGTCGAGGTCGCGGTCGAGGTCGGCCAGGCCACTACCGCGGGGGTGACTCGAATTGACCGTGATTGATCCTGAGACCCGGACCGGCTGGGTGCCGGAGTCGGAGTCCGAGGAGGACGCCGGCGAGGACATGCCGCTCTCTCTGCGGCTGTCGATAGCGGACACCCTCACGCTGGGCAACGCCACGTGCGGCTTCATGGCGGTGTACTTCACCACCACCGGAATCCTCATTCCGCACCTCACGGGCAGCGACGAGAGCGGCATGGCGCGGCACTCCGCGGCCACTGCCGTGATCCTGATGCTCCTGGCCGCGGTGTTCGACCTCTTCGACGGGCTCGTGGCCCGCAAGCTGCGTTCCTCGCCGATGGGTGCCGAACTGGACAACCTCTCGGACCTGATCAGCTTCGGGCTCGCCCCGGCGTACTTCGTCCTCGTGTACGGCATGGTCGCGGACGACGCGCACCAGCGGGTGTCGGCGCTGGCGGCGATCGTGGTGCTGCTGGCGGTGGTGCTCAGACTCGCCAGATTCTCCTGCGTGACCATGAAGGACGGCATGTTCCAGGGCATGCCGAGTCCCTTCGGAGCGCTCACGGTCGTCTCGATCGTGCTCCTGGAGCTGCCCTTCGTGCCGACGCTCCTCGCGATCGTCGGGGTGGCGTGGCTGATGGTCAGCCGGGTCGAGTACCCGAAGCCGCGGGGCGTCCTCGCGGTGGCGATGCTCAGCTGGATCATCTCCGCGATGGGGCTCCTGGCCGCGTGGGCGCTGGACGCCCCCGGCGGGCAGCTGCTCCTGCAGACCGGCTGTGCGCTCCAGGTGGTCCTGGGCGCGGTCATCCCGCTCTTCGCGACGGCCCGGAGGGTGAACACCTTCCGCGACAACCGGCGCGAGGCACGGGCGGCCCAGCTGCCGTAACCGCAAGCGCGTGTGAGAGGGCCCGGGTGCTTCCCAGCACCCGGGCCCTCTCACATGTACGGCCGTGTTCCCCACGCCTGCGGCCCCGCGGTGCCCGAAGGCCCGGCGTACGCGGCGGTGGCGCGGCTCACGACGAGCGGACGGTGGCTTCGATGGCGAGGACGAGCACGGACAGCTCGTCGTCGAAGATCCGTCCGGGCGCCACGTCGCGCAGGTGGGGCGCGGCGGCGGCGAGCCGCGGATGATCGCCGGTCCGCTCGGCGAGAGCCAGGAGGTCCGCGGTGCGGTGCGGGTCCACGGGGTCGCCGCGCAGCTCGCGGTGGAGGCGGCCCAGGACCAGGTCGGCGAAGACCAGGTAGTGACGGGCCGCCTGCTCCTCGTCGAGGCCGGCGTCGGCCAGGACGTCCAGGGCGCTCTCCACCAGGTGCAGCGCCCCGGGTCCGACGTGCGCCCGCGTCATGTGGATGTCCAGGAGCCCCGGGTAGACGGCGAGCTCGCGGCGCATGGCCTCGGCGAGCCGCCTCAGCCTGTCCTGCCACGGCCCCTCTCCGAGGTCCGGCGGCTCGACGTCGTGCTCGGCGATGGCGTCCATGATGAGACCGACCAGCGCGTCCTTGTCCGGCACATGCCGGTACAGGGCCATCCTGGAGGCGCCGAGGTCGGACGCGAGCCGCCGGATCGTCAGGGCCCGCATGCCCTCGTTGCGCGCGATCTCCAGCCCCGCCGCCACGATCTGCGCGCGGCTCAGACTGCCCCATGCGCGGCGGCGCGGCACCTCGTCTTCTGCTTCGTCGCCGGAAGGACTCATGCGGAGAACCGTACTCGAGCAACTTGCGGACACATGTCCACAGAGTTAGGTTTGCCTAACCAAAGTACCTGTGTGGCATGGAGGGGAAATCATGCCTGTGGAATGGTCCGACTGGCCTCTGCTGGAGATCCACGCCGGGGAGCTGTCGCACGACGAGGCCCGCGCACTGGTGGTACGCACGCTGGACGAGGCGCTCGACCGCGCGGAACCCTTCGCGGCCATGGTGCGCATGCCGCCCGCCCCCGAGGAACGGGACACGCGCGGCGCGGTCGACCAGGTCCGGTCGGTCCGCGAGCTGCGCCCCCGGCTGGCCGAACGCTGTCGCGGCCTGGTGTTCCTGCTGTCCGCCGAGGAGCAGCAGCGGCACGCGAAGATGCTCAGGTCGGGCACGAAGGTGTGGGGCTGCTCGACCGCGGCGGCCGACGGTCCGGAGCTCGGCCGGGCATGGCTCCGCGGCCGGCTGGCCCCCGCGTCGGACGCGTCCTGATGTGGGCCGTCACGGAGCTCACCGCCCTGCCCTCGCCCTGACCGTGCGGCGCGGGTTCCGGGCCCACGCCGAGCACCGTCGGGGGCGGCGCCGACGGACTCGCCGGAGCGACCGTGCCCGCGCCGAACGGCTCCGACGACGGTGGCGGCGACGGCTGACGGGGCACGAGGTGTCAGCCGGGCACGAGCACCGCGGCCCCGCGCACCCGGTCGGCGGCCAGGTCGGCCAGGGCCCGGTCGGCCTCGCTCAGCGGGTACGGACTCACCGTGACCCGGATGCCGATGCGCCGGGCCAGGGCGAGGAACTCCCGACCGTCCTCACGCGTGTTGGACGTGACGCTGCGCAGGTCCCGCTCCTGGAAGAGATGGCGCTGGTAGTTCAGCACGGGGACGTCCGACAGGTGGATCCCGGCGATCGCGAGCGTTCCCGCCCTGTCCAGGGCCTCCAGCGCCACCGGCACCAGGTCGCCGACGGGTGCGAACAGGATCGCCGAGTCCAGCGGTTCCGGCGGACGGTCGTACGCGTCGCCCGCCGAGGCGGCTCCCAGCTCCAGCGCCAGGGCGCGGGCGCTCGCCGAGCGGGTCAGCACATGGACGGTGGCGCCCTCGGCGAGCGCCACCTGGGCCGCCAGGTGGGCCGAGGCGCCGAAGCCGTAGATGCCCAGCCGTCCGCCCTCGGGGAGCGCACTGCGCCGCAGGGAGCGGTATCCGATGATGCCCGCGCAGAGCAGCGGGGCGAGGTGGGCGGCGTCCTGGTCGTCGGGGAGCCCGTAGGCGAAGTCCTCCGGGACCACCGTGGTCTCGGCGAAGCCGCCGTCGGAGTCCCAGCCCGTGTAGACGGAGCGGGGACAGAGGTTCTCCCTCCCGGCCCGGCAGTACCGGCAGCTCCCGCACGTACCGCGCAGCCAGGCCCCGCCCACCCGGTCTCCGACGCGGAACCGGCCGGTCCCGTCTCCGGCCGCCACGACCCGGCCGACGATCTCGTGTCCGGGGACGGTGCCCGGCCGGTGCGGCGGGAGGTCGCCCTCGGCCAGATGGAGATCCGTACGGCAGACCCCGCACGCCTCCACGTCGAGCAGCAGCTCTCCCGGGCCGGGGACGGGTTCGGGGCGGCGCACACGTGCCAGGGGGCCGGTGCCGATCGGACCGGGTGTCCGGACGGCCCAGCCGCTCCGCTCGGCCATGGCGGGCCCGGGGACAGCCACACGTCCAGACTGCGGCGACCGGGGCGGAGCGGCAACCGGCCCGGGTTGCGCGTCGACCGGCCCGGGTGCGCGGCCCGCCGCCGTCCGCCACTACCAGACGTCCGGGCCGCATCGCGGGAAGCGCACCGGGCCACACGCGAGTCGAGGCGCCGGATTCACTCCATCGGTCGTGCGAGGGATGCGTGTGCCCGCGACGAGACGCAGGCTGATGGGCGACGGCACCGCGACGAGGGCTACCGGACGCCGAAGGTCGGGCGGACGGGCGCCGTAAGAGGTGGAGCCATGCCCCGTGTGTCTGCGCATGTCCATGTGTCCCGCCCCGCGGAGGAGATCTTCTCGTTCCTCCGGGATCCACGGAATCTGGCCGTGTGGTCGTCGAGCATAGACCAGGTGCTCGACGGCCCGTTCGCCACGGACCTCGGCGACCAATACCTCTGCAAGTTCCCCGGCAGGCGCCGGGCGCACCGCCTCACCTGCACCGCGAGCACTCCGGTCGAGTACCTGGCCTTCCGCGGCGCGCGGATGTGGACCCCGCTGGGCCGGCATTCGCCGGAACTGGAGTTCCACCTGAGCCCGAGCGGAAGGGGAACCCTGGTCCAGTTGTCGGTCAAGCCGCATCTGGACGGCGGCATGATCATCCTTGCCCCGTTCGTGACGATGGCGTGGCGTCGGGACCTGCCGGTGGAGCTGAGGTTCCTGGCGGACCTGCTCGGCGACGGCGAGCGGAGCGACGCGGACACCGAGCCGCACGACGCGCCCGTCGGACCGTCCGACACGGCCCTGGAGCCGTCCGACGCGGCCACGGCCACGGGCGCGGCAGGGTTCGAGCGGGAGGGCGCCGCACGGTTCGACGGACACACCGCCGCCGGATGGTTCGACGCGAACGCCCGCACCGGACGGATCGACACGGAGAGGGGGGACGGCCACGGCACGGCACCGGCCCCCGGTTGACCCGCGGAGGCCGGTGGTCCGGGAAGGGACCCGGGCCGGTGCCGAACGGGCCTCCTCGGCCGCGGAACGCGGGCGGGTACGCAACCGGGCCCGCGGGCGATGCCGCGACCGGCGAGGCCCGCGACGGCGCGAACGTCGGGAGGGGCGCCGGGTCGTGCCGGCGAACCGCCGCCCGTCGGCCGGGAGCCGGGCCTGCGGCGTCCGGCGCGTGCGAGCACGAGGCGGAGGATCGTTCCCGTACGAGAACGACTCCGACGACGCGGCGGGCGTGCGGACCAGGCGTCGACCGGCGGGCGGCGGTTCGCCGGCACGGCCTACCGCAGGAAGTCGCGCGCGATCGTCTCGGCCGCCCGTTCCAGCAGCGGTCCCGCCTGGGCCATGGAGACGGCCGGGTCCGGTTCGAGGTCCGCGAGCGCGTACGCCCGGCTGATGCCCGCGCCGTTCAGCGCCTCGGGCGTCAGCGCGAGCCGGCCGCAGACCGCCACGACCTCGACGCCCGCCGCGCGGGCGGCCGAGGCCACGCCCGCCGGGGCCTTGCCGTGCAGGGTCTGTTCGTCGAGCGACCCCTCACCGGTGATCACCAGGGTGGCCCGCGCCAGTGCGGGGGCGAAGCCGAGGACGTCGAGCATGACCTCGATGCCGGGGCGGAACCGGGCCCCGAGCGCGACCAGCGCCCCGTAACCGATGCCGCCCGCCGCACCCGCCCCGGGCAGCCCGGCGTGTTCCGGACCGAGGACGGACGCGTAGTGGGCGAGCGCGGCGTCCAGGACCGCGATGTCCTCCTCGGTGGCGCCCTTCTGCCGCCCGTAGACCTCGGGGGCTCCCTTGGGACCGGTCAGCGGGTTGTCCACGTCGCTGGCGAGGACCAGGTCCACATCGGCCAGGCGCGGGTCGAGGCCGGACAGGTCCGCCTCGGCGAGATCGGCGAGTCCGCCGCCACCGGGCCCGACGGGCTTGCCGTCCGCGTCCAGGAAGCGGGCCCCGAGCGCGGCCAGCATTCCCGCGCCGCCGTCCGTCGTCGCGCTGCCGCCCACACCGAACACGATCGTCCGGGCGCCCGCGTCGAGCGCGGCGGCCAGCAACTCGCCGGAACCGTACGTCGTGGCCGTCAGCGGGGCGAACACGCCCGCGGGAAGGTGCTGGAGGCCCGATGCCTCGGCCATCTCCACCACCGCGGTGGTGCCGCGCAGCGCGTACGCCGCCGTCACCGGCTCCCCGAGCGGCCCGGTCACCCGTGCCTCACGGCGCTCGAACCCGGCGGCCACCGCCGCCGCCACCGTGCCGTCGCCGCCGTCCGCCACCGGCAGGGTCTCGACCCGCACCCCGGGGACGACGCGCCGCAGCCCGGCCGTCACCCGGTCGGCGACCTGCACCGCCGTGAGCGAGCCCTTGAACTTGTCCGCCGCGACGAGCACGCTCGCGGTCTCCATCACTGCTCCGTCCGCCACCTTGAACCCCTTGCTTTTCGAACAGGCAGTCGCGCCGCACCGACCCTATCCGCAGCACATACCCGCTGCCCAGGGCCGTCCCGGGCCCGTACCGTGCGACTACGCTGCCCGCGTGACCACCACTGACTACGCCGCTTACATCGCGGGGCTGCCCCGGGTGCTGGCCGCCGCGGCCACCGTGTTCCGGGACGCCCGCGGCCGGGTACTGCTCGTCGAACCGAACTACCGCGAGGGCTGGGCGCTGCCCGGCGGAACCGTCGAGTCCGACGAGGGCGAGAGCCCCCGGCAGGCCGCACGACGCGAGACGTCCGAGGAGATCGGCCTCGACGTGCCGCCCGGGCGGCTCCTCGCGGTCGACTGGGCGCGCGGCCCGGGGCGTCCGCCGATCGCCGCGTACCTCTACGACGGCGGCGTGCTCGGGGAACGGGAGCTGAAGGAGATCCGGCTCCAGGAGGAGGAGCTGCTGTCCTGGGAGCTCGTCGAACGCGACGATCTCGACCACCACCTGCCCGCCGGTCTCGCCCTGCGCCTGAGGGCGGCGCTGGACGTGCTCGACTCGGGCGGCGGCGCGGCGGAGCTGGAGGACGGCCGTCCGGTGACCGGCTGACCCGCGGGGCTTGTCCTGACCGGCCGTCAGCCGGTGAGCTGGTGCACGGGCCACCGGGGTGCGGAGCCGGGGCGGCGGTCGGCGACTGCCGGGCGCGCGAATTCACCCGCCCGTCGTTCTCGGTGCACGCTCAGCCTGCATCATCCGAACTCCACGACAGCGGAGGGGACATGAGCAAGCACACGGGTCGTTTCGGTGGGTTCACGGCGTCGGTCGTCGCGGCGTTCGTCTGTACCACGTTCTCCTGCGCGGCGGTCGTCGCCACGGCGCCGACGGCGACCGCACGGCCGGCCCCCGCCCCGGCCCCCTCGCGTGACGTGCCGTCGTCGGTCGACGGCGGCGCCTGGCGCTCGGGCCACGTCCAGGGCATGGCGATCGACCGCCGCAAGGGCTTCATGTACTTCTCGATGACCGACCTGCTGGTCAAGACCGATCTCGGGGGCAACCCGGTGGGCTCGGTCACCGGCTTCACCGGCCATCTCGGCGATCTGGACTTCGACGAGAAGGACGGCCGGGTGTACGGCTCGCTGGAGTACAAGGAGGCGAGGTCCTTCTACATCGCGATCCTGGACGTGGACCGCGTCACCCGCATGGACATGGACGCCCGGTCCACGGGCGTCGTCTCGACCGTCCACCTCCAGGAGGTCGTGAAGGACTTCACCGCCGACATGGACGGCGACGGCGTGTTCGACGGCGACACCGCCGACACCCCCGACCACCGCTACGGCTGCAGCGGCATCGACGGCGTCGCGTTCGGCCCGGCGTTCGGAGACCGGCGCGGCAGGCACGCCGAGCGGCGGCTGACGGTCGCGTACGGCGTGTACGCCAACCGGGGCCGCGCGGACAACGACCACCAGGTGCTGCTCCAGTACGACGTCACGCGGTGGCGGAAGTACGAGCGCCCGCTGACCGAGTCGGCCCCGCACACCAGCGGTCCCGCCCGCGTCGACGGCAAGTTCTTCGTATACACCGGGAACACCACGTACGGCGTGCAGAACCTGGAGTACGACGGACACAGCGGCAACTGGCTGATGGCCGTCTACAAGGGCACCAAGCCCGGTTTCCCCAATTACTCGGTGTTCGCGCTGGACGGTGCGAGGAAGCCGGTGCGGGGGCTCGTCCGGGGCCAGCGGACACCGGAGCGCGGCCTGCTGCTCCCCCTGCTGCGCAAGGGCGCGCACGATGCGGCGACGGGTACGTACGGATGGCAGGCACCGGGCCAGTACGGGCAGTACGGGCTGGTCTCGCTCGACGACGGACGCTTCTACGTGGCCCGGAGCGGCACCGCCCAGGAGGGCGGCGTCACCAAGCAGACCGCCCGCGCCGAGCTGCACACCTGGACGGGCCGGACCCCGTCACCGTTCAGTCCCGTGGGCCCTGCGGCCTGACGTCCGTCCGGCCCGGTCCTCGACCGTCGTGTCACCTCTCGCCCCGTGCGTTCGGCCTGTGCGCCGGCCGTGCGTCGCGGGCGAAATGGCCTCGCGGGCGGCGTCCGGCGCTGCGTACGCTCGTGGCCATGACTCTCGTCGCGATCCTCAGCGGCGCCGGTATCTCCACGGATTCCGGCATCCCCGACTACCGCGGGCCGAACGGGCTCTGGCGCAAGGACCCGGAGGCCGAGAAGCTCGTCACGTACGACTGCTACATGAGCGATCCGGACATCCGCAGGCGTTCGTGGCAGATGCGCCGCACCAGCGCGACCTGGAACGCACGGCCGAACGCCGCCCACCGCGCGGTGGCCGAGCTGGAGCGGTCCGGCACGCCGGTGCGGGTGATCACGCAGAACGTCGACGGTCTGCACCAGTTGGCCGGTCTCCCCGCCCGCAAGGTCCTGGAACTGCACGGCACGGCGCGCGAGGTGGTCTGCACCCGTTGCCACGCGCGCTCCCCCATGGCCGAGGCCCTGGCCCGGGTGGAGGCGGGCGAGGCCGATCCGCCGTGCACGGTCTGCGGCGGCATCCTGAAGTCGGCGACGATCATGTTCGGTGAGCGGCTGGATCCGGTGGTCCTGGGCGAGGCCATGGCGATCGCCAAGGCGTGCGAGGTGTTCATCGCGGTCGGGACGACGCTCCAGGTGCAGCCCGCCGCCTCGCTGGCGGGGATCGCGGTGGAGCACGGGGCACGCCTGATCGTGGTGAACGCCGAGCCCACGCCGTACGACGAACTGGCCGCGGAGACTGTTCGTGAACCGATCGGGACGGCCCTTCCCGCACTGCTGAGGGGGCTGACGGCGGCCACGAGCACGGACGGGGCCGGGGACGGGGAGGATGGCGAGGGAAACGACGCTGCCGTGGACGGTGGCCGCGGGGACACGGGCTCCCGGGGCTGAGGGTCCGGGGGCCGGGCCGACCGGTGCGACTGCGGTGCCCCGGGGGCACCTCGCCCCGCGATCCGACAGGCGCGTTCAGTCCCCCGGTTCCCGCAGTTCCCGCTGGACGCGGCGCGAGGGGCGGAAGGCGTAGAGGTCGAGGATCCCGGGCGGGTCCACCAGCCCCGGCCCGCCCGCCTCGACCCAGGCGGCGATGTCGGTCACGGCGTCCGGGTCGTTGACGAGCCCGAGCCAGACCGGCCGGCCACCGGCCGCGCGCCCCTGAGCCGAGGGCTGTACGACGACGACATTGGCCTGTTCGCAGGCGTCCAGGCAGTCCACGGCGCGGACCGTCGCCACGTCGGCGAGCGTCCGGCGCAGCACGGCGAGCTGACCGGCGTGGTCCACGTCCGGGATCTTCGGGGTTCCGCAGCAGCAGCCGCGGCAGACGCTGACGGTGGGCCGGGAGGCGCCCTGTGCGGGGGCGGGCTTGCGCGGGCGGCGGCTCATGCGGGGACGCCTCCGGAGACGGCTCGGACGATCACTCGGGGACTGTACCGACCCCGCATCGGATCGAACACCTGCGCACCTCAGGTGGTAGTTGGGGTACAGTGGGCGGCTGCGAAGGGGAGTAGCCCCGCAAACCGGTCGTCGACACACTGGAGCCCTCGGGTTCCCGGTGGCCGGGCCCGTGAGTCCCACGGGCGGGCGAGACCTTCGGTCAGGTATGACGTGCCCGCGGCCCGCGGGTGCCGACGTCGTGCCGGGCCGAGTGGTCCTCCGGACAGCCCGAGTGGCGCTTCGCGAAGGCCCGGGGCCCGGCTCTCACAGAAAGCCACCCGGAATGCACCTCGACCCCCTGGCGATCATCACCGCCTTCGGGCTGATCTTCCTCGCCGAACTGCCGGACAAGACGATGTTCGCGTCCCTCGCCATGGGCACCCGCATGCGCCCGCTGTACGTCTGGTTCGGCACGTCGTCCGCGTTCATCGTGCACGTCGCGATCGCCGTCGGGGCGGGCAGCCTGATCGGGCTGCTGCCGGACTGGCTCGTCAAGGTCGTCTCGGCGTCCCTGTTCGCGTTCGGCGCGTTCATGCTGCTGCGTGCCGGTGGCGGCGATGACGAGGAGGAGGACGGCGTCAGGACGGTGACCGGGTTCTGGCCTGTCTACTCGACCGCGTTCATGGCGGTCTTCATCAGCGAGTGGGGCGATCTGACGCAGATCACCACGGCCAATCTGGCCGCGAGCAACGGCACCTGGTCCACGGCGATCGGGTCCGCGGCCGCGCTGATGTCGGTCTCGGCGCTGGCTCTGCTCGCGGGGCAGTTCATCGCGAAGCGGGTGCCGCTCAAGACGGTTCAGCGGATCGGCGGGCTGTGCATGCTGGGCCTGGCGATCTGGACCGTGGTGGAGATCTTCGTCGGCTGACGCCGCACGGGGCTCTGGACACCGACCGACGGGGCGGACGCACGCCCCGACCGGGCTCCGGCCCCACCCGGGGCCCGGGATTCCGCCGCCGCCCGGGCCCGGGTCCGACACCACCCGGGCCCGAATCTCCCGCCGCCCGCGCTTCCGGCGTCACACGTCCACCGCGCCGGCCCGGGCGGTGTCACGCGTCCGCCCTCCCCGGGAGGCGTCAGAAGAGGGAAAGGCCCGGGCCGTCGTCGCGTCCGCCCTTCTCGAAGGCCAGCAGCCGTTGCTTGCGGTCGAGCCCGCCGCCGTAGCCGGTGAGACCGCCGGAGGCACCGATCACGCGGTGGCAGGGGACGATGATGCCCACCGGGTTCTTGCCGTTGGCGAGACCCACCGCACGGGAGGCGCCCGGCTTGCCGAGGGTCTCGGCCAGCTCACCGTACGAGCGGGTCTCGCCGTACGGGATCAGCTGGAGCTGCGCCCAGACACTGCGCTGGAACGGGGTGCCGTCCAGGCACAACGGCAGGTCGAACTCGCGCAGCTCGCCGGCGAAGTAGGCGTCGAGCTGGCGGATCGCCTCCGTGAACGGGCGCGGGTCGGGCTCGCCGAAGGTCTCCTCGGGCGGGCGGTGGCGCTGCTCGGTCATGTAGAGGCCCGAGAGCACGCCGTCGGTGGCGACGAGTGTCAGCGGGCCGTAGGGGCTGTCGACGACGGTGTGCCGCCGGTGGACGGCCGTCCCGGGCCGCCGGGAGGTCGTGGGTGCGGGCGTGGTGGTCATGACGGATCGTCCCAACTGGGTCATGCGGGCAGGTGGTTGATGGGGTGGTCGTCGACGGTCCAGAGGTACTGGACCGCGTATGCGCGCCAGGGCCGCCAGGCCGCCGCGCGGGCGGTGAGCGCGGCGGGGGTCGACGGGAGGCCGAGCTCCGCGGCGGCTCGGCGGATGCCGAGGTCGGTGGGGAGGAAGGCGTCCGGGTCGCCGAGGGCGCGCATAGCGATCGCCTCGACGGTCCAGGGGCCGAAGCCGGGGAGGACGGCCAGTTCGGTCCGTGTCCGCTCCCAGTCGCTGTCGGTGCCGAGCCGGAGCGTTCCGTCGGCGAGCGCGCCGACCAGCGTGGTGAGCGTGGTGCGACGGGTGCGGGGCAGGGCGAGCCGTTCGGGGTCGAGTCCGGCGAGCGCTTCCGGGACCGGGAACAGATGGGTGAGGCCGCCGCCCTCCGGGTCGTCGACGGGGACGCCGTGCGCGGCGACGAGGCGCGCCGCGTGGGTGCGGGCGGCAGCGGTCGACACCTGCTGCCCGAGCACCGCCCGTACGGCGAACTCCGCGCCGTCGACGGTACGCGGCACCCGTCGCCCCGGGGCCGTGTCGACCAGGGGCGCGAGCAGTGGATCGGCGCGCAGCCGGTCGTCGACGGCCACCGGGTCGGCGTCCAGGTCGAGCAGCCAGCGGCAGCGGCTGATGGCGAGGGTGAGGTCCCGGGGGTCGGTGAGGAACAGCCGGCAGCCGACGTGGCCGGGGCGCGGGGTGAGGGAGACGATGCCGTGCCCGTGCGGGAGGGTGAGCGTGCGGCGGTAGGCGCCGTCGCGCCACTCCTCGACACCGGGGACCGCGGTGGCGGCGAGGTGTCCGAAGAGGTTGGAGGGGTTCAGCGGTGCCCGGTACGGCAGCCGCAGCGTGATCACCCCCGGGGCGGGTGTCGGTGTCGTGGACCGGGCGGCGCGGCTGCGCAGCTCGCCCGGGGCCAGGGCGAAGACCTCGCGCACGGTGTCGTTGAAGGTGCGGATTGAGGCGAACCCGGCGGCGAACGCCACCTCTGCCATGGGCAACGAGGTGGTCTCGATGAGCAGGCGCGCGGTCTGGGCCCGTTGGGCGCGGGCCAGGGCGAGCGGGCCCGCACCCAGTTCGGCGAGGAGTTGGCGCTCGATCTGCCGGGCGGAGTAGCCGAGTCGGGCGGCGAGCCCGGGGACGCCCTCGCGGTCGACGACACCGTCGCGGATGAGGCGCATGGCGCGGGCGACGGAGTCGGCGCGGGCATTCCATTCCGGGGAGCCGGGGCTGGTGTCGGGCCGGCACCGCTTGCAGGCCCGGAATCCGGCCTGCTGGCAGGCGGCGGCGCTGGGGTAGAAGGTCATGTTCTCGACCTTGGGCGGCACGACGGGGCAGCTGGGGCGGCAGTAGATCCGGGTGGTGAGAACCGCCGTGAAGAACCAGCCGTCGAAGCGGGCGTCCTTCGACTGGACCGCCCGTACGCAGCGCTCGGTGTCCGTGTACATGCCTCCAGCATGGGCCACCGGGCGCCCTCGGGCTGGCGAGAATCCGACATCGACCTCGCACTGCCAGGTACTCTCCTCCGCCCGCCCCACCTCAGTCCCGCGCCGGTCCGACGGGCCGGGCCGTGCCGGTGGTGGACGTCCGGCCGGCTTCGGCGGGCGTCCGGCCGGCCTCGCTCCGCCCGCGCGACAGCACCGGGGCGCCGGCGAGGCTCACGACGAGGGTGCCGATGCCGGCCAGCGCCAGCGCGCCGGCGCCACCGAGCAGGCTCACCGCCGGTCCGCCGAACGCGGTTCCGGTCAGGTTGGCGCCGTTGAGCGCGGCGCCGGAGGACGCGAAGGCCCGCCCGCGCACGTCGGCCGGGACGCGGGCGTGGATCAGGTTGCGGATGGCCAGGGCCTGCAGGGAGTTGGCGGCTCCGGTGAGCACGAAGGCGCCGAGGGCGACGGCGAACACGGGGATCCCGGCGCTCGCGGCCAGCGCGGCGCCCATGAGGACCCCGGCCCCCGCGAGCACGCGCGGCTGCCATGCCACGGGGATCCGCGGAGCGATCAGCGCGGAGGTGAGGAGCATGCCGACGGTGTGCGCGGTGACGAGGACGCCGTACGCCGTGTCGGACGCCCCGAGGTCGTCACGGATGAAGAACACCCGCGCCACACTCAGCACGGCGGTGAACAGGATGGCCGCGGAGAGCGCCGCGGTCGCGGTGCGCAGCAGCCGGTCCGCGCGCAGCACCCCCACTCCTTCGCGCACCTGGGCGAGCCAGTTCGCGGTGGTCCCGGCGGCGGGTCGGCGCCGGACCCGCAGCCCGAGGAAGGCCGCCGCCATGGCGGCGAACGTCGCCGCGTCGCACAGCAGCGCCACGCGGTTGTCGAAGGCGGCCATGAGGAGACCGGCGAGCGCGGGACCCACCACGTTGCCGGCCGAGCGGAAGGTCTCCAACCGGGCGTAGCCCCGGGCCGCGTTCTCCTCGCCGAGGATCTCGGGCACCAGGAGCAGCAGCGCGGGAGAGACCACGGCCGGCCCGACCCCGAGCAGAGCCAGCAGCCCGATGCTCGCCACCACGTCGGTGACGAACGCCAGCCCCAGGGCGATCACGGCCTGGAGGGCCGTCACGACGACGATCAGCCGACCGCTCTCGACCCGGTCGACCAGAGGCGCCGCCAGGGGGCCCACCACCACGAGCGGCAGCACCCCCGCGATGACGAGGGCCGATATCGCGAGGCCCGACCGCCCCTGGTCGTGCAACCGGATGGTCAGCGCGACGAGCGCCATCTGGTCGCCCATCGCGGACAGTCCGTACAGCGCCCCCACGACGGAGAGGACGAGGCCGCGGTTCCGAAGCATCCGCAGATCCTGTCAGCCGCGGAGGGCCGGTACGCGGCACGGGGCATCGAATCCGGCCGGGTCCACGCGGACCGCCCCCGGCCGCACCGGTACGGACCGGCCGCCCGCACCGTACCTGTACGCATCGCCCGCCCTCACCGCACCGGTACGCACCGTCGGCCCGCGCCGCACCGCTGGGGATGGACCGGGCGGCCGAGCCGTTGCGGCCCGGCGGCGGCCTGCTCATCCGTACCGGTCGAGGGGACGGCGGCCGGCCCGTCCCTGCCGGTCGTTCGGGCGGCGGCCGTCACCGCCCGAACGACCCTCTCACCAGGAGGACTTGGTGACCCCCGGCAGCAGCCCGGCGTGGGCCTGTTCGCGCACGCGCACGCGGGAGAGCCCGAACTTCCGCAGATGCCCGCGCGGCCGTCCGTCCACCGCGTCGCGGTTCCGCACCCGGGTGGCGCTCGCGTCGCGGGGCTGGCTCCGGAGCTCGTCCGCCGCCGCACGGCGTTCGCCGTCCGCACTGGACGGCCGCCGGACGATCTCCTTCAACTCGGCGCGGCGGGCGGCGTACCGCTCGACGACCGCCTTGCGCCTCTCGTTCCGTGCGATCTTGCTCTTCTTCGCCATCAGACTTTCTCCCCCCTGGCCCGGATGCGGGCGACGGCCGCCTCGACACCGATGGCGTCGACGGTCCTGATCGCCCTGGCGCTGAGCGTCAGCCGGACGCTGCGCCCCTCGCTCGGCAGCCAGTACCGCTTGCGCTGGATGTTGGGGTCGAAGCGACGCGAGGTGCGCCGGTGCGAGTGGGAGATGCGGTTGCCGAAGCCCGGCCGGGCGCCGGTCAGTTGGCAGTGGGCGGACATGGCACTACTCGTTTCCCGCGGCCGACCGCGTATTGGAAATGGAAATCATTGCCATATAGTAGCGGCATGGCTCGCACCGAACTGCGCCCCGTCGTCGGGCTCCGCTCCACCGCGGGGACCGGCTACACGTACGTCACCCGCAAGAACCGTCGCAGCGACCCCGAACGCATGGTCCTGCGCAAGTACGACCCGGTCGCCCGCAGGCACGTCGACTTCCGCGAAGAACGCTGACCGACCGCTCCGGACGTCCCGTCCGGGCTCCCCTCCCCGAAGGACCGCCCATGAAGCCAGGAATCCACCCGCCGTACGGCCCCGTCGTCTTCCGCGACAAGGCGGCCGGGTCGGCCTTCCTCACCCGCTCCACCGTGACCAGCGACAAGACGATCGTGTGGGAGGACGGCAACACCTACCCCGTCGTGGACGTCGAGATCTCCTCCGCGAGCCACCCCTTCTACACGGGCACCGCACGCGTACTGGACACCGCCGGACGCGTCGAGCGGTTCGAACGCCGCTACGGCCGGCGCGGGGTGAACTGATGCGGAGCGCGACGCGGTTGCCCGTAGTGATCGTCGGCGGTCTCCACTCCGACGCCCGCAGGGAGGTCGTGGAACGACTGCTGCGCACCGTCCCCGGCAGTGTCGCCCTGCACCACGATCTGACCGGCGCCGCAGAGGGGACGGTGCGACGCACCGTGCGGGACGCCTCGGGCGAACTGTCCGGCGCTGACACCCCGCTCGTCGACGACTGCGCCTGCTGCGCGCTGCGCGAGGACCTGGTTCCCGAGCTGCGGCGGCTGGCCGACGCCGGTCCGGCCGGACCGGCGATCGTCGAGCTGTGGGACTCCGTCGAACCCCGGACGATGGCCGAGGTGGTCGTCGCACACGGCGGTGACGTGCTCGAACTCACCAATGTCATCACCGCCGTCGATCCCGCGCTCGTGCTGCCCTACCTCGGCAACGGCGACGACCTGGCCGAGGCGGGACTCGCGGCGGCGGCGAACGACCGGCGGGCCGTGGGCGACACCTGGGCGCGTCAGCTGGAGTACGCGCCCGTGCTCGCCCTCGTGGACGACGAGGCGGCGGACGACGAGGACCGCGCTCTCCTCGCCCAGCTCCACCCGACGGCCCGTCATGTGGCCGCCGGATCCCCGGAACTGGCCCGCCTCGCCCTCGCCGGCTTCGACGTGGAGTCGGCTGCCGCCGCCCAGCACCCCGCCTGCGCGCTGCTGCCGCAGGAGGCGGACGAGGCCGGTGTCACCACGCTCGTCTGGCACCGCAGCCGCCCCTTCCACCCCGAACGGCTGTACCGGGCGCTGGAGGACCTGTGCTGCGCGGCGGCCCGCAGCCGCGGCCGCTTCTGGCTCGCCGACCGGCCCGACACCCTACTGGCCTGGGACGCGGCGGGCGGCGCGCTCTGCGTGGAGAGCGCGGGTCCGTGGCTGGCGTCGCTGCCGGACGCCGCCTGGGACCTGGTGCCCCCGGTGCGCAGGGCCGCGGCCGCGCTCGACTGGCACCCCGAGCACGGCGACCGCTGCCAGCACCTGGTCTTCACCTCACCGGCCCTGGATCGCGACGGAGTGGTCCGGGTCCTCGACTCCTGCCTCCTCACCGATGCCGAATACGCGGAAGGGCCCGAGGCGTGGAGGCGGCTCCCCGCCCCGTTCGACTCGTTCCTCGACCCGGTCCCCTGACCGCGCTCTCGGAAGACACGACCCTCCGAAAATCGCAAGGAGCTCATATGACACGACGCGACGACCAGCGCGCGTCTTCGAAGGCCCGGCCCAATCCGCTGGACGCGGCCGGAATCGCCTACATCGACTACAAGGACACCGATCTGCTGCGGAAGTTCATCTCGGACCGCGGCAAGATCCGCAGCCGTCGCCTGACCCGCGTGACCGCCCAGCAGCAGCGGCTGCTCGCCCGCGCGATCAGGAACGCCCGCGAAATGGCCCTGCTGCCCACTCCTCACAAGTGACCGCGTACCGCGTGGTCCCGGCGTGAACCTCCCCGGCACGCCGAGGCCGCGCGGTCCTTCCCCGCGCGACGGCGGTCGCGCGGCACCGCGCTCAACCGTGCGCCGACAGAACCTCTTCGAACACGGCATACGCCTGCGCGTCGAACAACACGAACCGCACCTCCTCGACCGGCGCGACGGCCTCCGCCAGCACCGTACGGACGGCGATGCGCGCCCCGTCGTCCATGGGCCAGCCGTAGATCCCCGTCGAGATCGCGGGAAACGCCACCGTGCGCGCCCCCAACTCCGCCGCCAGGCAAAGTGATTCGCGGTAACAGGAGGCGAGCAGCTCGGAGCGGTCCTCGCCCCGGCTCCACACCGGCCCCACGGTGTGCACCACCCACCGGGCGTCCAGCCTCCCCGCGGTCGTCGCCACCGCCCGCCCCGTGGGCAACCCCTTCCCGTACCGCGAAGCCCGCAGCTCACGGCAGGCGGCCAGGATCTCGGGCCCTCCACGCCGATGCACCGCTCCGTCGACCCCGCCCCCGCCGAGCAGCGAGGAATTCGCCGCGTTGACGATGACATCGACGGACTGCCGTGTGATGTCGCCCCGCACCAGAGTGACGGCGACGGCCCCGGGTTCAGGTGTACTCATACACCCATGATGCCGCGCCCGGGGCGGGCGGCATCTCGCGGCGGTAGCGCGCCGACGGCGAAATCACACGCTCGCTCCCGGGACGACGTGGCAGTGTGACCGGGTGACGGAATTCAACACCCTGGGTGAAAGTGCCGACTGGCAGAACGACTTCGAGCAGCGGCTGCGCGCCGCGCACACGGCCGCCGGGCTCGGCGAGGCC
Source organism: Streptomyces sp. NPDC032161 (assembly GCF_040636995.1). NCBI lineage: Bacteria > Bacillati > Actinomycetota > Actinomycetes > Kitasatosporales > Streptomycetaceae > Streptomyces > Streptomyces sp. NPDC032161. The sequence continues at coordinate 5,822 of NZ_JBEZVN010000005.1, read as the reverse complement.
GCGGTGGCGCGCAGGGTCGAGGAGGTGCGCGCCGACATCCTCGGCTGGACGATCGTCGAGATCACGGAGGGCGGTACCCGAGTGGGGCACGTCGCCGTGGTCGTGGCCGACGACAACGGCAGGCGCGTCGGCCGTATCGGCGACCTCCGCATCGGCGCGTCGCACGCCGGACGGGGGTACGAACGGGCCGCCAGGGACTGGGCCGAGAGGTGGTGCGCCGAGCGTGGAGCGCGCCGGGTGGACGTGCGGCTCATAGGGCCCGACGACGGGCCGTTCGACGACTACGGCGTCCGCGGCCAGGTCAGGGCGCGGCCCGTCGCCTCCCCGCCGGAACCGCTCGACGGCATCACCGCCCGCCCGATGACCCGGGACGAATTCCCCGAATGGCTCGCCGCGGAGAAGGACTCCTACGCACACGGCATCGTCCGGGCGGGAGCGCTGAGCCCCGAGGACGCCGTACGCAAGTCCGAGCGCGACTTCGCGAAGCTGATCCCCGAGGGCCTGGCCACGCCCGACAACACGTTCCTGGTACTTGAAACAGGCGGCGGGAAGATCGGCACCGGCTGGTTGAAGCACGGGTATCTTCCCGGCGTCACCTACGGGTACTCGCTGCATGTCCAGGAGCGGCACCGCGGCAGAGGCTACGGGCGGGCCGCGATGACGGCCGGGGAGGGGGCCACGCTCGCGGCGGGCGACTCGGCGCTGATGTTCACCGTGTGGGGCGGCAACGAGGTGGCGATGAACCTGTACACGAGCGCCGGTTACCACGTCGTGGAGGAGAACCGCTCCATCGACCTGCCCCGCCCGGCCTGACGGACACGGCCCCGCCCCCCGGGACCCGTCCGCCCCCGACGGCCCGGCCCACCGCGCACGTCAGGCGCCGGTTCCGTGCCTGACGCAGCGTCAGTACGCCGTGCGCAGGCGCCTCCACACCGCCTTCGCCGCATGGTGGCCGGACATGCCGTGGACCCCCGGGCCGGGCGGGGTCGCCGAGGAGCACAGGAACACCGCCGGATGGGCCGTCGCGTACGGGACACGCGCCAGCTTGGGCCGGATCACCGTCTGGAGACCGGCGAACGCACCGCACGCGATGTCGCCGTCCACGTAATTGGCGTTGCGCGCCGCGATCCGGGGCGGACCGGCCACCGCCCTGGCCAGCACCAGATCACGGAACCCGGGGGCGAAACGCTCCAGTTGGCGTTCGATGACCTCGGTGGCATCGCCCTCCCAGCCCGCCGGGACGTGTCCGTACACCCAGAAGACGTGCCGGCCCTCGGGCGCGCGGGAGGGGTCGATCAGGCTGGGCTGTGCGGTGATCAGGAACGGCACGCTCGGGTCGCGGCCCGTCACGGCGGCGCTCAGCGCGGCGTCGATCTCACCCGCCGTGGGACCGATGTGGACCGTCCCGGCCCGGCGCGCCTCCGGAGCGGTCCACGGGACCGGGCCCGACAGCGCGTAATCGATCTTGAAGCAGGACGCGCCGTACCGATAGCCGCTGTACGCGCGGCCCAGGCCCGCGATGCGGGCGAGGGCGGAGGGCGAGGTGTCGAAGACGTACGCCCGCGCGGGCGGAAGTTCGTCGAGGCGCCTGACCTCCCTGCCGGTGCGGATCGTGCCGCCCTGTTCTCGTACGTACGAGGCGAGGGCGTCGGAGATGGCCTGCGATCCGCCGCGCGGCACCGGCCAGCCCTTCTCGTGCGCGGCCAGGGCGAAGAGCAGGGCGATCCCGCCGGTCGCCACCCCGCTGACGGGCGCGATGGCGTGGGCGGCCAGCCCGGCGAACAACCCGCGCGCCTTCTCGCCCCGGAATCGGCGGGAGAGCAGCGTCGCGGGCTGGAGCGCGTCGAGACCGAAACGCACCCAGCGGTACGGGTCACGGGGCAGCCCGTCCCACGGGGTGCGCAGGAAGTCCTCGGCGAGGGTGTCCCAGTGGCCGAGGAACGGGGCGACGAGTCTGCGGTACGCCCCCGCGTCCTGGGCACCGAGCGACATGGCGCTCTCCCCCACGGACCCGGTGAGCACCGCGGCCGAGCCGTCCGGGAACGGGTGGGCCAGCGCCAGGTCCGGCTGGAGCCACTCCAGACCGTGCCGGGCGAGCGGCATGGCGGCGAACGCGGGCGAACCGATGCCCAGCGGATGGACGGCGGAACAGGGATCGTGGCGGAAGCCCGGCAACGTGAGTTCCTCCGTGCGGGCACCGCCTCCGACGGTGTCACCCGCCTCGAAGACCTCCACGGCGAAACCGCGCCGGGCCAGTTCGGCCGCGGCGGTCAGTCCATTGGGTCCCGCCCCCACGACGACGGCATCGAGCATCGACGGCACCTTCGGACTCCTTCGTCAGCCGACGGCCAGCACGTCCAGGATATTCCGAGCCTCCGGCGGCGCGGGCCGGGGTAGGGTCACGCGCGATGAAGCCACCGAACTCTCCCGACTCTCCCGCTCAGCGGCCCCCGGTGACAAGGGAGGCCCCGGTCGTGCCCGCCCGGATCGCCGACATGGCCTCCCGGCTCGTCTCGGTGCCCGGTGTCCGCGCGGTCTCCCTGGGCGGCAGCCGCGCCCGAGGCACCCATCGCCCGGACTCCGACTGGGATCTGGGCGTCTACTGTCGCGGCGTCCCCGATGTCGCCGCGCTCACCGCGCTGGCCTCCGAGGTCCAGGGCGCCCCCGCGCAGGTCGCGGGGCCCGGCGGCTGGGGCCCCTGGGTGAACGGCGGGGCCTGGCTGCGCGTGGACGGCACCCCGGTGGACTGGATCCTGCGCGATCTGGACCGGGTGGAGGCGGTGTGGTCGGACTGCCTGGTCGGGCGTTACGAAGTGGGCGTGCAGCCGGGGCATCCGCTCGGTTTCTGGTCCCCCTCCTATCCGGGCGAGGTCGCGCTGTGTCACGTACTCGCCGACCCCCACGGGGATCTGACGGTGCTTCGTCGAGCGACGGCCGACTATCCGGAGCCGCTGCGCGCGGCGCTGGTGGAAGCCGCGTGGGAGGCGGAGTTCCTGGTGGAGGGCGCCCGCAAGTCGTCCTCCGCCGGCGACACGCTCCATGTCGCCCTGTGCCTGTCGCGCGCGTTCGGCATCATCGCCCAGGCTCTCCACGCCCACCACCGCGTGTGGTGCCTGAACGAGAAGGGCGCGCTGGCCGCCGCGGCCGCGCTGCCGGACGCTCCCCGGGACCTCGCCGCGCGGGTCGGTGAGGTGATGCGGGGGCTGGACCCGGCGGCGGTGGAGCAGGCGTCGCAATTGGTACGGAGCGTCCGGTCGGCCCTCGCGCCCGGCGGCGGGGAAGGCCCGGACGGCGCCGACGGCGCGGAACGCCGGGAGGGCGCGGACGGCTGAGGGACCGGTGCCCTGACCCACGACGGACGGGACCGGGGACGGCCGGGCGGTGGCCGGTCAGGCTCCTTCGCGCAGCGCGCTCAGGACACGTTCGACGGTCGCACCGTCGCGGCCCGCCGTGAACGGCAGGTCATTGCCTCCGGCGATCCTGAAGGGGGCGCCGGAGAGCGTTGCCTGGGCGCCGCCCGTCTCCGCGACCAGCAGCAGACCGGCCGCGTGGTCCCAGGCGTACTCCCAGGTGAAGGCGACGGCGTCGAGCTCCCCACGCGCGACGGCGAGGTATTCGAGACCGGCCGAGCCACAGGGCCGGGCGTCGATGCCGTCGGTACGCAGGCCGAGCAGTGCCCGCTTCTGTGCGTCGGTGGTGTAGTCGGGGTGCGACGTGGCCACTTCGAGAACGGCGCCGGGGGCGGGCGTGCCGGACCGTAGCGGCTGCCCGTTCAGCGTGGCGCCCCGGCCGCGGACCGCGACGGCCATCTGGTCGAGGGCGGGGGCGTAGGTCCACGAGGCGAGGAGTTCGCCGCGGTGGGCGAGGGAGACCAGGGTGCAGAAGCCCGGTTCACCGCGTACGAACTGGCGGGTGCCGTCGACGGGGTCGACGATCCACACCGGAGCGTCACCGTCCAGCGCGTCGTACACCGAAGGGTCGGCGTGGACCGCCTCCTCCCCGACCACGACCGAGCCGGGCAGGAGCCGGGACAACGAGGCCGTGAGGTGTTCCTCGGCCAGGCGGTCGGCGACCGTGACCAGGTCGTGCGGGCCGTTCTTCTCGACGACCTCGTGCGCGGCGAGCTGCCGGTGGCGGGGCATGATCTCGGCGGCGGCCGCCGCGCGCACCGCTTCCTCGACGTCGTTCAGGCGTCCGGCGGGACCGCCGCCGTCGGTGTCGGTGTTCCCGACGATTCCGGAGATTTCCGCGATTCCGGCGAGAAGTTCATCCATCATGCCCCCAGCCAATCACGACCCGCGGGGAAGACGATGACCTGCCCATGGCGGGAAGGTGGCTTCCAGGTGTACGACGGGCTGGCCCCGTGTGGCGCGGGACACACCGGGCCGGACGCTCGAAGTCCAGGTGCTCAGAGCCAGTCATCCCTCCTCGGCGGCTCGCAGAGCTCGAAGACCACCTCACCGGCGGCCGGATCGCCCCCGGCCAGCGGCCGCACCCGCGCACCGACCGCCACGAGGTGCGGTGCGGCGCCCACGACGCGGCAACGGAACACGAATCCCTCGGGAAGCCTGACGAGCGACTCGTTGCGTGCCGCCTCCGTGTAGCGGTGCACGACGCCGGACCTCACCACGACGCCCAGACCGTCGCTGTGTTCGGACTCCAGATCACTCGACGCGCACACCGGGCACAGCAGCCTCCGGAACGAGGCGGTGCCGCACCAACGGCAGCGGTGGTAGTGCAGGCCGGTTTCCTCACGCTCCGTCTGCACGGTGTCATTCCACGACTGGGACACGTTCGACCCCTTGCGCTCGGCTCGGATGCGCCATGCGTGCGCGTCGGCGCGTCCGCACCATAGGGCACTGAGTGCCGAGACGTAAAGGCACTCAGTGCCAAAGAGACGACTTCGGGCGTCAGTCCTGACCGATGACCGACTCGATCTGCTGCACCACGCGCCACATCGGCGCGTTCTTCGCGGCGACCATCACCACCACGTCGCCGTCGGCCGCGCCACCGTCGGCCGAGGGCGGCGACACGTCCCCGGACGCCGCACTGCCCCACACCCTCCGCACCAGCCCGAAGGCGTGGTCCACCGCCGCCTCCGCGTCGCCCTCGCCGCCCGAGCGCAACCAGCTGCGCAGTCCGTTGTTGTGCGCTGCGACCACCGACGCGGCGATCACCTCGGCACGGAGCGCGCCGTCCCGCTCGTCGCCGTAGCGCTCACGGAGGTAGCCGGCCAGCGTCTGCTCGTACCGGCGCACCACGGACAGTTCGTAGGTCCGCAGCCCGGGCACCTCCCGGGTGAGCCGGTAGCGCTGGACGGAGAACTCGGGGTTGGCCGCGTACATGCGCAGCACGAGACGGGCCGCGTCGCACACCGCGTCGACCGGATCCACGCCGCCGCCCGCCGCCAGGAACGCGGTCATGTCGGCGAGACACCGCTCATGGTCCGGGAAGACCGCGTCCTCCTTCGAGGGGAAGTACCGGAAGAACGACCGGCGCCCGACCCCGGCCCGGGCCACGATGTCGTCCACCGTGGTCCGCTCGAAGCCCCGCTCCAGGAAGAGCTGGAAGGCAGCCTCGGCCAGCACCTCCCGCATGGGGGCCTTCTTCGCCGGTGTGCGTGCGTCAGTCATGCGGGGAACGTAGCATCGAAAGACGCTTTCTGGCACTGCGTTCCTTTACAGAGGGTACTGAGTGCCATATTGTCGTCTCTACCAACCGCACCAGGTAGGAGAGCCGGCGTGAGCTTGAGGATCGTTGTCTGTGTGAAGTATGTGCCGGATGCGACGGGTGACCGGCGTTTCTCGGATGATCTGACGGTG
>NZ_JBEZVN010000004.1:0-433889 GCF_040636995.1 Streptomyces sp. NPDC032161 | reverse complement strand
AGATCAAGGCCCGCAAGGGCTGACGACGCGGGCTTCCCCTGCCGTTGTCCCGGTCCGGGGCCGTGTGGTGACTTCCCACCACACGGCCCCGGACCGCTTTCTGCGCGGTGGAGCACCGGGGGCGCGTACCCGTTCGGGGGGCGGCCTGGTCAGCCCGGCCCGAACATGCAACCCTGACCCGGCCCCACGTTCCCCGACGCACCGTCAGCACGCGCCCTCACCAACGTGACCCGGGCCGCGGGGCGGTTCCTCTGCCCGACCGGTCACGTCGACACCAGCTTTCTGATGCGGGGAAGCACCTCCGCCCCGCAGGAACGGAGTCGCACATGGCACACGGTCGCACCGACCCGCTGAACGCGCACCACGACGACGCCCCGCTCACCTTCGGCGTCGAGGAGGAGTTCCTCCTGCTGCACCCGGAGACGAGCCGTCCGGCGGCACAGGCGCCCCTCGTCCTGCGTACTGCCGCTCCCGCCGCCCCCGCGGCCGGCATGCTGACCGAGGAGATCACGCGGTTCCAGTTGGAGGCCGCCACTCCGGTCTGTCGCTTCGCCGACCAGGCCCACCACCATCTCGCGGCGGCCCGGCGCGCGCTGGCCGAGGCGGCTCAGCGGCACGGCCTCGGTCTCGTCGCCGCCGGCTGTGCCCCGTACGGCACCCCCGTACCGCTCCCGCTGGCCGACAAGCCCCGCTACCGGCACATCAGCGACCGGTTCGGCGATCTGGTGGAGTCCCACACCGTGTGCGGCTGCCACGTCCACATCGGCATGCCCGATCTGCCCACCGCCCTCGCCGTCTCCAACCATCTGCGGCCCCATCTGCCCACCCTGCTCGCGCTGAGCGCCAACTCGCCCTTCTACCAGGGGCGGGACACCGGTCACGCCAGCTGGCGCAACATCCTCTGGTCCCGGCTCCCCTCCTCCGGTCCCCCGCCGCTGTACCGCACCCCCGACGACTACCACCGCGCCGTCGACGCGTTGCTCGACGGCGGCGCCGCCCTCGATCCGGGAATGGTGTACTGGTTCATCCGGCCCGCCCCACGCCTGCCCACCCTGGAGATACGCGTCGCCGACGTGGCCGCCACCGCCGAGGAGGCACTGCTGCTCGCCCTTCTCGTCCGTGGACTGGCCACCGCCGCGCTCCAGGCCCTCGCGGACGACCGCCCCGCCGCCGAGGTACCCGACCGGGTTCTCCGTCTCGCCCTGTGGCGGGCCGCGCACGACGGCCTGGAGGGGAACGGCGTGGACACCACGACCGGCACCCTGACACCCGCCCGATCCCTGCTCGACCGCATGATGAAGGCCGCGCTGCCCGGTCTGGACGCCTGCGGCGACACCACCGTCGTCACCGGCCTCGTCGACCGGCTGCTCCGCTGCGGCAGCGGAGCACATCGCCAGCGGGCCGCTCACGCCCGCGAAGGCCGGATCAGCGATGTCACCGCCCTGCTCGTCGAACAGACCCGCGCTCCACTGCCCGCGTAGCACCCCGCCGAAATTCTGCGTCCCAGAAGGGCCGTCAGCCCTGTCAGCCCTGCCAGGGCCGTCAGGACCGCTGGGAACCGCGCCGGGACCCGCGCGTTCTCGGCTCGGCCGGGCCGCCCGGTGCGCAAATCGTACGGATTAGACTCCACGGCAGTGGCGTCGTCACGCACGGATCGGCGCCCGAGTACACGAGAGGCCGTCGGGTCTGGAGGCATGGCTGTGCACGGTGAGTACAAGGTCCCCGGCGGCAAGCTCGTCGTCGTCGATCTGGACGTCGAGGGCGGGGCGCTGCGGAACGTACGGGTGGCCGGGGACTTCTTCCTGGAACCCGACGAGGCGATCCTGGCGATCGACGCGGCGCTGGAGGGCGCTCCGGCCAACACGGACACCGCCGGGCTCGCCGCCCGGATCGACGCGGTCCTCCCGGACTCGACGGTGATGCTGGGCCTCACCACCGAGGGAGTCGCCGTCGCCGTGCGCCGGGCCCTCGCACAGGCCACCGAGTGGAGCGACTACGACTGGCAGCTCATCCACGAGGGCCCGCAGTCCCCCGCCCTCCACATGGCGCTCGACGAGGTCATCACCGCCGAGGTGGCCGCGGGCCGTCGCCCACCGACGCTGCGGGTCTGGGAGTGGGCCTCCCCCGCCGTGATCATCGGGAGCTTCCAGTCCCTGCGCAACGAGGTCGATCCGGCCGGTGCCGAACGGCACGGTGTCACGGTGGTCCGGCGGGTGTCCGGTGGCGGTGCCATGTTCGTGGAGCCCGGCAACACCATCACGTACTCGCTGTCCGTCCCGGACGCCCTGGTCTCCGGCCTGTCGTTCGCCGACAGCTACGCCTATCTCGACGACTGGGTGCTCGGAGCGCTCGGCGACATGGGCATCAAGGCCTGGTACCAGCCGCTGAACGACATCGCGACCGAGGTCGGGAAGATCGCCGGTGCGGCCCAGAAGCGCATCGTGGGCGCCGGCGGCGGTCCCGGTGCCGTGCTGCACCACGTGACCATGTCCTACGACATCGACGCCGACAAGATGCTCGACGTCCTGCGCATCGGCAAGGAGAAGATGTCCGACAAGGGGACGAAGAGCGCCAAGAAGCGCGTCGACCCCCTCCGTCGGCAGACCGGTCTCCCTCGCGAGACCGTCATCGACAACATGATCGAGTCCTTCCGCAGGCGCCACGGCCTCACCCCGGGCAAGGTCACCCCGGAGGAGATGGCCAGGGCCGAGGAGCTCGTACGCACCAAGTTCACCACCGCCGAATGGACCGCCCGGGTGCCGTGACCGCCCTGGCCCCATGACCTGCCGGGGTCCGTGACCCGCCACGACACCGCCCCGCCGGTCGCACCCTGAGTGCGAGCGGCGGGGCGGTGTCGGTTCCGATGTCGGTGCGACGCTGTCGGGGGGGCGACTTCGGGACCGCGTGTCCGAGGAAGCGGGCGGCCCCGAGGGAGCCGGCGTCTACAGGTCGGCGGTGCCGGTCAGGCTCCGTCCGGTTTCCTGCTGCCGCGGCACAGCGGTCCGGGCCAGCGAGGTCCGGGCCTCCCCCGCCTCGTTCCCGGGCGCCGTGGCCTGCCCCGCCGACAGACGGGCCGCGAACCGGGGCCAGACGAAGAGGACGACGGGGAAGATGGCATAGCCGATGCGGGTGGCCGGGGACAGCACGATCGCGAAGAGCAGCCCCAGCGCGAGCCGGTCCGCGGCCGCGACGGGGGTCCGCGGCGGACGCACCAGCAGGGACACTCCCACGCCCAGGGCGCTCAGCCCGATGAGCACCACGGTCACCGTCTGCCCGTGCGGGACCAGGGTGACGATCAGGTGCCCGAGCAGCGGACTCTGCGCGGTCGACGCCGCCTCTCCCAGACCCAGCGGGTAGAGGACCACGTTCTGGTAGAACGCGTCCATGTCCACCAGCGCCACGGGCACGGTGCACAGCACCGCGATCCCGACGGCGAGCACCGCGCTCCTGACGGCGGCACGCCTGCCGAGGCAGACCGCGAACAGGGCGACGATCACCGGAATAGCCGGCCAGGCGGTCCACTTGAGCGCGGCGGCGGCGCCGAGGGCCAGCCCCGCCCCCAGGTCGTTACGCCGGTCCGCGAAGGCCAGGGCCAGGCAGATGAGTCCGATGACCGGCGGGTCGACGCCCCCGATGGTCAGCGGCAGCGCGACGACGGGGCAGGCGACCAGCCAGAACACGCCCGTCACGGCCGAGGGGACGGGGGCGCCGCCCGCACCGCCCCCGGTGTCCCGCCCCTTGGTCAGCACCCGCACGGTACCGATCACCGCGGCCAGGAATCCGAGCGCGAACCACAGCCGGGCGCTGGTGAACGGGGTGTCGCCGAACAGCACGTGGGGGATGCCGAACAGCGCCATTCCGGGCAGGTACGGGTTGAAGTCCGGCACCACGTGCGGAGCGTCGTTGTACACGGTCCCGGAGGAGAACAGCAGGTCGGCCGCCCGTTCGACGACCCCGACCTCCATCTGCGCCTTGCCGACGACGGTGAGGTGGAGCAGAGGGGCCGCCACCGATCCGGCGGTCGCGACGACGGCGGGAACCCGGGACCACGGCGTGGCCGTTCTCAGCGCGACCACGGCCGCGCAGCCGTAACCGACCGCTGCGGCCAGGCCCCAGGCCTCCTGCGCCGTACCGGGGGGCGAGGACAGCCCCACCGCGAGCGCCGAGACCGCGCACACCAGCAGCACCGGCCAGTCCCAGCGCCGCTTCCGGGGCGACGTGCCGCTCGCGGGCCCGGGACCGGCTCCCGGTTCCTGCTTCCGAATCGCTGTCGACATCCGTCACCAGCCCCGGTCGGATATTCGGGGACCGGGCACCACCACACGGTGCGCGCATGGGCGCACACCGCGTACGGACTGATCACATGGGGGGAAGGCGGAGATCATGCACGGGACTATACTCACCGGTCATAGATCATATGGTCGCGTGCGCACGTGATCACGCGGCGGGGGCCGCCGCGGACGTAACACGGTCGGGGAACCCCTCCCGGCCGCCGCTCCGCAGGAGATTCCGTCGCCGGTCCGCAGCAGATCCGGTCGCCGGTCCGCGGGAGACTCAGCCACCGGTCCGCGGAAGATCCTGTTCGGTCCAGATGACCTTTCCCTCGGGTGTGTAGCGGGTGCCCCAGCGGCGTGTGAGCTGGGCGACGAGGAAGAGGCCACGACCGCCCTCGTCCGTGGTCCTGGCGTGCCGCAGCCGCGGTGAGGTGCTGCTGGTGTCGGAGACCTCGCAGATCAGGACGGACTGACGCAGCAGCCGCAGCCGGATCGGTCCCGTCGCGTATCTCACGGCGTTGGTGACCAGTTCGCTGACGATCAGCTCGGTCGTCATCTCCAGCTCCTCCAGGCCCCAGCTCCGCAGCAGACGTGCGGTGCGCGACCGCACGCCCGCGACGGCCGCCGGCTCGGAGGGCACCTCCCACGAGACGACGTGCTCGGCGCTCAGCTCGTGGGTACGGGCGAGCAGCAGGGCCACGTCGTCGGGCTGCGGGGCCGGGAGCAGCTGCTCGACGACCGATTCGCACAGCGCGTCCAGGGGCAGTCCGCACTGGGCCAGGGCGCTGCCGAGGCGGGACATGCCGAGTTCGGGATCCCGGTCCCGGCCCTCGATGAGGCCATTGGTGTAGAGGGCCATCAGGCTGCCTTCCGGGAGGTCGATCTCCGCTGTCCCGAAGGGCATTCCGCCCAGCCCGAGCGGTGGCCCCGGGGGCAGTTCGGGAAAGCTGACGCGCCCGTCCGGGTAGACGACGGCGGGCGGCGGGTGGCCCGCGCGGGCCATGGTGCAGCGCTGGGTGACCGGGTCGTAGATCGCGTACAGGCAAGTGGCGCCGAGCACGGTCATGCCGCTCGCCCCTCCCTCGGGTTCCTCCTCGCTCAGACGCAGCACGAGGTCGTCGAGGTGGGCCAGGAGTTCGTCGGGCGGGAGGTCCATGTCGGCGAGGGTGTGGACGGCGGTGCGGAGCCTGCCCATGGTGGCGGCGGCGCTGATGCCGTGTCCGACGACGTCGCCGACGACCAGGGCGACCCGGGCTCCGGAGAGCGGGATCACGTCGAACCAGTCTCCCCCGACCCCGTCCTTGGCGTCCGCCGGGAGGTACGAGGACGCCACGTCCAGGGCCATCCCTCCGGGCAGGGTGTGCGGGAGCAGACTGCGTTGCAGGGTGAGCGCCGCGGCGTGCTCGCGGGTGTAGCGGCGGGCGTTGTCCACGCTCACCGCCGCGCGGGCCACCAGCTCGCGGGCGGGCAGCACGTCGTCCGGTTCGAACGGGACCAGGTTCACCGAGCGCACGAAGGTGGTCAGCCCGAGGACCGTGTCCCGGGCCCGCATGGGGACCGCGATGAGGGAGTGCAGGCCGAATTCGTGGATGCGTTCCGCGCGCACGGGCTGCTCGACACTCAGCAGACGGCTGAGGGATTCGAGGACCGGGATCAGGACGGGTTCGCCCTCGACGAGGAACCGCGCGTCGTACGGCGGCGGCACGAAGTCCACCAGGTCCCCGATCCGGCAGACCGCCTCCGGGACGCCCTCCCGCACCGAGCTCATGGCGGCGCGTCGCATCCTGGGCCGGGCCGACGCGGCATTCGTACGCACGGCGCCCCTCCCGGAGAGCGGCGTGGCGGAGACCCCCGGGGGCGCGTGTCCCGGGTCGCCCGGCCACAGCCCCGGTTCCTCGGGGCGGGCCACCGGTTCCAGCAGGTCGACGAGGACCAGGTCGGCGAAGCGAGGCACCGCGAAGTCGGCCAGTTCCTGGGCGGTGCGCATGACGTCCAGGGTGCTGCCGATACTGGCTCCGGCGTCGTTGACCAGGGCCAGGCGCTGCTGGGCCTTCCACCGGTCGGTGACGTCGGTGACCATGTAGCAGATGCCGCTGACGGCGCCCTCGGCGTCGGTCAGCGGGAAGAACGAGGTGGAATACGCACGATGTCGGTGCGGATCGGCCCAGCTCCAGCCCCGGTACTCGTAGTCGATGACGGGGACGCCCGTGTCCAGCACCCTGCGCATCAGCGTCTCGATGGCGTCGGCCTCCAGCCCCGGGAGCACGTCGCTCATGCGGCGGCCCAGGCGCTGCTCGCGCGGAACGCCGCCGATCCGCTCCAGGGTGTCGTTCACCCAGAGGTAGCACAGCTGCGGGTCCATCACGGCCATGCCGATCGGCGAACTGGTCAGGAAGGCGTCCAGCACGGACTGCCCCACCACCCATTCCGCCCTCCGTTCCCGGGCGGAGACCAGGAACGCCTCCCGGCCGTCCAGCTGGAAGGAGGCGGAGACCCGCAGATCCACGTCGGTCCGCCGGCCGTCGCGCCGCCGCACCTCGCCGACCCCGGTCCACCCGGCGCCGGCACGGCACCGTTCGGCGATTCCCGCGACGCGGACCGGGTCCTCGGCCATCGCGAGCAGGAACGCGGCGGAGCGCCCGACGACCTCGGCGGAGGGGTACCCGAGGAGGTCCTGTGCGCTCTGCGTCCATCCGACGACCGTTCCGCTTCCGGAGAGCACCGCCGTCGCGTCGTTCGCCGTGTCGAAGGCGGTGTGAAGGTTGCTGAGGAAACCGGGCTGCGGCGGTTCGGCGCCGGGCGCGGACCGCGGGCCTGCGGACGCCATACTGCTCACCACCCATCCACTCCGGTCCACTCCATGGTCCTGCCTGCGGCGCTCCGGTGCGAACGTCGGCGGCGCCCCGCCGTGCGGACAGCGGTGCGCGCGGGGCGTCGTCGGGCGCATGCGGCACATGCCGTCGGCGGGGAGCCGGCATCCGCCGGGCATGGCAGGCGGGCACGACCGCCCGTCACGGGTCCGGTGGGCCGCTCGGGTGGTCCGGCGACGGGCCGGCCGACCGGCCGGGGCCCGTCCTCGAACCGCCGTCGTCCGACCGGAGGCCGGCCGCCGGCGCGACCGCGAGGGGACGGAACGGTAACGACCTCGTCCACGATTGGCAGTGGAGGAAGGAGCGGCGTCTGGGCCCTTCGAATCCAAGGCGGAGGAGGGAGTCGACGCGGAGCGTCGGGGACTGACGACAACGCCGGAGGCGGAGGCCGGCCGCCGGCGCGACCGCGAGGGGACGGAACGGTAAGGTCACCCCCCGCCCGTGGCCGGGACGCGACGGGCGGCGGGCGGCCGGAACTCGTACCAACGGCGTTCCGCCTCCAGCTGGGCGGCGAGCGAGATCAGCCGTTCCTCGCTGCGGGAGGGGCCGAGCAGTTGGGCGCCGACGGGCAGCCCCTCGGAGGTGAACCCGGCCGGAACATTGACGCCCGGCCAGCCCAGCACGTTCCAGGGCCAGGCATACGGGCACGCCTCGGCCATCGCCACGTCGGTGCGCCAGGCGCTCAGCCCGTCGAACCTGCCGATCGGGGGCGGCGGCAGGGCGGTCGTCGGGGTGAGCAGCACGTCGTAGCCGGTGGCCGCGCCGGGCGCGCGGAAGAACGCGCCGATCCGGCGGTGCTGGCTCACTTCCCGTGCCCTGGCCGCGCGCACCACCCGGCCGCCGAGCCGGGTTCCGGTGCGCAGCGCGCTGCGGGTGCGGGGGTCGAGGAGCGCGGGGTCCGGGTGGCGGGCGGCGAGTTCGGCGATCCCCGCGGTGGCGCGGGGGACGAAACCGAGCCCGATCAGCCCGTAGCGGGGCCGGGCCTCCTCGACGTCGTGGCCGAGGAGGGCGAGCGTCTCGGCCAGGGCGGTGACGGCCCGGCGCACGTCGGGGTGGGGCTCGGCGCGGGTGAGGGTGAGCGGGGGGCGCCAGGCCAGGGCGATGCGCAACCGGCCCGGTTCGCGGCGGGCGGCGGCCGATGCCTCGACGGCGGGCGGGCGGTGCGGATCGTCGGGGTGGGGCCCGGCGACCGCGTCGAGCAGCAGGGCCGCGTCGGCGACGGTCCTGGCCAGCGGTCCGTTGACGGTGAGTCCCTGGAAGGCGTCGCTGTGGGGGTGGACGGAGATCCGGCCGCGCTGCGGTTTGATGCCGACGAGGTGGGTCCAGGCCGCGGGGATCCTGACGGAGCCGGCGCCGTCCGACCCGAGGGCCGCGGGCACCAGTCCGGCGGCGACGGCCGCGGCGGATCCGCCGGACGAGCCGCCGGGGGTGTGCCCGGTGTGCCACGGGTTGCGGGTGGTGCCGAAGGCGGGGCCCTCGGTGAACGGCCACTGGCCGAGTTCGCAGGAGTTGGTCTTGCCGACGATCACGGCACCGGCGGCCCGCAGCCGTCGCACGGCCTCGCTGTCGGCGGTGGCCGAGGGCAGATCGCCGCCGCAGCCGAAGTAGGTCGGCATCCCGGTGACATCGGTGTCGTCCTTGACGGCGACCGGCACCCCGAGCAGCGGCAGCCGCTCCCCCGCCGCGAGCCGGCGGTCGGCCTCGGCCGCCTCGGCGAGCGCGGCATCGGCACGCAGATGACGGAACGCGTTGAGGGTGTCGTGGCACGCCTCGATACGGGCCAGGGCCTCGGACACCAGCCTCGCCGAGGTGGTACGGCCCTCGGCCAGCTCCCGTGCGCTGTCGGCCAGTCCGGTCGGGTGGGCCGGTCCGGTGGCCGCCACGGCTTCCGTTGAGGACATGGGCTGCCCGCCTTCCTCGTCGTGTCGGCGGGTGCGCGCCGCGCCCGCACCCGGATGACCGCACGCCCTTACCGGAGGGTAACCAGTTCGGGACGGTCCGCTCAACCGTTGGGCCCGAAGCGGTCTTCCGGGCGACGGCGCAACGCGGCCCGCCCGCGCCGCCGTGCGCCGTCGCGCACCGCGTCCCGCTGCGTCGTACGCTCGGATGGATCGGACCGCACACCTGGACCGGCCCCTACGGGCTCGTGGAGGGAGGCGCCGTGATCACCACCACCCGACGCACCGGCGCACGCCGGATCGCCCTGGCCGCAGCCCTGTTGACGGTGGCGGGGCTCGTGAACGGCGGTGTCCTCGGGGGCGGTACGGCCCGGGCGGACAACGGCATCGACACGCTGTCCGCCCAGCAGATCGCCGACCGCTCGCGCGACGCGCTGCTCGGCGTCCGTTCCCTGCGCCTCGGCTCGCGGGGCGACCTCAGCGGCCGCAACCCGTCGGCGGAGCTGGCACTCACCATGGACCGGGACGGCAACTGCGACGGTTCGGTGGACCTCGGCGGCGGCCGGGGTTCGGTCCGGATCGTGAAGCGCGCCGACGACGTGTGGCTCAAGCCCGACGCGGACTTCTGGAAGAACCAGGTGCCGGTCGGCGGCCCGGCGTTCGCCGCGATCCTCGACGGGCGGTACCTCAGGGCTTCGGCCGACGATCCGAGGCTGCACGGTGTGACGGCCGGATGCGATCTGGACCATCTCCGCCGACTGGTCGTCGACAACGCGGAGAACGACCGGGGCACGCTGAACAAGGGCAGGCGCACCACGCTCGACGGGGCTCCGGTGGTACCGCTGACCCGGATCAGGGACGGCCGGACGCTGACGATGTACGTCGCCGCCACCGGTCGGCCCTACCCGCTGAGGATCACGGTGGAGGGCGGCAGGGCGCACGCGGTCGCGGACCTCTCGGCGTTCGACACGCCTGTGCCCGCGACCACCCCGCCGCCGGACGAGACGTACGACATCAACGCTCTGCTGGGCCGTACGACGGCGCCCCTGTGATCGCGGACCGGCCGCTGAGCACCACGTACAGCAGCAGCGACGAGACCAGCCCGACCGCCCATCCGTAGTCCGCGAGCGGCTTGAGGAACGGGATCAGGCCGTCGGCCGGGAACGGGCCGGTGCCGGGAGCGGAGTGGGAGCCGCCGATCGCGAGGACGCCGCCCACCGCGAACGCGACGACGGCCCGCGGGTTCCAGCCGTTCGCGTACCAGTACCGGCCGCCGGGACGGTAGAGGTCCGGGAGGTCGAGCACGGTGCGCCGGACGATCCAGTAATCGGCGATCAGGATGCCCGCGACCGTGCCGAGCAGCCCGCCGACCAGTCCGAGCCAGGTGAAGATGTACAGCTCGGGCGTGCTGGTGAGCTTCCACGGCATGATCAGCACGCCGACGACGCCGGTGATCAGGGCGCCCGTGCGGAAGCCGATGAAGCGCGGGGCGGCGTTCGCCAGGTCGTACGCGGGTGACACGACGTTCGCCGCGATGTTCACGGACACCGTCGCGACCAGCACCGTCACCAGGCCGAAGAGCAGACCGAAGACGTTGTCGGTCCTGGCGACGAGCTGGACCGGGTCCCAGATCGCCTCTCCGTAGACGGCCTGCGAACCGGAGGTGACCAGGACCGACAGCAGCGCGAAGAGCGTCATGGTGGTCGGCAGTCCGAGCGCCTGGCCTCGGATCTGGGCGCGCTGGCCGGCCCCGAAGCGGGTGAAGTCGGGGATGTTCAGGGAGAGCGTGGCCCAGAAGGCGATCATGCCCATCAGGGAGGGGAAGAAGACGGGCCAGAACTCCTTGCCCCAGCCGAGCCGCGAGGGCTGGTCCAGCAGCGGGCCGAAGCCGCCCGCCCGTACGGCGATCCAGATCAGCAGCACCGCGGCGCCGACGATGACGAACGGTGCCGCCCAGTTCTCGAACCGGCGCAGGGCGTTCATCCCCCGGTGGATGATGGCGAGTTCGAGCGCCCAGAAGAACAGGAAGCACAGCCAGAGCGTCCACGGCTGTCCGGCGACGACGGAGGCGGTGGCCCAGCCGCCGAAGATCTTCCCGAGCAGCGTGAAGACGCCGACACCGCCGATCCACGTCTGGATGCCGAACCAGGCGCAGGCCACCGCCGCCCGGATCAGGGCGGGCAGATTCGCACCGCGCAGCCCGAAGGAGGCCCGGGCCAGAACGGGGAACGGGATGCCGTACTTGGGCCCGGCGTGCCCGGTGAGCAGCATCGGCCCGAGCACGATGACGTTGGCGAGCGCGATGGTGAGAACGGCCTGCTTCCAGTCCATGCCGAGGGCCACCAGGCCGGAGGCGAGCAACCAGGACGGGATGTTGTGGGCCATGCCGACCCAGAGCGCGGTGAAGTTGTACGTCGTCCAGCGGCGCCGTTCCAGCGGAACGGGCAGCAGGTCCTCGTTGGCGAAACGACTGTCGGCGGGGACGTCGCCCGGGGCGAGTTCGACGCGGTCCGTGCCGTCGGTCGTCCGGCCGTGCGGCGATGCCGGCGGGAGGGGCGGTGTGGGCGGGGTCGGTGGGACGGTCGAGGGCATGGCGGCTGGACCCTTCGCTCGGGAGCGGTGCCGTGCGGTGCGGGGCTGTGCCGTGCGTGTACGTGGGGGGCTCACGGCCGTGCGGGGTCGGCCGGACGGACGGTCGGGCGCCCGGGCCGTCGGACGAACGGAGTTGGCCTCCGGGTCGTCGAACGGCCCGGGCCGTGGCGCGCGGTGGCGGGTGTCAGGCCGTCAGGGCGGGGATGATCCGGGAGCCGTAGGCGTCGATCGTCTCCTCGCGCGCGTCGTGCATCGCGTAGACGGCGAACTGGTCGACACCCAGATCGCGCAGGGCGCGCAGCTTCTCGATGTGCGCCTCGGCGGGTCCCAGCACACAGAACCGGTCGACGATCTCGTCCGGCACGAACGCGGTGTCGGGGTTTCCGGTGCGGCCGTGGTGGCTGTAGTCGTAGCCGTGCCGGTCCTTGACGTACGCGGTGAGTTCGTCCGGGACCATGCCGGAGTGCTCGCCGTACTTGGCCACGAGGTCCGCGACGTGGTTGCCGACCATGCCGCCGAACCAGCGGCACTGTTCGCGGGCGTGGCCGAGGTCGTCGCCCACGTAGGCGGGTGCGGCGACGCAGATGGTCACGGAGCGCGGGTCGCGGCCGGCCCGCTGCGCCGCGTCCCGCACCGCCTTGACCATCCATTCCGTCAGAAACGGGTCGGCGAGCTGGAGGATGAAGCCGTCGGCCTTCTGCCCGGCGAGGGCGAGCGCCTTGGGACCGTAGGCGGCCATCCACACCGGCAGCCTGCCGTCCTTCACCCAGGGGATCCTGAGCGACTGCCCGTCGACGACGGCCTCCCGCCCCTCGGCGAGGTCACGGATGACGCCGATGGCCTCGCCCAGACGGGCCAGGGTGTTGGGCTTGCGCCCCGCGACCCGCATGGCGGAGTCGCCCCTGCCGATGCCGCAGACGGTGCGGTTGCCGTACATGTCGTTGAGGGTGGCGAAGGTGGAGGCGGTGACCTCCCAGGTGCGGGTGCCGGGGTTGGTGACCATGGGGCCGACGACGAGGCGGTCGGTGTGTTCGAGGATCCGGCTGTAGATGACGAACGGCTCCTGCCAGAGCACCGCCGAGTCGAAGGTCCAGCCGTGGGTGAAGCCGTTGTGTTCGGCGCGGCGCATCAGGTCGACGACCGACGAGGCGGGCGGGTCCGTCTGGAGGACGAGTCCGAAGTCCATGCGGGTGCTCCTAGTCCAGGTACTGGCAGGTGGCGCGCGGGGTGTACGTGCCGTGACCGGCCCGGCCGGTGAACTTCCGCCCGTCGATGACGAGTTCGCCGCGCGAGAGGACCGTTTCCACCCGGCCGGTGATGCGCTTGCCCTCGTAGGCCGAGTAGTCGACGTTCATGTGGTGGGTCTCGGCGGAGATGGTGTGCTCGGCCGCCGGGTCGTAGATGACGACGTCGGCGTCGGCCCCCGGGGCGATGGTGCCCTTCTTCGGGTAGAGGCCGAACATCCGGGCCGGGGAGGCGCAGGCGATCTCGATCCAGCGGCGGCGTGAGATGTGTCCGTCCACCACCGCTTGGTGGAGAAGGTCCATCCGGTTCTCCACGCCGGGCATCCCGTTGGGGATCTTCGAGAAGTCCCCGCGTCCCAGTTCCTTCTGGCCGGAGAAACAGAAGGGGCAGTGGTCGGTGGAGACCACCTGGAGTTCGTTGTTCCTGAGGCCCCGCCAGAGGGCTTCCTGGTGTTCCCGGGGACGCAGTGGGGTGGAGCAGACGTACTTGGCGCCCTCGAAGTCCGGCTCCGCGAGGTTGTCGGTGGACAGGTAGAGGTACTGCGGGCAGGTCTCGCCGAAGACCGGCAGCCCCTTGTGGCGGGCGGCGGCGAGCTCGGCGACGGACTCGTCGGCGGAGACGTGGACGACGTACAGCGGGGCTCCGGCGACACGGGCGAGCTGGATGGCGCGGTGGGTGGCCTCGGCCTCCAGCGCCACCTTGCGGACGTCCCCGTGGTGGCGCGGATCGGTGCGGCCGGCGGCCAGGGCCTGTTCGACCAGGACGTCGATGGCGATGCCGTTCTCCGCGTGCATCATGATCAGCCCGCCGTTGTGGGAGGCCCGTTGCATGGCGCGCAGGATCTGTCCGTCGTCGCTGTAGAAGACGCCGGGGTAGGCCATGAAGAGCTTGAAGGAGGTGACGCCCTCCGCGACGAGGAGGTCCATCTCCTTGAGCGAGGACTCGTTCACGTCGGAGAGGATCATGTGGAACGCGTAGTCGACGGCGCAGTTGCCGTCGGCCTTCGCGTACCAGGCGTCGAGCCCTTCACGGACCGCGTGGCCCACGGTCTGGACGGCGAAGTCGACGATCGTGGTGGTGCCGCCCCAGGCGGCCGCCCGGGTGCCGGTCTCGAAGGTGTCCGAGGCGTAGGTGCCACCGAAGGGCATCTCCATGTGGGTGTGCGCGTCGACGCCGCCGGGGATGACGTATTTGCCGGTGGCGTCGATGCTCCGGTCGGCGCTCCAGCTCCCGGCGGCCTCGCTGTCGGGTGCCGCGAGCGCGGCGATGCGGCCGTCCTCGATGAGCACGTCGGCGTGGATCTCGTCGGACGCGGTGATGACGAGACCGCCGCGGATGACGGTGCGGCTCATGTACCCCTCCTCACTGTGGCGGAACGGGTCTACGCACGTAGACAGGTGCGTGGTGAAGAACGTAGAAGCGGGTCACCCACTGTGGCAATACCGCTGCGATCAACGGCTGAAGACGTTTCCGTTTCCGCCACCCGGCACTCCACCGGCGTACAGCGCGCGACGGGCGGCGGAGCCCGCATCACCGCCTCGTCGATAACGAATTGATGACGGGTCTGGTCCAGATGTCGGGTGCGGTTCATGTGCTCGTCCCGTACGAGGTGTGGTCCCCTCACCACCGACCGCGAACCTCGGACACACCGCCGGACGCCCCCTTCCGTGCTGTCCGGTGCCCACCGACCGATCCCCGGAGGATCACGTGTCCCTGTCGCGCTCCGCGCGTACGGTGCTGGCCGCCGCCACCGTCGCCGCCGTCGCACTGCCGCTCGCCACCACGGTCGCCCACGCCCAGGATTCCGGCGCGCCGGGCGCCGCGTACGCAGGGCTGCCGTCCGGTACCAAGCAGGCGAAGACGCTCGTCATCGGTATCGACGGCGCCACCTTCGACGCCTTCTCGCGCGCCGACGTCCCGAACCTCAGGCAGCTCAGCGACCGCCGACGGCACGGTGCGCGAACTGGCCGGCACGACGAAGAAGGACGGCTCGGTGACGTTCAGGGCCACCGTCCCCCGGGGCGTCGCCGGGGCCGCGCTCAGCGTGACGGACGTGCGCTACCAGGACCTCGCGTGCCACGGCGAGCTCGACCCGGTCCGGACCCTGGACCTCGACCGGCCCACCGGCCACCGGGGCTGACCGTCCTGCCGGGCCGCGGGGGCACCCGGACCTCGGAGCCCGAGGCCCTGGACCACCCCAGAGGACCGGCAGGGGCCCGACCGCGGTCCGGCCGGGGCGCGCACGCGTGACGCGCGGGCCCCCGGCCGGACCACTCCCCCGGCACCGCCCCGTTCATCCCGCCGCGCGAAGGGCCCTGCCCAGGATCCCGGCGCCCTCCTCCGCCTCCGGGATGGTCAGCGAGAGCGGCGGCGCGATCCGCAGCACACTCGTGTCGTGGCCGCCGCCCTTGCCGATGAGCAGACCGCCCTCCCGGGCCGCTTCGAGCACGGCGGTGGCCGCCTCCGGGTTCGCCTGGTCCGTGCCCGGCTTCACCAGCTCGATCCCGATCATCAACCCCCGGCCGCGCACCTCCCGCACGCGATCGGAAGCGGCACCGACCGCGCGCAGCCGTTCGATCAGCAGTCCGCCGACGCGGCGGGCGTTGCCCTGCAGATCGTGTTCCAGGAGATACGAGAGGTTGGCGAGTCCGGCCGCCATCGTGACCGGGGACCCGCCGAACGTCGAGATCGAGTTCGCGTCGAGGCAGTTCATGACTTCGGCGCGGGCCACCACCCCGCCGATCGACATGCCGTTGCCGATGCCCTTGGCGAACGTGAGGATGTCCGGCGGCCCGTTCCGGCCGTGCGCCTGCCAGCCCCAGAAGTGCTCGCCGGTGCGGCCCCAGCCGGTCTGCACCTCGTCGGAGATCCACAGGATCCCGTGCCGGTCGAGGACCCGGCGGAACGCCGCGTACAGGCCGTCCGGCGGCGAGGTGAACCCGCCGACGCCCTGGATCGGTTCGGCGATCAGCGCGGCGGGCGGGCGGGTGTGGCCGAGCAGGTCCTCCAGATCGGCGACGCAGGCCGCGATGAACTCGGCGTCGCCCAGGTGCGCGTACGGCCCCCGGCTGCGGACTCCGCCGTGCACGTACAGCGTCTGCAGCGGGGACAGGTTCGTGGGCGACCAGGCGCTGTTGCCGGTGACGGCGACCGCGGAGAACGATCTGCCGTGGTAGCTGTTGCGCATCGCGAGGACCTGGTTCGACCGGCGGTACGCGGTGGCGAGCAGCAGGGCCGTGTCGTTCGCCTCGGTTCCGGAAGTGGTGAAGAAGACCCGGGCGTCCGGGATGCCGGAGAGCGTGGCGACCCGCTCGGCCAGCTCGACCATCGGACGGTTGAGGTAGAGCGTGGAGGAGTGGATGATCCGCCCGGCCTGCTCGCCGACCGCCTTGGTCACCTCGGGCAGGGCATGGGCGGTCATGGTGGTGAGGATGCCGCCGAAGAAGTCGAGATAGCGCCTGCCGTCGGCGTCCCAGACGTGCCGGCCCTCGCCGTGGGTGATCTCCAGCGGGTTCTTGTAATAGAGCGTCAGCCAGCCGGGGCTGACGGCGAGATGGCGTTCGTGCAGGCTGCTCACGGCTCGACCAGTCCCTCGTACGCGTCGGGACGGCGGTCCCGGTAGAACGCCCACTGCTGCCGGACCTCGTCGAGCAGGCCGAAGTCGAGGTCGCGCACGACGAGTTCCTCCTCCTTGTCGGAGGCGACGTCACCGACGAACTGTCCGCGCGGATCGACGAAGTAGCTGCTGCCGTAGAAGTCGTTGTCGCCGTACTCCTCCTGTCCGACGCGGTTGATCGCGGCGATGAAGTACTCGTTGGCGACCGCGGCGGCGGGCTGCTCCAACTGCCAGAGGTAGGCGGAGAGGCCGCGCGAGGTGGCGGAGGGGTTGTAGACCAACTGGGCTCCGTTGAGCCCGAGTTGACGCCACCCTTCGGGGAAGTGCCGGTCGTAGCAGATGTAGACGCCGACCTTGCCGACGGCCGTGTCGAAGACCGGCCAGCCGGCGTTCCCCGGCTTGAAGTAGTACTTCTCCCAGAATCCCTTGACCTGCGGGATGTGGTGCTTGCGGTACTTGCCGAGATAGGAGCCGTCGGCGTCGATGACCGCGGCGGTGTTGTAGTAGAAGCCGGACTGCTCGACCTCGAAGACCGGCACGACGATCACCATGCCGGTCTCCCGGGCGAGTTCGCTCATCCGCCGGACGGTCGGGCCGTCGGGTACCGGTTCGGCCCAGCGGTAGTGCTCGGGTTCCTGCACCTGGCAGAAGTAGGGGGCGTTGAACACCTCCTGGAAACCGATGATCCGCGCGCCCCGGCGGGCGGCCTCGCGCGCGTGCTCCTCATGCTTGGCGATCATGGATTCGGTGTCGCCGGTCCAGGTCGCCTGGACGAGTGCGGCGCGTACGACGTGGGACATGAGCTGCTCCTTCGACGCGGCGTCAGAGAGCCTCAACGCGTTTTCTACGCCCGTAGACACGGACGTAGAGGAGAACGTAAGCCCCGCCACACAGCGGGGCAAGACCATCGCCGTGAACCGGCGGAGTCGATCATGTTTCGCACCCGTGCGGTCCAGTTCCTTACCCGTTGCACACCCGCACGGTCCATGTGCCCGTCCATGGTCACCCGTCCGGCCGGGACGCTCGGGATGCGCCGCGGGGGCGGGGAAGCCGGGTCACCCCGGGCCGAGGAAGCCGGGGCGGGGTGGGCGGATCGCCGTTCGTCGCCTCATCGCTGCCGACCGAGTCCCACCACAGCCCGCCGGCCTCGCTCGGACGGAGCGCCCCGTCTCCGTCGACCGCGCCGCCGCGCTCCAGCACGTCCGCAACCTCTTCGAGACGGACGACCAGGGACGGCCGTCCCTCGTCGAACAGCCCGCCCTCGTCATGACAGCGCATCCCCGGGCAGCCCGGGTGCGGCCCCTTTCTCATGTCGATCACCTGGGAGTCGCCGTCGCCCTCGCCCCGGGGAATCCACCGGCGGCGCCACCAGAGGCCCTCCTCCCGCTCCCCTCAACCGGAGCGTGTCAGCCGTATCGCTCCCCTAACCGGAGCGCGCCGATGGGTGACCGATGGGCAGTTTGTATTCTCGGCGGGGATCCCCTTCCACGCGGCATCTGCGAGAGGAAACACCATGACCACCGAGCCGAGCCCCGACACCCTGCCCGGACTTCTCTATCAGGCCCGCCAGGACTATCAGACACTGGCGGGACTCGGACTCGCGCTCGACCTCACCCGGGGCAAGCCCGCACCGGAGCAGCTCGACCTCTCCGATCCCCTGCTCAGCCTGCCGGGCGGACGGCACACGTCCGCCGACGGTACGGACGTGCGCAACTACGGCGGTCTGCAGGGCCTGCCCGAACTCCGCGAGATCTTCGCCGAGGTGCTCCAGGTGCCGGTCGCGCAGCTGCTCGCGGCCGGCAACTCCAGCCTGGAGCTGATGCACGACTGCCTGGTGCACGCCCTGCTGAGCGTGATACCCGGCGCCGAATCGCGCTGGGTGGACCAGGAGCGGATCGCCTTCCTGTGCCCGGTGCCCGGTTACGACCGGCACTTCGCACTCTGCGAGCGGTTCGGCATCGACATGATCCCGGTTCCGATGACCGCCGACGGCCCGGACATGGAGACCGTGGAGCGGCTCGTCGCCGACGATCCGACCGTCAAGGGCATCTGGTGCGTTCCGAAGTACAGCAACCCGGACGGTGTCTGCTACAGCGACGCGACCGTGGCGCGGCTGGCCGCCATGAGCACCGCGGCACCCGACTTCCGGATCTTCTGGGACAACGCCTACGCCGCCCACCACCTCACCGACGAGCCGGTCGAG
The DNA here is from genome assembly GCF_040636995.1 of Streptomyces sp. NPDC032161. Lineage (NCBI taxonomy): Bacteria > Bacillati > Actinomycetota > Actinomycetes > Kitasatosporales > Streptomycetaceae > Streptomyces > Streptomyces sp. NPDC032161. The sequence continues at coordinate 415,191 of NZ_JBEZVN010000004.1, read as the reverse complement.
ATCGCCGATCTGCTCGCCGCCTGCGCCGAGGCCGGCAACCCGGACCGGGCGTTCGTCTTCGGCTCCACGTCGAAGATCACCGCGGCGGGTGCCGGAGTCGCCTTCTTCGGTTCGTCTCCCGCGAACGTGCAGTGGCTGCTCGGCAACAACGCCAAGCGGTCCATCGGCCCCGACAAGATCAACCAGCTGCGGCACGTCCTGTTCCTGCGGGACGCCGACGGCGTGCGCGCCCACATGGAGCGCCAGCGGGCCCTGCTGCAGCCGAAGTTCGAGGCGGTGGCGCGGATCCTGGACGCCGAGCTGGGCGGTACCGGCCTCGCGACCTGGACGTCCCCCAAGGGCGGCTACTTCGTGACCCTGGAGGTGCCGGACGGCTGCGCGAAGGAGGTCGTGCGCCGGGCCGCCGAGGCGGGCATCGTGCTGACCCCGGCCGGCGCGACGCACCCGTACGGCGACGACCCGCGTGACGCGGTGATCCGCATCGCGCCCAGCTACCCGGGCCTCACGGAACTGGAGCAGGCGATCGCCGGACTCGCCGTCTGCGTACGTCTCGTGGGGTACGAGCAGCGGGCCCGGTAGGCACGCGCGGGCCGCACCCCGGCCCGGAACGGAACGGTGGTCACCTCGCACGATCCCGGTGCGGGTGGCCACCGTTCCGTTTCGTCGGGTCTCCTCCGCGTCCGCGAGACGCAATCCACTGGCCCGGGGGGCGCGGCTCGGTTAACGTCTCCCACATGTCCAACGAGACGGATCGTTTCGTCTCTCTACAGACCTACGGACCGCATGGCCCCGGGCTGATCCCCCGACGGGCGTCGAGGCCGGAGCTGCTCGCGCTCACCGGGCGACACCACGGGCGTCCCGGCCACCGCCCCCTGCCGGCTGTCGTCAACCGCCCCGTGTTCTCCTCCCCGTTCCACCGTTCCCGTTCGGGTGATGTGGTCGGCGCGACGAGGATCTCGGAACGGTCTGGGCAGGCTCCGAGCGATCAGCCTTGAAAGGGGGACGTCGTGGGACTGTCACGCGAGTTCGGACGCGGCTTCAGCGAGGGACCGACACCTTCCGATGCCGCGGGCACACCCTCCCTGCCCTACCCGAGCGGCTGGTCCGCGCTCGCCTTCTCCGGCGAGCTGCGGCCGGGTGCCGTACTCACCCGGCCGCTCGCGGGTCAGGACGTGGTCCTCTACCGGCTCGGTACGGGAGCGCTGCGGGCCGTCCAGCCGTACTGCCCGCACCTCGGCGCCCATCTCGGCCTGGCGACAGTCGACGGCGACGATCTGGTGTGCCCGTTCCATTTCTTCGCGTTCGGCCCGGACGGCAGGTGCGTTCGGACGGGGTACGACACCAGCCCGCCGAGATCACCCCTGATGCAGCTGCCGGTCCACGAGGTCAACGGTGCCGTCTTCGTGTGGCGGCACCACGACGGCCGCGCCCCGGACTGGTTCGTCCCCCAATGGCACCGGATCGGGCACGGTCCCGCCCGTACCGCCACCTGGGAGCTGGCCGGGCACGCCCAGGAGGTCATCGAGAACTCGGTGGACCTCGGGCACTTCGCCACCCTGCACGGCTGGAAGAAGGCCGAGATGGGCGGTCCGGTCGTGTACGACGACGCCCGGTTCCACGTGTCGATGCGGGCCCACGAATCCGCCCCGGTGCTCGGGGACTTCGAGGTCGAGGTCGAGGTCGACGGCTACGGCCTCGGCTGTCTGCACGCCGATGTGCACACGCCCCGCATCGGGCTGCGGATGTGCACGATGGTGATGCCGACGGCCGTCGCCCCCAACCGCATGCAGTTCCGGCAGCAGAACCGCGTCGCCTTCTCGGAACCGGCCCGGCTCCCGGCGCCGCTGGCCCGCGCGGTGAGCCGTGCCGCCGCCCGGCTGCTGGACCGCGCCATCTTCCGGTCCAGTTGCGAGTTCACCGCCGCCGACTTTCCGATCTGGCACCACAAGCAGTACCGGCAACCACCGCGCCTCGCCCCCGGCGACGGCCCCATCGGCCCGTTCCGCCGCTGGGCCCGCCGGTTCTACCCGCCACCGGCCGAGGACGCAGCGACGCAGCCGGCCTGAGGGCTGCCCCGCGACGCCACACGTCCGCAAGGGCCGTTCCGAAACCCGCTCTCGGGTGACATCGGCCAGTTGTCATTCGTTTCGAGCCAGGCCCCGTTCGGTGAAAGTGCGTAGGCGACCACGTGCTGAGTAGGATCCAGGTCTCGATCACCAGGCATCGATGGCCCGAAGACGCAGTCACCACCATCAGGCTGTCGGATGGTGATGAAGCATGTCACGTCCTTGAGGACGGTGCTTCTCGAAGAGTATGGACACCCAGGCACGGGAACAGGGGCGCGGGCGAATGGTGTGGGCCGAGTGGGAGCAACTGAAGGCGGATGCGGCCGAACGTGGCTCGACGCCCATGCGTTTCAACAAGCAGCGGACCGATTCTGACGGTGGCACACCATCGGGTTCAGAAGACCTGAAGTCGAGCAAGAGGGCCTGGGTGAAGGCGGGCGAAGGCACCACGCACCTCGTCGAAGCGGCTGACACCGCGCTGCGAAAACTCGAAGAGGGGCAGTCGGAAGTGAACGCACCGGCCGGTTCCCAGGGTGCCGCGGCACAGCGAGAGTTGTACGAATCATGGAGCAGGTACGTGAAGGGCGTGCAAGCGCGCTGCAATTCCCTGGGCAATCTACTGCAGTCGTCGGGACACGACTTGTCGAAGACTGACGAGTCACTGAAGAGCGAACTGGACGCGTTCCGAAGTTCATACAAAGACACCGAAGCCTTGAGCGGCCGGTTACGGGAGAAGTGATCCGGAGGCATGGACCTTGCGACCTTGAAGGCGTTCCGGCCGGTGGAGTTCGAGAACGCCGCTGACGGGTACCGCGCGATGGGTGACATGGCAAGTGCGGCGAAGAAGACCATCGACCAGGTGATCTGTTCGGGCATACGTGGCCAACTCGCCGGGCGGGCGGCGGACGCCGCGCTCAGGGAGCTTGCGGAGTTGTCGGGGAACTTCCACTACACACAGATCGAATGCGGTCTGGCGAATACCGCACTGAACGGCTTCGCATTCGACATGGCAGTGGCCAAACGGAAGCTGACCTCGGCGCTCGATGATGCTCAGGCGAGCAACTGCACCGTGAATCCAGACGGGTCGGTCAGCTACCCTGCGGGCCGAAAACCCGGTGCCGAGAAGACCGCCGATGGCGGGACGGTGACTGGGGCGGCCGGGGGGACACCGACCTCCGACGCCCTTGAGCGCCAAGCGGTGAACGTCCACCCGAACCCCCACTACGGCCTCGCGCTGGACTTCGCCGACCGAATCGCGGACGCGCTGAGCGAGGCCACCGAAGCGGATACGAAATGGGCGCCCAGGTTGCGCGGGCTCAAGGCCGACGACGACCTCGTGGTCTCCGACCGGGACTGGACGGACGTGAAGTCCGACACGGGCGATGTGCTCCGGGCCGCCGATCCGTACCTGGACACCGTCAAGGCCCCGCCGAAGGAGGGGACTCCGGAACAGAACGCCGCGTGGTGGAAGAGTCTCACAGCGGAGCAGCACGCCGCCTACCTCTCGGTCCACCCGGCCGACCTCGGGGCCATGAACGGCCTCCCGTCGGACGTTCGTGACGAGGCCAACCGCATGATTCTGGCGGAGACGAGGGCGACGTACCGACTGGAGCTCGACGCCATCCCGAAAGAACCAAACAAGTACGGCCCCAACCCCAGCGGGGGCTCTCCCGCAATCGTGTTCACCGCAGAATGGCAGAAGTGGCAGGACCAGTACGGCGACAGAAAGGCCCGGCTGGAGGGCGTGATGAAGGGAATGGACGCCATCCAGGCCCGCTTCGACCGGACCGGCCATGCCGGGCTGCCCGAGGCATACCTCATCGGCTTCGACCCCACAGGGCTGGGGGACGGAAGAGTCGTCCTCGCCAACGGGAACCCGGACAAGGCCGATCATGTCGGCGTCTACGTCCCCGGCACCTTCTCAAGTCTTGAGTCCATCGGCGACGGAGACGACCACGGCGACCTCGGCCGGGGAGACAGGCTCTGGGCCGAGACCAGTCGTCTCACGCCGGGGCAGAAGGTCTCCACGATCACGTGGTTCGACTACGACGCCCCGGACAGCATCGTTCCGCAGGCGACGCGCGGCCAGTACGCGGAGGAAGGCGGCCCGCGCCTGTACGACTTTCTCCAAGGCAACAGAGAGGCGCAGGAGAGTGCCGACGGAGCACGGGCGCACACCACTGTCATCGGCCACAGCTACGGCAGCACGGTGGTGGGTGTCTCGGCACAGTCCGGAAGCTGGAAGGACCCGGATGCGGTCGACGACTTCGTCTTCGCCGGAAGTCCGGGCGTTCAGGCGGACCACGCGGCGGACCTGGGTGTCGGCGCCGACCACGTGTGGGCGATGGGTGGCCCCTGGGACGACCAGGTGGTTCGGCAGGGCGGCCGTCTGATGGGGCTCGGTGACAACTGGACCATCCCGACCGACGAGTCGTTCGGCGGGCACATCATGAAGAGCGACTCGAGCGGGCACACGGGATTCTGGGACGACAACTCCCTCAGCATCCGCAATCAAGCGGCCGTCATTTCCGGCCAATACGACAAGGCAGAACTTGATTAGACGAGTTTCGGGACTCACTTCTGTTCTGGCAGCCTGTGTGCTGGCTGTTGCGTGTTCGAGCGGGAAAGAGGCGGCAGTGGAGAAGCGCGAAAGCGCGGCGGTTGAGGCGGATGTCGAGCAGACATCCAGTCGAGTCCTCGAAATGCTGGCGCTCAAGGGGAAGGTCACGGAGTCGGGGGCAGCGACGGCACGGTGCTCCGGCTACGACGCCGATGAGCGGGTCTACCGCGCCCGCCACCCATGGAGCGTCTACGGAGCCCCCTTCTCCGACATGCAGAAAGCCATGGACCGCCTGCGCAGCGAGCTCCCACGGAGTGGCTGGCGGATCGTGAAGGACGGTGTGGACGGCAGCGCGGCCAAGAGCCCGCAGATCGTCGCGGAATCCAAGGGGCGCGACTTCTCGCTCGACGTGCGGCTGCACAGAGCGAGCAAGGTCGGGAATGCTCCTGACCTCCTGGAGGTCACTGTCGAGTCGGCCTGCTACCGGGCGAAGTGAGGCGCGGCTCCGCGCCCTCGCCCCCTTCGATCGCAGCCGCGACCTGCCCAGGGGCCGTCCCGCAATCCCTGGCGGGCGCCCGACGACAGCTGCGACACCTCACCGCATTGCCGGAACGCCCGCGTACGTCCCGCATACGGGCGGCCCTCCGGCGTGCGGTGCACCACACCACACCCGGCTCCGCGCGCCGATCCGTCATGGATCACGGGACAGCCCTTGGTCGATGCCGCTCCCGAGCGTCCACGGGCTCCTCTCAGCATGCCGCTGCCCGCCGCATGCCGCTGCCCGCCGCATGCGGCGCCCACCGGGCGGGACCGGCTCCGGCCTCGGAGGGCCGCCGGGCCGGAGGGGTCGGGAGGGACCGCCTACCCGGCCAGCGGCACCGCGTCCGGTTCCGGGGCGCAGCGGGCGAGGAGGTCGTCCAGGGAGAGTCCGAGGGCGCCGGCCAGGGCCGCGACGGTGAAGAAGGCAGGGGTCGGGGCGCGGCCCGTCTCGATCTTGCGCAGCGTCTCGGCGGAGATGCCGGCGCCCGCCGCGATCTCGACCATGCTGCGTCCGCCGCGCGCCTCACGGAGCAGTGCTCCGAGGCGTTCGCCGCGGCGGCGTTCCTCCGGGGTCAGGGGCGTTCGTACCATGCCGTCATTCTAATACCGCTCGGACCGGTATAGTAATTGGCATGGTGAAGCTGAAGACAGACACATCCATCCAGGCCATGCGCGAGAGCGGCCGGGTCGCGGCCCGGCTGCTGACGGACGTACGGGCAGCGGCGACGGTCGGCGTCTCGTTGCGGGAGCTGGACGAGGTGGCCCGGGGGGTGCTCCGCGAGGCGGGCGCCGGGTCGCCCTTCCTGAACTACCGGCCGCATTTCGCTCCCACCCCGTTCCCCGCCGTGATCTGCGCATCGGTCAACGACGCGATCGTGCACGGCATCCCGACCGACCAGCGACTGCGGGACGGCGATCTGGTGAGCATCGACGCGGGCGCGACGCTCGACGGTTGGGCGAGCGACTCCGCGATCAGTTTCACCGTCGGGCGCGCCCGGTCCGAGGACACCCGGCTGATCGACACCGCGTTCGCGGCGCTGGACGCGGGGATCGCGGCGGCGGTCGTCGGCAACCGGATCGGGGACATCGCGCACGCGATCGGCACGGTGTGCCGCAAGGCCGGTTACGGCATTCCGGAGGGGTTCGGCGGTCATGGCGTGGGGCGGTCCATGCACGAGGACCCGGCCGTCCCCAACGAGGGGCGGCCGGGTCGCGGCATGCCGTTGCGGCACGGAATGGTGCTGGCCATCGAGCCGATGCTGATCGGCGGCGGCGTGGACACCTTCCGCGAGGACCGGGACGGCTGGACGCTGCGCACCACGGACGGCTCCCGTGCGGCGCACGCCGAGCACACCGTGGCCATCACCGACGACGGTCCGCGCATCCTGACCGCGTTGTGACCCCGCACCCGTTCCCGTACCCGTTCCCGGCCCCGGCGCGTGCCGGCGCCGGGGGAGCGCTAGTTGTTCTGGATGAACTGCTTGGCGAGCGCCTCGCCCGCCGTGACGGCGGCGCTGTGGCTCTCGATCGGCGACGCCTTGGAGTCCTTGAACAGGATGTAGGTGACGCCCGACTCGGCGCCGCCGGTCTCCGGATCGGGATCGATGCCGAGCGCCTTGGCGGTGGCGTACGAGGCCTCACCGATGATCTTGCTGGGGCCGGTGTCGCCGACGACGGCGTACTCGACCTTGTTGTTGTAGATGACGGCGACGATGCCACCGCCCTTGATCCCCGCGTTGCTGTAGTTCCAGATGCTGCTGCTGCTCGGTACGACCACGTACGGCAGCTTCTCGGCGTTCAACGGCTTGTCGTCGGAGGTGTGGAACGCCGTGTCGGGCTGGAACCACGGGTCGGTGTCCTCGTTGCACGCGGCGGTGATCTGGCCGTCGCAGTCGATGTCCATGTCGGCCTTCCAGAACACGGCACCGTTCTTGCCGCAGACCGGTACGGTCGCCGAACTCTCTTCGTCCGTACGGTACTTGCCGTTGGATATCTGCGAGCACGAGGTGACCTTGGCCAGCAGGTCGGCCGCGCTGACGGAGCCCTCCTCGACCCCCGCACCGGTCACCGCGGCGGCGGAGCCCGCGCGGGAGGCGACAGGGGCGGACGCGGCGTCCGGCGCGGGGCGGGCCTCGGCGGCCGACGACAGCGCGGCGGTCGCGAACAGGGCTACGACGGATGCGGAGAGGGCGAGCGTTCGAGTACGCACAGGGGGGTGGCCCTTCTATTAGGAAACTTTCCTTACCGACGCCGCAAAGATGGACCCGAAGCCATGCCCCCGTCAAGACTGCGGGGCCGTTTCGCCACCCAACGGATGTGACCAAACGGCCCCGCAGTAAGTTCTATTGACGGAACGTCAGAGGTTCAGAGGCTTCCGGCGGGCCGGACGACCATCGCCGACCCGCCTCCCCTGCGCACCTTCTCCGCCGCCGCCAGCCACCGGCCGTCCGGGAGGCGTTGCACGCCCGTCGCCGCCCCGATCTCCGGGTTGGGCTTGAAGACGTGCCCCAGGGCCTCCAGGCGTGCCCGCACCGGACTGTTCCAGAGCCCCGGTTCGAGTTCCGTGGCCGCCGCGTTGCGCTGGCTGGCGCGCGGCGCCGCGATGGCCTCGACGAGCGGCAGTCCGCGATCGACGGTGCCGATGAGCGACTGCAGCACGGTCGTGATGATCGTGGCACCGCCCGGAGAGCCCAGGGCCAGCACCGGTCGGCCGTCCTTGACCACGATCGTCGGGGAGATGGAGGACCTGGGCCGCTTGCCCGGACCGGGCAGGTTGGGGTCGTGGACGGCCGGGGAGGCCGGTGCGAACGAGAAGTCCGTCAGTTCGTTGTTGAGCAGGAAGCCACGCCCGGGGACGGTGATGCCGCTGCCGCCCGTCTGCTCGATCGTGAGGGTGTAGGCGACGATGTTGCCCCACTTGTCGGCCGTCGTCAGGTGGGTGGTGTTCTCGCCCTCGTACGTCGTCGGGGCCGCCGGTCCCCCGCTCCGGCAGCCGGACGACGGATGCCTCGGGTCCCCCGGGGCGAGCGGGCTGGTCAGCACCGCGTCGTCCTTGATCAGGCAGGCCCGCGAGTCCGCGAAGCGCTGCCGCAGCAGTTCCCGCGTCGGTACGTCCTCGAACGCCGGGTCGCCGACCCACCGGCCCCGGTCGGCGAACGCGATCCGGCTCGCCTCGATGAAGCGGTGCAGGTACTGCGTCTCGGTCGCCCTCGAAAGGTCCGTGCCCTCAAGGATGTTGAGCGCCTCGCCGACGGTCGTGCCACCGGACGAGGAGGGCGCCATGCCGTACACGTCCAGGCCCCGGTAGCGGACCTTCGTCGGGGCCTGGCGCAGCACACGGTACGAACGCAGGTCCTTGGCGGTGAGGTCGCCCGGGCGCACGGCCCTGGAGGCTCCCGGATCCACCGGCGGCCTGCGCACGGTGCGTACGATGTCGTCGGCCACCTCGCCCCGGTACAGCTCGCCGACACCCTCGCGGCCCACCAGCTCGTAGGTGCGCGCCAGGTCCGGGTTCTTGAAGACGGAACCGACCACCGGCAGTCGGCCGCCCGGCAGGAAGAGCTTCCGGGTCGCCGGGAAGTCCGCGAACCTGGCCTGGTTCGCCTCGGTCTGCGAGCGGAAGGTGCCGTCGACGACGAAGCCGTTCCTGGCGAGCCGTACGGCCGGTTTCAGCACCTCCCGCAGCGACTTGCTGCCCCAGGCGTCGAGTGCGGCGGCCCAGGTGGCGGGGGTGCCGGGGGTGCCCACGCTCAGCCCGCTGGTGACGGCGTCGTCGAAGGCGATCGGTTTGCCGTTCTCCAGGAACAGTGAGGAGTCGGCGCTGCGCGGGGCGGTCTCCCGGCCGTCGATCGTCTCCACGGTGTGTTTCCTGGCGTCGTAGTGGACGAAGTAGCCGCCGCCCCCGAGCCCTGACGAGTACGGTTCGCTCACGCCCAGCGCGGCGGCCGTCGCCACCGCGGCGTCCACCGCGTTGCCGCCCTTGCGGAGCACCTCGATCCCGGCGGCCGAGGCGTCCGCGTCGACGCTGGCGACCGCCCCTCCGTAGCCCACCGCCACCGGCGACTTGGGGGTCGGCGCGTGGGGCGGTGCCGACGAGGACGACGGGGCGGCCGCCCCGATCGTGGCGACGGCGGCGAGCACCGCCGTCAACGACACTTTCCGTGCGAGGGATCGTCGCATGCGCACCTCCGGTGAAGGATTGTCCGCCGCAGGGTAGCGCCGCTCCGCCCATGCCGTCAGGAGCGCCGTGGGCCCGGTCGCACACGAGCGCTAACATGCCCGCCCATGAACGACGACGTACGCGACATCGTCCTCGGCGTGATGGCCACCGGCGTCAGCGCCTCGCTGGGCTGGATCGCCCGCACCTGGCTCTGGCGCCGCAAACTCCGGCGCAAACAGGCGTTCTTCGGCCTGCCGGGCAACTCCGAGTGCCTGCTCGTGGTCAACCGCGAGGCGGGTGGCGACGGTGCCGTCCACCGCCACGACGTCTTCGCCCTCCTCGAACTCTCGGCACTCATCAAGGACTGTTCGGCGCACGCCCAGATCATGTCGCACGACGTCGCACAGCAGGGCTTCGGGGAACGCACCGAGTTCTGCGTCGGCGGGCCGGTGTCCAACCGTCGGATGGCAGCCCATCTGCATTCGCTGCTGCCCGGCGTACGGATCAACACCGATCCCGAACCCGGCCCGGACCGGGGCGCGTTCCAGATAGGCACGGAACGCCACCGGGCGGAGAAGGGGGTCGCCGAGCACGTGCTGCTGGCCAGGCTGTCGGTAGGTCAGGACGCCCGCCCGGTCTTTCTGTTCTGCGGTCAGCAGGCGATCACCAATCAGGCGGCCTCCCGCTATCTGGCCCGCAATCACGAGAAGCTGGCCCGCAAGTACGGGAACAACACGTTCTGTCTGCTGCTGAAGGTGGTCAACTCCCATGCGTACGGCCCCGACGTGGTGGAGCTGGTCGCCGATGTCACCAGGGCCGCGCAGTCGCCCGTCCCCGCGCCGCGCACCTCGCACCGGGCGACCGGCTGAACTCCGGGCCACCGGCCGAGCACCGGGCGGCCGGCCGGGGAGGCGGGCGCCGTCCTCACAGGGAGCAGTGGTCCGGCCCGATGGTCCCGTCGGTACCGGACACCCGTACCGCCACCGCGCGGCCCGAGGTGAGTGCCTGAGCGGCCGTGCAGATCAGCTGCTGCCGGGCGATGCCGGACAGCTCCCCGACCGGTGTGCTCAGCCGGACCAGCACCCCGTCCGGCCCCAGGGTCAGGCTCGGGATCGACATGCCATCGGCGTGCGGCAGTTCGGTGCGCAGGCCCGCGGCGGTCTCGGTCTTGTCGGGGCCGCCGAAGAGCATGGCGATCGCCTTGTCGGAGCCGCGCCACGCGCGCACCGCCCCCGCGCTGTCGGGCCGGTCATGGACCGTCAGGTCGACCGGCCGCACGACGGGCATCAGGCGTTTCGCGGGCGGCGGGGACACGAAGTAGAGCAGGGTGCCCTGTTCGCGTCCCGGCGCCACCTCCACGGTCGCCGGATCACCGACCTCGACGATCTCGGTCTCCTGTATGCCGCACCCGCCCGTCGCCACCACCACGAGGGGCAGCAGCAGGGCAGGCAGTCGTACGCGCCTCACGTCCCCTCCAACGGCAGTTCCACGGTGAGGACGGCCCCTCCCCCGGGTCCGTTGGCCGCGCGCACGGTACCGCCGTGCAGCCGTACGTTCTCCTGGGTGATCGCCAGCCCGAGTCCGCTGCCCGCCGACCGGGTGCGGGCCGCGTCGGCCTTGTAGAACCGGTCGAAGATGTGCGGCAGGACCGCGGGGTCGATGCCCGGCCCGCTGTCCGCGACCTCGGTCACCAGCCACCGCTCCGCACCCCGCCGCTCCGTCCGCAGCCGTACGGTGACGGGCGACGAGCCGTGCCGCAGCGCGTTGCCGACCAGGTTGGCCACGACGATGTCGAAGCGGCGCGGATCGAGCATCGCCCGTACACCGTCGGCGAGTTCGGCGTCGACCCGGTCCTGCCAGTGGCGGTTCTGCAGGGTCTTGCGGATGGTCTCGGCGACGTCCACCTCGTCGAGATGGAGGTCGGCGGCCTTCGCGTCGAACCGGGAGATCTCCATCAGGTCCTCGACGAGGGTGGCGAGCTTCCCGGTCTCGACGCTGATCAGCCGCACGGCCGCGGCGGTGTCGGCGTTCAGCTGCGCGGCGTCCTCGTCGAGCACCTCGGTGACCGCGAGCATCCCGGCGAGCGGGGTGCGCAGTTCGTGCGACACGTCGGAGGCGAAGCGTCTGGCCCGCACCTCCGCCCGCTGGAGTTCCGCCACCGACTCCTGGAGTTTCGTCGACGACTCGTTGAACGTGCGGGCGAGTTCGGCGAGTTCGTCCGACCCCTTGACCTCGATACGGGTGTCGAGCTCTCCCCTGCCGATGCCGGCCGCGGCCCGTTCCAGGTCGCGCACCGGGCGCAGCACACTGCGGGCGGCGAGCAGGGCGGGGATCACCGCGATCGCCAGTGCGGGCAGGGCTCCGTCGCGGGCCGCGGTGACCATGGCGGCGACATTGGCCTCCTCCGTGGTGAGCGGCATCACGGCGTACAGGACGAGGCCGGTGGGCTGCCGTCCGTCGCCCCGGTCGAAGAGCGCGGGCATGCCCACGGTCAGCCAGGGATCCCCGTCCTTGACGACGCGCTGGAACGAGCCGTGCGTGCTGCCCCGGGCGGCCTCGCGCAGAGCGGGTGTGATCACGTCGGAGGTGGGCCGGTCCGTCGAGGAGACCTTGATGTCCCCGTACTCGGCGAAGACCCGCCAGGTGTGCGGCTTGCCCTCCCTGGCCAGGGACTGGCAGGCCCGGCGCAGGTGCTCGCGCTCCACGGGGAGGGTCATGGCCAGGGTGCCGATCCGGTCGCGGAACTGGTCCACGGCGGTGTCCTGGGCCTGCTGGAGGATGGCGGAGCGGGCCTCGCGGTAGGTCAGGGTCGCGGTGGTGACGGCGCTGATCGCGGCGACCAGGAGGAAGGCCGCGACGAGCCGGGTACGCAGCCCGGACCGGGTGGGTCGAAGAACGGGGCGCAGTCTCATTCGAGCGGCCCGAAACGGTAACCGAAGCCGCGGACGGTCTGGATGTAGCGGGGACTGCCCGCCACGTCCTCGATCTTCTGCCTCAGCCGTCGTACGCAGGCGTCGACCAGCCGGGCGTCCCCGTGGTAGCTGTGCTCCCAGACGTATTCGAGGAGCTGTTGCCTGCTGAAGACCTGCTCGGGCGAGGCGGAGAGGTGCAGGAGCAGCTTCAGTTCGGAGGGGGCGAGCAGGAGCCGCTGCCCGGCCTTGGCGACGGAGAGCCCGGCGCGGTCGATGGCGAGCTCGCCGTGGAACTCGATGCCGTCGCGGCCCGCGGGTTCGGCGAGCCTGCGCAGTACGGCGCGGATCCGCGCCTCGATCACCTCGGTGCGGGCGGGCTTGACGATGTAGTCGTCGGCCCCGGCCTCCAGGCCGACGACCACGTCGAAGTCGTCCCCGCGCGCCGTGAGCATGATGATCGGCAGCTGGCTGGTGTCCCGTATCCGGTGGCAGACCTGGACCCCGTTCATCCCGGGCAGCATCAGGTCGAGGAGGACCAGCTCGGGCCGGAACTCCGCCAGGGCCGCCAGCCCCTCCTCGCCGGTCTCGACGCCCCGCAGCTCATGACCGCGCCGCCGCAGCCCCAGCTCGACCCCTTCCCGTACGGAGGGGTCGTCTTCGATCAGGAGCACGCGAGGCATGGCAGCAGTATCCCAGCGATCAGGGAGTGGATTCGAACCGACGAACGCTTCACACGGTCGTCATGCACGTCGGAGCCGGCCCGGGCCCGTGCGGCCCGGGCGGGCTTCAGGTGCGTCGGAGCCGGCCCCGGGCCGCCGCGAGGGCGGTGCCGATCTCCCGCAGCCGCAGCGGCCGGGCCAGCAGCACGAACGTGAGCAGGAGCACGACGGTCCCCGCCCCCACCGCGGCGAAGTCGCCGAGCCCGTCGCAGGCGCGGGCGGTCGCGTGGCCCAGCAGCCCGGCCGGCATCCCCGCGACCACCAGTCGTATCTGTGCCCACAGCCCCGGCGACCTCAGCAGCGAGGCCGTGCCGAGACCCTTGCCCGGGACGGCCCCGGCTCGCGTGTCCGGGACTCCCCCGGCGCCGGGCGCGGAGATCCTGCGGTGCAGCACGTACGCGGTGACGCCGAAGCCCGCGAACAGGGCCACCGTGTACGCCCCGGCCATGCCCGTCACGGCCCAGCGGACCGGCAGCAGCAGGTACGCGGCGACGGACAGCCCGGCGTTGAGGGCGGCGATCACCAGATTGAGGAGGAAGGGGGTGCGGGTGTCGCTCATCGCGTAGAACGCGCGCGAGAGCACGTACTGGCCGGAGTAGGCGATCAGACCCGGCGCGAACGCCGCCATCATGCCCGCCATGACCGCGATGTCGGCGTCGCTGGTGCGCCCGTACCCGTACACGGCGCCCATCACCCACGGCGCCAGCGCGAACAGCACGGTCACCGCGGGCACCACGACCGCGGCCGAGGTCCGCAGGGCGTACGAGACGTCGCTGCGCACCCCCGCCAGGTCGCCCTCGGCCGCGGCCCGGCTCATCCGGGGCATGAGGGCGGTGACCAGCGAGACGGTCACGATGCCATGCGGCACGACCCACAGCTGGTAGGCGTAGCTGTACGCCGTGTAGCCGGGCCCGCCCGCCACATGCTGTTCCACGGCGTGCTGGCCGGTGGCGGTGGACAGCCGCGTGACCACCCAGTAGGCGATCTGGTTGGTGAGCACGAGCAGGACGAGCCAGCCCGCCGCGCGCAGCGGGCGCGTCAGTCCGCTGCCCCGCCAGTCGAACCGCGGCCGCCAGCGGAACCTCGCGGCGCGCAGCGAGGGCAGCAGGGCGAGCGTCTGCACGACGATCCCGGCGGTCGTGCCCCAGCCGAGCCAGCGGGCCTGCGTGGCACTCAACGTGCCGTCGGAGCCCGCCGCGACGGCCAGGTAGATCCCGAACACCGCGATGATCACGAGGTTGTTGAGGACCGGGGTCCACATCATCGCGCCGAACCGGTCGCGGGCGTTGAGGACTTGGCCCAGGAGTGTGAACAGGCCGTAGAAGAGGATCTGCGGCAGGCAGTAGCGGGTCAGGGCGATGGTCAGCTCGGCCTGTTCGCCGTGGTAGCCGGGGGCGTAGAGCGAGACGATCCAGGGTGCGCCGACGACGGTGAGCGCCGTGAGGACGAGCAGCCCGGTCGTGCAGACGGTGAGCAGCCGGTCGGTGTACGCGGCTCCGCCGTCGGCGTGGTTCTTGGCGGCACGCACCAGTTCGGGGACGAACACGGCGTTGAGCGCGCCGCCGATGAGCAGCATGTAGAGGATGTTCGGCACGGTGTTGGCGACGGTGTATCCGTCGGCCTGGAGTCCGGTGCCGAGTGCGGCGACGACGACGGCGGAGCGGACGAAGCCGGTGGCCCGGGACACGAGGGAGCCGGACGCCATGAGGGCGCCGCTGCGCAGCACCGAGCCCGAGCCGCGCTCCGGGGTCTTCGCGGGGTGTGTGGTGGCGGCGGCCGTCATCGGCGGGCCATGTAGCTCTGGAACGCCCGGTACAGGGCGTTGTTGGTGGCTCCGCCCACCGATGCCTCCCACTCTCCGAGGGTCTCGACGACCTGCCCGCCGGTGCCGAGCTTCCAGCGCAGCAGTCCGAAGGGGCGGTCGTCGGGGTCAAGGGTGGAGGGTACCCCGCGCATGTCGTGCACATCGGCGCCGAGGGCGTGGGCGTCCAGCATCATCTTCCACTGGAGCGCGTTGCTGGGACGGACCTCGCGGCGGTGGTCGGCGGAGGCGCCGGTCTGGTACCAGACCCGCCGGCCGGCGCTGATCATGGTGTGGGCGGCCAGGATCTCGCCCTGGTGGACGGCGAGGTAGAGCCTCATGCGGCCGGGGTGTTCGGCGTTGAGCACGGCGTACTGCCGCTGGTAGTAGGCGAGGGAACGGCCGAGGCGGAAGCCGTCGCGTTCCTCGGTGATCCGCAGCAGCCGGTGGAATTCGGGGAGTTCGGCCGCGGTGCCGATGACGACGCGCACCCCGGCCTTCTCGGCCTTGCGGACGTTGCGGCGCCATTCCTGGTTGAGCCCGGACCACAGGTCATCGGGGGTCCGTCCGGTGAGCGGCACCCGGAAGACGTAGCGGGGCTGCGCGTCGGCGTCCTCGCCCGTGTCGCCTCCGCAGCGGCGCCAGCCCCGGGCCCGGAGGCGTTCGGCGACGGCGGTGCCGAGCGGGTCGACCTCGGTGGCGAGTACGTCACCGATCCTGCGGCCCGGGCCGGTGGCCGCCTTGAGGCGGGCGGCGTCCCAGCGGCGGTACGCGGGCGAGGGACCGATCCTGACGGCGAAGGCGCCGGCCCTTCGCAGATGCGTCATGAGCGGGTCCAGCCAGCGGTCGATGCCGGGGTCGGCCCAGTCGGCCACCGGCCCCTCGGGAAGGTAGGCGAAGTACTTCCGGGTTCCGGGGAGTTGGCGGTACAGGACCAGTGCGGCCCCGGCCTGTTCGCCAAGGTCGTCGTGCCAGCCGATCGTCTCGGCGGCCCATTGGTCCTTCACCCCGGCCCAGGACGGGTGCTGCAGGAAGCTCGCGTCGGGGCGGGTGGCCAGGAAGGCCCGGTGTTCGTCGGCGGTCAGGACGCGTATCCGCGATTCCCGGTCACGGCCGCGGTCCTCGGCGGCGAGCAGCGCTGACATGTTTCGTGGCCCTCCCTGTTTCCGCCCCGCTCGTCGGCTTCGCAGGGCGAGAAGGATGCTCACAGCGGTCCGTGACCGTGCCGAGCGGCGTATGTGACCGGACGATGACCGTTGCGCTGCGACCGATGTCACACAGGGGATTTCCCAGTTTTCGACCGATTTGCGGAACCTATCGTCGGATGCGCACCTCTTCCCTCATCGAAAAGCACTGCCCTGGAGGTCCTCCCTTGTTGTCCGCACGCCGGCGCATCCGCCGCACGTCACCGCTCGCCCGCCCCGCCCGGCTCACCCTGATCGCCGGGGCCATGGTGCTGGGCCTCTCCCTCACCGCCTGCAACGGAGCGTCCGCGTCGGACTCCGGGACTGACTCGGGGAAGGGCACCGGGAACGCGCCCGCGCACGAAACCAGGATCTCGGTGAACCTCCGAGGCTCCGGCGCCGCCCCCGGACAGCCGGTGAAGGTGACCGTGGACGCGGGGAAGCTGAAGGCGGTCACGGTGCGCGCGGACGGGGGCGACGCACTCACCGGCCGGATATCGGCGAACGGGCGGACCTGGACGTCGGACCGGCCGGCCGCACCCGGCACCGCGTACCGGGTCGAGGCACGGGACACCGGGGGTGGCAGCGCCGAGGCCCGGTTCACCACCGCCGCGGCGGACAAGGTCAACAAGCTCACCCTGGTCCCCGGCAAGAACACCACGGTCGGCATCGCCCAGCCGCTGTCGATCGTCTTCGACAACCCGGTGAAGAACCGGGCCGCGGTCGAGAAGGCGCTGAAGGTCACCACCTCGAACAACACCGAGGGCTCCTGGGGCTGGCTGCGGGACTACTCCGGCCGCGACCGTGTCGACTGGCGCCCCGAGCAGTACTGGAAGTCCGGTACGAAGGTCACGCTCGACGCCGCTCTCAACGGTGTCGACTCGGGCCCTTCCGGCGGCTGGTTCGTGCGCGACTACCGCACCACGTTCAGCATCGGCGCCCACCAGGTGGTCAAGGTCGACCTCGACCGGCACCGGCTGGCCCTGAAGCGGGACGGGAAGACCGTGCTGGACGTGCCCATGTCGGCCGGTACCCCGGGCGGCGTGAAGGCCTCGTGGCGCGGAACGGCCGTACTGATGTCCAAGGAGGGCACGATCAACATGCGTTCGGAGACGGTCGGCCTGGGCGACGCCTACGACAAGATGGTCGACTCGTCGATGCGGCTGACCTGGTCGGGGATGTACGCCCACGCCGCCCCGTGGAACGCCGCCTACTTCGGGGTGGCCAACCGCAGTTCGGGCTGTGTCGGGATGAGCGACGCGAACGCCGCCGAGCTGTACCGGCAGGTGCGCGTCGGCGACCCCTTCGAGATCACCGGCGCGGACGCCAAGGGCACGGTCGCCGAGGGCAACGGGTACGGGAACTGGAACGTGTCCTGGGCCGACTGGCGCGCCAAGAGCGCGCTGAGGTGAGCCGGGCACCGGCGCCGCGCCGCCCCGTCGCACGAGATCGGCCCCACCGTGCGCGGGGAGCGGCCCGACCGGCTCGCAGCTGACCTTCTCCTCGGCCGCGGCGGACCCGACGCAACACGCGCACATGCGCGCGTGCGTACGGGTCCGTCCCGTGCGCGAGGAGTGATCACCGGCTGCCGCCGGACGGGTACCGCTCCTCGGGAGCCGCCTCACGGCGGTTCCCGGCTACCGCACTCCCGGCAGCACCGTTCCCGGTTCGGCCGGGGCCACCTCCACCGCCTTCGTCTTCGGGCTGCGCCGCTCCTGCCTGGCCACCCAGGTCGCGAACCAGGAGAGCAGCATGCACAGCCCGATGTAGATCGGCGAGATCACCATCACCACGGGGATGAAGGGAAGATCGTAGTCGAGATTGGACGCGATGAGCTTGCCCGCGTGGAGAAACTCCTCATACGTGATCAGAAAGCCGAGCGAGGTGTCCTTCAGCGCCACCACCAGCTGGCTGATGATCGTGGGCAGCATGGCGCGCACCGCCTGCGGGGCCAGCACGTACGTGGTGACCTGGGTCTTGCGCATCCCGAGTGCGTACGCCGCCTCGCGCTGGCCGCGGTCCACGGAGTTGATCCCGGTACGGAACACCTCGGCGAGCACCGAGCCGTTGTACAGGGCCAGCCCGGTGACCAGCGCGGTCAGCGGCTGCGCCTTCAGCGCCACGAAGACGAAGAAGATCATCACCAGTACGGGCATGGCCCGGAAGAACTCGACGAGCAGCGTCGAGACCCAGCGCACCGCCCGGTGGTCGGAGAGCCTGCCGACGGCGAGCACCGCCCCGAGCGCGAGGGAGAGCACCGCGGCGTACGCGAACGCCTTGAGGGTGTTGCCCAGGCCACGCAGCAGGAGTTCCTGAATTCCCTTGTACGCGAAGGGTGTCCATTTGGCCCCGCTGAACTGTCCGGTGTCGAGGAGCAGGAAGACGATCCAGCCGGCGGCGGCGAGGATCAGGGTCGTCGAGACGATCCCGTACGTGCGGTGGCGCCTGCGGGCGGCGGGTCCCGGGACGTCGTAGAGGGCGGTCGAGGCCGGCGCGGTACGGGTGGTCATCGGGCGACTCCCCAGCGCTTCTCCATCACGTTGAAGAGCGCACTGATGGACAGGGTGATGATCAGGTAGCCGACGGCGATCCAGACGAAGCTCCAGATGATGCTGTATCCGAGCTCGTTGAGGGTCTTGTAGGTGCCGAGGAGCTCGATGACGCTGAACGCCCCGGCGATCGCGGAGTTCTTGGCGAGGGCGATGAGCGTCGAGCCGATCGGCGGGATCACCGAGCGGAACGCCTGCGGCAGCACGATGTGGTTGAGCGTCTGGCCGAAGGTCATGCCGAGGCTGCGGGCCGCCTCCCCCTGTCCCTGGGGCACGGTGTTGATGCCGGAGCGCAGCACCTCGCAGATGAACGCGGAGGTGTAGCAGCCGAGCGCGAGGACCGCGAAGACCTTGAAGGGGAGCACCAGGCCGAAGCGCGGCAGTCCGAGCAGGACGGCGAAGAAGAGCAGGGTCAGCGGGGTGTTGCGCAGCACCGTCACCCATGCCATGCCGAGCACCCGCAGCGAGCCGACGGGCGCCACCCGGCAGGAGGCCATGACGAAGCCGAGCAGCAGGGCCAGGGCGGAGGAGTAGACGGTCAGTTCGACGGTACCGAGGAAGCCCTTGCCGTACAGCGAGAAGTTGTGCGTGAGTACGTCCATGTCGTGTCCCGTCCTCTCAGCCGGCCGGGTAGCGGTCGATGGGCGGCGGGGTCGGCGCGGGCGTTCCGGACAGACCGAGCGTGGCCTCGAACGCCTTCTTCCAGTTGCCGTTGCGCTCGTTGGCCGCCAGGGCGTCGTCGATGGCGAACCGCAGCGCGTTGTCGCTCCGCGGGACGCCGATGCCGTACGGCTCCCTCGAGAACGGCTTGCCGACCACCTTCAGCTCGTCGGGCGCCTTGGCCGCGAAACCGAGCAGGATCGCGTCGTCGGTGGTGACGGCGTCGACCTGGTAGGTGAGCAGGTTGTCGACGCAGATCGAGTACGTGTCGTAGGAGACCAGGACCGCCTTCGGGTATTCGGCGGCGATGCGCTGGTACGGGGTCGATCCCGCCGCCGAGCAGACCGTCCTCCCGGCCAGGTCCTGGGGACCGTGGATGTCGTGCTCGTCGGTGCGCACGAGCAGCGACTGGCCGGCCATGTAGTAGGGCCCGGCGAAGCCGACGAGCTTCTTGCGCAGGTCGTTGATGGTGTAGGTGCCGACGTAGAAGTCGATCTGGCCGTTCTGCAGCGCCGTCTCGCGGTTGGCGGAGGCGATGGTCTGGAAGCGGATGGTCTTCGGGTCGAAGCCGAGCGAGGCGGCCGTCATCCGGGCGATCTCGATGTCGAATCCGGAGTAGGTTCCGGTGGCCGGGTCCTTCTCGCCGAGGTACGGCTGGTCCTCCTTGGCCCCGACCCGCAGAAAGCCGCGCTTCCTCGCCGCGGTCCAGGTCGGCGACTGGGGAAGCCGGAAGGCGGTGTCGACCCGGTAGACGGGCAGCTGTTCGGGCCTCGGCCCCTTCACCGGCGGGCTGCCCTCCTTCCCGCATCCGGCGGCCAGCACGGCCAGCAGGAGACCGGCGCAGGCGGCCAGAACTCTTCTCGTACGCAACAGGCAGCCCCCGTCAGTGCTTGAGGATCTTGGACAGGAAGTCCTTGGCGCGGTCGCTCTCCGGAGCGGTGAAGAACGCCTCGGGAGTGCGGTCCTCGACGATCCGGCCGTCGGCCATGAAGACCACGCGGTTCGCGGCGGAGCGGGCGAAGCCCATCTCGTGCGTGACGACGACCATGGTCATGCCGTCCCGGGCGAGCTGCCGCATGACTTCGAGGACCTCGTTGATCATCTCGGGGTCGAGGGCCGAGGTGGGTTCGTCGAAGAGAAGGGCCTTGGGATCCATGGCGAGGGCGCGGGCGATGGCCACCCGCTGCTGCTGACCGCCGGAGAGCTGGGCGGGGAACTTGTCGGCGTGCGTGGCGAGTCCGACCCGCTCCAGCAGTTCCCGGGAGCGCCGGTCGGCCTCGTCCTTCTTCCGCTTGCGGACCTTGAGCTGGGCGAGCGAGACATTGGCCAGCACGGTCCGGTGTGCGAAGAGGTTGAACGACTGGAAGACCATGCCCACTTCGGCGCGGAGCCCGGCGAGCGCCTTCCCCTCGTCGGGAAGGGGCCTGCCGTCGATCACGATGCGGCCCGACTCGATGGTCTCCAGCCGGTTGATGGTCCGGCAGAGCGTCGACTTGCCGGAGCCGGAGGGGCCGATGATCACCACCACCTCGCCGCGGCCGACGGTGAGATCGATGTCCCGCAGTACGTGCAACCGTCCGTAGTACTTGTTGACGTCCCGCAGTTCGATCAACGGATCGACGGCCATGCGCTGCCCCACCCACTCTTCGCTTCGTCGAGGTCAGCGCAAACTATCCAGCGAAAAAAGGGGCTTCACCGACGACACGCATAAACAGGGCATAAGGATTCTTTTTCGATTTTACGGAGAGCCCTATCCCTCGGCCGACTCCGCGTACACCTGCGAGAGCTCGGGGCTTCCGGCCATCGCCCAGTCCAGCCCCGCCTCGACCACGTCGATCTCCCGCCCCGAGGCGAGCCGCACCACGGGGCGCCCGCTCGGCCAGATGCTCCACACCGCACCGGGGACATTGCGCACCAGGACCGTGCCGAGGTACAGCCCCGCGTCGTTGCCCAGCCAGGGCAGTTCCTCGGGATCGTCGCGCCAGCGCGGCGGCAACTGGTCGAGGGCCGCCAACGAGGCCGGGCTGTCGTCCAGTTCGAGGCCCCGCTGCTCCGCCCGGACACGCAGCAGTTCGCACTCGGCGAGCAGCTCCGCCACGCCTTCGGGATCGACCGCCACGGCCGAGGCGAGCCCCGGCCCCCGCGTACCGTCGTTCCGCCTACGCCAGTTGTCCAGGAAAGGGATGTTCATACCAGTCAGGGTCGCATCCCATCCGGAATACGCACCACAGGGCGCGCGGGCCTGCGTGCCGGTACGAGACCGGGAACGGGCCCCGCACCGGGCCATGGACCGGGAACGGGGTGGCGGCGCACCGGCGTCGGCTGGTAACTTCGCGGTCATGTCCAGCCCCGAGGCGAACAGAGGCTAGCCACCGGTCCCCCCGGTGGCCATGTCAGAGTCGAGTGCGCTCCCCCACGGCCGTAGGCCGCCGGGAGTACCGCTCCTGCCCGGCTGCCGCCGCGGACCGTCCTCGTGTGGGCCGCGCGTTTCTCCGTCCGCGCTCGTGCGCGGTTTCCCGTCCCGGCGTTCACCGCCCGGCCGGTTCCGTCCCGGACACCCGGACGTCTCCCGCGTCGCCGACCGTCGTCCCGTCACGACGTCCGGGCGCGGCCCGCCCCCCTCCACCCGGTCCATCCGTCAGCCGTTCATGGGGTCTCTTCATGCCATTCGCCGTATACGCGCTCGGGCTCGCCGTCTTCGCCCAGGGCACGTCAGAGTTCATGCTGTCCGGTCTGGTCTCGGACATCGCCGCCGACCTGGATGTGTCCATTCCGGCCGCCGGGTTGCTCACCTCGGCCTTCGCGGTCGGGATGATCGTCGGGGCGCCGCTCATGGCCCTCGCCAGCCGGACCTGGCCGCACCGCCGCGCGCTGCTGTTCTTCCTCTGCGTCTTCGCCGCCGTCCACGTCGTGGGGGCGCTCACCCCGCAGTACGGGGTGCTCCTGGCGACCCGTGTCGTCGCGGCGCTCGCGAACGCCGGCTTCTGGGCCGTGGCGCTGGTGGCCGCCGTGTCCCTGGTCGGCCCCGGGGCCCGGGCGCGGGCCACGGCCGTGGTGGTCGGGGGCGTCACCGTCGCCTGTGTGGCGGGGGTGCCCGCCGGGGCGGTGCTGGGCGGGCACCTGGGCTGGCGATCGGCGTTCTGGGCGGTGGCGCTGGTCTGCGTCCCCGCCGCCGTCGTGATCGCCAGGACGATCCCCGGGGGCCGGACGCAGTCCGCCCCGGCGTCCGCCGGGACCGAGCTGCGGACCCTGACCGGTCCGCGGCTGCTGCTGACGCTGCTGACCAGCGCCCTGGTGCAGGGAGCGACATTCTGCGCGTTCTCCTACGTCGAACCGCTCGCCACCCGCGTCACCGGGCTCGGCCAGGGCTGGGTGCCGGTGCTGCTCGCCCTGTTCGGCCTGGGCTCGTTCGTCGGGGTCACCGTCACCGGGCGGCTCGTGGACGCGCGGCCGGTCGCGCTCACCGCGGGCGGGCTGGTCCTGCTCGCCGTCGGCTGGACCGTGTTCGCGCTGACCGCCGGCAGCCCGGTCGCGACGGTGCTCCTCGTCCTCGTGCAGGGGATGCTCGCCTTCGGCACGGGGACGGCGCTGATGTCGTGGGTGTTCCGGCTGGCGGCCGACGCGCCGACGCTGTCCGGCTCGTTCGCCACGTGCGCGTTCAATGTGGGCGCCGCCCTCGGGCCGTGGCTCGGCGGGCTCGCGATCGACGCGGGGTTCGGCTTCCGGGCGCCGCTGTGGGTGAGCGCACTGTTGATGGTCCTGGCGCTGGGCACCGGCTGGACCGTGCTCGGGACGCGCCCGGCCGCCGAGCGGAGCCGGGACGGCGTGCCCGCCGTCCGGTAGGCGGCCGCCCGGTCCGAGGACGGCCGAGGCCCCGCCCGGCGCTGAACGGGCGGGGCTGTCCTGGTCTCAGCAAGCAGCCAGCAAGCGGGATAAGGACGGCAACCACCGTAACGGCGGCCACTGACAACGGCCGCGCGGCGACGGCGGGGCCCCGGTCCGTGGCGTCAGAGGCCGAGGTCCACGACCACCGGGGCGTGGTCGGAGGCGCCCTTGCCCTTGCGCTCCTCCCGGTCGACGTAGCTGTCCTGGACCGCCGCGACGAAGGGCGTGTTGCCGTAGACGAGGTCGATCCGCATGCCCTTGTTCTTCGGGAAGCGCAGCTCGCGGTAGTCCCAGAAGGTGTACGGGCGGTCGTACTTCAGGGGGCGGGGCATGACGTCGGACAGGCCCTCCTGGCGCAGCGCGGCGAGGGCGGCGCGTTCGGCGGGGGTGACGTGCGTGGCGCCCTCGAAGAGGGCCGGGTCCCAGACGTCCTCGTCGGTCGGGGCCACGTTGAAGTCGCCGAGGACCGCGAACGGCTGCGAGCCCGCCGCGTCCGCCGCGACCGCCTTCTGCAGGGCCTCGAACCAGCGCAGCTTGTACGCGTAGTGCGCGTGCTCGATCTCGCGGCCGTTGGGCACGTACACCGACCAGACCCGGACCGGGCCGCAGGTCGCGGAGATCGCCCGCGGCTCCTGCACGCCCTCGTAGTCGGGGCCGTCTGGCAGGCCCGTCACGACGTCGGACAGACCGGCCCTGGAGACCAGTGCGACCCCGTTCCACCGGCCGGTGGCGTTGACCGCGGATTCGTAGCCCAGCTCGCGGAGCTGCTCGGTGGGGAACTGTTCGGCGGTGCACTTGGTCTCCTGGATGCACAGCACGTCCGTGCCGGTGCTCTCCAGCCAGGCCAGCAGCCTCGGGAGCCGGGCAGTGATCGAATTGACGTTCCAGGTGGCGATGCGCATGTACGTAAACCTAGCGCCCTTCGCTCCGGCGGGCGCGGCCCGTCGGGAGGGTCACAGGCCGGTGGAGTCCCCGGGGGCCAGTCGGCCGTGGTCGGCGCCGCCGAGCGCACCGATCTGGCTGTCGTAGATCGGCCGGGCGAGATCGGTGAGCAGGGCGTCGTGGATGTCGATGGCGCGACGCGGCGCGACCTCGCGCACGTAGTCGATGACCTCGGAGATCTTGTTCCAGGGGGCCATCACGGGGAGCATCAGCGTGTCGACCGGGTGGTCGGGGACGGTGAGCGCGTCGCCCGGGTGGAAGACCGAGCCGTCCACCAGGAAGCCGACGTTGGTGATCCTCGGGATGTCGGGGTGGATCACCGCGTGCAGCTCGCCGTGCACCTGCACGTCGAAGCCCGCCGCGGTGAACGTGTCGCCGTGACCGACCGTGTGGACTCGGCCGGGGAAGGCCGCCGAGAGCCGGTCGGCGACGCTGCGGAGCGTCCAGATCCCGACGGCGGGGTCGGCCTCCAGGGCGGCGCGCAGCCGCCGCTCGTCGAAGTGGTCGGGGTGCTCGTGCGTCACCAGGATCGCGTCGGCGCCGACGGCGGCGTCCTCCTCGGAGAAGCCGCCCGGGTCGACGACCAGCGTCCGCCCCTCCTTCTCCAGCCGGACGCAGGAGTGCTTCTTCTTGGTCAGCGTGAGGTGCGCGGGGTTCACAGCGTTCATGGGGCCCATCCTGCTACGACCGGGGCGTGGTTTCTTCGCGGATCACGGTCCGGGCCACCGAGAACGCGGCGCTCGCGGCCGGGACGCCGCAGTACACGGCGGTCTGCATCAGCACCTCCTTGATCTCCGTCGGTGCGACGCCGTTGCGCAGGGCGCCCCGGACATGGGCGGCGAGGCTGTCCAGCTGCCCTCCGGCCACCAGCGCGGCGATCGTGACGCAACTGCGGGTGCGGCGGTCCAGGCCCTCTCGGGTCCACACCTCGCCCCAGGCGTACCGCGTGACGAGTTCCTGGAAGTCGCCCGTGAACTCGTCGGCCTCGCCCGTGACCTGGTCCACATGGGCGTTGCCGAGCACCTCGCGGCGCACTTTCAGACCGTGGTCGTACGGGTCGGGGCGCCCGGTGGCCGGGGGCTCGGGCCGCTCGGCGGCGGTGATCTCCGCGACGGGCAGCACGGGGGCCGAGACCCGCGGGGTGTCGGCGGGCATGGGGATGCCGGCGAGGGTGTCCTGCCAGGCCGTGGAGAAGTGGGTGAGGAGCAGATCGGTGACGGCCGCGGGCTGTTCGACCGGGGCGAGGTGGGCGGCTCCCGGGACGAGGGCGAGCCGGGCGTCCGGTATGCCCGCGACCAGGGTGCGGGCGTCGCCCGGCCCGGTGACCCGGTCCTCGGCGCCGACCAGGGCGAGGGTCGGGACGGCGATGCGGTCGAGTCCGGCGCGGATGTCGAAGGCGGCCAGGGCCTCGCAGGCGGCGATGTAGCAGCCGGGGTCGGTGGTGCGGACCATCTGGACGGCCCACTCGACGATGGCCGGCTGCGCGGCGGCGAACGCGGGCGTGAACCAGCGCTCGGGCGCGGTGCGGGCCATCGGCTCCAGCCCGTTGGTTCGGACGACCACCCCGCGCTGGCGGAACTCGTCGGCGCTGCCGAACCGGGCCGAGGCGGCGACCAGGGCGAGCGAGGCGATCCGGTGCGGATGCCGCAGCGCGAGGTCGGCGCCGATCGCTCCGCTGATGGAGCAGCCCGCGTACCCGAAGCGCCGCACACCCAGGGCGTCGAGGGTGGCGAGCAGCCGGTCGGAGAGTTCGGGAACGGCGGCGGCCGGACGGGCGGGGGCGCCGCCGTGGCCGGGCAGGTCGAAGCGGAGGACCCGCCAGCGCTGGGTGAGCTCCGGTACCTGCCGGTCCCACATGTGCCATGTGGTACCCAGTGAGGGGCCCAGGATCAGCACAGGCGCTTCTTTGGGCCCGTCAAAGCGGTATTGCAGGGTTTCGGTCTTGGCTTCGCTCACAGGTTCACACCTTCATCTGTCACGATCTGTCACACGCGCCTGCGAGACCTCCCCACACTTCCGCCGCCGGAAGCAGGTCGTTTACTTCAGGCTTCACGTACCACCTCTTGGTCGTCTTCGCGTTGGTGTGCCCTGCCCACAGGGCAAGCAGGCGATCCGGCACGCCGTTGTCGGCGAGATACGTGAAGCAGGACGCCCGAGCATCGTACAGACGGACCTTGCGAAGGCCGTTTTTGGCTACGAGCTTGTAGGCATGCCCCTGGAGCTGCCGACCGTTCAGCGCGGCTCCGAGTTCGTCCACCAGGACGTAGCCGCTCCCCGAGTAGCCCTCCCCCGCCATGCTCTTGGTGTCCTTCTCCACCACGGTGCGGTTGCCCATCATGGTCCGCGTGTTCGCGATGCTGAGCGTGGCCGCCTTCAGATCGATGTCCGACCACCGCAGGCCGCAGGCCCATCAGGGAAAGCGAAAGCGGCGCGATGACGATGACGTCCGGGCCGGCGGGAAGGTTCATGTGGATGAAAGGCCCGTCCATGCCGGCGTGGGCGCCCGTTACGAAGGGGAGAACCTGGATCGTGACGTTGGGGCCATCGGTCGCGAGGGCGATGAGGTGCTCAACCTGCTCGGCATGACTTCCCGTCCGCCGACTTCTTGGCGCAGGAGCCCTTCAGGGAGAACGGCCCACAGCTTCAGTGGCGGGGTGTGGGCGGCCATGCTCTTCCGGTGCTCCATCCGCAGCTCGACGAAGCGGTCGATGTCCTCGGTCCGCTTCCATACCCGGCTGCCCTCTGTGACCGCCCGCGCGTATGCGGGGGTCTGCAACAGGCCGTGAACGGCTACGGTGTTCCGGGCGAATAGACCACTGGCCAGTTCCACTCATCGGGATCACGTCCTGTCGGTCTTCGCCGTGCTCGTGTGCTGGGTACTCCTTGGTCTCCAGATACGGCCCTTCCGTGACTGCCGGAACTCCGTTCTTGCGCCACACCAGCTTGGCGTTGACCGCCTCCGCCAGACCGTAGGCCCCAGCAGCTCCCCAGCGGGTGCTGCCGCAGCCTGGCGGCAGCCGTGGGTCCGGCGTGCCGCTTCCTGCCGCCATCGTCCGGCTGACGGGAGTTCGAGGGCCGTCGTGTCGAGGGTGAGCACCTTGGTGTAGTCCGCGAGCGCGGATTCCCGTCGGACGCCCGGACCCGCTGTGACGGCGCGACAGTTCTGCGGATTCGGAGCAGGTCTTCCGCCCCGGGGACCGGCGGGCGTGATCTGCGACATGAAGCTACTCGTGATTGGCGGCACCTGGTTCCTCGGCAAGCACGTGGCCGTAGGGGCGCTCTCTCGACGATGGGAGGTCACCACCTTCAACCGGGGGCGTTCCAAGGCGGATGTGCCGGGAGTCAGGACGGTTCGCGGCGACCGGGCCGTCGCAGCCGATCTGCAGGCTCTGGCCGCACACGGCCCGTGGGATGCGGTCGTCGACACATCAGTGCCGATCTACCGCCCAAGGACGTGCTGCTGTCTGCGACAGCCCTCCAGGACAGTGTTGCCCGTTGCCCGCGCCGCCGGACCCGGGGCTCCGATTGACGGCACGGCCGGGGCGGTGTGACGATGCGCCGATGTCGGACCTGCACGCCCGGATGGCCGCCCGGGTCGGTGACCTCACGGCCGTCGTGGTCGCGCGCTGCGCGGCGGAGGCGCCGTTCTACGGGGCGCTGCCCCGCGCCACCCTCCAGGGCGAGGTGGCGCGGTCCATCGCGGCGGTGCACGCGCTGTTGCTCAGGGCACTGCGCGACGGCGGCGGGGGTCCGATGGGGCCGGGCGATCTGACCCGGCTCATCGAGTGGTCGGCGCGCCGGGCCGAGGAGCGCGTCCCCCTGGAGGCGGTGATCGCCGCTTACCTGATCGGCGCCGAGGTGTGGTGGCAGACGCTGACCGAGGTCGCGGAGCCCGGTGAGCTGGCCGGGGCGGGCGGCAAGCTGCTCGCCTGCCTGCACTCCGCGCTGCCCGCGGTCGTCCTCGCCCATCAGAACGCCCAGGAGGACCTCCACAGCGAGGACAAGCGCGTACGGCGGGCCCTGCTCGACGCCCTGCTGGCAGGACGGCCGTACGAGGAGCTTGCGGGCGTGGCGCGGGTGGCCGTGGTGGGTGAGTACGAGGTGGTTGCCTTCGCGTTCGAGTCCGACCCGCCGAGCAGATTGGTGCAGTCCTCGCTCGACGCCTTCACCGGGATCCCTGTGCTGATGGACCACGTCGCTCGGATCGCCTTGTTGCCGGGCAGGTTCGACGTGCCGGGCCTGGTGGCCCGGCTGGAGAAGGACGTGGGGCAGCCCGTGCGCGCCGCCGCCGCCCGCTCCCCCGTACCGGCGGCCATCTCCTCGGCGGCGCAGGAGGCCGGCCGCGTGCTGGATCTCGTCCGGCGCCTGGGACGCCCGCCCGGGTGCTACCGCCTCGACGACGTGCTGCTGGAGCACCAGCTCGCGCGCCCCGGGGACGGCCTGGTGCGGCTGGCGGCCAAACTCGACCCCTTGGAGGAGCACCCGTACCTGCTTGAGACGCTGCGCGTGTTCGTGGAGCGGGGGCTCAACCGCCGCCAGACGGCGTTGGAGCTGTGCGTCCACCGCAACACCCTGGACTACCGGTTGCAGCGAGTGAGCGCGCTGACGGGCCTCGACCTCGCGGTTCCCGCGCAGGCGCGGCTGATCCAGGCGGCGCTCGTCGCCAGGGACCTGGCCGGGCCCGCGGATCACCGCGGGGTCACCGGATGGCAAGGTTCCGCAGGAGCAGCGGAAAGCGGATGAACCACAGCCGGTGCGAGCGCTCGGCCTGTCATCCGTCAGAGCCAGGCCCCGAGTTCCTCGTGCCGGGGTGCGAGGACCGGGCCGACGCCGGGGTGGTCGAAGACCATGACGGGCCGGTCCACGTTCCAGCCGGACCAGCCCGGCTGTCCGGTAGTGGCGAAGGCGACCCAGGCCCGGTGCATGGCGTCGGCCAGTGGCTGGGGCGCGCCGGGCCCGGTCAGGTCCTCGGCGGCGCGCAGGTTGTCGAAGACGAAGCCGATTTCCAGCGCATGGCAGGCGCCGAGTCCCATCACGGGCGAGCGCCAGCAGAATTCGTAGACGAAGGTACGGGCGGGCCGGGAGTCGGCGAGGCGGTTGAGCGGCCCCCGCAGCAGCAGGTCGGTGGCCATCTCTCCCAGGATCTCACCGGGTTTGGCGTGCGGCCGGGTGGCTCGGTACAGGCGTGCCACGCGTTGCGGGACACGGATCTTCAGCAGTGCCAGCCGCAGGGTGAGCCGGCTGATCCGGTCCACGGTTCCGCCGGGTACGAACCACAGCCGGTACTCCTCCCGGTTGCAGCCCAGCAGCAGGTCGGCCTCGGGAAGGGGCGGGGCGGCGGGCACCACGTCGCCGTCGACCACGATGTGGAAGCCGGGACCGCCGCCGATGGGGTCGGACCGGTCGACGACGGCGGCCTGCGCGTCCAGCAGCAGGTCTCGGTCCACCGCCGCGAACGCCTCGGCAGTGGCCGGGATCCGCAGTCTCTTCGCCATCGACCGTACGGTCTTCGCGCCCTCGCGGCGCGACACCGTGTGCGGCGGGCCGCTCTGCAGGATCGCCCGGTGGAACAGCCCGGCCGCGCCGGGGCTGGTCATGAGGGCCGCGACGCTGATCGCGCCGGCGGACTCCCCGCACACGGTGACGTTCGCCGGATCTCCACCGAAGGCGGAGATGTTGTCGCGGACCCAGATCAGGGCTGCGATCTGGTCGAGGAGGCCCCGGTTGACGGGAGCGTCGGGGAAGACCCCGAACCCCTCGACGCCGAGCCGGTAGTTGACGGAGACGAGGACCACCCCGTCGCGCGCGAAGGCGCCCCCGTCGTAGAGCGGCAGGTTCGCCGAGCCGTTGCGCAGGGAACCCCCGTGGATCCAGACCATGACGGGCAGCCGGCCCTCGCCGACGGATGGGGTCCAGACGTTGAGGTTGAGACAGTCGTCCCCGGCGATGCTCGGATCGGGTATCAGTCGGTCGAGGGGCGGGCGGTAGGGGCGTTTGGGGGCGGTCGGCCCGTACTCCAGAGCGTCTCGTACCCCTTCCCAGGACTCGACCGGGGCGGGAGCGCGGAAGCGGTGGGCGCCGAAGGGCGGGGCGGCGTAGGGGATGCCGAGGAAGGTGGCGATCCCGTTGTGGAAACGGCCTCGGACCTTGCCCTGCCCGGTGGTCGCGATGAGGTCCATGGCGGTCCTTCCATGTACGAACGGGGGCCGGTGCCGCCCCTGGTCGCGGGAGCGTCAGGGGCGGGCGGCGTGGATCGGGACGGCCGCCGGTCACGGCGGAAGGGATCTCCGGGAGCGGGTCACCGGTTTGCGAGGCCGTTGCGGCGGACGTCGGACCAGGTGCCGCTGTCGGTGCAGATCCCGCAGTCGGCCCCGAAGAACTGTGCTCTCGCCGTCTGGTCCCCCATCAGGTGTGCCTTGAACCAGGCGGTGGTGGGCGCGGCGAACGGGCCGGGGTCGCCCACGACCGTGAAGTGATCGGCGCCGCGCAGTTCCCCGTAGATGGCCGGTATGTGGTCGGCGTCGTTGTAGAAGGCCTTGACCAGGAAGGGGAAGACGATGCTGTCCTTCTGCCCGGCCAGGAGGAGCGCGGGTACGTGTACGTCGTCGATGTCGGCGAGCGGCCCGGGCTGGATGGGCAGGATGGTGTCGATACGCGGGTCCGCGCCGACGACGATGGCGGCGGCGCCGCCCTGCGAGTGACCGGACGCGCCGATGTGCTCCAGGTCGACACGGTCGTGGAAGGGGCTGTCGTGGTCGGCGTTGCGGCGGGTGAGCAGGTCGATCCCGGCGCGCATGGAGATGCCGAGGTTGGACTGCGGGGTGTTGGCGGCGGCGACGATGAAGCCCTGACTGGCCCAGTGGAGCAACAGGTCGCGGTAGACGACCGGGAAGGCGAAGGTGCCGTTTCCCCACACGATCACGGGGTGGCGGCGGTCGCTGGTCGCGATGTCACGCGGGTAGTACAGGGTGGTCACCACCCCGACCTCCACCGCGGTGGCGTAGGGGCCGGGAGCGCCGTAGTCGGCCGCGGCCGCCTCGGCACTGGCACCGGCAGGGGAACCGGTGGACGCCGCTGCCGCTCCCGCGCCGGCAGAAGCCGTCAGCAGGAGCAGGAGCGAGGTCAGGGGAACGAGCAGTTTTCTCCAGAGCACAGCGGACTCCCGGTGTCGTCACGGTGAACTGGATGTTTCATCCGGCTCACGCCTTGTCTGATCGCACATCCTGAAGCACGGTTCGAGACCTGTCTCTGCGCAATCGCGGCAAGCAGTGACGTCGGAGTTTGTGCAACATGCCGAGAGGCCTGAGCGCGGTGAGGGGGCCAGGCTCGGTTCCGCCGCTACGACAAGAGCCTCCATCAGAACGAGCGTCACGAGCGTCATTTCAGCGTCAAGATATCGCCCGTAACACCCACAGCGCACATAATGCACACCGATAAAACCGTAGGTCAGGCGTCTTCCCGCACCGGTTCAACGATCGCGACGTACTCCGCGTGCGAGGTCATCGGAAAAATGTCGTCCTGAGCGAGTCTCGGAAAAGACCAGGTCAGAGCCCATTTTTGGCGAGTCCTTCGACGCCTCGGGCAGCGAGCTGGAGATCCACGCGGACACGGCCAACTTCGCGTCGGCCGAGCCCAGCACCTTCCTCGTCGAGGTGAAGTCCGCCGTCTCCCATTGTATCCAGGACAATTTGTGGATTGTTCTGGAGCACGGCTCGTAGCCTCGGTGCGTCCGAACCCAGGCGAAACGGAGTAACCCAACATGACCGTGCGCATCGAGCGGGACGACCAGGTCGTAGTGATCACCATCGACCGGGAACAGGAGCTCAACGCCCTGGACCATCCGACGATCGACGCGCTGCTCGCACAGCTCGACCTCATCGACTCCGACGACGGCATCCGGGCGGTCGTCCTGACCGGCGCCGGGCACAGGGCGTTCAGTGCGGGCGCGGACATCCCTTCGCTTGCGGCCAGCATCGCCGGCGGGCCCGAACGTGCGCTGCGCGAGATCGTCCGCCGGGGCCACGCGCTGACCCGGCGGATCGAGGAGTTCCCCAAGCCGGTGATCGTCGCGGTCAACGGCCTCGCCTACGGCGGTGGTTGCGAGATCACCGAGGCCGCTCCGCTCGCGATCGCCGCCGAGCACGCGACCTTCGCCAAACCCGAGATCACCCTCGGCTTTCCGCCCCCCTTCGGCGGCTCCCAGCGCCTGCCGCGGCACGTCGGCCGCAAGCGCGGCCTGGAGATGATCCTGACCGGCGACCCGATCCCGGCCGCCCGAGCCGCCGAGCTGGGTCTTGTCAACACCGTCGTACCGGCCGACGAGGTCATGGACGCCGCGCGGGACCTGGCCGCGCGGATCATCAGGCATGCACCGACGGCCGTAGCCGCCTGCCTGCGCGCGGTCACCCGTGGTATCAACCTGCCGATCGACGAGGGCCTGGCGGTCGAGGCGGCGTGCTTTGCAGCCACCGTCCCCACGGACGGCGTACGGACCGGCCTGCGACGGTTCCTCGACCGGACAGCCGTAGCCGACTGAACCTGACGCGCTCGACCGCGGCCGCCCCGGGCGCGCCGGTCCGAGCCCGGATGTGCGAGGACCTGCCGGCCTTCGGAAGGGCCAGCGGTCGCCGAGAGGAGACCGGAGTCGCACGGGGCAGTCCAGTCAGGCCCCCCACGGTGACGGCTCATTGGGGGGACTGCTGGACGCCCTACTGAACGGGTGTGGCCTCGCCGTCGGGTTCGAGATTGCGTTGGCCTGCGACATCCGGAGCGCCTCAAGGAAGGTCGAACCCACCGTGAAACAGGAACACACGTCGTTCTACGAGAAGAGCGCCGAGGCAGGAGGGCACCTTGATCGATCGCAATGCGACCCATGTGGACGGAACGTGGGCGCCGGGCGCGGCGGAGACGATCGCCGTCGAGAACCCGGCCACCGAGGACGTGATCGGTGTCGTCCCCAACGGCACTGCCGCGGACGCGGACCGGGCAGTGCGGGCAGCGCGCGCGGCGTTCCCCGCTTGGGCCGCGACATCCCGCGCCGAGCGGGCGGAGTACCTGCGCAAGCTGCACCACGGCGTCGCCCAACGGTCGGCGGAGATCGCCGCAATGATCGCCACCGACGTCGGCACGCCGATGCGTATCGCCACCCGGATTCAGGCCGCACTCCCCCTGACTGACATCGTCGGCTGCGTCGACCTGCTGCAGGAAGACGAGACCGAAGAGTGGATCGGCAACTCGCTCGTCCTCACCGAACCTGCGGGAGTCGTCGCGGCGATCACGCCGTGGAACTACCCGCTGCACCAGATCACCTGCAAGATCGCGCCCGCGCTCGCCGCCGGCTGCACCGTGGTGGTCAAGCCGAGTGAGGTGGCTCCCCTTGCCGTATACCAGCTGTTCGACGCCATTCACGAGGCCGGCTTCCCGCCCGGCGTGGTGAACCTGATCAGCGGCTACGGCCCGGGCGTGGGAGAGGCACTGGTGACGCACCCCGAGGTGGACGCCGGAACCCAGGACGACCGCTTCGCCTTCGGCATCGATATCCTCGTCGTCGGCCTCGCCGCACACGTAGGTAAACCGGTGTGATCGTGGGGCGTTCCCCCGTTCCAGGTGCTGAGGAGTTCGGTCGGGCGGGAGCTGAGGTGAGCGCGGGGTTGCTCGTTACGGCACGGGGGTGGTGTCGGGGTCGGAGGCCAGGAGGGTGGCGAGCTCCTCCAGCGCGGCGGGCGCCGCGTCGCCCTCTGCTGTGAGTTCGAGGGTCTCACCGTGGCCGGCGGCCAGGGTGAGGACGGCGAGGAGGCTGCGTGCGTCGACGGGCGCGGCGCCCGGGCGGGCGACGGTGACCCTGACCGGCTGGCGGGCAGCGGCCTGCACGAACAGGGAGGCGGGGCGGGCGTGCAGGCCGTCGGCTGCGCCGACGGTGACCTGGATGCTGGGCATGGGTGTCCTTCCGGATCTTCGTGCTGCGAGGGCGATGGGCCGGTGGCCGGAGCGTTGTGACGGACGGTCAGATGGCGTGCAGAACAGCCGCGGCCGCGTTGCGGGCCCGGTCGGGGGTGTCCGCGCCGCGTGCCGCTGCGGCGGCCATGCGGCACTGGTCGAGGCTGTGGGCGGCGAGGGCTGCGCGGACGTGGGGGATCGCCGCGGGGCTCATGGACAGGCTGGTGACGCCGAGTCCGGCGAGCACGCAGGCCAGCAGCGGGTCCGAGGCGGCCTCGCCGCACACACCGCAGCTCCGGCCCGCGTCGCGGGCAGCCCCGGCCGCGGACGCGACGAGGTCGAGCAGGGCGGGCTGCCACGGGTCCTGTAGTCGGGAGAGCGCGCCGACCTGCCGGTCGGCGGCGAAGGTGTACTGCGCCAGGTCGTTGGTCCCCAGCGAGAGGAATTCGACCTCCCGCAGGATGGCGTGTGCGCGCAGCGCGGCGGACGGGATCTCCACCATGGCGCCGGTCTTCGCGGTGAGCCCCGCTCGCCGGCAGGCGTCGGCGAAGGCGGCGGCGTCGGTCCGGTCGGCGACCATGGGCGCCATGACTTCCAGACGGACCGGCAGTCCTGCGGCGGCCTCGGCGAGGGCACTGAGCTGGGTGTGCAGGACGTCGGTGTGGTCGAGCAGGGTGCGCAGGCCGCGGACACCGAGAGCCGGGTTGGGTTCGTGTACGGGGGTCAGGAAGTCCAGGGGCTTGTCCGCGCCGGCGTCCAGGACGCGCACCACGACCCGGGCGTCGCCGAAGGCTTCGAGAACGGCCCGGTAGGCGGCGGCCTGTCTCTCCTGCGTGGGGGCGGTCCGGTTGTCGTCCAGGAAGAGGAACTCGGTGCGGAACAGGCCGACGCCCTCGGCGCCTGCCGCCAGTGCCGCGGGCACGTCGGCCGGGCCGCCGATGTTGGCCAGCAGTGGGACAGGGTGCCCGTCCCGGGTCGCGCCCGGTCCGGTGGACATCGCGAGTGCCGCCTGCTGCCGGGCGGCGGCCTCCGCGACCGCCGCACGCAGATCCGCGCCGGGCTCGACGACGACCTCGCCGGTGGAGCCGTCGACGGCGACCACGACGCCCTCGGCCAGGTGCGCGGCGTCCGGCAGGGCCACGATGGCCGGCACGCCCATCGCCCGGGCCAAAATGGCGCTGTGGCTGGTCGGCCCGCCCTCCTCGGTGACGAAACCCAGCACCAGTGCGGGGTTCAGCAGGACGGTGTCCGCGGGGGCGAGGTCCCGGGCGACGAGCACGTAGGGTTCGTCACCGTCGGGCAGGCCGGGCATGGGCACGCCCAGCAGGTGGGCGACGAGGCGGTCGCGCACGTCGTCGAGGTCGGCGACGCGTCCGGCGAAGTAGTCGCCGGCTCGGGTCAGCAGCTCCCGGTAGTCGGCGAAGGCGTCGTGGACGGCGCGTGCCGCCGAACTCCCCGACGCGATACGGCGTTCGACGTCGGCGGCCAGCTCCGGGTCCTGCGCGATCAGTGCCTGCGCTTCGAGCACGGCCTGTGCCTGGCCGCCCGCCCGCGCGCCGCGCGCCGTCAGCTCCGCGGCGACCGTGCGGGCCGCGTCGTGGGCGCGCTCCTGCTCGTGGGGCGCCCGGTCGGTCGGGATGTGCTCGGATCCGGGCTCCAGCGCGGCCGTCCCCATCCGGCGGACCGGCCCGATCACCGTCCCCTGGCTCACGCCGAGGCCCTTGAGTGTTTTGTTCATGTCAGAGATCTCCTGGGTGTGCGGGAGGGATGCCCAGTACGTCGACGGCGCGGCGTCAGCCCGCCTGCCGCGGAGGGCGCAGGGCGGTCCCGTTGGCCAGCCCGTCGGGGGCGATGCCGAGGCACGCGGCCGCGGTCGCGCCCAGGTCGGCCAGGCTGCCGGTGTCGGGCAGGTGCTCCGGGACCGCGCCCGGCCGATGCATCAGGACCGGTACGAACTCGCGGGTGTGGAACGCGTGGCCGATGGTGGGGTCGTTGCCGTGGTCGCCGGTGACGATCAGGCAGTCGCCGGGGGTGTCGAGCAGGGCGATCAGTTCGCCCAGCCCCTGGTCGGCGCGTTCCAGCACGGAGCCGTAGCGGTCGGTGTCCTGCTGGTGCCCGGCCAGGTCGGTCTCCTGGACGTTGGCGACGACCAGGGCATCCCCGTCGGCGCGGACGGCGTCCAGGGTGTGCGCGAGGACGTCCGCGGTCACCACCGCCGGACGGCGCACCGCGGCATCGCAGGCGAGGATGTCGGCGGCCTTGCCGACGAGAGTGACCGGGATCCCGGCGCGGGCCGCGAGGTCCGGCAGTTGCCGGGTGTGGTCCAGCGGCGCGCCCAGGTGCTGTACCTGCAGGCCGCCGTTGCGGTAGAAGCCGCTGGCGGGTGTGTCGAGGCCGACGGTGCCGCCGTCGCCGGGGCGGACGAACTCGGCCAATGGCGCGTCCGCGTGGCCGCCGACCGCGATGACGCGGGCGACCGGTGCGACCGAGCGGACGGTCGCGGCGACGGAGAGGATCCGCTTGAACGGCAGGTCGTCGAGCCGGCCGGAGACGTTCCAGTTGATGCCCGGGTCGGCTTCCAGGTTGTCGTGCACCAGCACCACACCGTCCACGAGCAGCACCGGCTGGTTGTCCAGCGGCTCCGCCTCGTGCCCGGCGGCACGCAGCGCGGCGGCAGCGGCGTCGAGGTGGTCCGCGAGCCGGGCCACGGTCACCGTGCTGAAGTCGGCTCCCATCATGGTCTGGTGGCCCGCGTAGGTGTCCGCTCCCGGGTAGCCGAGGGCGGCCCGGCCCACCGCCACCGGCAGCGAGGTGCGCGAGGCCAGGTCCGGGTGCGGGTGGACCAGGCCCAGGCCGAGTGCTGACAACGCGGGCAGGTGCAGCGCCCGGCCCCGGATGCGGCGGCAGTGGTCGAGGAGATGGCCGCACGTGTCGGCGGCGGCGTCGCCGGGCCGCAGGGCTCCGGCGTCGGGCATGGCGCCGACGCCGAAGCCGTCGAGGACTACGATGACGGTTCTGCTCATGGGTGCTGTTCCTTAGTCGAGGGGCCGGCCCAGGGCGTCGTACAGGCCGCGCAGCCGGGGCGTGCCGGACGACAGTCCGGCGACGACGGCGACGTTGCTGCGGGTGACGAAGATCTGGGTGCGGAAGGCGAAGACCGCCGTGTCGCCGAGCCCGGCGTCGCTCGGCGTCGCGGGCGCTTCCAGCAGCCGGTAGTAGTCGATGTTCTCGGCGGGCGCGTCGTGCACGGTCAGCCGCACCCCTGAGCGCGGCAGGAACGCGTCCTCGATCCTGGCACGGGGGTAGAAGCCGCCGCCGTGGACGGCCGGCCGCCCGTCGGCGAGGGTGTGTGCCACCTCGCTGATGTAGACGTAGCCTGGGCGCTCGCTCTGGCGCGGGTCGACCGCGTGCAGCGGAGTGGTACCGGTCAGCGCGTGGCCGGGCTCGGCGTGGGTGGCGCCGTGCCGCGCCAGCAGCGGCAGCGTGGCCACCGAGCTGGCGCTCGGCGCGCTCAGCTTCAGGTCGCAGTACCCGCGCGCGGCGAGCCGGTCGCGCGCGGCCAGCGCCAGCGGCAGGTTCGCGGTGGGCTCCGGCCTGCCGGTGTCCGGGGCGCACAGCACGCACGGGAAGGCCGTGACACCCGCGATCCGTACGCCCGGCAGCCGCTCCACCCGCTCGGCGAAATCGTCCAGCCTCTCCAGCGGGACGCCGCCCTCCTGTCCCGGGTAGACCGTGCCCGGCGCGCCCTGGAGCCGGACCAGCAGGTGCTGGACGAATCCGAGCCGCTGCGCCGCCCGGCTCACCGCCTCCGCGTTGGCCACGTCGTAGACGGTCACGGTCTCCGGACGCCAGGCGAGCATCTCCTGGAGCGACCGGCCGGGGATCTGCACCAGGTGTCCCAGATTTCCGGCCTGTGCGCCGGCCGCGTGCAGGATCCGCGCCTCCGGCGCGTCGATGGCTGCGAACTTCGGGATGTGCCGGGCGATCGCCCGGATCAGCTCGGGATTGCGGCCGAACTGCTTGGCCACGAACCACAGCGTCAGGCCCAGCCGTTCGGCTTCGGCGGCGAGCAGCCGCGCGTTGGCCTCGACGGTGTCGAGGTCCATTACGTAGGTGTCGGGCGGGATCGCGCCGCTTTGGTGCAACACGGCGGCCGTTTCCACCAGTTCCGGGTTACGAGCCAGCACGGTGTCGAGGAACACGGTCAGTCGTCCTTGGGCTGGTGCAGGTCGGCGAGCGAGCGGCGCAGGATGTCCAGCACCAGGTCCGCGCCGGCGCGCATGGGGTTGATGCGGATCGTCCAGTCGGCGAGCTCGGGGGCGTCGTCGAGGCTGGAACCGGACATCCGGTAGAAGAGCGGGGCGATCTCGTAGCGGGAGTTGGAGCCCACGGGATAGGGCGCGGCACCGTACCGGGCCGCGACGGCGGGCAGTTCCCGGGCCACGGGCCGGGCCAGACGGACCAGCAGGCAGCGGTCCTGGGCGTTGGCGATCCGGACCTCGGCGACGCCGTCCACCTCGCCGCAGGCCAGCCGCTCGGCGACCTCCGTGCTCACCTGGGACTGGACGGACCACAGCACCGGCACGTGGGTGAGAGCACGCAGCGCGTCCAGTGCCTGGTGGCCTTGGACCTGGCCACCGCCCGAGTAGTTGTCGGCGTGGACCCGGTCCACCAGATCCCGGGATCCGGCCACCACGCCGACGCCTTCGGGGCCGTGCAGCTTGAACAGCGAGAAGCAGGAGGCGTCCGCCCCCAGTTCGACCCCGCACGCCGGGACGCGCATCACCGCGTAGTTGTCGTCGACGACGGTCCGCACCCCGTGCGCCCGGCAGGCCGCCAGGACCTCGCCCGGGTCGTAGCGGTCTGCCAGCCGCTGCCGGGTGTGCTGGACGTACGCCCAGGCGAACCGTCCGGACGTCAACGCCTCCTCCAGAGCGCGTGGGTCGTTGAAGTCGACGGCGACGGTGCGCACGCCGAGACCGCGCAATGTCGCCTGGGTGGTGCGGTAGACCGGCGCGCTGTGGATCAGCAGCTCGGTGTCGGCGTCGAGCGCGGCGGTCAGCCCGGCCCGGATCGCGCCGGTGCCCGCGCCCTGGACGAGGGCGGCGGCCTCGGAGCCGAGGAAGTCGGCGAGGACGGCCTCCACGCGCGCGGTCGTGCGCGGGCGGCCCAGCCCGGGCACGACGCCCGCATCGGCCGCGAACAACTGCTCGCCCTCGAAGTGGCGTGCGGTGCACTCCAGCAGCCGGAACTGCTTGGCGACGGCGTCGGCCAGCGGCACGGTCGGCAGCGGGAAGGTCTGCGGCAGCCGCCGCCCCGGGCTAGGCATCGGGCTTCTCCTGCGTGTCGGCGCCGGTCAGAAAGCGCAGCGGGTTGCGACGGGTGATCAGGTCGATCAGGTCCTCGTCGACGCCTGCCGCCCGGAGCCGGGGCAGGAAGGAGTGGAACAGGTGGCCGTAGCCGGTGCCGCCCTCGCCGGTCAGGTAGCCGTGGCGGGAGACGTCGCAGGAGAGCAACACCCGGTCGGCGTGCCCTGACTCGATCAGCGCCAGCAGCAGCCGCAGCCGTGTCGCGTCGCTCTGGTAGCTGTTCTTGCCGACGGTGTCGAAGGAGACGTACGCGCCCTCGGCCGCGAGACGGCGGTGCACGGCCGGGTCGTCGAGCAGGTCCTGATGGCCGACGGCCACGCGGTGCGGGGCCAGGCCCTCGGCGGTGAGCAGGTCGAGCTGGGCCGGGCCGCCCACGCCGAGGTGGGCGTGGGTGGCCAAGGACAGCCCGGTGCGGACGGCTGCGCGGGCGGCGGCGGTGAGTGTCCGCCGTTCCGGCTCGCTCGGGTGCTCTCCGTGGCTGCCGACCTCGCCGATCACGCCGGGGCGGATCCCGGTGGTACCAATGCCCTGCTCGATGTCCCGCACGAGTGAGTCGGTGAGCTGCTCGACACCGGCCCCGTCCACCTCGTCCGGGTGGAACGGCTCGTAGTACCAGCCGGTGGCCGCGACCACCGCAACCCGGGACGCTGCGGAGATGCGGGCCAGCGCGTCCGTGTCGCGGCCCATGCCCCGACAGGTCTGCTCGATGACCAGCGACAGTCCGAACGCCTCACGCAGGGAAGCGAGTTCGCCGGTGACCAGGTCGGCGTGCCGGGCGTCGAGCACGGCCTCGTGGTCGCTGTCGCGGCGCAGGTCGAGGGCGATGTGCTCGTGGGCGAGGACGGGGCCGGTGATGCTGGAGGGGTCGAGTGGACCGGTGACGGTCCGGATGGTGTGCATGCAGGTGCCTTCCAGGTGCCCGTTCAGCCCTTGATCGGGGTGAACAGGTGCAGCCAGTACAGGACGTTGAGGACGATGCCGCCGACGACCACCGCCGCCGGTGCGGCGGCCATGCGGACCACCGGCCGGCCCATGGCCTCGTTCAGCAGGTACAGCCCGCCGACGACGAGGATGCCGAGCCCGCCGCCCATGGTGTTGGCGGCCATGAGGGAGCCGAAGAGGATCGCCAGGCCGAGGGTCTCGCCGATCGCGCTGCGCAGGTGCTCCGAGCTGTCCCGGACCGACGGGAACGCGTTCAGCAGCCGGCCCAGCCGTGAAAGCAGCAGCACCTCGGCGGCGAAGACGAGCGCACCGCAGACCAGGGCCAGCCACGGATTCGGCATCAGGTAGCCGATCGGGTAGACCAGGGTGAAGCCCGCGATGCCGTATGCGCCGGAGGCCAGGGCGGTCGTCGCGATCAGCGGGATGAAGCCGAAGACGCGATAGAAGTCGACCTGGGCCGCCGCGCTGTAGTCGTGCTTGGCGATCAGGAAGCTGGTGGCCTCGCCGCCGCCGAAGACGTGCATCTGGGCCAGCAGGCACACACCCGCGCCGAGCACCATGAACAGCGGCAGGTGCCTGCGCAGCCGGGCCGCGCTCGCACCGAACAGTGACGCCATCGGATCGTCGTCGTCGGCCGGACCGGCCGCGGCGACGGCGGCACGGTCGGTCTTTTCGGCCCGGCGCTGCCGGATGTCGCGGGAGGCGGCGAAACCGATCAGCATCAGCACGCCGACCGCCATCGCGATCGAGCCCGCGAACACCTTCGGCCACAGCTTCATGGTGGCGACGACCAGGGCCAGTTCGACCACGCCCGCTATGCCGCCGCGCAGCCTGCCGAACTGCTTGGTGATGGCGAGCACGGGAAACAGCGCGAACAGGAACAGGATCGGCGTCGACATCTGTTGCAAGGCCGTCAGGAAGTCGACCGGCAGACGGTGCGCGAGAGTGTTGGCCCCGCCGAGCCCGAAGACCACGACGGCGCCCCAGGCCGCGCCGAGGATCGGCGCCAGCCACTTCCTCGGCGCGAGGATGCCGAGGATGTCGGTGGGCAGGAAGAGCAGCCATGGGTTGAGCACGCCGGTGGACAGCGCCATCGGCGCGCCGAGGCCGAAGATGAACCCCGCGGACAGCCCGAACGAGACCGCGGTCGTGGCGCTGCGCGTGCTGTCGCCGCGAATGAAGTCGAGGAGGAAGGGCCGGACCCCGTCATTGAACACTGCCAGTGCCTGGTGGGCGATGAAGGCCGTCAGCGCACACAGGACGATGACGACGAGCTCCTGCGGCAGCGAGAAGCTGAGGCTGGTGCTGCCCGCGGCGAGATACGAACTCAACGGTGACTCCCTTGTCCTACCGCTCTGAAGTGGGGCCGGTCAGCCGGAGTGCGCGGCGATGGCACGGGTGATCACCGGGGCGACGGTGTCGATCTGGTCCATGCTGAAGCCGAAGACCTTGGTGCCACCCGCCAGCAGCGCGGCAACCTCGTCCTCGCTGGGCACGGAACGCCCGAAGGTGTGACAGGCCTTCCTGCCCATCAGGCCGACCAGCACGCCGAGCGACGCGCCGGCACCGGTGTGGCAAGTGCCCAGGAAGTAGTCGGCCTGGCCCGCGCGCAGCTTCATCGCGGCGTCCATGTCGTTGGAGACGGCGACCTCGACGCCGTCGACGGCCATCGCGGTGATGGTCTGCGCGACCTCGGTCTTGCCGACGCCGCCGGTGAGGATCTTCTTCATGATCTTTTGTTGCCTTCCGTGCTCGGGGTGGGTCAGGCGTGTGAGCGCTGCGCCAGGGCGGCGAGGTGCATGCCGAGGAAGTTGATCTCGGACTCGGGCAGGGCCGCGCCCAGCACCGCCCGGGCCCGCTCGGCCATGGCACGGGCCCCGGCCACGGCCTCGGGGTGTCCGGCCAGCTCGGCCGCCACCTGCTCGTCGGTGAGGAACTGCTCGATGGCCTCGCCGTTCAACAGGCGGGTGAGCGCCATCACGAGATGACTGGTCAGCATCCCGGCGGTGTCCTCGGTGACAACCTGTCCGTCGGCCGCCAGCACGTCGAGTTCGCCGGCGACGAAGTCGACGACTCGTGACTCGACCTGGCCACCGTCGCGGAACAACTGCAGCCGCAGTGCAAGCCGTTCTTCCATCTGCGCTTGGTCCTTTCATGACCACTGCCCATTCAGCAGTAACCGGGATTCTGGATCATCGGTGCACGCGTCGGTTCCCCGCGATGCGGGAGGGTGACGCGGTCAGTAGGAGGGGATGCGCTCGCCGCGCAGCACCTCGCCCTGAATCGTCGTCACCAGGCCGATGTCGAGGGCCTTGCGCACCACACTCAGGGTCCGGGTCACGCCGGCCCGGCCGACAATCGCCGCACAGGAGTTGCGCAGGGACAGCTCGCGGGTGATCTCGTCATCCAACGGCAGGGTGTCGACCCCGTCACCCATCCGGCCCTGCACCTCGTCGAGGTTCCACACGCTGGCGTCCACCTCGCCGCGGGCGAACAGGTCCCGCAGCTGCATGTAGGAAGCCTCCACCCAGCGCACGTCCGCGCGTCCGGCGAACATGCGCTCAGCGAGCAGCTCGAGGTCCTCGGAACTGCGGTCGACCGCGACCCGCAGCCCCGGAGAGGCAAGGTCGACGCCACCGCGCGCCAGGACACCATGCGCGCCGACGTAGGTGGCCGACCCCAGGTCGGCGACCAGTTCGAGCGAGTGCTCGGCCATCAGCCGGTCCGCCGCGAAGCGCGAAAGCACCACCAGGTCGACCTTGCCCTCCAACAGCGCGGAGACGCGGGAGTGAGCGCCTCGCATGAAGGTGACCGCGAACGGCGCTCCGGCCTGTTCGAACGCCGCGCGCAAGCCCGTGGCCAGCCCCTCGTAGCGGCGCGAGTACGGCAGCGGCATCGCGGCCAGCAGAGTACCGAGCCCGGCCAGCCGCCACAGGATGGCGCGATCGGCATGCACGAGGAACGTGCCCAGGTGTCCACGGGCGACCGTCTTGATCGCGCCCGCTTCCTCCAGCAGGTGGAAGGCCGCCTGGACCGTGCCGTTGCCCACTCCCAGCTCATCCGCCAGGTCGCGCAGGCGCGGCAGCCGGGTGTCCTCCTCGTGATCGAGCAGTGACACTGCGAGCTGCCGGGCAGCCAGGCCGTTCCGCGTCAGGAGGCGCTCGTCGATACCGTTCACGAGTAGGACAGTAACCAGTATTCTGATTTTTGCCTAGAGGGGCCGAGGACCTGTGCGAGTGCGAGGTGAGCAGCCTTTGCCACAGGGGTGCAGTCGGCACCGACGGTCGCACCGTCGGCCCGCCGCCGGCCACCGACGACCCCGAGGACCCCGAAGACCCCCGAGGACCTCACCATCCGGTACGAGGCCCGTCTCGGCGACCTCGGCCCGTGGCGGGGGCCCGGCTCAGGGGATCGCCGCGGACACGACGTAGACGACGGGGTTCATCGGGTCGGCCATGTTCACGGTGATGTCCTGGGTGGGCCGAGGGTCCTTGTTGGTGTGCGTGGTGCCCGCCCACTGGATGCCGGGGCCGAAGCTCCACCCGGAGATCTGCTGGTCGCGCGCGTCGATGGTCACCTTGCCCGGTTCCAGCGCGGCGCGGCCGCTGCCCAGCCGGCTCAGGAACCGGTCGAGTCCGGCGGAGGTGGTGCGGAACTCCACGTACAGCCGGCTGACCTTCCAGTTGTTGGTCTCGTAGTACTGGACGTCCAGCGAGTTGCCCGGCATCGGCAGCTCGTAGATCCGGCGCTGCATCCGGGACGGCCAGCCCTCCTGGAGCCCCTGCGCCGCCGCCTCGGCCTCCTTGTTCTGGCCCGCTCGGCGGCTCTGCCCGGCGGAGATCAGCAGATAGCCGGCCGGGATGCCGATGAGCAGCACGATGATGGTCGCGGTGATCAGACGGCGTCGGATCGTCCGGCGCCGGTCCTGCGGCGGCTTGTCGTCGGGAGGCGGGGACTGGCGCGGCAGGACGACGTGTTCGGCTGCGGTCATGTCTGTGGCGATCCCTAGGAGGTGCGGGTGCTGCGGGTGTTTCGGATGGTGCTCGCGGCCTGGTCGTAGATCTGTGCGTACCGCTCGTACCGTTCGACGCGGCGCCGGTTGGTGCGGCGGAATCTGCGGGCCACCAGCCGGGCGAGGTCGGCGGCGCCGACCATACCCGCCTCCGGGCCGAGCTGTGCCTTGGCGATGCGGGCCTCGGGGCGGTAGCCGCGGCCGGTGAGGTGTCGCTTGAAGGCGTCCCGGGCGGGGCCGATCAACAGGTCGTCGGCGGCGCTGACGCCGCCCCCGATGACGAAGCAGGAGGGGTCGAGCGCGGCGGCCAGGTTGGCGATGCCGACGCCGAGCCACTGGCCGATGTCCTGGAGGAGCTCGACGCACATCGCGTCGCCCTCGCGGGCCAGTTCGGTGATGAGCGGTCCGGTGATGTCGGGGATGTTGCCCTTGACGCGCTCGATGAGGCCGTGCGCCACCGGTGAGTCGGCGGCGGCCAGCTCCTTGGCCTCGCGGACGAGGGCATTGCCGGAGCTGTACTGCTCCCAGCAGCCGCGGTTCCCGCACGGGCAGCGGTGTCCGCCGGGCACCACCTGCATATGACCGAACTCCCCGG
Organism: Streptomyces sp. NPDC032161; assembly: GCF_040636995.1. Taxonomy (NCBI): domain Bacteria; kingdom Bacillati; phylum Actinomycetota; class Actinomycetes; order Kitasatosporales; family Streptomycetaceae; genus Streptomyces; species Streptomyces sp. NPDC032161. The sequence continues at coordinate 370,360 of NZ_JBEZVN010000004.1, read as the reverse complement.
CGACCCCGAACCTGCCGCGCTTGACCCGCCCCTCCTCCAGGATCGCGCCGCCGATGCCGGTGCCGAGCGTGATCATGACGAGGTGGTCCTCGCCCCGGCCCGCTCCGAAGCGCCACTCCGCCCAGGCGGCCGTGTTGGCGTCGTTGTCGACCATGACGGGGACGACGAGGCGGGAGGCGAGGGCATCGCGCAGCGGTTCGTCGCGCCAGGCGAGGTGGGGGGCGAACAGCACCTTGGAACGGTCCGCGTCGACCCAGCCGGCCGCCCCGATGCCGACGGCGTGCACGTCGTGCCGGTCGGAGAGGTCCAGGACCAGCTCGACGATGGTGTCCTCGACGACCTTGGGGCTCTTGGACTTGTCCGGCGTCTCGGCGCGCAGCTGCTCCAGGATGTTGCCGTCGGCGTCGACGACGCCGGCCATCACCTTCGTACCGCCGATGTCGATGCCGACGGTGGGCACTCTCGGCGCGGTGAGGTGCGAGCGGCGCTCGCGGGTGCCTACGGTCCGCAGGACGGTGGCGCGGGCGGAGCCGCGGTGGGTGAAGTCGCGGTACGTGCTCATCGTCCCTGCGGGGTCGGGGGGCCGGGGGCGGGTGCTCCCCCGGCGGCGGACTGCGCCCGTCGGCCTCGATTCTGCCACTGCCCGGACCCCCGGGACGGCGCCGGACGGCGCGCCCACCGGGGGTCCGGCCGCCGCGAACGCGGTCCTACGGCTGCTCCGGCCCCTGCGGACGGCCCGGTTCCGTCGCCCGTTCCAGCTCGTGGCTGAGCTCCTCCAGCTCGCTGCCGCCTGCCATTTGGCGGGTCAGCTCGTCCAGCGTGATGCTCTCCCGGGTGTGGCTGCCGGCCATGGCGCCCCGCTTGAGCAGGACGAAACGGTCGCCGACGAGATACGCGTGATGCGGGTTGTGCGTGATGAGGACCACGCCGAGACCGGCGTCCCGGGCGGCCGCGACGTACTTGAGGACGACCCCGGACTGCTTGACGCCGAGCGCGGCGGTGGGCTCGTCCAGGACGAGGACCTTGGCGCCGAAGTGGACGGCCCGCGCGATGGCGACGCACTGGCGCTCGCCGCCGGAGAGGGTGCCGATCGGCTGGTCGACGTCGCGCAGGTCGATGCCCATGCGCAGCAGTGCGGTGCGGGTCGTCTCGCGCATCAGCCGTACGTCGAGGCGTTTGAAGGGGCCCGCGCCGGTCGTCGGCTCGGAGCCGAGGAAGAAGTTCCGCCAGACCGGCATGAGCGGGACGACGGCCAGGTCCTGGTAGACGGTGGCGATGCCGCGGTCGAGGGCGTCGCGCGGGTTGACGAGGACGGTCTGCTCGCCGTCGATCAGGAAGCTGCCCGCGTCGTGCCGGTGCAACCCCGCGATGATCTTGATCAGGGTGGACTTGCCGGCGCCGTTGTCGCCGAGCACGCAGGAGATCTCCCCCGCGTGGACCTCCAGCGAGACGTCGGTGAGCGCCTTGATGTTGCCGTAGAACTTGCTGACGTGGTCCAGCTCGACGAGGGCGCGGCGGGTCGTCTCCCGGCCCGCCGGTGCCAGGGGGGCCGTCATTTCGTCGCCTCCGCTCGCTTGCGTACCCAGGCGTTGAGCAGGGTGGCCAGGAGCAGCATGGCTCCGAGGAAGAACTTGAACCAGTCCGGGTTCCACTCCGCGTACACGATGCCCTTGCTCGTCATGCCGAAGATGACGGCGCCGACCGCGGAGCCGATCGCGGAGCCGTAGCCGCCGGTGATCAGGCAGCCGCCGATGACCGCGGCGATGATGTAGATCAGTTCGTTGCCGACGCCCTCGCCGGACTGCACCACGTCGTACGAGAACAGCAGGTGCTGCCCGGAGACCCAGGCGGCGAAGGCGACCCCGAGGTAGAGCCCGATCTTGGTGCGGATCACCGGGACGCCGACCGCGCGGGCCGCGTCCGCCTCGCCGCCGACGGCGAAGATCCAGTTCCCGAAACGGGTGCGGAGCAGGATCCAGGTGGCGATCGCGACGAGCACGGCCCACCACAGGATCGTGACCTTGAACTCGACGCCGCCGATGGTCCACTGCGAGGCGAAGACCCGGCGGGCCGAATCGAAGCCCTCCATGTCGCCGATGGTCTTCGTCGACACGGTTCCGCTGATCAGCTTGGTGAAGCCGAGGTTCAGGCCGGTCAGCATCAGGAACGTGCCGAGCGTGATGATGAAGCTCGGCAGTTTCGTACGGGTCAGCATGAAGCCGTTGAACGCGCCGATGGCGAGCGTGACCAGCAGCGACACGAGGACGCCGACCCAGACGTTGGCGGTCATCTGGTAGCTGAACATCGACGAGACCAGCGCGGAGCTGGTGACCAGCACCCCGGCGGACAGGTCGAACTCGCCGCCGATCATGAGCAGCGCCACCGGGGCGGCCATGATCCCGATGGTGGAGGCCGCGTACAGCACCGTGCCGAGGCTGGAGGCGCGCAGGAAGCTGTCGGCGACGAGCGCGAAGAAGACGAACACGGCAGCGGCGCCGACGACCGAGCCGAGTTCGGGACGGCCTAGGAGCCTGCGCAGCGGGGAGGTGCGCAGCAGCCGTTCGTCGGGGCTCGCCGGGGCCGCCGGATCCGCGACGGCGCTCATCGGGTCCCCCGCTTCGTGTACGGGGCGAGCGCGGCGGCGTCCTTCTCGGTGATGATCTGCGGGCCGGTGAGGACCGGGCGCCCGCCGCCGAGCACGTCACCGTTGTAGCGGTACAGCCAGAGCAGGTCCACGGCCTCGTACCCCTGGAGGTAGGGCTGCTGGTCGACCGCGAAGCCGAGGGTCTTGTCCTCCAGGGCGGTGGCGACCTTGGCGTTGAGGTCGAACGTGTCGATCTCGGCCGTGCTGCCCGCGGTCTTCTTCGCCTTCACGGCGGCGTCCGCGAACGGTGCCCCGAGGGTGACGACCGCGTCGATGCTCTTGTCGGCCTGGAGCTTGGCCTCGATGGACGCCTGGACGTCGGGCATGTTGGTGCCCTCGACGTACAGGTTCTGCATCTGTCCGTCGAAGGTCTTCTTCGCCCCGGCACAGCGCTGCTCGTGGCCGACGTTGCCCTGCTCGTGCAGGATGCACAGGGCCTTCTTGCGACCGCGCGCGTTCAGCTCGTCGCCGACCGCCTCGCCCGCGATGGACTCGTCCTGGCCGACATGGGTGAGGGCGCCGAACCGCTTGGACTCGGCGGAGCCCGAGTTCACCGTGATCACCGGGATCCCGGCCCGGGTGGCCTTGGCGACGACGTCCTTCATCGCATCGGGCTTGGCGAGCGTGACGATCAGCCCGTCGACCTTCTGGTCGATGGCGGCCTGGACCAGCTGGGCCTGCTGCTGGGCCTCGTCGTGGTGCGAGTACAGGAACTTGATGTTGTCCTTGACGGCGGCCTGCTCGGCGCCTCTCTGGACGATGTCCCAGAAGCTGTCACCGTCACCGGAGTGGGTGACCATGGCGAAGGTCCAGCGGGGCGTGTCCACCGCGGCGCGGCCCTCGGCGGCGGCCCGGGCCGCGCGCTCCTCCGCCCGCTTGCCACCGGTGCTGCTGCATCCCGCGAGGGAGGCCGCGAGCACCGCCGCAAGCACGGCGCCCATCGCACGTACCCCTGTCCGAACCCTTGCCACGACGCCGTGCCCTTCTTGTGCTGCTCGCTGTGCCCTGTGGTCGGCCGGAGGCGTGTCGCCCCCGGCCCGGCTGGCCAAGTATCCCCGAGTCGACGACGGGACCACCCGGCAGGGCGGGGCACGGCGTCGGCGCGGGGTGTGCCGTGCGGGCCGCGGGAGGGTCTTCGGGGGCGGTGCCCGGTGGGGTCTCTCCCGCTGTGGTACGTGGTACCGGGCGGCGGCGGACGGGCCGGACGGCGCGGGTGTCCGGTCGCCCCGAGGGCAGTTGCAGCGGCGGGCCGCCCCGGCGTCAACGGTCCGTGCGACGGTCGTCGGTGATCCGCCCGACGGCGGTCGGCCGTTACCGGGAGGCCGGCAGGGCGCCTGCGGGCGGCGCCCCCGGCGTGACGGTCGTCACCGTACGAGCCGGCCGGGAGCAGCCGTCAGCGGACGGGCGAACCGGGGGACGCCGTCACCGTACGAGCAGCTGGAAGTCGAAGGAGTGGCGCGAGGCCCGGTAGAGGTGGGACCCGCATTCGATCGCCCGCCCGGTGTCGTCGAAGGTGGTGCGTTCCATCGTGAGCAGGACGGCCCCTTCGGTCTCGGCGAGCACGGCGGCCTCCTCCGCGGTGGCCGGGCGGGCGCCGATGGACTGGCGGGCGCTGTGCATGGCGATGCCGGCGCCGCGCAGCATCCGGTAGAGGCCGGTGCTCTCCAGCCGCACGGTGTCCAGGTCGACGGTTCCGGGCGGCAGGTGGTTGCGCAGGAGAGCCAGCGGTGCGTCGTACGCGTACCGGATCCGCTCGACGAGGTGGACGTCGCTGCCCTCCGCGACGCCGAGGACGTCGGCGACCCGGGGACCGGCGGGCTCCACCGTGTTGCGCAGCACGCGGGTCGTGGGGTGTCCGCCCGCGGCCTCCAGGTCGTCGTACAGGCTGCTCGGTTCGAGCGGGCGCCCGACCGCGCTGTGCACGACCTGTGTGCCGACGCCCCGGCGGCGGACCATGATCCCCTTGTCGACGAGTGACTGGATGGCCTGGCGGACGGTGGGCCGGGACAGGCCGAGCCGGGAGGCCAGGTCGATCTCGTTGCCGAGAAGGGTGCCGGGGGCGAGTCGGCCCTCCTCGACGGCCGCTTCCAGCTGCTGGGCCAGTTGGTGGTACAGGGGGACGGGGCTCGTGCGGTCCACGCCGAGTTCGAGTGCGGCGGGGTCGGCGGTGGGTTTGGACACGCGTGGAGGGTAACGCCGACGTCAGAACCTCCGGTAGTCATGTCGTTCTGTCGTCACGTCGTTCTGTCGTCACGTCGTTCTGTCGTCGTGCCGTCCGGTCGTCGCGGCGTCCTCTCGCCCCCGTGTCCTGTCGTTCTGTGGTCGTGTCGTCCGGTCGTTGTGGCGCCCTGCTGCCCCGGCGCCCTCTCGCCCTCTCGCCCTGTCGCCCTATAGGCCTGTCGTCCTCTCACGCTGTTGTGCTGTTGTCCTGACATTCGGTTGACAGCGTCACGGGCGGGCGGCACGTTGGGTCCATGCGCATCGGACTCATCGGCACCGGCCGGATCGGCTCCTTCCACGCGGGTGTGCTGGCCCGCCACCCGGGGGTGGACGCCCTGGTGGTGACCGACACCGACGAGGCACGTGCCGCGCGGGTCGCGGACCACCTCGGCGCGAAGCGCGCGGACGACGCCGACGAGGTGTTCGGCGCGGGGGTGGACGCCGTCGTGATCGCCTCGGCCACGTCGTCGCACGCGGAGCTGATCGGGCGGGCCGCGCGGGCGGGGCTGCCCGCCTTCTGCGAGAAGCCGATCGCACTCGGTCTGCCGGGGACGCTCGGCGCGCTGCGCGAGGTGGAGCGGGCGGGGAGCGTCCTCCAGATGGGCTTCATGCGCAGGTTCGACGCGGGATACGGCACGGCGCGCGAGGCGGTGCGCTCGGGGGCGCTGGGCCGGCTGCACACCGTGCGGGCGACGACCATGGACCCGGCCCCGCCGCCCGCCGGGTATCTGCCGCTCTCCGGCGGGCTGTATCGGGACTGCCTGGTGCACGACTTCGACATGCTGCGCTGGGTGACGGGCCGTGAGGTGACGGAGGTGTACGCCGTCGGGTCGGACGCCGGGCCCGCGATGTTCCGGGCGTCCGGTGACGTGGACACGGCGGCGGCGCTGCTGACCCTCGACGACGGCACCCTGGCCACGGCGACGGCCACCCGCTGCAACGGCGCCGGTTACGACGTACGCATGGAACTGGCGGGTGAGAAGGGGCAGATCACGGTCGGGCTGGACGACCGCACACCGGTCACGTCGGCGGAACCGCTGGGCCCCGCCGCGCCGCCGAACCCCTGGCCGGGCTTCCTGGAACGGTTCGCCCCGGCGTACGAGGCGGAACTGGACGCGTTCGTACGGCTGGTGCGGGGCGAGCTGCCCAACCCGTGCGACGGCAGGGAGGCATGGCACGCGCTGCTGATCGCGGAGGCGTGCGAGGTGTCCCGCGGGGAGCGGCGCCCCGTGGGGATCGCGGAGGTGTCCGACGTGACGGCCGACCGGACCGGGGGCGGCGCCCCGCGGTGAAACCGCCCCGGGACGCCAACTCTCCTCGTTCACATGAGCATGTGACGTCCGTCACTACTGCGCGGCGGAGAGCACCGTGCCCTGGGCGACCGCGCAGAGCGTCTCCGCCCCGTCCTCCCCCACCGCGAGCAGGTCGCACCGGACCACGGCCTGCCGCCGTCCGGTGTGCACGACCTCCGCGCGGGCGACCAGGGTGCGACCGGTGGCGGGCCGCACGTACTGGATGGAGAAGCCGCCGGTCAGTACGGCCGGGCCGAGGGTCGTGCCGGCGGCGAAGGTGATCGAGTTGTCGGCCGCGTAGGCCAGGACGCCACCGTGCAGAAAGCCGTTCTGCTGCCGGAGTTCCTGGCACATGTCCACTTCGAGCGTGGCGGCGCCGGACCCGAAGGCGGTGATCCGTGCCCCCACGAGCCCGCTGAACGGCTGACTCTCGAGAACCTTGCGCGCCATGCTCAGATCGAGTTCGGTCATGACGGAATCCTCTCTTACCAGCGGACGGGCAGGGACCGGACCCCGCGGATCAGCATGCCGGGAAGCCAGTCCGGGCGCCACGCCTCGTCGTCCAGCGCGAGGCCGGGGCACCGTTCCAGCAGCGTACGGATCGCGATCCGGCCCTCCATCCGGGCCAGTGACGCCCCCAGACAGAAGTGGGAGCCGTGACCGAAGGCCAGATGCCCCTGGGTCTCGCGACGGATGTCGAAACGGTCCGGCTCGGGATAGCGGTCGGGGTCGCGGTCGGCGCCCGCCAGGCAGACCAGCACCGGCTCCCCCGCAGGAATCACGCGCCGCCCGACCTCGACCGGTTCGCGCGGGAAGCGGAACGTGGAGGTCTCCACCGGGCCGTCGTACCGCAGCATCTCCTCGACCGCACCGTCGATCAGGTCGAAGTCGGCACGCAGGGCGGCGAGTTGGCCGGGATGGTCGAGCAGGGCCCGTACCCCGTTCGAGATGAGATTGACGGTGGTCTCGTGCCCGGCGACCAGCAACAGGAAGGCCATACCCACGAGTTCCTCGGGCGAGAGCGCGTCCCCCTCCTCGTCGCGAGTCCTGACGAGCGCGCTCATCAGGTCGTCGCCGGGCGAACACCGCTTGTCCTCGATGAGCTCACCGAGGTAGGCGCCCATCGCGGTGACGGCTTCGCGCTCCTGATCGGGCGTGGTCGGGGTCACGATGGCATTCGACAGCCGACGGAAGGCGTTGCGGTCCAGGTCCGGCACACCGATCAGCTCGCAGATCACGGTCATCGGCAGCGGGAAGGCGAGCGCGTCCACGAGATCGGCGCGCCCCGCGGAAACCATCGCGTCGAGGAGTTCGTCGGTGATCTGCTGCACGCGCGGGCGCAGTGCCTCGATCCGGCGCGCGGTGAACTCCCGGGTGACGAGCTTGCGGAGCCGGGTGTGGCGCGGGGCGTCCAGCTCCAGCATGTTGGCGAAGATCGGATCATTGCCCTCGGGCCACTCGATCCGTCCTTGCCACTGCTTGGAGAACCGCGGGTCGGCGAGGGTCGCGCGGGCCTCGTCGTATCCGACCACGAGCCAGATCCGCTCGAACTCGTCGGTACGGACGGTGTGGACGGGGCCCGCGGCGCGCAGCTTCTCGTAGGACGGATAGGGGTTCGCGGTGAAGTCCTCGACTTCACGCAGATCGAGGTCGACAAGGCTGCTGACGTCGGACATGGGATCGCCCCTCCCGGTCTGATCGGTTCGATCACTGGAGATCGACCGGTTCACCCTACGGCGGCTTCGGTTTTCCACGGCCCATCTGATCGATTCGGCATCACCGTCGCGAAAGAATCCGGCCGACATACCGTGCGTGGAACCAGACTTGAACGACGGAGGGCGGTCAGGCGGTCAGGCGGTCAGGCGGTCAGGCGGTCAGGCGGTCAGGCGGTCAGGCGGTCAGGCGAATGGACGGTACGGCCTGTCGGCACCGTCGCCGTTGCCATCGCCGTCGGCAACGCCACCGCTGCCGCCGCCGTGGTCGTCGTCGAGCGGGCCCCGCGTCGTGGACCAACAGCGCGATCCGCACACGGTTGTCGAAGCCGAATGCCAGAATCCTGGAAACCTGTGTCTTCGCGTCAGCCCATCGGGCGCATCGTGACGGGTGCGAGCGGGCGGAGCGGCGGGGACGCGGGGCGTACAGGCTCTCACCCCCGGCCTTGCCTCAGTCGTCGAGGGCGAAGGAACCGAACCGTGCCCGGCCGGTGGGCCGGTAGCTGTGGATCGAGATGCCGCTCGCGGTCGTGCGCGCCTCCGTCCGCTCGAAGGCCGTCGGCAGGCCGCCGTCCGGGAACAGCCTCCGTCCCCGGCCGAGCACGATCGGGAAGACGAGAAGGTTGTACTGGTCGATCAGGTCGTGCGCCATCAGGAACCGGGCGAGGGACCCGCTGCCGTGGATCTGGAGTTCGCCGCCCTCGGTCCGTTCCTTCGTCCGCGCGACCTCGGCGGCGACGTCCGCGGAGAGAACGGCCGTGTTGTGCCAGGTCGGTGTCTTCAGGGTGGTCGACACGACGTACTTGGGAAGCGCGTTGAGACGACCGGCGACCGGGTCGTCGGGATCGGTCACCCGCGGCCAGTGCGCGGCGAAGACGTCGTACGTACGACGGCCCAGCAGGAACGCCGCCGACCGGTCGAACATCTCGCCCATGAACCGCCCCATGCCTTCGTCCGCGAAGGGCACGAGCCAGCCGCCGCAGTCGAATCCGCCGCTGGTGTCCTCCTCGGGGCCGCCCGGCCCCTGCATGACGCCGTCGAGGGTGAGGAATGTGGTGAGTGTCAGCTCGGCCATGGTCGTGCTCCCCGTTCCGGTACTCGACCGAGCACGCATGCTCGTTCGAATCGGTCGCTTTCGCCCTTCAGACCTCACGGTCGGCCGGAACTCATCGGTCGGCCCACCAGGACTGCCCGCGACGGACGAAACGGCTTCCCATCAGGATTCGCGGGCTGCTTCGCACCGGCAACCGCCGGACGGCGGCCGGGGCCGGTTCGCCCTAACCTGGCCAGGGAGGACTCCTGAAACAAGCCCGACAAGCCTAACAAGTCGAACAAAGAGGGAGATCATGACCGATATTCCGGTTCGCCCCCTGAACGACGGCCGCGCCATTCCCGCCGTCGGACTCGGCACCTGGCCCCTGGACGACGACGCGGCGGAGCGGGCCGTCGCCGCCGCGCTGGGCCTCGGATACCGGCTGGTCGACACCGCGCTGAACTATCGCAACGAGACGGGCACCGGCCGCGGGATCGCCCGCAGCGGCGTGCCGAGGGAGGACGTCTTCGTCACGACCAAGGTTCCGGGTCGCCACCACGGCTACGAGCGGACGCTGGCGTCGTTCGAGGAATCACGGCGCAATCTCGGGCTGGAGTACGTGGATCTGTACCTCGTCCACTGGCCGCTGCCCCGCCTCGATCTGTACGTCGACACCTGGAAGGCGTTGATCCGGCTCCGCGAGGACGGGCTGGTGCGTTCGATCGGCGTCTCCAACTTCACCGCGGACCAGATCGACCGGCTGGAGCGGGAGACGGGGGTGCTGCCGGCCGTCAACCAGATCGAGATGCACCCGCGTCTCCCGCAGGACGAGCTGCGGTCCGTGCACGCCGCGAAGGGCATCGTCACGGAGAGCTGGAGCCCGCTCGCCCGCGGCCGGGACGTGCTCACCGACCCGGAGGTGCTCGCCGTCGCGGAGGCGCACGGCGTGACTCCCGGTCAGGTCGTACTGCGCTGGCACACCCAGCTCGGTGCCGTGCCGATCCCGAAATCGGCAGATCCGGGACGGCAGCACGAGAACCTGGACCTGTTCGGATTCGAACTCACCGCAGACGAGCTGGCCCGCGTCTCCGCCGGGCCCAAGCGGCGCTACGGAGGGGACCCCGAGGTCCACGAGGAGTTCTGAGGAGCCGGGAACCGGGCCGCGCGGCGGCACCGCGGCACGCCGAGAGGCCCGGGGAACTCCCGGCGGGCGCGCCGGCGCCGGTCCACCGAGGCCGGGTCACCGGCATCGGCTCACCGCGAGCGCGGGGTGACTTCCGCCATCCGGGACCAGCCCTCGCCCGGCACCTCGACGTTGATGATCTCCGGGGTCTCCGCGACGAGATCCGCCATCCGGTCCATCGCGGCCGTGAAGTGCTCCGACTTCACATGGGCCTCCCCGGCCTCGGGAGAGGCGAACGCCTCCAGCAGGACGAACTGGTCCGGGTTCTCGACGCTGGTCGACCACTCGAAGAACACGTTGCCCGGCTCCGCCCGGGTGGCGCGGGTGAAGTCCTCGACGGCGGGCAGCCAGTTGTCGCGCTCGTCGCTGCGCACGGTGAATTTCACGGCGATAAAGATCATGCCGTCATGTTCGCATACGTTAATCAGCGTCGACTCATCGGGCGCGGCCGGACGAGGCGTCACCGCCAGGCAGGGCGTCACGACCGGACGAAACGTCACCGTCCGGCAGGCGCCACGGCCGGCGGGGCGACGTCCCGCCCGACATCCGCCGTCGCGGTCAGCCGTTCCCTTCCGGCCTGCCCTGCCGGTCCTGCCCGCCCGGCCTTTCCAGGAGGCGGCCCGTGGGTTCGGCGAGAACGCCGTTCGCCGCGATCCGCGCACCGCGCAGCCAGGTCGACCGCACGACGCCGTGCAGGGTCCTGCCGGCGTAGGCGGTGACCTGGTTGCGGTGGAACAGCTCGGCGGGGTCGACGGTGAAGGTCTCGTCCGGGGCGAGCACCGCGAAGTCCGCGTCGCGGCCCGGCTCGATCGCGCCCTTGCGGGTCAGCCCGGCCAGCTCGGCGGGGGCGGCCGACATCCAGCGGGCCACGTCGTCGAGCGAGTGGCCCCGCCTGCGGGCCTCGGTCCAGACGACGGGGAGGCCCAGCTGGAGGGAGGAGATGCCGCCCCATGCGGAGGCGAAGTCCGGGGTCTTGAGGTCGGCGGTGCACGGGGAGTGGTCGGACACCACGCAGTCGATCGTCCCGTCGGCCAGCCCCGCCCACAGCGCGTCCTGGTTGGCGGCCTCCCGGATCGGGGGGCAGCACTTGAACTCCGTCGCGCCGTCCGGGACCTCCTCGGCGGTGAGGGTGAGGAAGTGCGGGCACGACTCGACGGTGACCCGCACCCCGTCGCGCCGGGCGGCGGCGATCATCGGCAGCGCGTCGGCGGAGGACAGATGAAGGACATGGACCCGGGCGTCGAACCGCCGCGCGAAGGCGATGAGCGCCTCGATCGCGGTGTTCTCGGCGTCGCGGGGCCGCGAGGCCAGGAAGTCGGCATACGCGGGTCCGCCGCGCATCGGGGCGGCGTCCAGGTGGCGCGGGTCCTCGGCGTGCACGATGAGCAGGCCGCCGAAACCGGCGATCTCGGCCAGGGAGCGGGCCAGCTGCTCCTGGTCGAGCTCCGGGAACTCGTCGACGCCGGAGGGCGAGAGGAAGCACTTGAACCCGAAGACCCCGGCTTCGTGCAGCGGGCGCAGGTCCTGCACGTTGGACGGGACGGCCCCGCCCCAGAACCCGGTGTCGACATGCACCTCGGGCGCGGCCACCCGCCGTTTGGTGCGCAGGTGTCCGACGGTGGTGGTCGGCGGGAGGGAGTTGAGAGGCATGTCGATCAGAGTGGTGATGCCGCCCGCCGCCGCGGCCCGGGTGGCTGTGCGAAAGCACTCCCACTCGGTACGACCGGGATCGTTCACGTGGACGTGGGTGTCGACCAGGCCGGGCAGCAGGACGTCGTCGCCGAGGTCCTCCAGCCGGGCGCCGACGGGCACCTCGACGTCGTGGGGCAGGACGGCGTCGATGGTCCCGCCGGAGACGGCGACCGACGCGGGACGCGTCCCGTCCGGGGTCACGACGCGCGTCGAGCGCAGTACCAGACTCACGTTCGCCTTCACGTCCGCACCGGACACCCGTGCTCCTCACTCGTCGCTCCGGCCTGGCGTCGGCCCGGCTCCGACTCGGTCACGCCCGGCTCCGGCTCGGCTCCGACCCCGCGGCCACCAAGAAATTCGACGAACTGTTGAAGGAGTCTTCATGCGGGATCCGACCCCGTCAAGACCATGCCCCCGCCGCGCGCACCGGCCACCGCCCGCGCATCCGCCACCCCCGAAAATTTCCGCACGTCGAAACGAGCATCCCGGAAAGCGGAACACCTCGCCGCGCGAACGGAACGACCGCTCCATCACCCCACCGCGGCCGCGAGACCGGGGCAATCGGGCTCTGACCGGCCAGGACGCCGCACCGGGAGCGGTGGGCCGATCGGGGGCCGCCCGGTAGGCTGCGGGGTGCCTCGCCCGGGCGAGGCACCCGCTTTTCCGTCCCGAAAGGACCGTTGACGTGCCGTCGTCCCACGCCAGCACATTCGACTCCAAGCCCGCCGCCTCCAGCGGCGGTGTGCAGTCCCTCGAACGCGCCTTCGATCTGCTGGAGCGGATGGCCGATGCCGGGGGCGAGGTCGGGCTGAGCGAGCTCTCCGCGAGCAGCGGACTGCCGCTGCCGACGATCCACCGGCTGGTCCGCACACTGGTCCTCTGCGGATACGTGCGCCAGCAGCCGAACCGGCGGTACGCACTCGGCCCCCGGCTGATCCGGCTCGGCGAGTCCGCGTCCCGGCTGCTCGGCACCTGGGCCCGCCCGTATCTCGCGCGGCTGGTCGAGGAGACCGGCGAGACCGCGAACATGGCGATGCTCGACGGCGACGAGGTCGTGTACGTGGCACAGGTGCCGTCCAAGCACTCGATGCGTATGTTCACCGAGGTCGGCCGACGTGTGCTCCCGCACTCCACGGGCGTCGGCAAGGCGCTGCTGGCGCACACGTCCCCGGAGGAGGTGCGGGCGCTGCTCGCCCGTACCGGGATGCCGGCCGCCACCGAGAAGACGATCACCTCTCCGGATGCCTTCCTGGAGGCACTCGACCAGGTCCGCCGGGTCGGCTACGCGATGGACGACAACGAGCAGGAGATCGGGGTGCGCTGCCTGGCGGTGTCCGTCCCCGACTCCCCCACCGCCGCCGCGCTCTCGATCTCGGGTCCGGCGGGCCGGGTGACGGAGGCGGCGACGGAGCGGATCGTGCCGGTCCTCCAGCAGGCCGCGAGGGATCTGTCCGACGCCCTGGCGGGCACCGGTTCCGCGGGCTGAGTCCGGACGCCTGACGCGGGCGGGGCCACGAGGGAGGCCCGAGGCCCGGTTCCGGTCGGGGCCGGACGGCGGAGAGGCCGTGGGGCCCGATGAGTTTCGGGGCCCCACGGTCGTACGGACAACCGTCCCCTCAGTCCGGCGCGGGAACCGTCGGCCGCTCGTCGTGCATGGTGACGGTGTGGTCCGCACGATCCAGACGGGTGCGATCGTGCGGCGCCAGCACGGTCGCCGTCGACCTCTGCCGGGTCAGCGTGACCACGGGGCCGGCACGGCGGCCCCTCGTTCGTGGTCGACCTGGGCCGGTCCCACTCGCTCCCCTGTCCGAGTACGCGACCCCGGGCCGGGCGTCGGCCGACCCCGCCCCCGTCGCTCGACCCTCGCTCGGCATGCGTTCCGCCCGGCCGTCCGGCCGACGCTCCGCATCGTCCGGGGCTCCGCTCGTGCGGTCAGCCCCGCGGGGGTTCGCCGAAGAGGTCCACGGCGACACGCACGTCCCGGAGAGCGGAGGCCAGCGCGCTGACCGATCCGATCGCCCCCGCGATCAGCAGCAGCGAACGCCGCAGCCGCGGGATCTCGGGCTCACCACTGATCGCCATCGCGTCCAGGGCCGCCAGCTCGTCCTCGGCGATCCCCCGGTCGGGGAATTCCGCGGGGTGTCCCGCCAGCTCCCTGCGGAGTCGGGAGACGGCCGTACGCAGCTCCGTCACCCTCGGGTCCTCACCGCTGCTCGTCACCCGCGCCTGTCCCACGCTTCGCAACAAAGCACTCCCCCTCGCACGTCCATGTGCCAGTGTCCGACCGGGTCCCGGATCGCGGCCAAGTCTCCGGGGGTTCCCGCAAGTTAACGCCATGAAAGGTGTCGTGCGCCACTCCGCGGACAGAATTCAGGGGTCCCGTACGGGTGATCCGCGCGGCGCGCTGTAGACCCCGCCGCACCAGGTCATCGCACCCCTGTTCCACCCCGCCCGCCCCACCCGCCACTCGCACGTCCCGGCGCGTCCGAGGCACCGCGTCCGGGGTAGGAACTCCGCATGAATCGAACAGATCGGATCCCGGTGGTCGCGGGGCTGCTGCTCGCCGCGGGCGGTGGGCGCCGACTCGGCGGGCGCCCCAAGGCGTTGCTCGAACACCGCGGCCGTCCCCTGGTGGAGCACACGGTGCGGGTGCTGCGGGCGGGCGGCTGCGACCGCGTGCATGTGGTGCTGGGCGCCGCGGCCGACGAGGTACGCGAGCGGGCCGACCTCACCGGGTGCGCGGTGACCGTCAACCCCGGGTGGACGGAGGGCATGGGCTCGTCGCTGCGGGCGGGACTCCGGGCCCTCGCCGCCACGGAAGCCGACGCGGCCCTGGTGCTCCTGGTCGACCAGCCGGGCATCGGACCGGAGGCGGTGGCCCGGGTGCGGTCCGCCTGCCGCTCCCGCGCCGGTCTCGTCGCGGCCGCGTACGGCGGCGAGCGCGGTCATCCGGTGCTGATCGGGGCCGACCGGTGGGCGGATGTCTCTGCGGAGGCGGCGGGCGACCGGGGCGCGCGCTCGTACCTGCGGGCGCACCGCGACGCGCTCGGGCTCGTCGAGTGTTCGGACGTCGCCGAGGCGTACGACATCGACGACCCGGAGGACCTGAGACATCTCGCGTGAGAAATCACCCCTGAGGCACACGAGAAGTGAACATCGAGGCGTGAGGAACTGGGCGACGGCGGGACTCCGCGCCACCGCCCGGCGACTTCCGTCGTCCGGAGGGCCTCGACATCAACAAACCATTGAACTTCCACTATGAGAAAACTAATATCCACAGATCAGAAGCCATCTGCATCCCACAAGGCATCCCGCACCCACGTCCCGGAGCCCCGGCACGCCATGCCGTGCCGTCTGACCGGCGACCGTGGGGCCGTCCGCGCCGCCCGCTCAAGGAGTGACAGCTCATGTCCGCACCAGCGCCGTCACCGCTGGCCATCGTCGATGCCGAGCCCCTGCCCCGGCAGGACGAGGTCCTGACCGACGCGGCCCTCGCGTTCGTGGCCGAGCTGCACCGCCGGTTCACGCCCCGCCGCGACGAGTTGCTCGCCCGCCGCGCCGAGCGCCGGGCCGAGATCGCCCGCACCTCCACGCTGGACTTCCTGCCCGAGACGGCGGCGATCCGCGGGGACGACACCTGGCGGGTCGCACCGGCCCCCGCCGCGCTGGAGGACCGCCGTGTGGAGATCACCGGTCCGACCGACCGCAAGATGACCGTCAACGCCCTGAACTCCGGCGCCCGGGTCTGGCTCGCGGACTTCGAGGACGCGTCCGCCCCGACGTGGGAGAACGTGATCCTCGGCCAGCTCAATCTGATCGACGCCTACACCCGTTCCATCGACTTCAGGGACCCGAGGACCGGCAAGTCGTACGCGCTGAGGCCCGCCGACGAACTCGCCACCGTCGTCACCCGTCCGCGCGGCTGGCACCTGAACGAGCGTCATCTCCAACTGGACGGCACCCCGGTGCCGGGCGCGCTGGTCGACTTCGGCCTCTATTTCTTCCACAACGCCCGGCGCCTCGTCGACCTCGGCAAGGGTCCGTATTTCTACCTCCCGAAGACGGAGTCCCATCTGGAGGCGCGCCTCTGGAACGACGTCTTCGTCTTCGCCCAGGACTACGGCGGCATCCCGCAGGGCACGGTCCGCGCCACCGTCCTCATCGAGACGATCACCGCCGCGTACGAGATGGAGGAGATCCTGTACGAACTGCGCGACCACGCCTCCGGGCTGAACGCGGGCCGTTGGGACTACCTGTTCTCCATCGTCAAGAACTTCCGTGACGGCGGGGCGGAGTTCGTCCTCCCCGACCGCAACGCGGTGACGATGACCGCCCCGTTCATGCGCGCGTACACCGAACTCCTCGTCCGCACCTGCCACAAGCGCGGTGCGCACGCCATCGGCGGCATGGCGGCGTTCATTCCGTCGCGCCGGGACGCGGAGGTCAACAAGGTGGCCTTCGAGAAGGTCAAGGCGGACAAGGACCGCGAAGCCCGCGACGGCTTCGACGGCTCCTGGGTCGCCCACCCGGACCTGGTCCCGATCGCCATGGCCTCCTTCGACGCGGTCCTCGGCGAGAGGCCGAACCAGAAGGACCGGTTGCGCGAGGACGTGTCGGTGGCCGCGGGCGACCTGATCGCCATCGGCACCCTGGACGCCAGGCCCACCTACGACGGCCTGCGCAACGCCGTCGCGGTCGGCATCCGCTACATCGAGGCGTGGCTGCGCGGCCTGGGCGCGGTCGCAATCTTCGACCTGATGGAGGACGCGGCCACCGCGGAGATCTCGCGCTCGCAGATCTGGCAGTGGATCAACGCGGGCGTGGTCTTCGAGAACGGCGAGCGGGCCACGGCTGAGCTGGCCCGCGAGGTCGCCGCCGAGGAACTCGCCGCGATCCGCGCCGAGACCGGCGACGAGGCGTTCACCGCCGGGCAGTGGCAGCAGGCCCACGACCTGCTGCTCCAGGTCGCCCTGGACCAGGACTACGCGGACTTCCTGACCCTGCCCGCGTACGAGCGGCTGCGCTGAGCCGCGCCGCCCGCGCCGCCGTGTCGTCGGCGGCGCGGGACGGTGTACACGGACCGGTCTCCCGGAGCCGCCGGATCCGGGAGACCGTGTCGCGTCCGTCCGCTACTTCAGCCCGGAGTCGACCGCGTTGAGCAGCGTGCCCTGCGGGGTGTCGCCGGACATCTCCCAGATCATGACGCCCAGCAGATCCTTGTCCTTGACGTACGCGGTCTTCCTGCCGATGGACCAGGTGTCGTCGAAGGACCAC
Source organism: Streptomyces sp. NPDC032161 (assembly GCF_040636995.1). NCBI lineage: Bacteria > Bacillati > Actinomycetota > Actinomycetes > Kitasatosporales > Streptomycetaceae > Streptomyces > Streptomyces sp. NPDC032161. The sequence continues at coordinate 353,310 of NZ_JBEZVN010000004.1, read as the reverse complement.
CACTGGCTGCCGGTGTAGCCGTACGTGGAGATCGACTGTTCGTCGTGATGGACCGTCATCGTCGGGTAGGCGCCGATGAGGTTGGCGTAGCCGCGCGTTCCGGCCTCCTCCGCGAACTGGCCGGGGGCCGCGCCTCCCGCGGACTGCCACTCGCCCGCGACCCCGCCGTCCGTGACGCCCTGCCAGCCGCGCCCGTAGAAGGGGATGCCGAGGGTCAGCTTGCGGGGTTCGACTCCCGCGTCCGTGTACGCCTTGATGGCGGCGTCGGCGCTGAAGTGGAAGTCGTACGGGTCCTGTTCGTCGGTGTAGAGGTTGGCCTGGTGGCCGGTGCGGTTGGGTTCCCAGGAGTTGTCGCTGCCGGAGCCGTGGAAGTCGTAGCCCTGGACATTGGCGACGTCGAGGGAGTCGAAGACCTTGTCCAGCTCCCAGCCCTCGCCGATCTTCTGCGGGTCGGCGGGCGTGAAGGCGGTGAGGAGCCGGTGGCCGCCGCCGAGGGCGTCCATCTGCTTGCGGAACTCGGCGAGCAGCAGCGTCAGGTTGGCCTTGTCGTCCGGTGAGTAGTGGTTGCCCGGGTGTCCGGTGCCGGTGCCCGGCCATTCCCAGTCGATGTCGAAGCCGTCGAAGATGCCGGCGGCCGTGCCCGGACCTCCGGCGCCGTTGTAGTCGGGCAGGTTGCCCTTCAGATACATGTCGACGCAGGAGGAGACGAACTTCTTGCGGGAGGCGTCGGTGGCCGCCACGTCGGAGAAGTACTTCGAGTACGTCCAGCCCCCGAGCGAGACCACGATCTTGAGGTTCGGGTGGAGCTCCTTCAGCTTCTTCAACTGGTTGAAGTTGCCCCGCAGTTTGGCCCATCCGTCGTCCGCGACACCGTCGACGGACTGGGCGGCGCTGAACGGGCGGCCGTAGTCGGCGTCGGCGTCACCGGCTCCGGTGCCCTGGTCGGGGTCCTGGGGGTCGGCGGTGGTGCCCTTGGTGACGCCGTTCAGGCAGGTGAGGTTGGTGGGATCGATGTTGGCGAAGGAGTAGTTGATGATGTCGAGCTTGTCCGCGGCGCCGGAGTCGTGGAGGTTCTTGACGAAGTACTGGCGGCCGTAGATGCCCCACTGGACGAAGTAGCCGACCTTGGCGTACTTGCCCTTGCCGACGATGTCGTCGGTCTTCACCGTGAGGGTGTTGCTGGCCGGGGAGGCGTTGTCGGCGGCGTCACGGGCCTTGACGGTGAAGGTGTACGAGGTCGAGGGCGAGAGCCCGCCGATGGTGGCGGTGGTCGTGGCGCCGGAGACGGTGGTGGCGAGTTCGCCGCCCCGGTAGACGTCGTAGGCGGCGACCCGCTGGTCGTCGGTCGACGCGGTCCACGCCAGGGTGACGGAGGAGGAGTCGGCCGCGGTGGAGCGCAGCGAACCCGGAGCGGTCGGCGGGGAGGTGTCGGTGGCCGGGTCGACGGTGGTGACGGCCAGTGGCGCGCTCTCGGCGGAGGTGTTGCCGCGGGTGTCGCGGGCCCGGACGGTGAAGGAGTAGGCGGTGGCGGGGGTGAGCCCGGTGACGGTGGTGCTGGTCGTCGCCGTCGCGGTGCCGACCACCTTGCCGCCCGCCAGGACGTCGTACGACGCCACGGGGAAGTCGCCCGCCGCGGCAGCCGTCCAGGACAGCGACGCGGTGCGGGCGGTGACGTCCGTCTGCTTCAGCCCGCCGGGGGCGCCCGGGGGCACGTCCGGTGCCCCGTCGCACTTGTCGCCGTTGATCCGGCACCCGGTCGGCGCGGAGACCGGGCCCTTGGCCACGAACCAGAAGCTGTACGGCTCGGTCGTGCTGTGCGCGGCGACCGTGCCGTTGTAGTGGGCGTTGCCCGCGGTGACGTGGCTGCCCCGGGTGGTGACGGTGCCGTTGTACGAGGTGTCGATCGTGACGCCGGCCGGCAGGTCGAATTCGAGACTCCAGCCGGTGACGGCGGTGTCGGTGTCGTTGTGCAGGACGTACGTCCCCTTCCACCACGAGCCGTTGTCGGCGGAGGTGAAGGTGGCCGTCAGCTTGCCCGCCGCGTGTGCGGGGGCGGCCTGCAACGACGGCAGTGCGAGGAGGAGTCCGAGGACGGCGACTGCGGCGGTCGCCGTTCTCCCTCTGGAGGTCAGGTGCTCGAACATGGTGTATCTCCCTTGAGGCAGGGACCGGTGAGGCGGTCCTGAAGGGGAGCGGAGACGTGTCTGGTGCCATGGAGCACGGGGGAAATTAAAAGGTCTGGACCAAGTCGTCAATAGGTACAGACCATTTGGGGGGCGCGTCGGACACCGTACGGGGGCGACGGCAGCGGACGACAGGCGGCGGTCCGACGGCCGGCCGAGCCCGTGCGCGGCCCGCGCTTCAGCAAACCGGCACCAAGTACAGGACAGGTGTGCGAATTCGGCTCGGCGGTGGCTATGATCACGCATGGCAAGGCTGTAGCGCAGAGGTCGTCGCGCCCTAGCATCGAGCTGGAGGACGTCGGTTCGAATCCGACCGGCCTTGCCACCTTTTCGTGGAGCGGAGTCGATGGCGTCGGTTCGTCCCGAGCGGGCGGAGACCCCGGTCGTCCCCTCCGGACCGGGTGCCGACGGGGACCTGGGAGTAGTGATGTTGCAGCCGATGCCCGTGCGCTGTCCCGCGATCGAGCACCCGGACATTCCGCTCGCCGACCCGGCACTGCTGGATCCGTTGCTGGAGCGGCTGGGCTCGGCGCGTCCGGTCAAGGCGGACGAGACCTTCGCGCTCGGTTCCTTGCGGGCGGACGGGCGGGTCGATCTGTGCAAGCAGGGGCTCGGTGTGGCGGGTGCGGCGCGGGTGATGCCCGCCGCCGCGCGGTCCCCGCACGCCGCGCACGTGCTGCTCGGCACCAACTCGCTGGGCGACGAGGGGGCGCGGGCCGTCGCCGACGCGCTCGCGACCGGCGGGCACGGCCTGCGCACCGTCTACCTCGGGTGCAACCGGATCGGAGCCGACGGGGCCTCGGCGCTCGCCGGCGCGCTCGCCGGGGACGACACCGTGCGGGCGCTGTGGCTGAAGCGCAACCCCGTGGGCGACGCCGGTGTCCGGGCGCTCACGGGGATGCTGCGCCGCAACACCACGCTGCGCACCCTGGACCTGGTCAACACCGGGCTCTCCACGGAGGGCCTCGGCGCGCTCCTTTCCGTACTCACCGAACGGTCCCGGCCGGTCGAGCGGTTGTTCCTCGGCGGCAACGGACTCGGCCCCGACGCCGCGCCGCTGCTCGCCGCGCTGATCCGGGACGCGGGGGTGCGGGAGCTGTACCTGCCGTCCAACCACCTCGGTGACACCGGTACCGCCGTGCTCGCCGCCGCCGCAGACCCCGCCCGGCCCGTCCGGCTCGGCCTCGGCGGCAACGGGATCGGGCCCGACGGGGCGCGCGCCCTGGCCGACGCGCTCGACGGGATCGAGGCGCTCGATCTGGGCCGTCCGCTGTCCGAACGGACCCTGGGGGCCAGCTCCAACCTGACCGGTGACGCCGGCGCCGACGCGCTGGCCGGGGCGCTGCACGGCAGTCCGCTGCGACGGCTGGAGCTGCGCCACACCGGGCTCACCGGACGGGGCGCGAAGACCCTGCTGGCCGCCGTCGACTCCCGGTCCTCCCTGGAGTACGTGGGGCTGGGCCCCGGTCTGCCCCGCCGGGTGAAGCGTTCCTTCGCGGCGCGACTGCGCCCGGACCGCGGCGCCCACGCGGACCTCCTCGCGGTCAGGAGCGTCTACCGATGAGTCCGAAGGCGGAGCAGGACGCGGGGACGAATTTCTTCGATCCGGAGGAGACGGCGAGCCTGCGGCAGGTGCGCCGGTACGCGGTGCCCCGCTGGATGATCGAGGCGTCCGCCGAGCGGCGCGCGGCCGGTGACTGGCGGGGGGCCTGCGCGGCGGCCCTGTTCGACGTGGCCTTCGACCTGTCGGAGGTCGCCTCGGCGCACGGTCCCGACGTGGCCGCGGCGCTCGGCGAGGATCTGCGCCATCTGGTGCCGGACCTGGTGCGCTGGCACCTGCCGCGCGTGCTGGGCGGACGCTCGACGCTCGCCGCCGATCTGACCGTCGTCCTGGCGGGCTACGGCGCCGTGGAGGGTGCGCCCGAGGCGGACGTCCCGTACCTCTGTCTGCGCACTCCCCCGATGATCGAGGGTCCGCAGCGGATCTCGCTCCGGTTCGGGGCGGTGCGGCTCGGCGGCGGCTCCCGTACCTTCCGCCCGGGGGTCATGGACTGGCGGGCCTGCCGGTATCTGTGGGACGCGCGGCGCGCCGGTGAACTGCGTGACCGCGTCGGCGGTGCGGACCGGTCGCCGTTCCTCCGCGCCGACGGCACACCGCTCGGGGCGGACGAACTGCCCGGCACGGACCCCGGTACGGCCGATCCGGTGGCCCACGCCGAATGGGTGACGTTGCTCCACCAACGGGGGCGGGTCACCGACTCCCTCGCGGCGGCCGGGATCGAGCTGGACACGACCGAGCCGGACACGCCGTCGTGGCACCGGGCGGAGCCGGAATCGGTCCTGGGGCGGCTGGCCCTGGACGTCGCCCGCCTGGAGGCGGAGGCCCGGCGGTTCGCCGATCTGTACGGGACGGACCGCCTCCAGATCAGCGGCGACTGGTACGCACGCATCCTGCTGGAGCTCGCGGGGGACCACGGCGACGGACGACTGCGGATCAGGCTCGTCGGACGGGACGCGGCCGCCGACGTGCCCTTCCTCCCTCCGGCGTACTGGCGGCGGCTGCCGGATCTCGACCTGTTGCGGACCGGTGCGCTGACTCCCGTTCAGCTGCATCCGCTGGTCACGCAGGCCCTGTTCCCCGGTACGGAGCCGGCCGGTCCACCGGGGCCGACGCCACCCGCGCCGGTACGCGTGCGGTGCCGCGGGGAATGGCACGAGGTCGCCTTCCGGGACGGAAGGCTCGCCACCCCGCACAGCGCGCAGGAGCAGCAGCGCGAGAACGCGCTGCGTGCCTTCGGCGGCGCGGTCACCGGATGCTTCGCGGTGGAGCACTCCTGCACCACCGGCACCGGCCGGCTCCCCAAGGCCCTGCGTGCCCAGCGACGGGACCTCTTCCTGCGCGCCCAGCACGGCGACACCCCGGGGGTGCTGGAGCTGCTGGACGCGGGCGTGGATCCCCGGGTGCGGGACGCCGGCCGGCGCAGCCTGCTCCATGTACTGCACCTCCTGGACCACGAGCCGCTGCTGCCCCGGCTGCTGGACGCCGGTCTCGACCTGGAGGCGCCGGACCACCGGGAGCGCACTCCGCTCTGCGTGGCGGTCGCCGACCGGGGCTCGACGGAGCTGGTGAGGGCGCTGGTCGAGGCCGGGGCACGGATCGACGTCACCGACCAGATGGAGCTCTCGCTGGCCCAGCTGATCCGCATGTACCGCCGGACGGACCTGCAGTTCCTCCGGGAACGGGTGGAGAAGGAGCACCCGGGCATCGGTGCCGAGTGGTGGGAGGAGTGGCAGGAGGAGCGGGAGGAATATGAGAGCGAGGACGAGGACGAGTGAGCACCGTCGCCCGTGACACCGCGGGGCAGCCGCCCGCGCCGCCCTCCCCCGCCGCGCCGGCGGGGCGTCCACCCGTGACGCCGTCACCGGCCGTCGGACCCGCGGAGCCGCCCGGGCCGTCGGTACCGGCCGCCGCGCCGGGGCCGCTGGAGGCCGCCGACGAGCTCAACCGCCGGCTCCGCTCGTCCCGCACGGAAGCCGCCGCCAACCCTCGACTCGAAGCACTTGCACTGGCCGTGACGGCCAATCAGCCCGTGCTGCTGTGGGGCGAGCCGGGGATCGGCAAGTCGGCCGGCATGGAACAGCTCGCCGCCGGGCTCGGTCTCGGACTGGAGACGGTCATCGCCAGTGTGCACGAGCCGTCCGACTTCGCCGGGCTGCCCGTCGTCGGCGACGACCCGGCCGTGACCGGGGTGCCGATGGCCCCGCCGGACTGGGCGGTACGGCTGGCGCGTGCGGGCCGGGGGCTGCTGTTCTTCGACGAGTTGTCGTCCGCTCCCCCCGCGGTGCAGGCGGCGTTGCTGCGTGTCGTGCTGGAACGGCGGGTGGGCAGCCTGACGTTGCCCGAGTCGGTGCGCATCGTGGCCGCGGCGAATCCGCCGTCGAGCGCGGCGGACGGGTGGCACCTCAGCCCGCCGCTCGCCAACCGCTTCGTACATCTGCACTGGACGCACGACCCGCGCACGGTGGCGCGCGGCATGGCCGGTACCTGGCCCGAAGTGACGGTCCCGGTCGTCGACGCCGCCCGTGTCCCGGGTTCGGCGGCACGGGCCCGCGGCGCGGTCTCCGGCTTCCTCACCGCGCGCCCCGGTCTCGTCCACCACATCCCCGCCGACGCGGAGAGCCGGGGCCGGGCCTGGCCGTCGCCGCGTACCTGGGACATGGCGCTGCGGCTGCTCGCCACCGGGTACGCGACGGGCGTCGGGCGGGAGGCGCTCGCCGCCGCGCTGGCCGGGGCGGTGGGCGACGGCGCGGGCATCGAGCTGCTGTCGTACCTGGAGAACCTCGATCTGCCCGACCCGGACCGGGTGCTGGCCAACCCCGACGCGTTCGCCCTGCCGGAGCGCGGCGACCGCCAACTGGCGTTCCTCATCGCGATCGTGGCGGCCGTCCAGGGCGATCTCACCCGGAAGCGCTGGGAGGCGGGCTGGGCGGTGCTGGCGAAGGCCGTGGACGCGGGCGTGCCCGACGTGGCGGCCAGGGCGGCGGTCGACCTGGCGTCGATGCGGGACACCGACTGGCCGGTGCCCGAGGGTATCGACGCGTTCGTGGAACTGCTCCAGCTGTCCGGCGCGCTGCCCCAGAGCGGCTGAGGCGGGTACGGCGGTGGCGAAGCCGGAAGCCGCCCCGGGGCGGGCCCAGTTGGACATGACCAAGCTGCTCGCCGCCCGCTACCGGGCGGCGACCGACCGGCCGTATCTGGCCTCGGCGCTGTACGCGCTGTCGGTGGTGCCGAGCACCGGGGTGCCGACGATGGGCGTGGACCGGCACTGGCGGTGCTACGTGTCACCCGCCTTCGTGGCGGCGACGCCGGTGGCGGAGCTGGCCGGGGTGTGGCTGCACGAGGTGGCGCATCTGCTGCGCGACCACCACGGCCGCGCGGAACGGCTGTCCGCCTCCGACCAGCGCGACCACCACCGTCTCAACGTGGCGCAGGACTGCGAGATCAACGACGACCTGATCGCGGACGGGCTGCCGCTGCCGGCGGGCCGGCTGGAACCCCGTCTCTTCGGCCTGCCGACCGGGCGGATCTTCGAGGAGTACCTGCCGTCGATTCCGCCGGGGCCGCCCGCCCACGACTGCGGTTCGGGCGCGCACGGGCAGCCCACTCCCTGGGAACTGCCCGGAAGCGAGGGGCCGACGAGCCTGGGCCCGGTGGAGGCGCAGGCGTTGCGGCGGCACACCGCGGAGGCCATGCGCGCCCATCGGCGCACCCGGGGCACGCTCCCGGGGGGCTGGGAGCGCTGGGCGGACGAGATCCTGGAGCCCAGCATCGACTGGCGGCAGGCGCTCGCGGGCGCCGTCCGCGAGGCCGCGGCCTGGGCGGCCGGGGCGATGGACTACACGTACCGGCGTCCCTCCCGGCGCAGTGCGGCGCTGCGCGGCGTGGTCCTGCCCAGCCTGCGCCGTCCACTGCCCCGGGTCGCCGTGGTCATCGACACCTCGGGGTCGATGGGGGACGACGAACTCGGCGCGGCGCTGGGCGAGGTCACCGGTGTACTGCGGGAGGTGGGCGTCCGGGGCAACCGGGTCACGGTGCTGGCCTGCGACGCGGACGTGCAGAGCGTGTCGCGGGTGACCTCCGCCGAGCAGGTCACCCTGGGCGGGGGCGGCGGCACCGACATGCGGGTGGGCATCTCCGCCGCGCTCGCGGCCCGGGACCGGCCGAACATCGTCGTCGTCCTCACCGACGGCTTCACCCCCTGGCCGGACGAGGCGCCCTCGTGCCGGCTCGTCGCGGCGCTCATCGGCGCGAACGCCCCGCAGCCGCCGCAGTGGGTGGAGACGGTGCGCGTCAACGGCTGACTCGCCGTCATTCTCCCCGGTCACGCCCGAAGACGGCCGCCGCGTGTCCTGCGTGCCCGGCTCACTCGCCCAGGACGACGGTGCGCTGGGCGGAGAAGTCGCCCCATTTCCCGTCCGGCAGCTTGGCGCGGATCTTGAGGGAGTAGCGGGTGCCGCGCGGGTCCGTGACGGTGAGCCGGTAGTGCGCCCGGCCGGCGGGCGGGGTCGAGCCCCACACGATCGTGGTGGTCGGTCTGCCGTCCATGAAGAGTTGGTACGCCGGGATCTCGCCGCCTGTCTCCGGCTGCTCCCAGTCCAGGTCGATGGCGTACTCCTTGCCCTGTGCCCGGTTGGTGATCCGCAGGTCGGTGGGGGCGGTGGAGGCGGGCGCGCCCGGCGCGGACGCGGTGGTGAGGTCGACGGCCTCGCTGTCCGGCGAGGAGTTGTCGGCGGCGTCGCGGGCGCGCACGGTGAAGGTGTAGACGGTGCCGGGGCGCAGCCCGGTCACATGAGCCGTGGTCTCGGTGCCCGGCACGGTGTGGATCCGTGAGTCCTCCTGGTAGATGTCGTACGCGGTGACGCCGACGTCGTCCGTGGAACGGCTCCAGGACAGGTCGACCGCCCGGCCGCCGTCCACGGTGCCGCGCACCTTCGGCGGGCGGGTCGGGGGCCCGTGGTCGGCGGGGGTCGCGGCCGGGGTGGTGACGGTCGCGGCGGCGCTCGGCGCGGAGAGGTTCCCGGCGGCGTCGCGGGCGCGCACGGTGAACGTGTAGGAGGTCGAGGCGGTCAGACCGTCGATGTCGGTCATGACCTTGGCCGCGGGAAGGGACTTCACCTTCTCGGGTCCGCCCTCCCCCGTCCTGCGGTAGACCTCGTAGCCGGTGACCGCCTTGTCGTCGGACGCCCGCTCCCACATGACGTGCACGGAGGTGGCACTGCCGGCCTGGGCCGTCACGTGGCTCGGCACCGTGGGCGCGCTGGTGTCCGCCTCCGGGGCGGAGCCGCAGGCGGTGAGCGCGGCGAGGAGCAGGGCGGCGGTGCAGGCCGACGCGGCGGCGGTGTGGGGGCGTTGCACGGTCGTGCCTTCCGTCCGGCAGCAATGGTCCAGACCTGTATCGCACGATGCGGGGGTCGCGGACAAGAGGGCGGATCGGAACGTTCCGCAATGTGCCGGTGTGTGCGTGTGGTCGTCCGCGTGACCCGTCGGCGCGGCGAGGGAAGTGACGTACGGTCGGCCGATGTTGTGCATACGAGGAATCGTGCTGCCGGAACGCGAGGAGCGGGTGTTCCGGATCGACGGCGGGGTGCTGCGCGAGGGCGCACCGCCAGGCGGACTCGCGCGGCGGGACACGGAGTTGGTCGTCGACGGCGGCTGGCTGCTGCCCGGACTCGTCGACGTGCACACCCATCCGGGGGCGCTGTCGACGGACGAACCGTTCGACGAGGAACTGCTGCGCGAGCAGTTGGGTGAGCACCGGGACGCCGGGGTGCTGGCGGTGCGCACCCCGGGCACCGCCGCGCGGATGCCCTCGTGGGTGGACGAGGACCCGGAACTGCCGCGTGTGACGTCGGCGGGGCGGTGGCTGGCCACGCCCGGCCGGTTCTTCCCCGGCTTCGGGCGCGATGTGACCGAGGACGACCTGGTGCGGGCCGCCGTGGAGGAGGCCACCGCCTCGTCCGGCTGGTGCAAGGTGATCGGCGACTGGGCACAGGACGAACCGGCCGTGCCGCTGCCGCTGTTGACCTCGGTCGTGGAGGCGGTGCACGCGGTGGGCGGGAAGGTCGCCGTGCACTGCCAGACCACCGAGGGCTCGCGCAACGCCGTGCTGGCGGGCGCCGACAGTCTGGAGCACGGGATGCATCTGGACCCGGCGCTGCTCGACCGGATGGCCGCGCAGGGCACGGCGTTCGTCCCGACGCTGAGCGTCTTCGGGGCGCGGGCGGACGAGATGCGGGCGCGGGAACCCGGCGTGCGCCGCGATCTGTGGCTGGCGGGCTGGGACGTCATGCCCGGCACCGTGCGGGCGGCTCACGAGGCGGGCGTCACGGTCCTGGCGGGCACCGACTCCTTCCCGTGCGGAACGGTCGCGGGCGAGATGTCCTGGCTGGTACGGGCCGGGCTGTCGGCCACGGCGGCGCTCGGGGCGGCGTCCTGGACCGCGCGGGCCTGGCTCGGGCTGCCGGGCCTCGTGGACGGTGCGCCCGCCGACGTCGTCGCGTACGCGGCCGATCCGACACGGGACCCGGCCGTTCTGGAACACCCGAGCCGGATCGTGCTGCGGGGGCGCGTGGTGCGATGAGCGCGCCGCCCCTGGGACCGGCGCCGTGTCGTTCTGGGCCGGGCGGCGGCCGTGTCCCCGGCCACCGCCCGGCAAACCTTCGGCCGCCCGGCGCGAGGAGCTTACGTGCCGTAGGCCGCGTACGCCGGTGCGCACGTCATATGACCTGCGCTTTCATTCCTCCCACGTAGATCGTCCGGACCCGTGACCCGACGATCGGCGGCTCCGTTGGGGCTGGCGAACGGCTCACGCGGAGTGGGCCGGAGAACGGAGGAGAGAACCGTATGACCAAGAGGATGACGCTGGCCGCGGCGGCCCTGACCGCCGGTCTGGGCCTGACCTTCAGCCCCGTCGCCCAGGCCGTGCAGAGCCCGGTCGCCGCGCACGCGGCGAAGGCACCGGCCGCGGTCTGCACCGTCAACGACAACGGGGTGAACTTCCGCGGCGGACCGGGCACGGACTATCCGGTCCTGGGCCAGGTGAACAAGGGCCAGAACCTCGAGAAGCGCGGCACGCAGGGCAACTGGGTCATGGGCGACCTGTGGGGCGGGCGCACCGGCGTCTGGATCCACAAGGCCTACCTCAACTGCTGAGGCCGCCGCGCCCCGGGGCCCTCGGCCGCTGAGATCCGAGCGCCCCTGCCCCGTCCCCGCCGGGCCCCGCACCGCGCTCACCGCGCGGTGCGGGGCCTCGTGACGTTCCGGCGGCCTTCGTCGTACCGATGCACCGGCCGCCGAATCCTCGTACCGCGGCACGCGCGGCGCGCCGCCGTACGGACCGCGCCCGCGTCCGGGCGCGACAGTGCGCGCGGGGGCGACTGGTCAGTGTGCGGGCCCCTGGGCGGACGGGCTCGCCGGGACCGGGCCGTTCTCCCCGGCCTCCTGGCCGTCCGGGTCCGGCATCCCCCGGTCCTCCCTCGCGCCGAGGTGGTTGAAGGCCAGGTTCAGCAGGATCGCGACGACGCAGCCGGTCGAGATGCCGGAGTCGAGCACCACGAGCAGATCCCCCGGGAAGGCGTGGTAGAAGTCCGGCGCCGCGATCGGGATCAGACCGATACCCAGGGCCGCGGCCACGATCAGCGCGTTCTCGCCCTTCTCCAGGGCGGCGGCCGCCAGCGTCTGGATGCCGCTCGCGGCGACCGAGCCGAAGAGCACGATGCCCGCGCCGCCGAGGACCGGCAGCGGGACGAGCGCGATGACGGACGCGGCGGCGGGCACCAGACCGAGGAGGATCAGGATCCCGCCGCCCGCGGCGACCACGAAGCGACTGCGGACCCTGGTCATCGCGACGAGTCCGACGTTCTGCGCGAAGGCGCTGCACATGAAGCCGTTGAACAGCGGGCTGAGTGCGCTGCCCAGTGTGTCGGCGCGCAGCCCTCCCTCGATGGTCCGCTCGTCGGCCGGGCGGTCGACGATCCGGCCGAGCGCCAGCATGTCTGCGGTGGACTCGGTCATGCAGACCAGCATCACGATGCACATGGAGACGATCGCGGCGATCTCGAAGCGCGGCGCCCCGAAGTGGAACGGGGTGGGAAAGCCGATCAGCCCGGCGCCCCCGACGGCCCCGAAGTCGGTGATGCCGACCGGGATCGCGATCAGGGTGCCGATCACCAGACCGAGCAGGATGGCGATCTGCTGGAGGAAGCCGCGCAACAGCTTGCGCAGTGCGAGGACGATCAGCATCGTGACCGCCGCCATGGTGATGTTGGTCGCCGAGCCGTGGTCGGCCGCCCCGGCGTCGCCGCCCTGCGACCAGTTGAACGAGACCGGTAGCAGCGACACGCCGATCAGGGTGATCACGGTGCCGGTGACGACGGGCGGGAAGAAGCGCACCAGCTTGCAGAAGTACGGGGCGAGCAGGAATCCGAGCAGCCCCGCGACGATGATCGCGCCGAAGACGACGGCGATGCCGTCGTGTCCGCGGTCCTTGCCGATCGCCACCATCGGGGTGACCCCGGCGAACGAGACGCCGTTGACGAACGGCAGCCGGGCGCCGATGCGCCAGATGCCGAGGGTCTGGAGCAGGGTGGCCAGGCCGGCGGTGAAGAGGCTCGCCCCCATCAGGAAGGCGGTCTCCTTCGCGGTGAGCCCCATGGCGGGGCCCACGATCATGGGCGGGGCCACCACGCCCGCGTACATCGCGGCCACGTGCTGGAGGCCGCTGGTGAGCAGTTTCAGCGGGGGGAGCGTCTCGTCCACCGGGTGCTTCCGGTCCGCCGGACCGGTGGCGGGGACGGCGTCGGGGCCGGGAGCCGGGGCGCTGTCCGGGGCGGCGTCGGGTGTTGGGTCTGCGTCGTTGCGATACCTGGGCTTGGCTGCCACGGCGGTTCCTCCGGTCGGTTGCACGTCTGCGGTGACGTGGGTGTCGGGGAGGTGGGGCGAGCGGTGCTCCCGTGCAGGTGAGGGCAGGTGGGGGGGGGAGGCTGTGCGGGTGGTGCGGCGTCTGGTGCGGGCAGCGTTGTGCGCCGGTGCGGAGGCGTGTACGGGGTGTGCACGCGCCCCCGCACCGGTTGCCGTGGACCCGGATCGCGTGCGCGGCCGGTACGGGGTGTTCCGGGGCGTCAGGCCCCGGCGGCGATCCGCGCGAGGCGGCGAGCCTCGTCGCGAGTGGTACGGGCGATGGCGTCCTCGTCCGCGGTGATCAGGCGGCCGTCCTCGACGACCGGTCTGCCGTCGACGAGGGAGAGGGTGACCGGGGCGGCGGCACCGAGGACGAGCGCGGTGACCGGGTCCGCGATGGAGGCGTGGGCGAGGGTGTCCATGTTCCAGAGCACCAGGTCGGCGAGCTTGCCGGGTTCCAGGGAGCCGATCTCGTCGGCGCGGCCCAGCACCCGGGCGCCGCCGTGCGTTGCCAGGCGCAGGGCCTGACGGGCGTTCAGGGCCTTCTCCCGATGGGTCCCGAGGCGGTTGACGAGGAGGGCGTTGCGCAGTTCGGTGTGGAGTTCGCCGGACTCGTTGGAGGCGGTGCCGTCGACGCCGAGGCCGACCGGGACACCGGCCGCGAGCATGTCGGGGACGCGCGCGATGCCCGCGGCGAGCCGGGCGTTGGACGAGGGGCAGTGGGCGACGCCGGTGCCGGTGCGGGCGAAGGCGGCGATGTCGGAGTCGTTCATGTGGACGCAGTGCGCCATCCACACGTCGTCGCCGAGCCAGCCGGTCGACGCGAAGTAGTCGGTCGGTCCCATGCCGAAGAGTTCGTGGCAGAACTTCTCCTCCTCCACGGTCTCCGAGCCGTGGGTGTGCAGGCGCACCCCCTTGCGGCGGGCCAGCTCGGCGCCCTCGCGGAGGAGTTCGGTGGAGATGGAGAACGGGGAGCAGGGAGCGACGGCGATCCGGGTCATCGCGTCGAACGAGGGGTCGTGGTGGGCGTCGACGGTCGCCTCGGTGGCGGCGAGCGCGCCGTCGAGGGTCTCCACGGCGAAGTCCGGGGGCAGTCCCCCGTCCGTCTCGCCCCGGTCCATGGAGCCCCGGGCGAGGGTGAACCGTACGCCCATGTCACGGGCGGCCCCGATGATGGCACCGGACAGGTCACCGGCGCCCCGCGGGTAGACGTAGTGGTGGTCCATGGCGGTGGTGACCCCGCCCCGGGCCATCATGGCGAGCGAGCCCCGCGCCGCGGCGCGGACCATCGGTTCGTCGATGCGCGCCCATGTCGGGTAGAGGGCGACGAGCCAGTCGAACAGGTTGTGGTCGGTGGCGAGGCCGCGGGTGATCCACTGGTAGAAGTGGTGGTGCGTGTTGACCAGGCCGGGGGTGACCAGGTGCCCGGTGCCGTCGATGCGGCGTACGACGTTCTCCAGGCCCCCGGGTGCCCGTCCGGCCCCGACGCTCTCGATGCGATTGCCCGCGACGACGACGTGCCCGGAGGCGTACTCGGTGTCGTCGGCGTCGACGGTCGCGATCGCGCAGTGCTCGACGACGATGCGTTCCACGTGCTCGGGGACTGCTGTTGCGGCCATGGCGCTTCCCTCTCTGTCCGGCGGTACGGGCACGGCGGGAGCCTGGGGTCTGTCTTCGAACCGCAGCCTGCCGTGCGACGGCACTTCGAAGACACGGTCCAGGAGGATTCGAGTGCCACGGCCGGGCGGCCGCGGGCTCCGGGATGGTGGGTGATGAGCGGAGGGGTGACGACGCCCGGAGGGACCGGCGCGGCGCCGCGTCGGGGATCGGCTCAGAGATTCGTCATGTCGACCGGGATCCGAGGTTCGGTTCCGTCCCGCAGCACGGTGGCCTCGATGAGGCCGTACGGGCGGTCCGCCGCGAAGTAGACCTCGTTGTCGTTCTGGAGACCGAACGGTTCCAAATCCACGAGGAAGTGGTGCTTGTTCGGCAGCGAGAAGCGGATCTCGTCGATCTCGCCCCGGTGGTTGATGACGCGCGAACCCATTTGGTAGAGGGTCTGCTGGAGGGAGAGGGAGTACGTCTCGGCGAACGCCTGGAGCATGTGCTTGCGGGTCTGCTCGTAGGACTTCTCCCAGTCGGGCATCCGCGTCTCGTCGTCCGTCCAGTTGAACCGCCACCGGGCGGAGACCTCGGTGGCGAGGATGCGGTCGTGCGCCTCCTTGAGCGTGGTGTACTCGTCCTTGACGTAGCCCCGGAACTCGGAGTGCGTGGAGTTCATCACCACGAGGTCCTTGAGCCCCGAGATGATCTGCCACTTCTCGCCGTCGTAGGTGATCTGGGCCGTGCGCGTCTCCTGGCCCCGGCGGACGAAGGAGTGCTTGACCTCGTCGGCTCCGATGAACCGCGCGCTCGCGTCCGAGGTGGCGATGCGCTCCCAGGAGTACTCCTCGATCCGGATCCGGGCGACCTCGATCGGCTCCTGGGACGTCACGAAGTGGCGGGCGAGGTGGATGCCGAACTGCTCGGCGGATTCGATGCCGTGCTTCTTGGCGAACGCGTACACCGTGTTCTTGGTGGTGTCGGTCGGCAGGACGTGGGCGTTGGATCCGGAGTAGTGGACGTCCTCCATGTCGCCGGAGAGGGCGACGGAGACGTTCAGGTCCTTGATGTGGTGGGTGTCGCCGTCCCGGGTGATCCTGACGACGCGGTTCTCCGCCTTGCCGTACTGGTTCTGGCCGAGGACCACAGGGCGGGTGCGGGGGGAATCGGCGGTCATGTCGGTGCTAGCTCCCTCGGTAAACGGAGTAGCCGAACGGGTTGAGCAGCAGCGGTACGTGATAGTGCTCGCCCGGGACGACGGCGAAGGTGATCGCCACCTCGGGGAAGAACACGCCGCTGTCCCTTGCGCGGGGGGCGTCCTGCTGTGCCTCGGCCGGCCTCTTGCTGGCGGTGTGCGACTCGAAGTACGCCTCGGTGTCGAAGTCGAGACGTACGTGGGTGGTGCCTTCCGGCAGTGCCGGCAGGTCCTTGCAGCGGCCGTCCGCGTCGGTGGCGGAACCGCCGAGCGCGGTCCACGGGGCGTCCCTCCCGCCACGGGCGGCGAGCCGGACGGCGACGGCCGCGGCGGGGCGGCCGGTGCTGGTGTCCAGGATGTGGGTGGACACCGATGCGGTGGCGGAGGTGCTCAAGACCTTCACTCTCTTTCCGTGACGGGGTGTTACGCATCTTCCGTGACGAGGCGGGTGAGCCGGATGCGGTTGATCCTGCCGAGTTCGGTGCGCACCTGTTCGCGTTCCTCCTCCGGCGAGTTCCCGATCCGGGACTTCACGGCGTCGCGCATCTGTTCGCCGGTGGCTCCGGTGGCGCAGATCAGGAAGACGTGTCCGAACCGTTCCTGGTAGGCCAGGTTCAGTTCGAGCATCTCGGCCCTGAGTTCCTCCGAGGCCGCGGCCATCCCCCGCTGTTCGCGGGAGGAGACCGGATCGCCGGGCCTCGGGCGGCCGATCGGCGGGTGACCGGCCATCGCCTCGGCCAGGTCCCCCGCGGTCAGCGCGGCCGTGGCGGCGTCACTGGCGCGAAGAAGGGCTTCGGCGTCGGCGTAGGGGCGTCGGGAGAGGATCGCTCTCCCCCATGTCGTGCTGGCGCACACCTCGTGCAGAGTGGCGGTGGCCTCGTCTTCCGCCAGGGTGTTGAACCGGGCCAGGCCCGGTGTGGAGCTCGAAGTCACGGGAGCCTCCGTGGCTGTTCTCGCGGTGCGAATCGTCGCTCCGCGTCGGTCGGGCTGCGCATAGCTAACGCCCTCCACAACACGGCGTCAACACTTTGTTGAAATTGCGCGAATGCGTGGGGCCGCCGTCCGAGGATCCGGACGACGGCCCCCACCCACGCCCGACGGCTCCCGGCCGCCGAGGTCTCCAACTACCCTTCCCTGGAAGCGTTTTCCCTGTTCAGGTAGTTGTAGACGGTGAAGCGGCTGACGCCCAGCGCACTCGCGACCGTCTCCACACCATGGCGCACGGAGAACGCGCCGCGCGCCTCCAGACTGCGCACCACGGCCTGCTTGGCCCTGCGGTCCAGCTCCGACAGCGGCATCCCGTAACGGCGTTCCAGGGCGGCCAGGATGTGGTCGAGCGACTCCGACAGCTGGGGCAGCCGGACCGCGACGACTTCCTCGCCCTCCCAGGCCAGCACCACGTCGTCGGCCTGGGCCTGGTCGGGCCCGAGCAGTTCGGCGCCCATGGCGTCGACGAGCGGCTTGACCGCCGCGACGAGGGGGTGGTCCGCGGGGGCGGTCACTTGGCGTCCTCACCGATGACGTTGACCTGGAGCGACACCCGGGTCGCGCCCGAGGCGAGGACGCTGCGCAGCAGGGTGTCCACCGTGCCGAGCACCTGGTCGGCGCCGCCCTCCGCCGTGTTGCCGAAGGGGCCGACGTCCACGGCGTCCAGTTCGGCCGCCCGGATGACCTCGCGGGCCACGACCGCGTGGGCGGGCGCCTCGTCGAGATCGAAGGGCTCCGTGGTGAACTCCACTCTCAGGCGCACTGTGCCTCCACTCGCGTTCGCCGTGCCCGGGTGGACCGGCGGTCCGGGGCCCGACCCTAACGCGTCCCCGACCAGGGCGTGTTTCGAAAGCAGCGTCGTCCGCCCGAGGGCCCGGGGCCGCGGACCGCCCCGGTGCCGCGCGGGCGACCTGCGAGGTCACCCCGTCAGGCCTCAGGGCCGCGACGGACCGTTCGCCCGGTACGGGAGCACGCAGGCGGCGGGCGGGAAAGGGAAGGCGTCCCCGCTGCGGGTCAGGGCGCCGTCGCGGGCGTCGGCCCGGATGGAACGCGAGGTGACGCGGTCCGGCCCCGGGGCGCAGCGCGGCGCGGGAGACCTCGGCGAGCCTGCCGCGTTCCTCGTCGAGCCGGTACGTGTAGACGGTGTCGTTGCCGAGGTCCACGGCGAGGACGTGGCCGCCGTCGGGAGCGGTGAGGATCTGGTGGGCGCGCGACCCGTCCTGGCCGGGGCCGAGCGGCGGCGTGGCGTGTGCGACCAGGTCCGTGGGCTCCCCCAGCGAGCCGTCGGCGCCGATGGGGTGCACCGCGACGCTGCCCGAGGTGTAGTTCGCGGTGAACAGCCAGCGCCCGGTGGGGTGGACGGACAGGTGGGCGGGGCCCGCTCCGCCGGTGCGGGGGCGGCCCCGACCGTCGGACCACGAAGTGCGTCAAGTCGCTCCCCCGGACCCGCTCCTGGTGGAGCATGGGGACGAGGCCCGGGCGGCCCGGGGTCCGCCCGGCGCGGGCGGACCGGGCGAGGAGACGGGCGGAGGGAGAACATGGTGGAGTCGGTGCCGGTGCGCTGTCCGGCCTGCCGCCGCGAGCACGCCTACCGGACGCAGTGCTACCCCTGCCCCTGCGGTGCGCCGACGGCCCCGCAGCCGCTGCCCGGCGCACCGGCCGTACCCGTCACCCACCGCACCTGGGACGACGACTGGGTGGCCGTGCGCTGCCGTACCTGCGGGCGCCTCGACCATTGGCCGCAGCCGGAGTTGCACTGCCCGTGCGGGACGGTGTCGCGGATACCGGTCCGCCCGGCACCGCCGCGTCCCGGCCCGGCCGCCGGGGCGGGCCCGGGCCGTGCCGCCGCGCCGGACCCCCGTCCGGCCTTCCGCCCCGGCCCGGCCCGTACCGCGCACGACGCCGTCGCGAACGCCGCCCGCTATCTGCGGTGGCTGGGCCACCACGACGTGGCACGACCCAGCGGCCCCTCCCCCGAGCGGATCGATCTGCGGGCCACCGGACTGATCGCGCGGGTCGACACCAGCAGCCGCCCGACCACCCTGCGCTCCGTCGAATGCCTGTGGCTGAACGCTCTGTCCGCCTCCGTCACGAATGTGTTCTTCTCACTCGGCGGATACGCGCGGGACGCCGCGACGCGTGCGGACGGACTCGGCGTCCCGCTCTTCGTGATGGACCGTACGGGAACGCCGCGGCCGGTCAACGGCCCGGCGGAGGAACTGATCGACCCCGGCGCCTGAGACCGCGGTGTCCGGACACCGCCGCGTCCGGACACCGCCCGGTACGCCTTCCGGGGACCGCCCGGCGCACGCCCCGGCGCACCGGCCGGTGCGCCCCTCGCCCCGGGCGCCATACTGGGCGCATGCTCATCCGTACCGCCCGCCCCTCCGATCTGCCGCTGCTCCAGGACATGGAACGGGCCGCAGGCGAACCGTTCCGCGCGCTCGGCATGGCCGCGATCGCGGACGACGATCCCCCACCGCTCGACCTGTTGGAGGACTACCGGCGCGCGGGGCGCGCCTGGGTGGCGGTGGACGACTCCGACCGCCCGGTCGGCTATCTGATCGCCGACGAGGTCGACGGCGCGGCCCACATCGAACAGGTCACCGTCCACCCGTCCGCCGCCCGGCGCCGGCTGGGCAGCGGGCTCATCGACCATCTCGCCCACTGGGCGGCGGGCCGGGGCCTGGGCGCGCTCACGCTGACGACATTCCGCCACGTGCCGTGGAACGCCCCTTACTACGCACGGATCGGCTTCCGCGTGCTGGACGATGCCGAACTCACCGACGGGCTGCGGAAGATCAGGGCGGCGGAGGCGGAACACGGCCTGGACCGGTGGCCGAGGGTCTGCATGCGGCGCGACGCACCGCACACCGGCCGCACCCCTCGACCCGCCGGAGCCGAGCGGCAACGCTGAGTGCAATCGGTCACGTTCGGGCCATGGGCCACACATGTTCGGGGGATTGTCGGTGGCGGGCCTTAAGGTGGGGTACATGGCATTAACTCCACGACCCCTACCGTCCACCGACCCCTCGCACCAGGCCCGTTCGTCCCGTACGTCCGCCGCCGAGGCGAACCAGGCGATACGGGCGCTGGTCGACGCGCAGGCCGGGCAGGAGTGGTCCCCCGTGGAGTCCGCCGCCTACGAGGTGCTGCTGATCGAGTGGGCGGCCGCCACCCGGGGTTCGGCCGGCGACATCATCGAGGCCGCCTGACCGCCCCCGGGCGCGACCGGGACCGCCGCTCCTACGCGCCGTAGCCCTCGCGCAGTTCGATCTTCCGGACCTTCCCGCTGACCGTCATCGGGAAGGACTCCAGGATCCGCAGGCCCCGCGGGATCTTGTAGTGCGCCAGCTGCTCGCGGCAGAACTCCGTCACCTCGTCCAGGGTCGGCGGGTCCGCCGGGTCCCTCGGAATGACGCAGGCGAGGACCTCCTCGCCGTAGGTGTCGTCCGGCACCCCCACCACCTGCACGTCCGCGATCTTCGGATGGCCGTAGAGGAACTCCTCGACCTCCCGCGGGTACACGTTCTCGCCGCCCCGGATGATCACGTCCTTGATCCGGCCGACGATCTCCACATAGCCGTCCTCGCGCATCACCGCGAGGTCCCCGGTGTGCATCCACCGGCCGGGGTCGATGACCTGGGCGGTGCGCTCGGGGTCCTGCCAGTAGCCGAGCATCACGCTGTAGCCGCGGGTGCACAGCTCGCCCGCCGTGCCGCGCTCCAGGGTCACCCCCGTCACCGGGTCGACGACCTTGACCTCCAGATGCGGCATGACCCGGCCGACCGTGCCGGTGCGCCGCTCCAGGTCGTCGTCCCGGCGGGTCTGGGTGGAGACCGGCGAGGTCTCCGTCATCCCGTAGCAGATGGACACCTCCTCCATGTGCATCTCGGCGACGACCCGCTTCATCACCTCGACCGGACACGGCGATCCGGCCATGATCCCGGTGCGCAGCGAGGACAGGTCGTACGAGGCGAAATCGGGGAGGTTCAGCTCCGCGATGAACATCGTGGGCACGCCGTAGAGCGAGGTGCAGCGTTCCTGCTGCACGGCGGCGAGCACCGCCGCGGGCTCGAAGGCGGGGGCCGGGATCACGATGCAGGCGCCGTGCGAGGTGGTGGCGAGATTGCCCATCACCATGCCGAAGCAGTGGTAGAACGGGACCGGCAGGCAGACCCGGTCCTGTTCGGTGTAGGCGATCAACTCCCCCACGAAATACCCATTGTTGAGGATGCTGTGGTGGGAGAGCGTGGCGCCCTTGGGGAAGCCGGTGGTGCCGGAGGTGTACTGGATGTTGATCGGGTCGTCGCAGGACAGCTCGGCCTCGCGGGCGGCGAGCTGATCTCTCGTCACCGATTGTGCCGAGGCCAGGAGTTCGTCCCACGAGGGATCGCCGATGTAGTGCACGGCGCGCAGGTCGGGACAGTCGGCGCGGACCCGGCCGACGAGAGCGCGGTAGTCGCTGGTGCGGTGCGCGAGCGAGGAGATCAGGAGGGATATCCCGGCCTGTTCCAGCACGTACTTCAGCTCGTGCGCCCGGTAGGCCGGGTTGATGTTGACCATGACGGCGCCGATCCGGGCCGTGGCGTACTGCGTGAGCACCCACTCCGGGCAGTTGACCGCCCAGATCCCGACCCGGTCGCCCTTGGCCACGCCCGCCCCCATCAGCGCGCGGGCCAGCTCGTCGACCGCCGCGCCGAACTCGGCGTACGTCCACCGCCGCCCGGAGGCGACGTCGACCAGCGCCTCGCGGTCGCCGAACGCCTCGACGGCGCGGTCGAGACTGCGTCCGATGGTGTCGCCGAGCAGCGGCGTGGTGCCGGTGCCGTGCGCGTAGGACAGTTCGCTCATCCCAGGTCCCCCTCGACGTACTCGGTTGTTGACGTGCGCGCGGGACGGCCCGCTCATCGGAAGTCCCCCTCGGCGTACTCGGTGCCGCCACCGGTTCCCCGGGCCGTGCGCTCGCGCAGTTCGATGCGGCGGATCTTGCCGGAGACGGTCTTGGGCAGATCGGCGAACTCCAGTCGGCGCACGCGCTTGTACGGGGCGAGGACCGAACGGGAGTGCTCGAAGAGGATCTTCGCGGTGTCCGGGCCGGGCTCCCAGCCCTCCGCGAGCACGATGTACGCCTTCGGCACGGCGAGGCGCATCGGGTCGGGGGCCGGCACGACCGCGGCCTCGGCGACCGCCTCGTGCTCCAGCAGCGCGCTCTCCAGCTCGAACGGCGAGATCTTGTAGTCGGACGCCTTGAAGACGTCGTCGGCCCGGCCGACGTAGGTGATGTAGCCGTCCAGGTCCCGGGAGCCGATGTCCCCGGTGCGGTAGTAGCCGCCCGCCATCGCCTGCGCGGTCCGCTCCGGGTCGCCGTGGTAGCCGGTCATCAGGCCCACCGGGCGGTCCGACAGGTCCAGCGAGATCTCGCCCTCGAGCGCGCCGGGCTCACCGGTCACCGGGTCGAGGAGCTCGACCCGGAATCCCGGGCTGGGCCGCCCCATCGACCCGGCCTTCAGCAGCTGGCCGGGGGTGTTGGCGACCTGCACGGAGGTCTCGGTCTGGCCGAAGCCGTCCCGGATGGTCACGCCCCAGACGCGCCGCACCGTCTCGATGACCTCCGGGTTCAGCGGCTCCCCGGCCGCCACGACCTCGCGCGGCGGGTTCTTCAGCTGGGAGAGGTCGGCCTGGATCAGCATCCGCCAGACGGTGGGCGGGGCGCAGAAGCTGGTGACCCCTGAGCGGTCCATCTCGGCCATCAGCCGTGCCGCGTCGAAGCGGGTGTAGTTGAAGATGAAGACGGTCGCCTCGGCGGTCCACGGCGCGAAGAGGTTCGACC
Organism: Streptomyces sp. NPDC032161; assembly: GCF_040636995.1. Taxonomy (NCBI): domain Bacteria; kingdom Bacillati; phylum Actinomycetota; class Actinomycetes; order Kitasatosporales; family Streptomycetaceae; genus Streptomyces; species Streptomyces sp. NPDC032161. Next base: position 331,051 of record NZ_JBEZVN010000004.1, on the reverse strand, counting down.
AGGCGTGCTTGGCCCAGCCGGGCGAGGAGATGTTGAGGTGGACGTCCCCCGGCTTGAGACCGATCCAGTACATCGTCGACAAGTGGCCCACGGGGTACGACGCGTGGGTGTGCTCGACGAGCTTGGGGCTGGCGGTGGTGCCGGAGGTGAAGTAGAGCATCAGCGGCTCGTCGGCGTCCGTCTCCCGGTCCGCCCGGTACGTCTCCGGGTGGCCGTCGGCACCCGTGTACGGCAGCCAGCCCGGCACGTCCGCGCCCACGGCGATCCGGGTGTAGTCGCCGGGCACCTCGTCGAACTTGGGGGTGTCGGTGTCCCGCACCAGCACGTGCCGGACCCGGCCGCGCTCCACCCGGTCCCGCAGGTCGGCCGGGCCCAGGAGCGGGGTGGCGGGGATGACGACGGCGCGCAGCTTCATCGCGGCGAGGGCCGTCTCCCACAGTTCGACCTGGTTGCCGAGCATGACGAGGATCCGGTCCCCGGCCCGGACGCCCTGGGCGCGCAGCCAGTTCGCGACCCGGTTGGAGCGCGCGGACATCCGCGCGAAGGACACCTCGGTGCGGTCGCCGTCCTCCTCCACGATGTGCAGGGCGGTGCGGTCGTTGTTCTCCGCGATCACGTCGAACCAGTCGAGCGCCCAGTTGAAGCGATCGGTCCTGGGCCAGCGGAAACCCTCGTAGGCCGCCTGGTAGTCCTCGCGGTGACGCAGCAGAAAGTCCCGGGCGGCCCGGAACGTCTCCGTCGCGCTGGTTGCCGACATGTGCCCTCCTCATTGCGGACCGGACCGGTCGCTTAACATCATGTAAACAGTGACCCAGATCTCACCACCCCCGAACGGGGGTGCGCCGAGCGGGTCACCTGGGCCGTGTCTTCGAACCGGCGGTGTCCGGCCGTCGGCCGGGCAGAGAGGCGTCAGCGTGCCGGAACCCGACAATGCCGTCGACATGGGAGCGGCCCTGCTGCGGCTGCGCCGGACCAGTGGGCTGCCCATCGCCTTCGGCGGGCTGCTCTCGGACGCCCGCCATGCCCGGATCGCGGAGCTGAACGGGGCGCAGACCGGCGCCCTGCGCGGGCTCGTCATCTCGGCGGGCAGCGGCCTGGGCGGGAAGTCGATCGCCCTGTCCCGGCCGTGCGCGGTCACCGACTACCGCGCCTCCCGCCACATCAGCCACGAGTACGACATGGCGGTCGCGGCGGAGGGGCTGCGCTCCGTGGTCGCGGTGCCCGTCGTCGTACGGCGCAAGGTACGCGGTCTGCTGTACGGGGCGCTGCGCGAGCCGGTCACGCTCGGGGACCGCACGTTCGACGCGGCGGTGGCCGCGGCCCGCGACGTGGAGCAGGCCCTGGTCGTCCGGGACGAGGTGCAGCGGCTCCTGACCGTCACGCGGGAGCAGCTCACCGACGCCGGGTCCGCGCCCCCGGGGGCGTGGGAGGACGTCCGCGAGGCCCATCGCGAGCTGCGCACCCTGGTCCCGAAGGTCGTCGACCCCGCGCTGCGCGAGGAGTTGCTCGCGGTGTGCGGGCGGCTCGCCTCGGCGGCCGGGTCCGGATCGGGGTCGGGGGCGGGCGCCGGGAATCCGCGACGGTGCGAGGTGCGGCTGGCGCCGCGCGAACTGGACGTGCTGGCCTGCGTGGCAGCGGGCACGACGAACGCGGTGGCGGCGGAGCGGCTGGGGCTGCGCCCGGAGACGGTGAAGGGGTATCTGCGTTCGGCGATGCGCAAGCTGGGGGCGCACACGCGTCTGGAGGCGGTGGTGGCGGCGCGGCGCGCGGGGCTGCTGCCGTGAGGTCCGCCCGGTCCGGGCGACCTGGGCGGCATGTCGTCCGGGCCGGGCGGAGGGCGGGCCCCGCCGGGGCAGGGTGGGCGGTACGCCGCCGGAGCCGGACGCGGGAGACACGCCCGGGGGCCGGGGTCTGCCCCGCTCCGTGCGGCCCGCCATGCCGGAGGGGCGCGGGACCGGGGATCACGGCTCGGCCGCCCGCACCATGAGCGGGTGATCAGTGTCCTGTTCGCCGTCCTGACCGCGCTCACCAACGGCGCGGCCTCCGTCCTCCAGCGCCGGGCCGCGCGCACCGTCCCCGACAGCGAGGCGATGCGGCTGTCGCTGATCGGGCACCTGCTGCGCCGTCGGACCTGGCTCGCCGGCATCGGTCTGGTGATCGTCGCGGCCGTCTGCCAGGCCGTGGCCCTGGCCACCGGGCCGATCGCCGTGGTCCAGCCGATCTTCGTGATCGAGCTGCCGGCCACGCTGCTGATGGCGGGATTCGTCATGCGGGTCCGGCTGCCCGCCTCGCTCTGGTACGCGGTGGCGGCCATGACCCTGGGGCTGGCCCTGGGCATGATCTCGGCGGCGCCGCAGGGCGACGGCGCCGCGGTGCGGGGAGCGGTCTGGATTCCGGCGCTGATCCTGACCGGACTCTTCGAGGCGGCGCTGATCGGTACGGCGCTCGGCGTCCGCGGCAACGCCCGGGGCGCGCTGCTCGGTCTCGCCGCCGCGTGCGGGTACGCCCTCACGGCCGCGCTCATGAAGGACGCCATGGCGCGGCTCCGGGGTGGGGGCGGGGCGGTGGCGCTGCTGGCGTCCTGGCAGCTGTACGCCACCGCCGCGGCGGGGGTGGGCGCTGTTCCTGCTCCAGAACGCCCTCCAGGCGGGCATGCTGGTCGCGGTCCAGCCGCCGCTGACCCTGGGTGACGCCCTGATCAGCGTGCTGTACGGGGTGACGCTGTTCGACGAGCGGCTGCGCACCGGGTGGTGGCTGGTGCCGGAACTGTTCGCACTCGGGCTGATCACGGTGGGCAGCATCGTGCTGGCCCGCTCCCCGCTGGCCTCCGGGGCCGCGCCGCCGGAACCGCGCCGGCTCCGGTGAGCGGGCGGCGCGATTCCCGGACCGGGTCGCGCCGCGCGACCGCCGGCGCTATCCTCCCGTCGAGCCATGTGTGGCGACGGGCGAGGGGCCCGGTACTTTTTTTGGGGGTTGGTGTGGTTTCTGGTCGCGTGGTGCGATTCGACAGCGCTCGGGGATACGGCTTCATCGCGCCCGATCACGGCGGTGAGGACGTCTTCCTGCATGTGAACGACATGTTGATCCCGGAGTCCTATGTGCACACGGGCACTCTGGTCGAGTTCGAGATCGAGGACGGTGACCGCGGGCTGAAGGCGTCGTCCGTCCGGCTCGCCGAGGGGCCCGACGGCAAGCCGCTGACCCCCCCGAGGCCGACCGCCTCTCACGCGGGGTCGACGGACGACGACGCTCTGTGCGACGTGCTCAGCTCGGCCGCGTTCACCAGGGAGGTGACCGACATCCTGCTGGAGTCGGCGCCTACGCTGACGGGTGCCCAGATCCTCCAGGTCCGGGGCGCGTTGCTCCAGTTCGCCAAGAACCACGGCTGGACCGAGGGCTGACTGGACCCGCGTCCGGTGACCCGTCCCCTGCCCGGGCCCGCCCGGGGACCGGTCCCCGGGCGGGCCCGGGCGGGTCAGGCGCTCGGTTCGCGCACCACCAGCGGCGTGCCGAGGACCTGGTGTCCGCCGCTGGCCAGCATGCGCACCTCTCCCCGGTCACTGATCTCCGCACGTACGATCCCGGTCTCGTCCTCGTAGATCGGGTACCCGCCCGCGCCCGAGCGCTCGGTGCGCCGGACGGTCACCGTGTCGTCCTCCACGGCGGAGGACTGAAACACCAGCTCGTAACTCTCCGGGTAATCCATGGCAGCTCTCCCGACACCGATGGGGGCAGGACATGGCCCGCCTGCCACACGTCCATGGTCCCTCGGACCGGCCGTCCGCGCCCAGGGGACGAACGGCTGCGGACTCCTGCCGGGGCCACTTATCCTGTACCCATAAGGACGCTTCGGCGGTTTTGAGGCGCTTATTGCGTATATGCCGTAGACGCGCATGTTTGAGCGCGTACGACCCGTTCCGCCCGAGTCATGTGTCCGGCGCGCAGGACCGGGGTCCCGGAACCGGGAAGGGACAGACCATGAAGGACGCCGAGATGGGGGACGATGTCTACCAGCCCCAGCAGCCGGAGGCATCCGACCTCCCCGAGCAGCTCGACATCGAGGACACCCTCGACAACCGCGGGCTGACCGACCTGCTCGACGAGGGCTACTCCCCGCCCGAGCGACCGTGGGCGGTGGAGGACCTGGGCACCACGGCCGCCGAGCAGCACAGCGGCGAGCCCCTGGAGAGCCGTCTGGCCCGGGAGCTCCCCGACATCACCGCGGTCGACGGCGACGGCATGGGGGATCTCTCCGACAGTGACGGCGAGCTCTGGGACGGGGAGGTCGGCGCGGTACGCGCCGGACGTCTCACCCGGGAGCTGGACATCGACGAGCCGGACACCCTGGCGGCCGAGGACGTCGGGATCGACGGCGCCGGGGCATCGGCCGAGGAAGCGGCCGTGCACGTGGTCCCGGACAACCAGCTCTGAGCTCCGAGCGGAGTCCGGCTCCGGGCAGCCCCCGGACGCCCGGAGGCGGACGGGAACCCGAACGGCCCTCACGGTCACAGCATCGCGCACGGTCGCAGCACCGCGTCGCACTCGCCGCATCCCCACATCGCGCACGGCCACGCCGTCGTGCGCTTCGGCCGGAACCTGTCCCGAGCGCCTCGCCGTCCCCACTCCGGGTCCTCACTCCGGCTCGTCGAGGAACCTCCCGCCCTCCAGCAGGGTCTTGAGCGTCGAGAGGATCATGACCCAGCCGCTGCTGACGCCCTCCAGCATCCTGCTGTCCGGACTGTCGAAGCCGTCGTGGGTGAGCGTCAGCTTGATGCCCATCTCGGGCTCCTCGGCCGGCTCGATGGCGAAGGCGACCTTCGACCGTTCACGGACGGCCTTCTCCCACTCCTCGTCCGAGGCGAAGTCGAACATCTGACGGTGCATGGGCTGCAGGGTGTGCCAGGTGTAGGCGAGCCGCCTGCCGGGCTCCGCCGCCAGGACGCGCTGCCCGACCTCCTCGAACTCGCCGTCCGGGTCCATCTTCCAGCGGACCGGCGCGCCGACCTCCCAGGTCGAGTCGGGGCCGTATCCGCCCATGTAGATCCTGATGGACTCGGGGTCGGTCAGCGCCTGGTAGAGCTGCTCGGCCGTGGTCTGGATATAGATGACGTAGACGAACTCCGGCTTGTCCATGGCTGCTCCTTCCGGCCCCCTGCCCTCCCACCGTAGGCAACCGCCCCGTTGCATGCCGGGCGCGACCCGCCCCCGCGTCTCCATGACGCCGTGAGGATGTACGGAATTCACTTCTGATGTCTTGTCAAGGCTGGTTCTACGCGCATAGCTTTTGCCCTCACCAGACTTCGGGAGCAGCCCACCGTGCACATATCCAGACCCCGTTCCGTCCTGCTGGCCGGCGCCGTCGCCGTGACGCTGTCGGCCACCGCGCTGCCCGCCGCCTTCGCGGCTCCGTCCTCGACCGCCGTGATCTCCGAGGTGTACGGCGGCGGAGGCAACTCGGGCGCGCAGCTCACCCGCGACTTCATCGAGCTGGGCAACGCCGGCACCGCCGCGTACGACCTGTCCGGGTTCAGCGTGCAGTACCTGCCCGCCGCTCCTTCGGCCGGTTCGCTGTGGCAGGTGTCCGCGCTGTCCGGTTCCCTCGCCCCCGGCGGCCGCTACCTCGTCGCCGAGGCGGCGGGGACCGGCGGCACCGAGGCCCTGCCGACGCCGGACGCCACCGGCACCATCGCGATGTCGGCCACCGGCGGCACCGTCGCGCTGGTCTCCGGCACCACCCCGCTGACCTGCAGGACGGCCGCCGACTGCGCGGCCGACACCCGGATAGTGGACCTCGTCGGCTACGGCTCCGCCGTCGTACGGGAGGGCTCCGGCCCGGCCGCCGGGGCGTCGAACACCGCCTCGGTGGCCCGCGCGGCCTCCCTCGCCGACACCGACCACAATGCCGCGGACCTCACCGCGGGCACCCCGACGCCGGTCAACGCGGCCGGCGAGACGTCCGGCGGGTCCGGACCGGTCGATCCCGGCGGCCCGACGGAGCCCGGCAGCGTCCGGATCCACGACATCCAGGGCACCACCCGGGTGTCGCCGCTGAACGGCCGCCAGGTGACCGGGGTGCCCGGCGTCGTGACCGGCGTGCGCGCCACCGGCTCGCGCGGCTTCTGGATCCAGGACACCGCTCCGGACGCGGACCCCCGTACCGCCGAGGGCGTGTTCGTCTTCACCGGGTCCGCCGCGCCGGGGGTCGCCGTGGGCGACTCGGTTCTGGTCAGCGGCAAGGTGGACGAGTACTACCCGTCGACGACCAGCCAGTCGGTCACCGAGATCACCTCGCCGAAGACGACGGTCCTGTCCTCGGGCAACCCGCTGCCCGCCCCGGTGGTGCTCGACGCGGCGTCGGTGCCGGACGCGTACGTGCCCTCGGCGGCCGGTGGTTCCATCGACGGGCTGCCGCTCGAGCCGTCTGCGTACGCCCTCGACCTGTACGAGTCGCTCGAAGGCACTCGCGTCCGGATCGCCGACACCCGGGTGACGGGCGCCACGAACGCGTACGGCGAGGTCTGGGTCACCGTGAAGCCGCAGGAGAACCGGACCGCGCGCGGCGGCACCCTCTACTCCTCGTACACCGACCGGAACACCGGCCGCATCAAGGTGATGTCGCTCGACGCGAACCGTCCGGTCCCCGTCGCGAACGTGGGCGACGAGCTGTCCGGGGCCACCACCGGGGTCATGGACTACGCCTCGTACGGCGGCTACACCCTCCAGGCCACCGAGCCGGGCACGCTCACCGACCACCGCCTGCGGCGCGAGGTGACCCGGAAGCAGAAGGGCAAGGAGCTCGCCGTCGCCACGTACAACGTGGAGAACCTCGACGCGCTGGACGAGCAGGCCAAGTTCGACACCCTCGCCGAGGGGATCGCCGTCAACCTCTCCTCCCCCGACATCGTGTCGCTGGAGGAGATCCAGGACGACAACGGCGCGGTGAACGACGGCACGGTCGGCTCCGAGGCCACCCTGAAGCGGTTCACCGACGCGATCGTCGCCGCGGGCGGGCCCCGGTACGCGTGGCGGTACATCGCCCCCGAGAACAACAAGGACGGCGGCGAGCCCGGTGGCAACATCCGCAACGTCTTCCTCTTCGACCCCGAGAGGGTCGACTTCGCGGACCGCGCGGGCGGCGACGCGACGACGCCCGTGGCCGCGGTGCGCACGAAGAAGGGGGTCGCGCTCTCGGTGTCGCCCGGCCGGATCGCCCCGGCCAGTGACGCCTGGGCCGACAGCCGCAAGCCGCTCGTCGGCGAGTTCCGCTTCCACGGCAAGCCGGTGTTCGTCATCGGCAACCACTTCGCGTCCAAGGGCGGCGACCAGCCCCTGCACGGCAAGTACCAGGAACCGAGGCGCACTTCGGAGGCCAAGCGCGTGCGGCAGGCGACGGAGGTCAACACCTTCGTCAAGTCGCTGCTGGCGGCCGACGACTCGGCCCGCGTCATCACGCTCGGGGATCTGAACGACTTCTCGTTCTCCCCGACGATGGACGCACTGACCGACGGCAAGGTGCTGAAGCCGCTGATCGACACCCTGCCGGCGGACGAGCGGTACAGCTACGTGTACGACGGCAACTCGCAGACGCTGGACCACATTCTGACCAGCCCCGGCATCCGCCGCTTCGACTACGACGTGGTGCACATCAACGCGGAGTTCGCCGACCAGGCCAGCGACCACGATCCGCAGATCGTACGGGTCGACGTCAACGCTCCCGGGAACGCCCACGGGCCCGAGCACGGCCACGGCCACGACGGGCACTGACCTCCGGTGCGTACGGGCGGGGTGCGGGCGTTCCCGCCCCCGTCGCGCCCACGTCCCGTGAGAGCCGTGCCCGGGTCGCCCCCGCGGCGCCCGGGCACGGCTCTCACCCTCTCGGCACCGGCTGCGGGCGCGCCGCCGGGCGCGGGACGACGGCCGGGCCGGGCTCCGGCTGCGGCCGCAGCGGGCGGTCGGTGAAGAACCGGGCCACGAGATCGGCGACGTCGTCCGGGCGTTCCAGGACCACCCAGTGGTCGGACTCCCCGATCGTGAGGAACCGGCTGCCCTCGATCGTGGCGGCGAAGGCCCTCTGCCGCTGCGGCGAGGTCACCGTGTCGTGCTCGCCGGCGAAGACCAGGGCGGGCACACCGGTCAGACCGCCGGAGAAGTCCCGCCGGTGCTCCAGTGGCCGCACCAGCGACCGGGCGGCGTGCGGCGAGTGGGTCAGTGCGTGCAGGAAGGAGCGCCGGACGTACCGCTGGGCCAGCTCCCGCCGATGGACCCGGCGTCCGGGGTCCTGGCACATCAGTGCCGCGGCGGCCAGCGCGGCCAGTCCCGTCATGTCGTCGGCCGCGAGCCGGTCGACGGCCCGGCGCCATCCCTCCCGCTGCTCGTCGCCGATGTTGCAGGGCACCCCGCCGAGGACCAGCCGGGCGATGCGCTCGGGGTGGCGCCGGGCGCAGCCGAAGGCGATCGAGGTGCCGTAGGAGAAGCCGAACAGATTGACCTTCGGCACGCCGAGGTCGTCGGTGATCCCGGCGACGGCTTCGCACAGCAGGTCGTCGTCCGCCCCGGCCGGCAGCGGGTCCGCGCCGCCCATGCCGGGCAGGTCGGCGGTGACGACGGGGGCGAGCGGTCCCAGGTGGTCGTCCATCTGGGGCCAGCCGTACATCCCCTGGAGCGCGCCGCCGAGGATGACGACCGGTTCGGCGCGCGGCGCGGGCTGTACGAGGACCCGGTAGCCGTAGCGCAGTCCGCGCACCGACAGGGTCCGGATGATCTCCTCGGCCATGGTGGGTCCTCTTTTCCGGGTCAGGCCCTGGTGAGGACGAGTGCGGCGTTGTGACCGCCGAAGCCGAGCGAGGTCTTGGCGGCCGCGTCGAACGCGCCCGGGCGGGCCTCCTTGCGCACCACGTCGAACGGGATGCCGGGGTCGGGGGCCTCCAGATTCACGGTGGGCGGCACGAGCCGGTGCTCCGGCGCCAGCGCGGTCTTGGCGGATGGTCGCCGCGATCGAGTACCAGCGCGACCACTTCGCGGACACTCCCGCGCTGATCGTTCCGTGCTACCGGTTCCCGGAGCCGCGGGTGGACGAGGACGGGCTGCGGGAGTCCGCGCGGGCGCTCGGCCCGGCCGCGACCGAGCACATGATGAACGCCCAGGACCGGTTCCAGGCGCTCGCCGAGGGTTCGCGCGTCTACCCGGGGGTGCAGAACCTGCTGCTGGCCGCGCGGGCACTGGGACTCGCGGCGAACATCACCATCTGGCACCTGATGCTGGAGCGGGAGTGGAAGGCGGCGCTCGGCATCCCGGAGGACATGCACACCTTCGCGGTCGTGCCGGTCGGCCTGCCGCAGGGCTCCTTCGGTCCGGTCCGGCGGCGTCCGGTGGCGGACGTCATCCACCGCGACCGCTGGTAGCGGCGCCCGCCCGGCCCCATTCGCCCGGCGGGGCCGGGCCTGCGGGCGTCCACGGCCCGGCCCTCGACCGCGCACCGCCCCGGCCCGCACCCCAGGTTCCGGACGGCGTGTCAACCCCATTCGAGTGAAAGGAAGTTGGACGCGCGGGTAGATGATTGTCATGACCTGAACACGTCGCTACGCTGAGCGGCTCCGCGCCCCTCCCGCCCGTCCGGGCCCGGGGACGCACGCCTTCCCCCCACACAGAGCAGGAGCAGGTATGCCCCGACGAGACGGCCTCCACGCGAGGGTCCGTACCTCCGTCCTGGCGGCCCTCACCGCCACCGCCCTGGCCGCGACCGGCACCCCGGCCCTCGCCTCGTCCGAGGGCGACCGCCCCATGAACCGGGCGTTCGCGCGGGCGGCCGAGGAGTTCGGCGTACCGCGCGATCTGCTCACCGCCGTCGGGTACGGCGAGACCCGCCTCGACGGCCACGCCGGGCGTCCCAGCCAGGACGGCGGGTACGGGGTGATGCACCTGGTGAGCAACCCCGTGAACCGGACGCTGGAACGGGCCGCCGCGCTCACCGGCGCGTCCCCCGCCGAACTGCGCACCGACACCGCGGCGAACGTCCTGGGCGGCGCGGCGGTGCTCCGGGCCTACGCCGACACGCTCGGCCTCGACGCCCGGGACCGCGACGACATCGACGCCTGGTACCCGGTCGTCGCCCGGTACGCCGGTACGGACGGGCCGGCCGGCGCCCTGTACGCCGACGCCGTGTACGACGTCCTGGCCGACGGTCTCGACACCGTCGTCCCCGGTGGCGAGCGGATCTCGGTGACGGGCCGCCCGGTCGCTCCGCGAAAGGACCCGTCGGCCTCCGCCGACGTGCGGACGCAGAGTCCGGACTACCCGTCGGCGCTGTGGGTCCCGGCCCACGAGAAGAACTACGCCACCGGGCGCACCGCGGCGATCGGCAAGGTGGTCATCCACGTCACGCAGGGCTCGTACGCGGGCTCGATCAACTGGTTCCGCGACCCGGCCTCAGGGGTGAGCGCGCACTACGTGGTGCGTTCCTCCGACGGCGAGATCACCCAGATGGTCCGCGACTCCGACACCGCTTACCACGCGCGCAGCGCCAACTCCTCGACGCTCGGCGTCGAGCACGAGGGGTTCATCGACGACCCGTCCTGGTTCACGGACTCGATGTACCGCTCGTCCGCCGCGCTCACCAGGCACCTGTGCGACCGGTACGGCATCCCCAAGGACCGGGCGCACATCGTCGGGCACAGCGAGGTGCCGGGCAACGACCACACCGACCCCGGCCCGAACTGGGACTGGGCGCGGTACATGGAGCTGGTCGGCGGGGACTCCGGCACCCCGGCCGACGGGCTGAGCTTCACCTCGTACGCCGCCCTGCGCAGCGGTTCGACCGGACCGCAGGTGGCGGCGGCGCAGCGGCTGCTGGGCGAGCAGGGCCATCCCGCGGGGGCGGTGGACGGCGCCTTCGGCCCGGCCACGCTCCAGGCGGTCCGGGCGTACCAGACGGCCCTGGGGCTGAACGCCGACGGTGTCGTGGGGGCGATGACCTGGACCGCGCTGCTGTCGGCGGGTGAGACGCCCACGATCGGGCGGGGTGCCTCGGGCGACGCGGTGAAGCGGCTCCAGCGCGCGCTGACCGCGGCACTGGGCTCGCCGGTCGGCATCGACGGGAGCTTCGGCCCGGCGACGGCGACGGCGGTGCACGCGTACCAGACGAGCCGGGGCCTGGCGGCCGACGGCGTCGTGGGCCCCGCCACCTGGGCGGCGCTGCAGGCGGGGCGCTGACGAGCTCCGTGCGGCCGGTTCCCGGTGCGCCCCCGGCCCGGTCCGGTCGGGGGCGCACCGGCCTCCGCTTCCGGCCACCGGCCGGGCCCCGGGCCCCGTCACTTTTCGGTAACCTGGCCGAAACCCTTGACGTTTCTCCCGGCGCGTTCTTAACCTCACTGCCTAGTAGCTAGTTCCAGCAGTTCACGTGCTGCGGCGCTTTCCGCAGTGTTTTGACAGGCACAGACACAGACCACCTGTCGGTGGCTTCGTCATGCCTGTTTCTGTGCTCCCCGTGCCGCCGACGGGTCTTCCTCGAAGGCGGACTCATGGCACAACGTCCGAGCGTCAAAGGCGTCGCCGACGTCGTTGCGCTCATCGATGGGCTGGGAAAGATCACCGGCCGGGCGCAGATCATCTGGTTCCTGGTGTTCGGCGGACTGTTCCTCGACGCCTACTCCAACGCCGCGCTGAGCGCGGGCCTGGGTCCGATGACGACCCAGATGGAGCTCACGAGCACCCAGGTCTCGATCCTCACGGCCACCGCTCCGGCCCTGGCGATCATCTTCAATCCGGTGGGCGGCTGGCTAGCCACCCGGATCGGCCGCGTCCCCCCGCTGCTCATCGCCAAGGTGTTCGCGATCGCGGGGGCCCTGCTCGCCGCGTTCGCCGGTGACTTCACCGTCGTCTGGCTCGGCCGGGTCCTGGTGGGTGTCGCGTACGGCATCGACTTCGCGGTGGCCATGGCGCTGCTCGCCGAGTACACGCCCGCGAAGCTGGGCGGCCGGCTCAACCTGTGGCAGGCCGTCTGGTACGTCGCCACCACCAGCAACCTGGCGTTGGCCCTGCTCTTCTTCCATCTGGACGTCGGCGCGGACATCTGGCGCTGGTCGGTCGGCTCGGCCGCGGTCGTCGCCGCCGTGCTGCTGCTGGGCCAGGCGCTGATGCTCAAGGAGAGCCCCACCTGGCTGGCCAGCAAGGGACGGCTGGAGGAGTCCGTCGCCAACCTGGACCGGATCTACGGGATCGAGGCCGTCGCCGGTGAGCCCGACGCGGCGACCCGCACCGCCGCCGAGGCGCCCGCCATCGGTTTCCGGCAGGCCGGGCTGCTGTTCAAGGGCGCGTACCTGCCGCGCACGGTCCTCTCCTCGGTGATCTCGCTCGGGCAGTCGATGCAGTACTTCGCGGTCGGCTGGTACCTCCCGCTGATCAGCCTGGCGATCTTCGGCGAGAGCTTCGAGAAGGCCACCATCGGGTCGATGGTGTTCAACGCCTTCGGCATCGCGGGCGGGCTGCTCTCCGCGTACTTCGGCCGCCGCCTCGGACTGCGGCTCAGCTCCGCCGCCGGTTTCGCCGGGGTCTTCGTGGCCCTGGTGGCGATGGGGCTGACCTTCGAGAAGGTGCCCACGGCCGTGGCGTTCCTGCTGCCGGTCCTGTTCATCCTGTGCCACTCGGCGGGCCCCGGCGCCAACGGCAAGTCCATCGCGGCGCTCTCGTACAGCAGTGACGTGCGCGCCCTGGGCACCGGTGTCACCGGCATGGTCGGCAGCTTCGGCAGTGTGGTCGGGCTGTACGTGTTCCCGCAGATCAAGGAATCGCTCGGGCTCGCCGACACCTTCCTGGCGCTGTCCGTCGTGCCGCTGCTCGGACTGATCACCTGTCTGGTGATCAAGTGGGACCCGACGAAGGCCGCCTCGCCCGACGAGGTCGCCGGACAGGACCACGACACCGCCGCGCGACCGGCCCGGTCCATGGCCGCGCGCTGATCCGCCACACACCCTCCCCTCCCCTCCTCCGCACGGCTCGCTCGCGATGCCCGCAACGAAAGGGCTGCAATGACGCAGACGTTCCCCGGCGCCGCCCCACGGCGCGGTGTGCTGTCCATCGACGAGGGCACCACGGGCACCCGGGCCGGAGTCGTCCTCGACTCGGGCGCCGCCCACGAGGTGTTCTACCGGTCGATCGCGGTCGGCCACCCGGACGACCTCTCCGTCGAGCAGGACCCGATGGAGATCTGGACCGCCACTGTCGAGGTGGCGCGCCGGGCCGTCGACCGGGCCCGTGAGGAGGGCATCGAGGTCACCGCGGTCGCGCTGTCCACGCAGCGGGCCACGGCGATGCTGTGGGACCGGGTCACCGGCCGGCCGCTGCTGCCCGCGGTGGTGTGGCAGGACCGGAGGTACGCGCAGGAGCTCACCGCGTACGAGGCGGAGTGGGACGCCGCCCTGCTGTCCCGGCAGGGCCGGCCGGTCGGCGCCCGCTCCCCGTTCCTCTGGGCCGCCCGGCAGATCGCCGAGCACCGGGAGGTGGCCGAGGCGCACCGGGCCGGACGGCTGCTCTTCGGCACCGTCGACACCTGGCTGATCTGGCGGCTGACCGGTGGTGCCGTGCACGCCACCACGCCGACCAACGCCGCCTCCACCGGCGGCTACCTGCTGGAGCGGCACGCCTGGGACGAGGAATGGATCGGCCGGCTCGGCTTCCCCCTCGACCTGCTGCCGGAGCTCCGCTCCGACGACGCCGGTTTCGGCACCACCGACCCGGCCGCCCTCGGCGTCGCCGTCCCGCTGGCCGCCTCCATGGGCGACCAGCACGCCGCGCTCGTCGCGCTCGGCGGGCTCGCCGCCGGGCAGGGCATGTGCGTGTACGGGACGGGCGCGTTCGTCGACGCGGCGACCGGCACCACGCCCGCCCTGCCCCGGCCGGACATCTCCGGGGTGCTCGCCCAGCCCGGCCGGCGGCAGGGCGACACCAGCCACTACAGCCTGGAGGCGTACACCTCCACGGCGGGCTCGGCACTGCGCTGGCTCTGCGACGGCCTGGGCCTGTTCGCGTCGCCGAAGGAGCTCGGTGAGGAGGCGGGCCGGGTCCCCACCCGGCCGGGCCGCACCCCGCGTTTCGTCCCGGCGCTCGCCGGGGTCCGTACGCCGGTCTGGCACCCGGAGGCCACCGCCGCCCTCACCGGGCTCACCCTCGCCACCACCCGCGCCGACCTCGCCCGCGCCGTGCTCGACGGGATCGCGCACTCGGTGTGCGACCTGATCGACGGGGTCGCCGACACCATGGGCACCCCGTTCACCCGGCTCCGGGTCGGCGGCGGCGTCTCCGGCAGCGACCCGTTGATGCGGATCCAGGCCGACCTGACCGGTCTGCCGCTGGAACGGGTCTCCGACTCCGCGACCGCCAGCCTGCGCGGCACCGCCTATCTGGCCGGGGTCGCCCGCGGCCTGTGGTCCTCCCTCGAAGAGATCGTCGAGGCGCAGCCGCACGGCCGCGTCTTCGAGCCGTCGCTCCCGGCGGCCGAGCGCGCCGAGCAGCGGGCCGCCTGGCGCGAGGTGCTGATCGCGCATCTCGGCGACCCGGCGCTGCGCCCCCTCAACACGTCCACCCCCCACTGACGGCCCCGGCCGTCGCACCGGCGGCCCGTCCCCCGACGACGCGGCCGCCGTACCGAAACACCAGGAGTTGATGTCGTGATCACTATGCCCGCCCGGAAACCGCGGCGGAACGCCGCGGCGACCCGCCGAACGCCCCTGCTGCTCGACCGGGCGGCCCTCAAGCGCCGGCTGGCCGACGACACGTACGACGTGCTCGTCATCGGCGGCGGTATCACCGGGGCGTACGCCGTGCTGGACGCGGTCTCGCGCGGACTGCGCGCGGCGCTGATCGAGAAGGACGACTTCGCCTCCGGCACGTCGTCGAAGTCGTCGAAGATGGTGCACGGCGGCCTGCGCTACATCGAGCAGGGCAACGTCAACCTGGTCCGCCACTCGCTCCTGGAGCGTCACCGCTTCCGGAAGAACGCCCCGCACCTGGTGCACCGGCTGCCGTTCCTGTTCCCGGTCCTGGAGAAGGAGGGGGTCTTCGACGCCCGCCTCGCCAAGGGCTTCGAGGGCCTGCTGTGGACGTACGACCTGGTCGGCGGCTGGCGGATCGGCAAGCTCCACCAGCGGCTCTCCGTGCCCGAGGTGCTCGCGCAGGCGCCGACGCTGCGTGCCGACGGCCTGAAGGGCGGGCTGCTGTACTTCGACGCCCGCACCGACGACGCCCGGCTCGTCCTCACCATCGTCCGCACCGCCGCCGCGCTCGGGGCGACGGTCCTCAACGGGGCGAAGGCCGAGAGCCTGCTGACGCAGGCGGGCCGGGTGTCCGGGGCCCGGGTGTCGGCGGACGGCGACACCTTCGACGTCCGCGCGCGGGCCGTCGTCAACGCCACCGGGGTGTGGACCGACGAGCTGGACGCGAAGGCGGACGAGGGCCACAGGCCGCAGGTCCGGCCCGCCAAGGGCGTCCACATCGTGGTCCCGTGGGACAAGGTGCGGATCAACTGCACGGTCACCGTGCCGATCCCCGGCCGGGCCCGCCGCGCGACCTGCACCCGCTGGGGCAACAGCGTCGTCCTGGGCACCACCGACGAGGACTACCAGGGTTCCCCGGACGACGTGCACTGCACCCGCCGGGAGATGGACTTCCTGCTGGAGGGCGCCAACACCGCCTTCGAGGGGAAGCTCACCCCGGACGACGTGGTCGGTTCCATCGGCGGTCTGCGTCCGCTGGTCGGCGGCAAGGAGGGCGCCACCCTCGACATGCGCCGCGACCACCACATCACCATCGGCCGCACCGGCATGGTGACGGTGACCGGCGGCAAGCTCACCACCAGCCGGCACATGGGCGAACTCGTCATCGACAAGGTGATGACCGTCCTCGGCCGCAGGGCGAAGAGCCGCACCACCGACCTCCCGCTCCTGGGCGGCGCCGGTTACGACTCCGAGGCCGTCGCCGCGTCCGGCGGCATCGCCGCGCACCTGGGCGAACGCTTCGGCACCGAGGCCCGGTTCGTCGGCGACCTCATCCAGGACGACCCGTCGCTGGCCGAACCGGTCGTCGCGGGACTCCCGTACACGAAGGCGGAGGTCGTGTACGCGGCCCGCGCCGAGCTGGCCCGTTCGGTCGACGACGTCCTCTCGCGCCGCACCCGCGCCCGGCTGTTCGCCCGGGACGCGTCCGTGGACGCCGCCGAGGCCGTCGGCGCGATCCTCGGCCGCGAACTCGACCTCACGGAGGCGGAGGTCGAGCGCTCGGTCGCCGAGTACCTCGCAGCCGTCCGTCACGAAAAGTCCGTACTCCTCGAAGGGGCAGCAGCATGATCAGCCGTCAGACCATCACCCATCCGTTCAACCGGGGCGACTACACCGTCGGCGCCCCCAGCTTCGCGAAGTGGGCACGCAACACCCCGATCGGCGACGGCGGTGCCGCGCTCCAGGCGGACCCGGTCGAGGTCCCCGAGGCCGTGGTCGAGGCGCTGCGCGAGGTCGCGCACGCGGTGCACACCTCCCGCGAGGAGGTCGTCACCCGGACCCGCGACTGGTGGGCCGGTTCGATGATCGGCGAGACCGAGGGCCGTCCGGCGACGCCCGACGCCGTGGTCGTCGAGGCGGCCGACGCCGACCAGGTCGCGGCCGTGCTGCGGATCTGCCACGAGGCCGGCGTCCCGGTCACCCCGTCGGCGGGCCGCTCCAACGTCACGGGCGCCGCGCTGCCCGTCTTCGGCGGTGTCGTCCTGGACCTGTGCGGGCTGAACCGGATCGTCGGCTTCGACGCCGAGTCGAACATCGTGGACGTCCAGTCCGGCATGTTCGGGGACCTCTTCGAGAAGCAGCTCCAGGAGGAGTACGGCGTCACCACCGGCCACTGGCCGTCCGCGTTCGCCGTCTCCACCGTCGGCGGCTGGATCGCCTGCCGCGGCGCCGGCCAGCTCTCCACCCGCTACGGCAAGATCGAGGACATGGTCGTCGGCGTCGACGTCGTGCACGCGGACGGCACCCGCGCCACCTACGGCGACTACGCCCGTGCCGCGGTCGGCCCGGACCTGCGCCAGCTGTTCGTCGGCTCCGAGGGCACCCTCGGCGTCATCGTCTCGGCCCGGCTGCGGGTCCACCCGCTGCCCGAGTACGCCTCCGCCGCCGCGTACGGCTTCAAGACCTTCGCGGAGGGCCTGGACGCCTGCCGCCGGATCATGCAGCGCGGCGCCACCCCGGCCGTCCTGCGCCTGTACGACGAGCTGGAGTCGGGCACCCACTTCGGCCACCCGGAGACCAACCTCCTGCTGATCGCGGACGAGGGCGACCCGGCGATCGTCGACGCCTCGATCAAGGTCGCCAAGGAGGTCTGCGAGGAGTACGGCCCCGAGCTGGACAGCCAGGCCGTCTTCGAGCGCTGGCTCGACGAGCGGATGCTGGTCGGCAAGTCCGCCGACGGCTTCAAGCCCGGTCCGGGCTTCGTCGCCGACACCCTGGAGATGGCCGCGTCCTGGACCGACCTGCCGGTGATCTACGACGAGGTGGTCGCCGCGATCCAGGCGGTGGACGGCACCCTGGCCGCCTCCGCCCACCAGTCGCACGCCTACACCGACGGCGCCTGCGTCTACTTCTCGCTGCGCGGGGACGTGGCGCCCGAGGCACGCCGCGACTGGTACCGCGCGGTGTGGGACGCCGCCAACGCCGTGCTCATCAAGCACGCGGCGGCGATCAGCCACCACCACGGCTGCGGTCTGCTGCGCGGCCCCTACGTGCCGGACGCCCTCGGCGCGGGCTTCGCGGCCTTCGTCGCGGTGAAGAAAGCCCTGGACCCGAAGGGCATTCTCAACCCTGGCAAACTGGGCCTTCCCAGCCGATTCGGTACGTCCCCGCTGAGCTGAGCCCAGCCGCCACGAACCCTCCCTCCCAGGCAGGTCCTTGCCATGAACCCTTCCCCGTCCCGGTCCGGCGCCGCGCTCGACCCCCGGCTCGCCTCCGCGCTCGCCGAGGTCCCGGTCGTCGCGTCGGTCGTCGGCACCCAGCCGCTGCGCCAGTTCCTGACCGCGCCGTCCCGGGTGTGCATCGTCGCGTCGCTCGCGGTGGGCCAACTGCCCCAGGTCGTACCGGCGCTGGGCCGGGCGAGGAAGACCGTGTTCGTGAACGTCGACAGCAGCCCCGGCCTGGCCCAGGACCGGGGCGCGCTGGAGTTCATCAAGAACATGGGCGCCCACGGCGTGGTCAGCACCCGGCTCTCGCTCATAGAGAAGGGCCGCCCGCTCGGCCTGCTGACGATGATGAAGGTGTTCGTCACCGACCGGTCCAATCTGCGCCGCTCCACCGACGCGATCTCGCGCGGGGCGCCGGACCTGGTCGAGATCATGCCCGCCCCGATCGTCGCCCGGATGAGCGCGCAGGCGCAGCGCGCGATGTCCCCGTCGATCGCCGCGGGCTTCGTGGAGACCCCCGCCGACGTGGCGCTGGCGCTGGCCCTCGGGTCCGTCGCCGCCGCCACGTCCGACCCCCGCCTCTGGCACCTGCGCCGGGACCAGCTGCCGCCGGTCCCGCCCGCCGCGCTGAAGAGGCCCACCGCACCACCCCAGGAGTGAAACCCGCATGACCTACGTCGTCGTCGCCCGCTACCGCACCAAGGAGGGCGAGGAGAACACCGTCCTCCCCCTCCTCGACACCATGGCCGCCGCCTCCCGGCAGGAGCCGGGCAACCTCGCCTACCGCATCCACCAGGGCACCGAGGACCCGCGGGCGATCGTGCTGTACGAGGAGTACGCCTCCGAGGCCGACTTCACCGCCCACTGCGCCACCCCGCACTTCGAGCGGATCGTGCTCGGGGAGGTCGTCCCGCTGCTGGAGAGCCGCGACGTGCTGCGCTGCGCCCCGCGCCCGGAGACCCAGGCATGAGGACCCGCGCGGCGGTACTGCGCGGGGTGTCGACGGCCCGCCCCTACGCCACGACCCGCCCGGTGGAGGTGGAGGAGCTGGAGCTGGGCGCCCCGCGCGAGGGCGAGGTGCTGGTGCGGATCGCGGCCGCCTCGCTGTGCCACTCGGACCTCTCGGTGGTCAACGGCGACCGGGTGCGCCCGCTGCCGATGGCGCTCGGTCACGAGGCGGTGGGCGTCGTGGAGGAGACCGGCCCGGGCGTCGGCCGGGTCTCCCCCGGCGACCACGTGGCGCTGGTCTTCGTGCCGAGCTGCGGATTCTGCGCCGACTGCGCGGCGGGGCGGCCGGCCCTGTGCGAGCGCGCGGCGGCGGCGAACGGGACGGGGGCGCTGCTGTACGGCCCGTCGCTGCTGACCGACGCGTCGGGCGCCCGCGTCCACCACCAGCTGGGCGTCTCCGCGTTCTCCGAACACGCGGTGGTGGCCCAGGAGTCGGTGGTGCCGATACCCAGGGACGTGCCGTTCGCGGTGGCGTCGATGTTCGGCTGCGCGGTCCTGACCGGCGCCGGGGCCGCCATCAACACGGCGGCCCTGCGCCCCGGGCAGTCGGCGGTGGTCTACGGCCTGGGCGGGGTGGGCCTGTCCGCCGTGCTGGGGGCCCGCGCGGCGGGAGCGTACCCGGTCGTCGCGGTCGACCCGGTTCCGGAGAAGCGCGAACTGGCCCTCCATCTGGGCGCGTCGCACGCGTTCGCCCCCGACGGGGCGGTCGAGGCGATCCGCGAACTCACCTCCGGGGGCGCCGAGGTGGCGGTCGAGGCGGTGGGCAGCCCGAAGGTGATGGCCGAGTGCCTGACGGCCGTGGCCCGGGGCGGCAGGGTCGTCTCGGTGGGCCTGCCGGCCCCTGGCCGGACGCTGGAGGTTCCGGCACTGGCGTTCGCGGGCGAGGGCAAGTCCCTGATCGGTTCGTACATGGGCGACGCGGTTCCGCGCCGCGACATCCCCCGGTTCCTGGACCTGTGGCGGGCGGGCCTGATGCCGGTGGAGCGGATGCACACCGGCACGTTGCCGCTGACCGGCATCAACGAGGCGCTGGAGGAGCTGGCCTCGGGCCGGGCCATCCGCCAGATCATCGACACCTCGGGAGCACCGGCCGCCTGACGGGCCGTCGCCCTTCGGCCGGCGGGCCGAAGGGCGACGGCGCCCCTTCCGCGACCGGAGGGGGCGCCGTCGGTCATGGCGGCGGAACGCGGCCCGGGGCCGGACGGGCGAGGATGTGTCCCGCCGCGTCAGCGCCCACCGGAACCGTCGCGCCACACCAGCGTGTACCGCCAGAACAGCCGGCGCCTCGCCTTCGCGCCGGGCAGCACCTCCCGCGCCCCGTGAACGATCTCGCGGAATGTCATCCCGGCAGGCCGGGTCACGGCGGTCATCGACACGGGGCGCGGCGCCCTGCGGCCCTTGTTCCTGATCCAGCCCGTGGCGGCGTTCAGCGGACTGGAGACGAGAGCCAGCAGGTGGTCGCCCCCGGTCTCCTCACGGGCGAGGCCGACCACCACCAGGGTTCCGCCGGGCGCCAGACGCTCCCGGAATCCGGCGAGGGCGTCGGCGAACGGAAGGTGATGGAGTGCGGCGACGCACGTGATCACGTCGTACGGGCCGGCCGGCATCCCGGCCGGGGCCTCGGCGACGGCGAAGGTCACCGAGGCGTCGGGGCCGGTGAGTTCACGGGCCCGGGCCACGATGTCCGGGTCGGCGTCCACGGCATGCACCGTCCTCGCCCGGGCCGTCAGGAGCCGGGCCAGGTCCCCGCTGCCGCAGCCGACGTCCAGGGCTCTGTCGCACCGGCTCGGGAGCTGCCGCAGGATCCACCGGTGGAAGTACGCGTTGTGGTCCCAGGGATGGGCGGCGTTGAAGCGGTCGAGTGCCTGGAGGATCCGGAGCAGCGGCGTCGTCATCCTCCGCACGGTACGACGCGCCCCGACGGTCCGTCGAACGGTCCGGGGTTTCCGGTGGCGGTGCCCGCCGGGGACGGCGGTGGGCGCGGACGTCCGCCCGACGGGCCACCGCACGGCCGCGTCCGCGCGCCTCTGCTCCTGGTACGTTGATACGCATGTTCCTCCTCCGTGCGTAGGACCCCGTACCCGCCGCGCCCCGTCCCACCGGGTGCGGTCCTCCGGTGTCCCCGCACGTCCGCGGCGCCGTCGCGCGCGCCGCCCTCCCGAGGAACGTCCTCATGCTCCGGCTCTCCCCCGCGCCTTCGCTCGCCCCTTCGTACGCCGCCGTCCTGCGTGCCCCGCACGCCGCCCCTGCCTTCGGTGCCGCTCTCGTGGGGCGGCTGTCGTACGGGATGATCTCCCTCTCCCTGATGCTGGCGGTGAAGGACGCCACCGGTTCCTTCACCGCGGCCGGGGTGGTCATGGCCCTGTTCGGGGCCACCAGTGTCCTTCTCTCCCCCGCCCGTGCCGCGTTGGTCGACCGGTACGGGCCGCGCCGGGCCCTGCCGCCGATGGCCGGTCTGTACGCGGTCCTGCTCGCCGTCCTGGCGTACGCCACCTGGCGGCCGGGCGCCTCCTCGCCGCTGCTGGGGGTGCTCGCCGTGACGGCGGGCGCCTGCACGCCGCCGCTGGGGCCGGTGATGCGGACGCTGTGGAGCCGTCTCGTCCCGGACCGGGAGCTGTTGCGGCGTGCGTACAGTCTGGACGGCGTCGCCGAGGAACTGCTGTTCGTCACCGGGCCGTTGCTGGTGGGCGTGGTGATCCGGCACAGCGTCCCCGCGGCGGGCGTCGCGATCAGCGCCGCGCTGGTGCTGGTGGGGACGGGCGCGCTGGTGTCCTCCCCCGCGGTGCGCGGCGCGGCCCCGGGGCCGGCGGCACAGCCGGCCGCCGTGCCGGACGGGGTGAGCGGCGGGCGGCGGTCGCTGCTCAAGATCGCCGGGCTGCGACATGCCGCGCTCGCTGCCGCCGCCGTGGGACTGTGTCTGGGCGCGTTGGACCTGCTGGTGGTGGCGTTCGCCGAGCAGCACCACCGCGGCGGCTCGGTGGCGTGGGCGCTGGCGGCGCTGTCGGCGGGCAGCGCGGTCGGCGGGCTCGCGTACGGCGCGGTCCCCTGGCGCGCCCCGAATCGGACGCGGCTGCCGGTCCTGGTCGCCGGTCTGGGCACGGCCCTGGTCGTGGCCGGTCTCTCGCCCGGCGTTCCGGTGCTGGTCGCGGTGGCCGCGGCGGCCGGGGTCTTCGTCGCCCCGGCCCTGACGACGGCGTATCTCCTGGCGGACGAGTCCGTGGACCCGGGTGCGCGCACCCGGGCGGGCGCGTGGGTCAACACGGCGATCAACGCCGGGTCCGCGCTGGGCAGCGCGACGATGGGCGTGCTGGTGGACCGGATGCCGCCGCCGGCCTGTTTCGCGATCGCCTCGGCCCCCGCGCTGGTGTGCGCGGCCGTGGTGGCGCGCGGCGCGTCCTCCCGCGGTCGCGCTGAAGCGACACCGGCTCCGGACACCGACGGGGCTTCGCCCGCCTGAAGGCCGGGCTCGGTGCCGGGTCCTGTCGTCGAATGCCGTCGTTCGGGCGGAGGCCGAACCGCGCGAGGCCCGGTCCGTACGGCAGGCGGCACTTTGACGACCGGACCTAATGGCACCAGTCCTGATGGCACCAGTCCTCCCAGACGGCCGCGAGTTCCGCCTCGATCGCGGGGGCCACGGTGTCCAGCAGCCGCACCTGCGCCCCCGGGCCCGCGAGGTCCGTGCGGTACGGGTGCGGCGGGCCGTCGGGGCGGGCGCCGAGGGCGGTGACCGAGCCGATGACGCGGTTCGGCCCCAGGATGCCGGGCAGTCCACGTACCCGACGCTCCGTCAGATCCAGGTCCTCGACGAGCAGTTCGTCGCCGTCGCAGGTGACGTGGGTGGTGGACCGTACGCTGCCGCCGGGCTCGCCGGAGCGCCCCAGGACCAGGGTGTCCCGCCAGAGCATCCGCGCCCCGGCGGCGAGCGCGACGTCCATGGAGCGTTCCACCCGGGCGCCGTCACCGACCACGAACGGCCGGGCGTCCCAGTGCAGTTCGCCGCCCTCGGCGATGTCGACCCGGGCCCGCCAGCTCGACGAGCCGCCCCGGTGGTGGTACGCGACCAGGCCGGACGGTTCGACCAGTTCCAGGCGGGCGCCGGGGCCGACCGAGACGCGCAGTTCCAGTCGGTCGCCCGCGAGCAGACCGGCCCGGGTGCCGACCAGGGCGACCCGCACCCGGTCGGGGACCGGCAGCAGGGGGCGCGGGGCCAGGAAGGCGCCGGGGCGCAGTTCGCGTACGAGGTGGCGGGCCGTGCCGTCGCGCTCCACGGCGAGGACGGTGGGGTCGGCCGGTTCGGCGCGGGCGGCCGTGCGCGTGGTCACGAGTCGTGGCTGTGGCTGTGGGGTGCCATCGGTCCCGGGTCGGTGGGGACGAGGGTGCCCGCGCGGTGACGGTCGAGCACCGACCGTACCCAGCCGGCGAGTTCGGCGGTCGACGCCGGGTCGTGCCTGGAGAGCGCGAGCACCGGCAGGCCGTCGCGGGCGGCGCGGGCGTCGGCGACCATGGTGTCCACGTCGACCTCGACGTGGGGTGCCAGGTCGGCCTTGTTGACGATCAGCAGGTCGGCGCCGGTGATGCCGGGTCCGCCCTTGCGTGCGACGTCCCCGCCGCCCGCGACGTCGATGCAGAACAGCTGGGCGTCGGCGAGGGCCGGGCTGAAGGTGGCGGTGAGGTTGTCGCCGCCGCTCTCGACGAGCACCAGGTCGAGCGGCCCGTACGCCTCCTCCAGGTCCTCGACGGCGTCGAGGTTGGCGCTGATGTCGTCGCGGATCGCGGTGTGCGGGCAGGCGCCGGTCTCGACGGCGCGGATGCGTTCCGTCGGCAGGACGCCGGCCGAGCGCAGGAATCGGGCGTCCTCGTCGGTGTAGATGTCGTTGGTGACGACGGCCATGGAGAGTTCGCCGGCCAGTTCCCGGCAGAGGGTCGCGAGGATCGAGCTCTTGCCGGTGCCGACCGGGCCCGCGACGCCGATCCGAAGGGCGCGCGGCCGGGCACGGTCCGCTGCGTGCCGGTGGTGGTCGGTGTGGTGGTCGTTCCGGTGTCCGGGGTGCTGGTCAGGCAAGGAAGAGTCTCCGTTCTCGTCGTGCGTGTTCGAGTGCCCACTGTTCGGTGAGCGGGGGCGTACGAGCGGGCAGCCCGGCCGGGTCCGGTACGGCGAGGGCCTCGCGCACCGCCGCCGTGGCGTCGGGCTCGGCGTCGAGGATCCAGGCGACCGTGTCGAGGGGGTCGCCGGGCAGCAGCTTGAGCGCCGCCGAGGTGATGGTCTGGAGTTCGTCGTAGACGATGCCGTGCGCGAGCTCCTCCTCGGTCACCTTCACGACGGCCCCGAGGGCGCCGAGCGCCACCGGTCGCAGCGGGCGGGGGCGGAGCGCGGACAGCGCGGTGACCGCGGGATGGTCCGGGGCGAGCCGCCGGGCCAGGCGGTGCACCCCGCGGCCCAGGGCCGCCGACGCCTCGCGCAGCGGCGCGGCGGGGGTGCGGGCGGCCAGGGCCCGCTGCACCGGTCCGTAGTCCACCGTCTCCTGCCCCGCGGCGCGCAGGGCGAGGACGGCGGCGGCCGCCTCGGTGACCGCCGCCGTGCTCAGCCGGGCCCGCAGCAGGGCGGGGACGGCTTCGCGGGTGAGGCCGGAGGCGACGGCCGGTTCCAGCCCGGCGCTGTAGGTGTACGCGCCGACCGGGAGCCGCCCGTCGCCGAGCAGCAGTGCGCCGAGGCCCGCCATCAGAACAGGGAGTACCGCTGGGCGAGCGGCAGTTCGGCGGCGGGTGCGGGTTCGACGAGCTCCCCGTCGATCCGGATGGCGAAGGTCTCCGGGTCGACGTCGATGTCGGGGAGCGCCGTGTTGTTCGGCAGGTCCGCCTTGGTGAGGTGGCGGGTGGGCCGCACGGCGACCAGTTCCCGTTCCAGGCCGAGGCGTTCGGCGAGACCGTCCTCCAGGGCCGCCGGCGCGACGAAGTTGACCGAGAGGTACGGGGCGGCGCCGGCGGCGGCGGTGGGGCGCAGCAGCACGGGCTGGGTGGTGGGGATGGCGGCGTTGGCGTCGCCGAGGGGCGCGTACACCACCATGCCGCCCTTGATCACGGCGGCGGGGCGGATGCCGAAGAAGGCGGGGTCCCAGAGCACCAGGTCGGCGAGCTTGCCGGGTTCGACGGAGCCGACGACGTGGTCGATGCCGTGGGCGACGGCGGGGCAGATGGTGTATTTGGCGACGTAGCGGCGGGCGCGTTCGTTGTCGGCGGGGAGTTCGCCGCCGCGGTCGCCGAAGCGCTGCTTCATGGTGTGGGCGACCTGCCAGGTGCGGCAGATCACCTCGCCGATGCGGCCCATGGCCTGGGCGTCGGAGGAGGTGATGGAGAGGGCGCCGATGTCGTGCAGGAGGTCCTCGGCGGCGATGGTGGTGGCGCGGATGCGGGACTCGGCGAAGGCGAGGTCCTCGGGGACGCGTGGATTGAGGTGGTGGCAGACCATCAGCATGTCGAGGTGCTCCGCGACGGTGTTGACGGTGTGCGGGAGCGTCGGGTTGGTGGACGCCGGGAGGACGTGGGGGTGGGAGGCGACGGTGATGATGTCGGGGGCGTGGCCGCCCCCGGCGCCCTCGGCGTGGAAGACGTGGATGCCGCGCCCGGCGATGGCGTCGAGGGTGGCCTCGACGTAGCCGACTTCGTTGAGGCTGTCGGCGTGCAGGGCGACCTGGAGTCCGTAGGTGTCGGCCGCCTTCAGCGCCGCGTCGATGGCGGCGGGGGTGGCGCCCCAGTCCTCGTGGACCTTGTAGCCACCGGCACCGCCGAGCGCCGCCTCGCGCAGGCCGTCCGCGCCGACGGTCGATCCCTTGCCGAACAGCATGACGTTGAGCGGGACCCGGTCCAGGGAGCGGTGCATCATCGCGAGGTGCCACGCGCCGGGGGTGACGGTGGTGGCCTTGGAGCCCTCGGTGGCGCCGGTGCCGCCGCCGATGACGGTGGTGGTGCCGGTGGCCAGGGCCTCGTGCAGGGCGCCGGGCATCAGGAAGTGGACGTGGGTGTCGACGGCTCCGGCGGTGAGGATGCGGCCCTCGCCGGAGACCACGTCGGTGCCGGGTCCGATCACCAGGTCGGGGTGGACGCCGTCGCCGACGTCGGGGTTGCCGGAGCGCCCGAGGGCCACGATCCGGCCGTCCCGTACGCCGACGTCGGTCTTGACGACGCCCCAGTGGTCGAGGACGACGACGTTGGTGATGACGAGGTCGAGGGCGCCGTCGGCGCGCGAAGCGGTGGACTGGCCCATGGATTCGCGGATCGAC
Source organism: Streptomyces sp. NPDC032161 (assembly GCF_040636995.1). NCBI lineage: Bacteria > Bacillati > Actinomycetota > Actinomycetes > Kitasatosporales > Streptomycetaceae > Streptomyces > Streptomyces sp. NPDC032161. The sequence continues at coordinate 304,837 of NZ_JBEZVN010000004.1, read as the reverse complement.
TTGCCACCGCCGAACACGGACTCGTCGCCGCCGAAGCAGCGGTCCTCCTCGACCTCGATCCAGAGGTCGGTGTCGGCGAGGCGGACGCGGTCGCCGGTGGTGGGCCCGTAGAGCGACGCGTAGGCGGCGCGGGTCAGTTGTGCCATGTCAGATGTCGTCCGTTCGTGCGCTGCGGGTGCCGGGCACGACGATGCCGGGCACCTCCCGGCGGCCGCCGAGTTCGACGAGGGAGACCTCGGCGCCGACTCCGGGTTCGAAACGCAGAGAAGTGCCGGAGGGAATGTCGAGCCGGAATCCTTCAGCCAGGGTCCGGTCGAAGGAAAGCGCGGGATTCGCGTCGGGGAAATGCAGATGCGATCCGACCTGAATAGGCCGGTCGCCCTCGTTCACCACGGCCAGCCGAATCCGAGTACGCGTGCCATTGATTTCCAGTACGCCGGATCCGGTCCGGATCTCGCCGGGGATCACGGGATCGGCGAGGTGATCGTGACGAGCTTGCGCCCGTCCGGGAAGGTCGCCTCGACCTGGACGTCATGAAGCATCTCGGGGACCCCTTCGAGCACGTCGGAACGGGTGAGCACGTTCCGGCCCTCGGTCATCAGATCGCTGACGCGGGCACCTTCGCGGGCCCTTTCCACGGCCCAGCAGGAGAGCAGCGCGACGGCCTCCGGGTAATTGAGCAGCACGCCGCGTTCACGGCGGTCACGGGCGACCATTCCGGCGACGCTCAGCAGCAATTTCTCCGTGTCTGACGGAGTGAGAAACATGGGAAACCTCCGCGGCGGACAGTCCCCGGAATTCCCGGAATCGCTTCCGCCACGCTCTTCTTATAAGCCCACCGATGTCGCCGTGGCAACTCGATCCACACCGCGATAAGTCCCTTTCTCTCCTTATCACCCGCCATATACGGGCAAAGCAGACAAATTTTGGTCATCGAGGGAAGGCGAAGAGCGGTGGCCCCGCACCCTCCGGAGAGGGTGCGGGGCCACGCAAGAGAGCGACTCAGCAGGTCACTTCAGGCCGAATGCCCGAATGATCTCCTGGTCGACACCGAGTCCGTCGGCCGCCTCCGCGTGCGCCTTCAGCGAGACGAACGCGCCGGTCTTCTTCGGGGTCTTGAACCGGGCCGTCCAGGAACCGGCCCCGTCCCCGGTCAGTTGCACGGTGGTCCAGGTCTTCCCGTCGTCGTAGCTGACCGACAGCGACGCCTTCGTGGCCTTCACGGCGCCCTTCATCCACTCCTGCGTGCCGGAGGAGAGACCGATCCGGGTCCACGTGCCGGCCTTCACGTCACCGGCGAGGTCGGTGTCGACGGCATAGTCCAGCTGGAGCAGCGGGATGTCGGCCTGCTCGGGTCCGTTCCGGTCCAGCGCGCCGGAGACGAAGTTCCACTCGGTGCGTGTGCGGACGGAGGTCTTCCACGTGTCCGCGTCACGGGTGGAGTCGAGGACGAAGCGGTACGGGAGCTTCTCGGGCGAGAGGTCCCAGGCGTATCCGGCCCGGCCCTTGACCTTCTTGATCAGGGTGTCGCCCTGGTAGAAGGCGGTGCTGGTGGTCTCGTACTCGTCCGTCGGCATGGCACCCGAGTGTCCGGCGCCCGAGTCCGTCCACGGGGTGAGGTTGAACTGGACGTCGTTGTGGACGGTACGGAACGGCCCCCAGTAGCCGGTGGCGAGACGCGGGCGGGCGATCGGTGCGAACCACTCGGTGGGGTAGGTGCGGCCCGCCGTGTAGTCCATGTCACCGCTGCGCATCTCCAGCGCGGTGTCCGAGCCGTCGGCGGTGAGGACCGAGTGGTTCTCGTACCAGAACGAGGCGCCGGGCAGCGGGGTGACCCATTCCTCGCGGGTGCCGGGGAACTTCTCGTACTCCTCGAAGCCGAGGCCCGGTCCGTAGTCCGGGATGTCGTAGCGGTATCCGGCACCGAGCACGTCGCGGTGGCCGTAGAAGGTGTTCTCCACCTTCGCCAGGGAGCGGGCCGCCGGGGCGAACTCCAGCGAGCGGTCCGGGATCACGCCGTCGTGGCGGTCGACCAGGTCGTACACGTAACGGGCGAACCGGTGCTGGGCGATCGTCAGCTTCTTGCCGCGCTTCGCCGTCCCGATCAGCCGCTCGCCCGCCAGGCGCTGGGCCGAGGCGACCGGGATCGGGGTCTCCTCGCCGTACGGGGCGTAGCTCTCCAGGAGCCGCCCGTCGCCGTCGTGGACGACGAACAGGGCCTCGGCGCCGGCCGCCGCCGCGTTCGCGACCCGGTCGGCGGGGGCGACCGCGTCGCTGCGGCGGACCACCACGGCCTTGCCCCGGACGTCCAGCCCCTGGTAGTCGGCCGCGGCCCCGTCGCCCGCGAAGACACCGTTCAGCTTCTTCGCGCTGTTCTCCGCGACGGGCGAACCGGGCTGCACGGTGACCGGCACGTCACGGCCGTCGGCCGCCAGGGCGATCTGCTTCTCGCCCTGCCGCCAGCGGGTCAGGAAGGAGAAGCCGCCCCGGGTGACCCTCTCGGTGGGGCTCGCCCACAGCTGGTCGTACATCAGCGGGATCTGGTACGCGCCGCGCTGCACGGTACCGTCCGGTGCGGTACGCGCCATGTCGAAGCGCACCTGCCGGATCTCGGTCTCCTTCGGCGTCCGGACGTCCACCCTGCGGGCCTTGGACGCGTCGAGGGTGATCGTGGACGACTCACCGAGAAGGATCTCGGGGGCCGCGAGGAAGGCCAGGCCCTTGGAGTCGGCGCGGTCACCGGCGACCTCGGCCAGCGTCCACGCGGTGTAGTTGCCGGGCGGGAGCCGCAGCGTGGTCTCGCCGGAGACCTGCACCGGCTCCAGCTGCGGGTCGCCCAGGGCGCCGATCACCACGGTTGCGTCCATCGGCCTTCCGGCGCGGTCCCGGAGCCGGAGCGTCAGGTCGTACAGCTCCCGCTCCTTGTTCAGGGCGAAGCCGGTGTGGGCGACGACGGTGCCCGCCGCGTCCCGGGCGACGACCTGACCGGAGTACCGGGTGTCGGCGGCGACCTTCGACGGGTCCAGCGAGAGCACGGCCTCGGCGGTGGACCCGGCGGGGACGGTCAGCCGGTTCGCCGACAGGGTGTAGGCGTCCGAGTCCGTACCGGTGGTCAGGTCGAGGGTGACGTCCTCGGAGCCGGTGTTGCGGTAGGTGATGGTCCGCTTCGCGACCGGGTCGGACGGGGAGTGCGGCCAGTCGTAGGAGGCGACGGGCACGGAGCCGGTGGCCTCGATCGTGGTGTCGAGGGCCGCCTTCACGTCGAGCCGGCCGGTGCCCTGCTCGTACGGGGTGTGGCCGGGGAGCTCCTTGGACGAGCTCATCAGCGCGTCCTTGATCCGCTGCCCGGACCAGTCGGGGTGACGCTGCTTCAGGATGGCGGCGGCACCGGCGACGTGCGGGGTCGCCATCGAGGTGCCGGACATCGACCGGTACATCCCGGCGGTGCCCGGCACGGACTGGGAGGCGGCGGCGTTGATGTCCACACCGGGGGCGGACAGGTCGGGCTTCAGGCCCTGGGAGCGGACCAGCGGACCCATCGAGGAGAAGGGCGCGCGGCGGTCCTGCTTGTCGACGGCGGCGACGGTCAGCGCCTTCTCCGCCGAGCCGGGCGACCCGATGGTGCCCGCCCCGTAGGCGTTGCCCGCGGCGATCACGAACAGCGGGCCGCCGTCGGCGGACAGGGAATCGACGGCCTGGGCCATCGGGTCGGTGCCGTCGTCCGGGATGCTGGAGCCGAGGCTCATGGAGACGACGTCGGCGCCTTCGGCCTTCGCCCATTCCATGGCTTCGATGATGCCGGAGTCGGCGCCGAACCCCTCGTCGCTGAGCACCTTGCCGACGAGCAGTCCGGTACCGGGGGCGACGCCCTTGTTGGCCCCCTGCGACGCGGCGCCGGAGCCCGCGATGGTGGAGGCGACGTGCGTGCCGTGGCCGTTCTTGTCGACGACCTCCTCGCCCGGCACGAAGCTCTTCGAGTCGAGGATGCGGTCCTTGACGTCCGGGTGGCCGGCGTCGATGCCGGTGTCCAGGACGGCCACCTTGGTGCCCTTGCCGTCGTACCCCTGCGCCCATGCCTGCGGGGCGCCGACCTGCGGGACGGAGTCCTTGAGCCGGGCCTCCACCCGGCCGTCGAGCCAGAGCTTGCCGATGCCGTTGTCGAGGGAACGTGCCCTGGGCGCACGGGAGATGTCGTTCCAGAACGTCCGCGCGGTGTCCTTGTCGGCCTTCAGCGCGGCGCCGTGGATGCTCTCCAGGGTGCGGGTCCTCTTCGCGCCGCGCGGGGCGGCGGGCAGCGCCCGGCCCTTGGCCGCGGGATAGGTGGCGATCAGCGGGATGCCGCCCGACCGCTCGTCGTCGTACCCCATCCGGACGAGGGCCGTGACGTCGAACAGCCTGCGGTCCAGCTTCCCGGCCGCGAGCAGGGGCATCGCCTCGTCGGGCAGGACGTGGAGGTCGTCCCCGGCCTGCTGGACCTGCACTCCGCCGAACGCGCCGTCGGGGCGCTCCACGGTGACGGTGTCCTGCTTGCCGGGCCCGTCCGTGTAGTGCACGACGTCCCCCGTGACCAGGGTGATGTCGTACTCCTTGACGGGGGCGGCGGTCCGACGGCCGGCGGGCGCCGGACCGTCCTGGGCGGCGGCGGTGGCGGAGCCCGCCGCGGGGAGCAGCGCGCCGCTCACCAGGGCCACCGAGGTGGCTATGAGCAGGGCCCCGCGGCCCGTACGGACGGGTCTCGCCCCGCGGGAGCGGCCGGGGGACCCGGCGGCGGATGAGGGTGTCTTCGTCATGCCGCAGATCCAATAGCCAAATGCACGGCCGTGGCTGCGTTCGGACGTGGCGTGAAGCCGCCGTGGCGGCAAACCGCCCGCGACCACCCCGGGCCATCCGGAATGCGGACGTCGTCCACCGGGATCGGAGCACTGGTTCAGGCCACGGAGGTGATCACGTCGGACGGCGGCGGGCCTTCCTCGTGGTGGATCGGCGTGTGCGCGCCCCGGAGCGGTACGCCGCTGCCGCCGCGCAGGACGGCGACGATCTCGGCGGCGATGGACAGCGCGGTCTCCTCGGGGGTGCGGGCACCGAGGTCGAGGCCGATCGGGGAACGCAGCCTGGCCAGTTCTGCTTCTCCGACACCGACCGCGCGCAGCCGTTCGTCGCGTTCCATGTGCGTACGGCGCGAACCCATCGCCCCGACGTACGCCACCGGCAGCCGCAGCGCCCGTTCGAGCAGCGGGACGTCGAACTTCGGGTCGTGGGTGAGGACGCACAGCACCGTGCGCGCGTCGACGCCGGTCGCCGCGAGGTAGCGGTGCGGCCAGTCGACGACCAGTTCGTCGGCGTCCGGGAACCGGGCGCGCGTGGTGAAGACGGGACGGGCGTCGCAGACGGTGACGTGGTACCCGAGGAACTTGCCCGCCCGTACCAGCGCCGCGGCGAAGTCGACGGCACCGAAGACGATCATCCGGGGCGGCGGGACGCTCGACTCGACGAGCAGGGTGAGCGGTTGCCCGCAGCGCGATCCCTCGGCACCGATGGTGAGGGGGCCGGTGCGTCCGGTGTCCAGCATGGCACGGGCCTCGGCCGCCGCCGTGCGGTCCAGCTCCGGGTGCCCGCCGAGTCCCCCCTCGTACGAGCCGTCGGGGCGCACGAGCAGGGGGCGGCCGAGGAGCTGTGCGGGTCCGTCGGCGATCCGGGCCACGGCCGCCGCCTCCCCCCGCGCGGCGGCGTGGAGCGCGGCGGCGAACACCGCCCGCGCGGGATCGTCCGCGCGGACCGGGGTCACCAGGACGTCGATGACGCCGCCGCAGGTCAGGCCGACCGCGAAGGCCTCGTCGTCGCTGTATCCGAAGCGTTCGCGGACGGTCGTGCCGTCGCCCAGCGCCCGCTCGCACAGTTCGTACACCGCGCCCTCCACGCACCCGCCGGAGACCGACCCGATGGCCGTGCCGTCGCGGTCGACGGCCAGGGCTGCGCCCGGCGTGCGGGGCGCGCTCCCGCCGACCTCGACGACGGTGGCGACGGCGAAGTCGCGTCCCTGACCGGCCCACCGGTTCAGTTCCTCGGCGATGTCCAGCATGGCGTTTCTCCTTGGCTGCGGGGCGGACGAAGGAGCCGCGGGAGTTCGACGAACGCTCGGCGGCGGTGTCGCGGCGGGCCGGGGAAGCGTACGGCCGGTGCCGCGGGCACCGGGACAACTCTCGTCCGGGCCGGGCGCGAAGTACACGGGAACACTCCGGTCCCCCGCCCCTGCGGCGGAACCGGGTCCGCCCGCGCCCCGCCCCGGGCCCGCGGTGGCCCACGGCCTGTCGGGGGACCTCCCGCCGGAGAGCGGACGCGGCATGGCGCGTGCGGTTCCGAGGCACCGGAAGGGTGCGTACCGGGCATGGCCGCCCGGTCGGGGGCCACCCGACGGGCTCTCAGGTGCCCGTGAGGTGTTCGGGACGCACGGGCGTCCGGTTGAGCTCCAGTCCCGTCGCGTTCCGGATCGCCGCGAGGACGGCCGGGGTCGACGACAGGGTGGGGGCCTCGCCGACGCCGCGCAGCCCGTACGGGGCGTGGTCGTCGGCGAGTTCGAGCACGTCGACGGGGATGGCCGGGGTGTCGAGGATGGTGGGGATCAGATAGTCCGTGAAGGACGGGTTGCGCACCTTCGCGGTCACCGGGTCGACGACGATCTCCTCCATGACCGCGATGCCCAGGCCCTGGGTGGTGCCGCCCTGGATCTGTCCTTCGACGGACAGCGGGTTGAGGGCCTTGCCGACGTCCTGGGCGCAGGCCAGTTCGACGACCTTGACCAGGCCGAGTTCGGTGTCGACCTCGACGACCGCGCGGTGGGCGGCGAAGGAGTACTGGACGTGCCCGTCGCCCTGTCCGGTGCGCAGGTCGAAGGGTTCGGTGGGGCGGTGGCGCCACTCCAGTTCGGCCTCGACGCTCTCGCCCTCCAGCACGTCCGCCAGGGCGGCCAGCACCTCGCCGCCGTCGGTGACGACCTTGCCGTCCTCCAGGAGCAGTTCGGCGGTGGCCCAGGCGGGGTGGTACGGGCCGAACCTGCGGCGGCCCAGCTCCAGGACCTTCTCGCGGACGGCCTCGCAGGCGTGTTTCACGGCGCCCCCGGTGACGTACGTCTGCCGGGACGCGGACGTGGAACCCGCCGAGCCGACCCGGGTGTCGGCGGGCTGGACGGTGACCCGGGCGACGCCGAGTTCGGTGCGGGCGATCTGGGCGTGGACGGTGACGCCGCCCTGGCCGACCTCCGCCATGGCGGTGTGCACGACCGCGACGGGTTCGCCGCCGGCGACCTCGATACGGACCCGGGCGGTGGAGTAGTCGTCGAAGCCCTCGGAGAAGCCGACGTTCTTGATGCCGACCGCGTAGCCGACCCCGCGTACGACTCCTTCGCCGTGGGTGGTGTTGGACAGTCCGCCGGGCAGGGCCCGTACATCGGGCCGCTCGCCCGCCGTCTCCCACTGGCGCTCGGGCGGCAGCGGTCTGGCCTTGACGCGGCGCAGCAGTTCGGCGACGGGGGCGGGCGAGTCGACGACCTGGCCGGTGGGCAGGACGCTGCCCTGTTCCATGGCGTTGATCCGCCGGAACTCGACCGGGTCCATGCCGAGTTCGGCGGCCAGCTTGTCCATCTGGGCCTCGTAGGCGAAGCACGCCTGGACGGCACCGAAACCGCGCATGGCCCCGCACGGCGGGTTGTTGGTGTAGAGCGCGACCGCCTCGATGTCGACGTCGTCGACGACGTACGGGCCGACGCCGAGCGAGGCGGCGTTGCCGACGACCGCCGGGGAGGAGGAGGCGTAGGCCCCGCCGTCCAGCACGATGCGGCACTTCACATGGGTCAGCCGGCCGTCGCGGGTGGCCCCGTGCTCGTAGCGGAGTCTGGCGGGGTGCCGGTGGACGTGTCCGAAGAAGGACTCGAAGCGGTTGTAGACCATCTTGACGGGCCTGCCGGTGCGCAGGGCGAGGAGGCAGGCGTGGATCTGCATCGACAGGTCCTCGCGTCCGCCGAAGGCGCCGCCGACGCCGGAGAGCGTCATGCGGACCTTGTCCTCGGTCAGGCCGAGGACGGGGGCGATCTGGCGCCGGTCGGCGTGGAGCCACTGGGTGGCGACGTAGAGGTCGACACCGCCGTCCTCGGCGGGCACGGCCAGCCCGGACTCGGGCCCGAGGAACGCCTGGTCCTGCATGCCGAAGACGTACTCCCCGCCGACCACGATGTCGGCGCGGGCCGCCGCCGCCTCCGCGTCGCCGCGCACGACGGGCTGGCGGTGGACGATGTTGGGGTGCGGCACGTGTCCGGCGTGGTGGTCGGTGCGGTGCTCGTGGACGAGCGGGGCACCGGGGGCGAGCGCGGACGCCTCGTCGGTGACGACGGGCAGTTCGCGGTAGTCGATCCGGATCCTCGCGGCGGCGCGGCGGGCCGTCTCGGGGTGGTCGGCGGCGACGAGGGCCACGGGTTCGCCGTGGTGGCGTACCTTGCCGCGGGCCAGGGCCGGGGTGTCCCGGATCTCCAGCCCGTAGTTCTTGACGGCGGCGGGCAGGTCGTCGTGGGTGAGCACGGCGTGGACGCCGGGTGTGGCGAGCGCCTCCGCGATGTCGATGGAGACGATCTCGGCGTGCGCGAGCGTGGAACGCAGGGTATGGCCCCAGAGCATGTCCTCGTGCCACATGTCGGAGGAGTACGCGAACTCCCCGGTGACCTTCAGGACGCCGTCGGGACGCGGGGTGGACTCGCCGATGCCGCCCCGGGTACGGGTGCCCCGGTCGGTGCCGGTGGGATCGCCGGTGACGCCCATCGTCAGACCGCCCCTTCCGCGCGGGCGGCCGCGAGGCGGACCGCGTCCATGATCTTCTCGTAACCGGTGCAACGGCAGAGGTTCCCGGAGAGCGCCTCGCGGATGTCCGCGTCGGACGGCCGGGGGCTGCGTTCGAGCAGGGCGTCGGCGGCGACCAGCAGGCCGGGGGTGCAGAAGCCGCACTGGACGGCCCCGGCGTCGATGAACGCCTTCTGGATCGGGGCGAGTTCGCCGCCGCCGCGGGGATCCTGCCCGGCCGGTCCGGGCGTCCGCCGGATCTCGTCGGGCGGGGCGCCCTCGCCGTCGGCCGGCGCCGGGGACCGCCGGGCGGAGAGGCCGGCGAGGCCCTCCACGGTGACGATCTCGCGTCCCTCGGCCTGCCCCGCCGCGACCAGGCAGGAGCAGACCGGCACCCCGTCCAGGCGGACCGTGCACGACCCGCATTCGCCTTGTTCGCAGGCGTTCTTCGAACCGGGCAGGCCCATCCGCTCCCGCAGCACGTGGAGCAGGGACTCGCCCTCCCAGACGTCGTCCGCCTCGTGGCGGCGGCCGTTGACGGTGAATCCGACACGCATGATCAGGCGGCTCCTTCGCTGCTGCGGCCGTCGCCGCGGTACGAGTCCCAGGTCCAGCCGAGGGTGCGGCGGGCCATGACCCCGACCGCGTGTCTGCGGTAGCGCGCGGTGCCCCGCACGTCGTCGATCGGGTTGCAGGCGCCGGCGGCGAGGTCGGCGAAGCGCCGGACGAGGGACGGGGTGAGGGGCGTGCGGCTGTCCCAGAACCCGCCCTCGTCGAGCGCGGCGTTCAGGAACTCCTCGGCCGCCTCCGCCCGGACGGGCGTGGGTGCGGCCGAGCCGATGCCGGTGCGGACCGTGCGGGTCCCGGGGTGCAGGGCCAGCCCGAAGGCGCAGACCGCGATGACCATGGCGTTGCGGGTGCCGACCTTGGAGTACTGCTGCGGCCCGTCGGCCCTTTTGACGTGCACGGCCCGGATCAGCTCGTCCGGGGCGAGGGCGTTGCGCTTGACACCGGTGTAGAAGGCGTCGATCGGGATCATCCTGGTCCCGCGCACGGACGCGGCCTCCACCTCGGCGCCCGCGGCGAGCAGCGCCGGGTGGGCGTCCCCGGCGGGCGAGGCGGTGCCCAGGTTGCCGCCGACGCCGCCGCGGTTGCGGATCTGCGGGGAGGCGACGGTGTGCGCGGCGAGCGCCAGGCCCGGCAGTTCGTCGCGCAGGTGCTCCATGATCCGGCTGTACGGCACGGACGCGCCGAGCCGTACGGTCTCCTCGCCCACCTCCCACTCGGACAGCTCATCGACGCGGTTCAGGTCCATGAGGTGTTCGGGGCGCCGGTGGTCGAAGTTGATCTCGACCATCACATCGGTGCCGCCCGCGATGGGCACGGCCGTCGGGTGCGCGGCCTTGGCGGCGAGCGCCTCCTCCCAGTCGGCGGGGCGAAGGAAGTCCATGGGCGGCTCTCTCCTCGATCGGGGTCGTCGTCCGCCGGCCGGGGAGCCGGGGGCGGGCGGAAGCCGGGGCCGGAGGCGCGGGGCGGGGCGGCCGGTCCTCGTCGGATCGTCCCTGTGTGGTTATCGCGGCACGGGCCCCAGTACACAAGGGGTGCTCCACCCGGTGCAGTCACCGAAACCATGAAGGCGTTGGCCGGTCGTTCCCGTCGTCTTGTAGATTCGAACGAATGGCGGGGATCGGTGGTCTCGCCGTTTCACCCGGAATTCACCCTCACCGACGAAAGAGATCGGCGGCGACGAGATGCGGCTGCGCGCACTGCTGGAGACCGACGCGCTGGGCCTGCGACTGCTCGGCGGCGAGGACGAGCTGGACCGGCCCGTACGCGGTGTGATGACCACGGACCTGCGCGACCCCAGCCGCTATCTGTCGGGGGGCGAGCTGGTCCTGACGGGGCTGGCCTGGCGTCGCGACGCGGCGGACTCGGAGCCGTTCGTACGCATCCTGGTGCGCTCCGGGGTCGCCGGGCTCGCGGCGGGCGAGGCGGAGCTGGGAGCCGTCCCCGGCGATCTGGTCGACGCCTGCGCCCGGCACCGTCTGCCGCTCTTCGCCGTCCACGAGACGGTCGCGTTCGCGACGATCACCGAGCACGTGGTGCGCCAGGTGTCGGGCGAGCGCGCGGGCGATCTGGCCGCGGTCGTGGAGCGGCACCGCAGGCTGATGACCTCGGGTCCGGCGGGCGGCGGCCCGGACGTGGTCCTCGATCTGCTCGGTTCCGACCTCGACCTGCGCGCCTGGGTGCTCTCCCCCACCGGGCGGCAGATCGCGGGCGCCGGTGACGACCCGCTGCCGGCGCCGGTCGGCGCGGCGCTCGCCGGGCACCACATGGCCGCCGCCCGCGGCGGCCGACGGGCCCCGTACCGGACCGTGGTCGACGGCACCGCGTACGCCCTCTTCCCGATCCGGAACACCGGACGGGGCACGGCCGAGGTCCCCGGGGACGTGCGCGCCTCGGTGCTGTCGGACTGGCTGCTCGCGGTCGAGGCGGACCCGGGCGACTGGCCCGCGGCCCGGCTGGACCTGCTCCAGGGCGTCACCCAGCTGATCGCGGTCGAACGGGACCGGCGCGACGCGGCCCGTACGGTACGCCGCAGGCTCGCCCAGGAAGTCGTGGAGCTGGTCCAGACGGGGGCGCCGCCCGCCGAGATCGCCGCCCGGCTGCGGGTCGCCGCCCCGGTGCTGCTGCCGGGTCTGGGGGCGGCACCGCGCTGGCAGGTCGTGGTGGCGCGGGTCGAATGGGGCGGCGCGGGGGGCGTACCCTCGGCGGGCCCCGGAACCGGCACCGCCGTCACGGGCGGCACGACCGCCCAGGCGCTGCTGGAGGAGATCCTGGTCGACCCCGCGGTCACCGGCGCCGGGTCCGCCGACCGGACGGCCGTCGCCGACACGGGCGACGAGGCGGTGGCCCTCGTGCCCCTGCCCGCCCCGTCCGGGTCCGCCCAGGGCGCGGGCGGCGGCCCGGAGCCCGTCGGCGAGGACGTCTCGCTGCACGCCGAGGTGCTGCTCGGGGCCGTGCGCGAACCCCTCTCCGCGGGCCTGGCCGACGACGGCCGGCTCACCCTCGGTGTCAGCGCGGCCGTGCACTCGCCCGAGGGCCTGCGCGGGGCGCTGGAGGAGGCCCGGCACGCGCGCCGGGTGGCGGCGGCCCGTCCGGGCCGGGTCTGCGCCGCCGGGCACCACGAACTGGCCTCGCACGTGCTGCTGCTGCCGTTCGTCCCGGACGACGTGCGCCGCGCGTTCACCGCACGGTTGCTCGACCCGTTGCGCGACTACGACCGGCGCCACCGAGCGGAGCTGATCCCGACGCTGGAGGCGTTCCTGGACTGCGACGGTTCCTGGACCCGCTGCGCCTCCCGGCTCCACCTCCACGTCAACACACTGCGCTACCGGGTCGGACGAATCGAGCAGTTGACGGGGCGTGACCTCTCGCGCCTGGAGGACAAGCTCGACTTCTTCCTCGCCCTGCGCATGAGCTGATTCCCGCCCCCTGCCGGGCCCGTCGGCCGATGCGGTGGTTTGTGAAATCTTTCACCTGACATCGCGACGACCTCTTGGCCCGGCGTGCCCATCCGTGCTGAGATGCCGCCCAGACTCAACTGCTCGATGGCGCGCTAGGGGAGGGCAATGTGGCGCATACCGCCATGTCTGGTTCCGGCACGACAGCAGATGACGATCCGCCGCTCCAGACCGCGGTATGGCGGCTGCGGTCACGTGCCTGCTGGACGGACGCCGCCGCACTGCTCGAACACGACGCCGCCACCGACCCGGCCGCGGCGCTCCAGCGGACCGCGCTGCTGACCGAGCGCTGTCTGTACACCGGACAGGGCTGGACCGACGCCGAGGACGCCCTGCGCACGGCGGAGGCGCTCGCCCACGACGACGCCGAGCGCGGCGCCGCCGCCTGCGAGCGCGGCCACCTGGCGTACGCGTCGACGCTCCTGGGGGTGCGGGACCGGGCGGACGAGGCCAGTGTCGCCCTGAGCCGCGCCGCCGCGCTCCTCTCCCCGACCGCGCCGGGCCGCCCGCTGCTGGACTTCCGCCGCGGTCTGATCGCCCACAACATCGCCGACTCGCCGCAGGCGGCGCGTGCCGCGTACCGCAGGGCCCACGCCGGTGCCCTCGCACAGGACGACGCGTTACTGCTCTCCTCCACCTGGCGCCATCTCGCCCTGCTCGCCCTGCGGGAGGGCGAGACGGCGGAGGCGCGACACGGCTTCGCCGAGTCCCTGCGGCTGCGGGAGGAGTTGGGCTACCTGATCGGTACGGCTCCGGCCCTCATCGCCCTCGCCGACGCCGAGCCGGAGCCGGAGACGGCGACCCGGCTCCGCGCCGAGGCGGGCCGGCTGTTCCGGCTGCTCGGGGGCGTACCGACATGGCTGGCCCCGCATCTGGACCCGCCGTCCCCGAGGACCGCCGAGGCGAACTGAGCAGCGCGGCACCGTCCACGCGCGAACCGCCCCGGGCAGCCCCACCGGGCCCCGGGCGGTCCGGGCCGCACGGCCCGGGCCGGGGCACGGGACCGGGGGCGGGGCGTACCGGCCGGAACGGTTCAGGCCCAGCGGTCCGGGCCGCACGGCACGGGCCGGGGCGGTTCGCATCCGCACCCGGCTCAGCCCGCGGCTCCGGTGAAGTGCTCGCGTACCAGCGACTGCACGGCGGTGAGGTCCTGGGCGATGAGCGCGTCGAGCAGGGCGGCGTGCTCGGCGGCGTCGGCCAGGAGGTCGGCGCGACGGGTGGCGGGGTTGTTCGCGGCCGGCCACTGGGCACGGCGGTGCAGGTCGTCGGCGACCATCACCAGCTGTTCGTTGTCGCAGAGCGCGAGGATCGCGCCGTGGAACGCCCGGTCGGACTCGGCGTAGCCCGCCAGGTCCCCCACGGCGGCAGCGGTCGCGGTGGCCTCGGCGAGCGGGCGCAGGGCGCGCCAGCGGGCGGGCGGGACGGTCCGGGCCAGCCGCAGCACGACGGGGACCTCGATCAGGGCCCGCACCTCGGCCAGTTGGGCGAGCTCGCGGGGGCCGCGCAGCGACACCCGGAAGCCGCGGTTCGGCACGACCTCGACGGCGCCCTCGACGGCCAGTCGCTGCATCGCCTCGCGCACCGGGGTCGCGGAGACCCCGAAGCGGGCGCCGAGGGCCGGGGCGGAGTACACCTCCCCCGGCACCAGCTGACCGTCGGCCAGGGCGGCCCGCAGTGCCTCCAGCACCTGGCCGCGCACCGAGTGGCGTCGCACCGCCGGACGCGCGGGCGGCGCGGCGGCCGGGACGGACGGAGCGGGCGGAACGGTCGATGCGGGCGACCGGGCCGACTCGGCATGGGTGTGCTCGCCGCGCGCCTGGTCCGGCACGCGGTCGGGACGCGGCTGCTCCCCCCGCGCCTGCACGGGCACCCGCGCGGGCACGGAGGCGGACGCGGGCACGGACGGCGGACGCGCCTGCCCACACGCTCTGACCTGCTCCACCCGGACCTCCTCGGCCTGCCGTGGGCGCGGCTCGCGTGCGCCATGCCCCCCGTGCACGATAGGCGCAGCGGGCGACAGTTCACACCTCGATCGACTCGGGTAAGGTAAGCCTTACCTGCAAACATCGTGATTCGGCGGTCCCGCATGACACTCCCCGCCCTGCGTTCCGGCACCTGCGCGTCCGCCGTGGCGGACGCGTACACGCGCCTGGCCGAGGTCTTCCCCGGGCTGCGCGCGGACGTGCTGCCGGACGGCGAGGACGCGCCCCGGGGCGACGGCTGGGTGCGCGCGGACGAACTCGCGGCGGGCGGCGACGCGCTCGACCTCTTCCTCTCCTGGGACCACGCGCAGATGGTGCGGGACTACGGACAGCAGCCGCGCCCGGACGTGGTCGCCGGATTCGGACTGCACCGCTACGCCTGGCCCGCCTGCCTGCTGGTGACGGTGCCGTGGTTCCTGCACCGCCGAGTGCCCCGGATCCCCGTCGAGGACGTGGCGTTCCAGCGGGCACTGGGCCGCATGACCGTCCGCGTCACGGAATTCGCCTGCCTCCCGGACGATCCGGCGGCCGTACTGCCGGGTGCCCGGCCGGTCCCGGACGAGGCGGCGCTGCGGGCCGAGGTCCTCGCCGCCGTGGCCGAGCACATCGGCCCGGTGCTGGAGGGTTTCAGGTCACGGATGCGGCGCGGCAGCCGGGCGCTGTGGGGCATGGCGACGGACGAGGTCGTCGAGGGGCTCTGGTACATCGCCTCGCTGCTCGGCGAGGAGCGCCGCGCGATGACCGAGCTGGAGGCGCTGCTGCCGGGCACCGGGAAGCCGTACGTGGGCACGCCGGGCTTCCGCGAACTGACCGGGCCGAACGGCGAACCGCTCCCCACCCGGGACCGGGTGAGCTGCTGCCTCTTCTACACCCTGCGCCCCGAGGACACCTGTGTCACCTGCCCCCGCACCTGTGACGCGGAGCGGGTACGGAAACTGACGCCCACTCACTGAACGACACCCCTCGAACGGGTAGTACTATTCGAACGCAGTTCACTGGCCGTGTACGGGTATTCGACCAGATCCCGGCTATCCGTATGCGCTGCCAACCCAATGGCGTTCTCTTGTCCCGAAACCCCCTGTGTGTGATGAGGTTTCGGCAATCATGGCGCCCGAAATGCCCTACGTGACGCAAGGGACCGCGCATGAGACTGACCGACATATCGCTGAATTGGCTGCTTCCGGGCGCCGTGCTGCTCGTGGGAGTCCTGGCGGCGGTGGCGGTGGTCGTACGCGGCAAGCGCGCCGCCGACAAGTCCGCCACCGACGACAGCTGGGAGCGCAGCGAGGAGCGCCGCAGGCGCAAGGAGGCGGTGTACGCCATCGCCTCCTACGTCCTGCTCTTCTGCTGCGCGGCCGTCGCCGCCGCCCTCTCCTTCCATGGGCTCGTGGGCTTCGGCAAGCAGAACCTCGGCCTCTCCGGGGGCTGGGAGTACCTCGTTCCGTTCGGCCTCGACGGGGCCGCGATGTTCTGTTCCGTCCTCGCCGTGCGCGAGGCCAGCCACGGTGACGCGGCGCTCGGTTCGCGACTGCTCGTGTGGCTGTTCGCCGGTGCCGCGGCCTGGTTCAACTGGGTGCACGCCCCCCGGGGTGTGGACCACGCGGGTGCCCCGCAGTTCTTCGCGGGGATGTCGCTCTCGGCGGCCGTGCTGTTCGACCGCGCGCTGAAGCAGACCCGCCGGGCCGCGCTGCGTGAGCAGGGTCTGGTGCCCCGCCCGCTGCCGCAGATCCGGATCGTGCGGTGGCTGCGTGCCCCCCGGGAGACCTTCGGCGCCTGGTCGCTGATGCTGCTGGAGGGCGTGCGCACGCTGGACGAAGCGGTCGAGGAGGTACGCGAGGACCGGCGGGAGAAGGAGCAGGAACGCCTCCGCAGGAAGGAACAGGCCAAGCTGGACCGGGCCCACATCAAGGCGCTGAACCGGCAGCACCGGGCCTGGGGCCGACTCGGCCGGGGCGGCACCCAGGTGGAGGTCCAGCAGCTCCCTCCTACGACCGGAGCCGCCCCGTCGACAGCGGAGCCGGTGATACCGGAACAAGGACAGCTGCCCTTGCGGCCGTCCCTGCAGGCCGTCACGGGGGCGCCCCGGAGCGACCAGGACCGGAAGGCGGGTGAGCCGGTCACCGTCGACCTCACCGCCGAGGACGACACCCAGGCGCTGCCCCGGCTCGACTCGCTGGAGCGGAAACTGAAGGATCTGGAGCAGCAGTTCGGCTGACGCTCCGTCGCGAGAGGCCCTGACGGCCCGGTTGCTTCCGGGCTCTCAGGGCCTCTCGCCGTCCAGCTCGAACCAGACGACCTTGCCCAGGGCGCGTGCGTCGATTCCCCAGGCGTCCGCGAGACTCCGGACCAGAATCAGCCCCCGGCCGTGCGTACCGTCGTCGGCGTCCGGTACGTACGACAGGGGCGGCAACGGCCCGAAGTCCCGTACTTCCACCCGGAGTCCGGCGGGACCCACGCTCGCCGTGACGACGGCCCCGTGTCTTGTGTGGATCAGCGCGTTGGTCACCACTTCGCTGAGCAGGAGCTCCGCCGCTCCGGCCGGCTCGGCCCGCCAACGGTGGCGGAGCAGTTCCCGCAGCGCGCGGCGGACTTCGCTCACGGCCGCCAGGTCGGTGTGTGCCAGCCGTCTCCGCATCCGGGCCGGCCCCCACGCCTCCCGTCGCGGCCCCGCCCCCTCGTTCTTCGGACCGGCCTCTTCCTGACGCTGCGTCTTCTCCCCCGCGCGCACGGTGAATCGCCCCCTTTTCGTCGTCTCGTCGGACTCCTTCTCGGAACACGTTCACGGGGATGCATGCCCCCGGGGAGGGCCGTCACGCTTGTCGGACCCCCCTATGTGAACGCGCGCACGAGCAATCCGAGCCCTCGGCTGCACATCGGCGTCGTCTTTCCGACCCTGCGGTGAACTTCCACAGAATTCCCATGGATCGGCGTTGACGGGTCCATGTCTACGCGCGTCATCATGGGGGGCATGAGAATCCCCCCACGGATCACCACGCTCGGCGGCGCCGCCGCCCTCCTGTCCGCGCTCCTCGTCGGCGGCCCCGTCGTCACGGCCGCCACCGCCGCCCCCGCCTCGGTCGGCAGCATCTGCTACTCGGACCTGCCGACCCAGGCGCACGACACCCTCCGCCTGATCGCGGCGGGCGGGCCGTTCCCGTACTCGCAGGACGGTTCCGTCTTCCAGAACCGTGAAGGCGTCCTGCCCAAGCAGAGCACCGGCTACTACCACGAGTACACGGTCGTCACCCCCGGCTCCCCGACCCGAGGCGCGCGACGCGTCGTCACGGGCGATCGGGTGCGGGAGGACTACTACACCAGCGACCACTACGCCACCTTCGACCTGATCGACCGCGGCTGCTGAAGCCCGGCCCCGAACCGATCCGCGCCGTAGCCCCCCACCTGCGGCGCGGATCACCGTCCGCGCGGGCGGCCCGGCCCGCTCCCGGTCCCCGGACCTGTAGCCTCCGGTCATGACCGTGACCTATGTGATCGACGGCTCCCGGGTCACCGGCCTGGAGCGGTTCTGGACCGTCATCGGCGAGGCCGTGAACGGCCCCGGCGGATACTTCGGCCGCAACTTCGACGCCCTGGCGGACTGTCTGGGCGGCGGGATGGGCACTCCGGACGACGGGGACTTCGTCATCGAATGGCGGGACCACGAACGGTCGGCACAGGCCCTGGGCCACGAGGAGACGGCCCGATACCTGCGGGAGCGCCTGGCCCGCGTGCACGAGAGCAACCGGCCCGAGGTGCGGCGCCGGCTCGACGACGCGCTGGCCGGGCGGGGACCGACCCTGTTCGACCTGCTCGTGGACGTCCTCACGGCCGGGACGCGGCCCGGCGCGCTCAGACTGCTGTGAACCGACGGCGACGGCCGGTCTGTCCGCGGAGGGGGATCCCTCCGCGGGCAGACCGTTGTCGTGTGCCCGAAGGTCTCAGTACTTGGTGGAGACGGTCACGCCGTCGAATCCCTCAACGGCGTGCAGGCTGATGAAGCGGTCTCCGGCCGCCGGGTGGTCGATGGTCAGCGTGTGTTCGTTCCCGGCGCCGACGGCCCGGCTGGTGTAGGCGTCGGTGGTCGCCCATTTGTCCGCGTTGTAGTAGAGGTCGGCGTCGCCCGTGCCGCCCGACACGGTGATCTGCAGCTGAGCGGTGCCCGCCGGAATGCGTACGTACAGATAGGCGTAGTCGCCCTTGACCGCCTTCAGCCCGCTGCGCCCGCAGTCCTTGCCCAGCTCCCTGGCGTCGCTACCGGTGCACTCGCCCCCGGGCTCGGTGGGCGTGCCGCCGCCGCAGCTGCCGGCCGCACAGGCGGTCAGCCAGGTGTTCCAGTCGGCTTCGTAACGGTCGCCGATGGTCGATGCGAGCAGGGTGCGGGCACCGTCCCAGTCACCCTTGCGGTAGAGGCCGAGGAGCGTGTCGATGTCCGCGCGGTGGGACTCCAGCATGTAACGGACGGCAAGATAGCCCCAGTTGTAGACGCGGGTCTGGTCGGCGTTCTCGTAGGTGGTGTCGAACAGGGTCCGCAGGGTGTAGGTGTGGTTCGCGGCCTGCTCGGCGGCGGCGTCGTAGTCGACCTTGCGGTACGAGTAGGAGACGTACTCCGCGAAGCCCTCGACCCACCAGACGGTCGGCGTGGTCAGTCCGTCCTCGAAGTCGCCGTGCATGTTGAAGCGGCCGTCGAGGTAGTGCGTGTACTCGTGGTTCAGGTTCCAGATCTGGAAGTCGGGGCGGACCCACTCGGCCTCGTAGGCGATGAACCGGGGCTGATTGCCTTCCGCGGCGGGGTCGCCTTCCAGGTACATGCCGCCGTTGTTCGTGTTGATGCCGTAGATCGCGCCGGCGTAGGTCTGGTAGTCGGTGCTGGAGTCGAAGACCACGACCTCGATGGTCTTGTTGTTGTCGTCGGCGACCGGTCCGTTGTCCCGGGCCACCTCGTGGAAGTAGGCGTCCTGGTTGCGCAGGCTGGTGCAGCTGGCCTCGAGTTCCTCCGCGGCCATGTCCTGCGCCCGGATGGTGATGCTGTCGCTGCAGGTGTGCTTCACCGGCAGGACGGCCTTCTCTAGACGCTCCGCGAGGTCACAGGTGCCGTAGTACGAGCAGTTCGCCTTGTCGTAGGCCTCGACCATCTGCGCCACGGCGACCCAGAGCGGGGCGGTGGGTCCGGTGATGGAGCTCTTGCCGAGCAGTCCGGCGGCCAGCGGGCTCGCCTTGGGGCGCAGGGAGTCTTCCTTGAGGAAGCGGCCGAGCTCGAGTCCCGCGTTGGAAGCGAGGAACGACTGCTTGGTGCCCAGCAGGTCGAGATGGCGCGAGGCGAAGTCGCTGAGGGCCTCCAGCACGCTGGGGTCGGCCTCCACCGCGGCGATGAACTCCGGCACCTGGTGACCGCGGAAGAACACCGTGTACACGCTGTTCACGGCGTTGACCATGTACCAGAATTCGTTGTACGAGGAGTCGTAGTCGGCCAGCAGCCGCTTGACGACGGACAGGTAGCGGGCGTTCTCCACGGCGCTGTCGATCAATATGACGGCCTCGGACAGGGTCTGCCCGTTGGCGTCGGTGACGTCGAAGGCGTGCGAGGAGGCGAAGAACGCGTCGAGCGCGCCCTGGATGGCCGTACGCAGTTCCGGCCCGTAGCTGCCCACCGTGTCGGGGTCGTAGAACTGCACGTAGTACCCGGCTCGGAGATAGAGGACCAGCTGGGGCATGCCGGTACTGCTGTCGCCGGGGTAGGCGGCCGATCCCTCGCGCATGGCGTTGGCGACGGTGACCATCTGCGCCTCACGGAAGGCCAGATTGCCGTCGTTGCCCTTGACGCGGAACAGCGTGTTGACGCAGTCGGTCGTCGATGACTTGATCTGCTGGACCAGTTCGCTTCCGGTGCGGCTGGTGAAGTCGCTGACATCGCACTCGGCCGCGGTCCGGCCCCTGGATCCGCCCTTGGCCTTGGAGTCGGCCTTCATCGACGGCGCCAGGTGGCTCGGGAGCGCCGCTCCGGGGTCGTCGTAGTCCCGCCGCAGTGCGTCCTTGGACGCGGACAACGGCGGGCGGTCGGCGGCCTTGAGGGCTTTGCGGCCGAAGTGGTCGGCGTCGTCCGCTGGTGCGGTCGGCGCCTCGGCCGAGGGGCCGACGGGCCTTGCGGCAGGCCCGCCGTCCGTACGGACCGCACCGGCGTCGCCGGCCTGGGTGCGACCGGTCGCCGACGATACGGTCGAGCGCTGCTCGACGGCCTGGCTCGGCGTGGAGAGCAGGCCCAGGCCCAGGCATGCTGCCAGGACCGCAGTGGACAATCCAGTGAATCGCTGTCGAACCGTTCGGTTCTTCACGTGCCGCCTCCCAGCGGTGTGTCAACCGCGCGAGTGCGCGGGTGGGGGGGAACGCGAGGGAGCGGGCAGGGGATGACATGAGCACACCCGCTCCTTTCGCGGGCTGTACAATGGCACATGTCACATGTCCTTAGGAACCCCTCTCACACGCATTGCCCTCCCGAACAACTCGCGGCTCGCGCAAGGGACTTCGCCCGACCGTCGACATGCGCAGGTCGCCGCCGCCGGACGCCCCACCGAGGAGCCGCCGTTCGGGCCAGTCCCCGAACCCCGCCTCCTGGACCGGGGCTTCGCAAACCGCCGGGAAGCCGAGGAATGACGATCGTTGCGCCCCACGCCTCTTCCGGCGAGCCCGTCCGCACGCCCAGGAGAGGCTGTTCGGGGCACGGCCGCCGACCCGGGTGTCGAGCGGCGCGGGCCCCCTCCGTCGGTGGGACTCCTGCCCTCCGTCGGCCCGCCGCAGCCCGCGCGCACGGCAGGGCTCGCCACCGGAACGGTGCTCGGCGAATTCCGCCCTGTGGAGGAGCGCCGGGAGACCGGGCGACGACGAGTACGCTTCCGCCGTCCCCGCGCAGGATCGGCGTGCGGATCGACGGCGATCCGCTGATCGCGGCCGACGGTGCCCGGTTGCTGTCGTCCACGCCGCCGCGCACCGCCGACGGGATCGAAAAGTGGATGGCCACCCTGCCGGACGGCTGATCCGGAAGAACGGCGCCTGCGGTCGAGGAGCGGTCCGTGGACGCCGAGGACCGGCGTCCGGTGATCAGCCCTCGGCCGCCGGCCGGGACGCCGTTCCGGACCCGGTGCCTCGCACGACCGCGCCCGGGTCGTCTCCGTCGTCGGCCCAGATCGATCTGACGTGGGACATGTGTGTCAGCATGCGCTTCTCTGCACCCGGTGCGTCACCGGCGATCATGAGATCGAGCAGCTGGACGTGCTCCTCGGCGGACGCGGTCAACTGTCCCGATTCCGACAGGCGGTTGAGACCGAAGAGCCGAGACCGCTTGCGCAGGTTGCCGACCTCCTCCACCAGTCTGCGGTTGCCCGCCAGACCGAGCAGTTCGAGATGGAAGCGCCGGTCGGCCTCCAGGTACCCGATGATGTCGTGCTCGGCGGCGGCCGCCACGATCGCTTCGGCCAGCGGTCGCAGCTCCCTCAGCTCTGCGGTCTTGCCCATTTTGGCAATCCGGCCGACGGTGGGGACCTCGATCAGTGCGCGCAGTTCGGTGAAGTCGTCGAGGTCCTGGCCGGTCAGCTCCGTCACACGGAAACCCTTGTTGCGTACCGCTTCGACCAGCTCCTCCCGCGCCAGATCGAGCATCGCCTCGCGCACCGGCGTGGCGGACACCCCGAACTGGGCGGCGAGAGTCGGAGCGGAGTAGACCACACCCGGCCGCAGGTCGCCGGCGATCAGAGCCGCCCTGAGCGCGCTGGCCACCCGGTCGCGCAAGTGCTCGTGCGCCGAGAGGGCGTTGAGCGTCGTCAGGGGAGCCATATGCATTCCTCCAGCGCCGTACGGGCCCTCAGAATACAATGTCACCTTTTTCCACGGCCTCGGTCGTCCCGGCCCTGTTTCCCCGTCAGTTGACGAGTCCGCGGGCGCCTCGGGCACGGCCCCGAACACCGTGCCTGGCCGCCGCGAGCCGCGGTCTCACAGCACGAATCCCTCGATGCGGAGCACGCCGAAGTCCGCGTCGGGCCGGGCCGCCGGTGAACCGGGCACGGTCGGGACGGCCGCCACCGGACCCCGGGGGTACGGCGACGGCCGGGGCCGTGCCCGGGTGGTACGACGGTGCTCAGCTGTGCCCTGCGGCCAGGGCCTTCTCGGTCGCCGAACGCACGGCCGCCTCGTCGTCCGCGGGGAGCGGGAAACGCGGCGGACGGGTGCGACCGCCGTGGCGCCCGGCCACGTCCATGGACGCCTTGATGGCCTGGACGAACTCGGGCTTGGAGTCCCATCGCAGCAGCGGGTGCAGTTCCCGGTACAGCGGCAGCGCCGTCGTCAGGTCCCCGGTCACGGCGGCGCGGTACAGCTCGACACAGCTGGACGGCAGCATGTTCGGACACCCGGCGATCCAGCCGGCCGCCCCGGCGAGGGCCAGTTCCAGCAGTACGTCGTCGGCGCCCACGAGCAGGTCGAGTTCCGGCGCCCTCTCGCGGATCTCGTACGCCCTGCGGACGTCGCCGGTGAACTCCTTGACCGCGACGATGCTGCCCTCCTGGTGGATCTCGGCGAGCAGGCCGGGTGTCATGTCCACCTTGGTGTCGTACGGGTTGTTGTACGCGACGACCGGAATCCCGACGGCGGCCACGTCGGCGTAGTGGGCGCGGACGGCCACGTCCTCGCACCGGTATCCGTTGGGCGGCAGGAGCAGCACGGAACCGGCGCCCGCCTCGGCCGCCTGCTGCGCCCAGCGCCGTGACTCCGCGCTGCCGTAGGCGGAGACGCCCGGCATGACCCGGTCGCCGTCGCCCGCCGCCTCCACCGCGACCCGGACCATCCGCTCGCGTTCCTCGTCGGTCAGGGTCTGGTACTCGCCCAGCGATCCGTTGGGCACCACTCCGTCGCAGCCCGCCTCGATGAGCTGCCGCACGTGCGTGGCGTAGGCGTCGTAGTCGATCGTGCCGTCGGCGCGCAGAGTCAGCGGTGTGGCGACCATGATTCCCTGCCAGGGGCGGGTGCGGGCGTGCGGGGTGTGCTGCTGCATCGTGGCTCCTCGAGAGTGGTGACAGGACATGACGGGCGCGGCGTTACGAAGCGCGCACAGCGGGTGCCGTACGCGGCGCGGGAGCGCCCGCGACGCGCCGGTTCCTGGACCGGGCACGTCGGGGGCCGGCCGGCGTGCGCCGGACGCCGCGCGCGCCGGTGCCCGGGGTTTCGGCGGGCCTCCTGGTGGCACGACCGGAAAGGTCTGCCGGGAAGCTCGCGGCGCCCGGCGCGTCGCATCGCAGGACGGAGGACCGCCCTCGCACCCCTCCCGGCGACGCTCGCCCCAACAAGCGTTCCCGGGAGGGGCACCAGTGCCGTGACCGGCAAGGTCTGCCCGGAAGGAGCGTCGTCCGGTGCGTGCGATCGCAAGGCGGCCACAAGCCCTCGAATGGGGTCTCCCCTGCTCGAACGAAGCTGAGAGCTCGGGGAAGTGCCGGGCGGCGCGACGGGGCAAACGTTGCCGGGAGCGGCACTAGCCGGGATCGGCCGGTTCGGCAACGAGTTCGGACAGCTTGACGGGGCAGGCCGGCGGGCGGCGGGCGGGCCCCTCCGGACAACGGCCGACGCCCGGAGGGGCGCTGTGCACCGCCGCCGGCTCGCGGGCGGCGAAGCCGCACCCTGGCCCATTCCGGCCCGGGTGAACAGCTCGACGGTCCGGGCGTCCCCGGCGCCGGGCCGCTCGCGGCGTCGCGGATCCGCCCCGCCACGACCTCTTCGCAGCGGCAGACCTCCGTGTCGTCGGTGAGCCACCCGCCCCGCTCCGCCCCTGGTCGGTGCACGGCCCCATCGGCGCTGCGAAGGCACGCAGGCGACGCCGGGACCGGCTCAGGGCGACCGCCCTGAGCGCCGCGTCCCGCCGTATCCCGCCGCGCACCTCGTGGACGACCGAGAGTGCCGTCAACTCCCCCTTCACAAGAGCGAGTTCCATGCCTGCGACGCCACCGGGCTCCCCCGCTGCCCAGATCCGCGGCGCGGTGGTCCGCAGCCACTCGTCCACGGCGACCGCGTGGGTGCCGTCGGCGCACACCCGCGTCCCGCAGCCCGCCGCCACGGCGAGGTCCAGCTGGGGCACGAGCCCGTGCCCCACGGCGAGCGAGCGCGTCGCGGGCGAACGTGCGGCCGGACCCCGGTCGACGACGGCCACCGACCGTCCGACCCGGGAGACGTAATAGGCGCGGGCGGCGCCGACCACCCCGGCACCGACGATGACGACATCCAAAGGCTGCCTCATGAACACGTCAGTAATATGTCACATTGTTTCGAGGTCGCCAAGGGTGCGGACAAAGGCAGTTGATGTCGCATCGGCTGCCCGGAGAACCCCGGATCCACCGGGAGATCGCGCTCAGGGACGGGGCACGTTGCGCAGGTTGGAGCGGGCCATCTGGACCATCCGGCCGACACCGCCGTCCAGCACGATCTTGCTGGCGGAGAGCGCGAATCCGGTCACCATCTCGGCGCTGATCTTCGGCGGGATGGAGAGCGCGTTGGGGTCGGTGACGACGTCGACGAGGGCCGGGCCCTTGTGCTTGAAGGCGTCCTTGAGGGCGCTCTCCAGCTGTTTGGGCTTCTCCACCCGCACTCCGTAGGCCCCGGCCGCGCGGGCGACGGCCGCGAAGTCGGGGTTCTTGTTGGAGGTGCCGAACGAGGGAAGACCGGCCACCAGCATCTCCAACTCGACCATGCTCAGTGACGAGTTGTTGAACAGGACCACCTTGACCGGCAGGTCGTACTGCACGAGCGTCAGGAAGTCGCCCATCAGCATGGTGAATCCGCCGTCGCCGGACATCGACACCACCTGCCGGTCCCGGTCGACGAACTGGGCCCCGATGGCCTGCGGGAGCGCGTTGGCCATCGAGCCGTGACTGAAGGAACCGATGACACGGCGCTTGCCGTTGGGCGAGAGATAGCGTGCGGCCCAGACGTTGCACATGCCGGTGTCGACGGTGAACACGGCGTCCTCGGCGGCCAGTTCGTCCAGCACCGAGGCGACGTACTCGGGGTGGATCGGGATGTGCTTCTCGACCTTGCGGGTGTACGCCTTGACCACGCCCTCCAGCGCGTCCGCGTGCTTCTTCAGCATCCGGTCGAGGAACTTGCGGTCGGTCTTGGGCTTCACCCTCGGGGTCAGACAGCGCAGCGTCTCGCGCACATCGCCCCAGATCGCCAGGTCCAGCTTGGAACGGCGGCCGAGGTGCTCAGGACGCACATCGACCTGGACGATCTTCACATCGTCGGGGAGGAACGCCTGGTACGGGAAGTCGGTGCCGAGCAGGATGAGGAGGTCGCACTCGTTGGTCGCCTCGTAGGCCGCGCCGTAGCCGAGCAGCCCGCTCATGCCGACGTCGTACGGGTTGTCGTACTGGATCCACTCCTTGCCCCGCAGTGCGTGCCCGACCGGGGCCTTCACCCGTTCGGCGAACTCCATCACCTCGGTGTGGGCACCCGCCGTTCCGCTGCCGCAGAACAACGTCACGCGTTTCGCCTCGTCGACCATCCGGCAGAGCTTCTCGATCTCCGCGTCCCCGGGCCGCACCGTCGGCCGCGTGGTGACCAGGGCGTGTTCCACCGTTCTGTCCGGAGCGGGCTGGGAGGCGATGTCGCCCGGCATCGTGACGACGCTGACCCCGCCCCGGCCGATCGCGTGCTGGATGGCCGTCTGGAGCAGCCGCGGCATCTGCCGGGGGTTGGAGATCATCTCGTTGTAGTGGCTGCACTCCCGGAACAGCAGGTCCGGGTGGGTCTCCTGGAAGTAGCCGAGCCCGATCTCGCCGGACGGGATGTGCGAGGCGAGGGCGAGGACGGGTGCCATGGAGCGGTGGGCGTCGTAGAGACCGTTGATGAGATGCAGATTGCCGGGGCCGCACGACCCGGCGCAGGCTGCCAGCGAACCGGTGACCTGGGCCTCGGCCCCGGCGGCGAACGCGGCGGTCTCCTCGTGCCGGACCTGGATCCAGTCGATGGCCGAGTTGCGCCGGACGGCGTCGACGACCGGGTTGAGACTGTCGCCGACGACACCGTACATACGCCTCACGCCCGCCCGGACGAGGATGTCGACGAACTGCTCCGACACGTTCTGCTTCGCCATGGATGCGTACCCTTTCCGCGCTTCGGCTTCCGGACTCCGCATCCATCAACCCATGGCGTGCGCGATTACGCCTCCCAGACGGCGGCGCCCGTACGGTCGTCGGAGTAGCCCGTCACCCTGAGCTGAGTGTCCGTGAGGAAGGCCGCGAGCCCCGGTGCCTCACCGCCGGTCCAGCGTTCGGCGAGTTCCCCGGCCAGTGCCGGTTCGTCGCGCAGCGGTACGGCGAGCCCGGGGCTGCACAGCAGCAGCATGTCACCCGACCGGGCTATCGAGGCCCGGAAGCGGAACGGCTCGGCAGGGCGGTCGCCACCGGCGACGGCGCCTCCCGGGCGGGACGACTCCCCGTTTGCGGAACCGGACTCCCCGGCCTTCCCCCCGCCCCCGCCGATCGCTCCGTTTCCGGTGTTCCCGGCGTTTCCGGTGTTCCCGGCGTTCTCGGTGTTCCCTCCGTCCGGGGCGTTCCCGACGGAGGGCCCGGCCCGGTGCGCAATCCCCGGTTCGAGGTCCTGCCAGACGCCGTCGCGCAGGCGGAAGAACCCACCGGCACCGATGCCGAAGAAGATCCTGGTACGGCAGTCGGGGTCGGCGGACAGCAGGAGGCAACGCAGCCCCGCCGAGTACTGTCCGGGTTCGAGCCCCAGCTCGGCGGCACGGGCGCGCAGCCTGCCGAACCCGCGGTCGGTGAGCCGCCGCAGACCGGATTTCAGCTCGCCGTGCCGTCCGGCCCTTATGTCCTCGGTCAGGCGCGGATGGCTGCGCCCGATCGCACCGCCGATCCAGCGACAGGCGTCGGCCGCGGCCAGGTGCGCCTGCTCGGAGGCACGGGCTCCGGTGGCGACGGCCACCAGGACGAGCGCCTCCCGGTCGGCGCCGAAGCGCGCGGTGAGCAGGGCGTCGCGCCGGTGCTCGCCCCGGGACCGCGCCGAGCCCCCGCGCACCGAGGCTGCACGCAAGGTGTAGGTGCCGTACCGGGCTCCGTCGAGCACCGTGTCGGCGGCGACGAGACCGTCCAGTTCCTGGGGGACGGTGACGGGCAGCGCGGTGGGCTCGGCGTCGTACGTGGGCGGCCGGTCGCCCACGTGGGTGCGCGCGGGACGCGGCACGGCAGGAGCGGGGGCCACGGGCGGTCCCGCGGACGACGGCGGGGCGGCGGGCGTCGACGGACCGGCGACCGCCACTGGTCCGGCGGACATCGACGAATCAGGCGCCACGGGTGGTGCGGCGGGTGTCGGCGCGGCGGGCACCACCGGCGGTCCGACGGGGGTCGACCGACCAGGGACCGCCACTGGTCCGGCAGGCATCGACCGGTCAGGGATCTTCGGTGGTCCGGTGGGCATCGGTGCGGCGGGGCCCGCCGGCGCGCCCATGGGCGTCGGGGCGGTGAAGTCGGCGAAGGTGCGGGGGCTGGGCGGGCCGGCCGGTGCGGCCCCGGGGGCCGGTGCGTTCTCCTCGGGCGGCTCCCAGGGGGCACGCGTCCGTAACGTCGTCCGGGACGGCTCCGGCTCGGACTCCGGCTCCGGGAGCGGCATCCCCGCGCTCCCCCCGTTCCCCGCCGGACCGACCGCCCTCGCCACCGAGTCGAAGCGGTCGTCGAGGGTGTCACCGGCGTCGCCCGCACCACCCGGGCCACTCGCGCCGCCGGCCCCGGTGTCCCTGTCGGTCTCGTCGTACAGCCTGTCCCACCAGTCGTCCCCGTCGGCGGGCCGCTCCCCCTGCTGGCTCATACCCCTGATTGTCCACCGCACGGGCCGCACGGAAACGGCGCATGACGAAAACGCGACGCGCCGCGCGCACGGCGCGTCCGTGCACCCCGGCCGTGCAAACCGGGTCCCCGGCCATGCGATCCGAGGTCCCCGTCGTGCGATCCGGGGTCCCCGGCCATGCAAAAGGTCCGCCGGACGGACCCACCCCCCACGGGAAAGCCGTCCGGCGGACCGGTCAGGTCGTGATCAACGCACGGCGTACGCGTCGCTCACGGTCTGGACGACGGAGTTGCCGTTGGCGTCCGTCAGTTCGGTCTTCAGCGTGACCGGCTTCCCGGCCGCGCCCGCGTGGTTCACGGTCGCGGTCCAGTGGCCGTCGCGCTGCGCGGTGGTGCCCTCGGTCCAGGTCTCGCCGCCGTCGTACGAGTACGAGACCTTGGCGGCGACCAGCTTGCCGGGCGTATAGCCCGCGTGGCCGATGACGCTCAGCCCGATCGTCCGGCCGTCCTCCGCCGGAAGGGTCTTCAGCCCGTCCGCGTCCAGGTCGTAGCTCGGGAAGAGCAGCGGAATGCCCTGGGAGTAGGCGTTCTCGTCCCGGTGGGAACGGAACTTCCAGACCGTCCGGGTCTGGGTGGACCGCTTCCACACGGCGGCGGGCTGCCCGAACTTCATGGTCTCCATGGTGAGTTCGTACGCGGCGTCCTCGGCCGGGACGGTGAACACCCCGGACGGCCAGGAGGACTGGCCGATCACCTTGCCGCCACTGGTGAGCTTCATGTTGCCGGTGTCGCCGAAGGAACCCTGGATGCCCATGTGCTCGGTGTCGCCCCAGAACGCGGGGGCCACGCCGATCAGGTTGTCCTGCCGCTCGGCGGCCAGCTGGAGCTTGCCGTCGGCGTCGCGCGGTGCGGTCGGGGCCAGGATGCCCCGGTACCAGTTCTGCGTGCCCTTCGAGCCCGCGGTGTAGGTGCGCGCCCGGTCGGCCATGGCCTCGCCCCAGGGGAAGCTGGAGGAGAGGTAGCGCGTCCAGGCGGTGTCGCCCGCCGAGTAGTACTCGGTGCGCTTACCGGGGACGGCGACGGTGTCGCTGGCAGCGGAGAACAGCCCGCCGTACGGCCGGCCCATGATCATCGTGTCCACGTAGTCCGCCGCGACGCCCATCGCCTCGTAGTTCGAGACGACCGTGCCGAGCTTCTTGTCCCGGACCCGGTAGGTGCGGTCCGAGGTGAGGGGACCGGTCTCGGGGAAGGCGAGGTTGTAGACGAACGGGCTGACCGCGGTGGCCTTCCAGCGCAGCGTCACCGGGCCCTCGGCCAGGGCGGACTTCAGCGCGGCGGCCTCCCCCGCCTCGATGCCGAGCGACGGCACCGGCGCCTGGCCGAAGCCGGCCGACGGCTGCCAGGGGCCCGCGGCCCGCCGGTGGACGACGACGGCCTTCGCACCCGCGGCCTTCGCGTCGCGCGCCTGGGTGTTCACGTACCCGTCGTCGCCGACCTCGACCAGCGCGATCTTCCCCTCGACGCCCGCGGCCCTCAGCTCGTCGGGGGTGCCCTTTCCGGCGTCGACGAGCGCGGCCTCGCCCGTGCCGTCGAGGTTGACGGAGCCGGTGCTCGCCACCCTCGGGTGCAGTGCGGCGCCGCCGACGACCGACAGCTTCTCGATCTGCGGGGCGTACGCGCGCCAGAAGCTGGAGAATTCGAAGTCGCCGTCGCGGGCCTTGCCCTGCACGTCCGCCAGGTAGTTCTCGACGCTGCCGGTACCGGTGATGGAGCCGGAGTGCAGCCAGGTGTCGTCCCACGAGCGGCCGAACGCGAGGGTCGTGGAGCGGTTCTCGGAGGCGCGGTCCGCGGTCTTCACCTGGAGCCGGTGGGCCTTGCGGGCGTCGAGCACCAGGGTGGTGTCCTTGGTGACGTCGAGCTGCGGACGGGCGAGGTAGCCGACGGACTCGGCCGTGCGGCCCGTGGCGTCCGCGGTGTCCGGCGTGATGACGAACCCGGAGACGAAGTACGCCCCGGGGCGCAGCCGGTAGACCTGGTCGGCGGCGCCGTCGTTGAAGCGGCGCTCGCCGCTGGAGGTGTCGGTGCCGATGACGTCCAGCGAGGAGGAGCCCGTGGCGGGCTTGCCGGCGCGGTCGATCAGCTTGACGCGCAGGGTGACGGTCTCCGGCTCCACGTACAGGGAGAACGGGGTGGAGACCTTCGCACCGCCGGGCCCGGTGGCCAGGACGCGTCCGGTGACGTCGCCGTACTGGGCGGCCTTCAGCTTCGCGGACGGGTCGATGCGCAGCGGGACCTTCACGGTGGCCCCGGCCGGGACGGTGACGGTCTTCGTGTCGAGCCCGGCGACCGGGGTGCGGACCGCGGAGCCGTCGTTGCCCGTGACGCCCTGGACCTGGAGCGACAGCTTCACCGGCTTGGTGCCGGAGTTGGTGTAGGGCAGGTCGACGGTGGTGCGGTCGTTCCTGTCCTGCGGCCAGTTGAAGGAGCCGGCCTGGACGGCGGCGGCGCCGACGACGGTGGTGTCGATCGCGGCCTTCACGTCGAGCCGGCCGGCGCCGGTCTCGCGCACGTCCCCGGGGATGCCGCTCTTCGCGGACGACACCAGGGCGGCCTTGATCTGCTGGGCGGTCCAGTCCGGGTGACGCTGCTTCACGATCGCGGCGGCGCCCGCCACGTGCGGGGTGGCCATCGACGTCCCGGACATCGACTGGTAGGCGTAGACGCCCCGGCCGCCCGCCGCCGCGGCGGAGATGGCGACGCCGGGGGCGGCGATCTCCGGCTTCAGGGTGTGCGCGCCGATCACGGGCCCGCGGCTGGAGAACTGGGCCGTGGTGTCGTCGCGGTCGACGGCGCCGACGGTCAGCACGCTCGGGGCGCAGCCGGGCGAGGAGACGGTGTTGAGCCTCGGGCCGGAGTTGCCCGCAGCGATCACGAACAGCGTGTCCTCGCTCCGGGCGAGCTTCTCGGCGGCGACGCTCATCGGGTCGGTGCAATCGGTCGGCTCCGGGCTGCCGAGGCTCATGGAGACGACGTCGGCCTTCTGGTCGACGGCCCACTGCATGCCGGCGATGATCCAGGACTCGGCGCCGGAGCCGCTGTCGTTGAGGACCTTGCCGTTGAGCAGTTCGGTGTCTGGGGCGACGCCCTTCTTCCGGCCGTCGCTCGCGGCGCCGGAGCCGCCGACGGTGGAGATGGTGTGGGTGCCGTGCCCCTGCCGGTCGTCGGCGGTGCTGGAGTCGGTGAAGTTCTCCGAGGCGGCGATCCGGCCCTTGAGGTCGGGGTGTTCCGCGTCGGCGCCGGTGTCCAGGACGGCGACCCTGGTGCCCTTGCCGGTGTATCCGGCGGCCCAGGCGAGGTCGGCGCCGATCTGCTTGGTGGACCGGTCGAGGGTGGCACGGACCTTGCGGTCGAGCCAGAGCTTCTTCAGACCGGTGGCCGAGCGGGAACGGGTGTCGGTGACGTCCGCCCAGAAGTCGGCGGCCTTCTTCTTGTCCGCCTTGAGCGCGACGCCGTCGATGGCGTCGAGCACGAGTCCGCGCTTCGCTCCGCGCGGGGTGGCGGGCGCGGTACGGGCCGCGGCGTCGCCGTAGACGGCGATCAGCGGCAGCGCGGAGGTGTGGGCGTCGTCGTAGCCCTGCCGGACGAGTCCGGTGACGTTGAAGAGTTCCTGGTCGACCTTGCCCGCGGCCAGCGCCCGGGCGGCGGTGTCGGGGTAGACGTAGAGGTCCTTGCCGGACTGTCTGGTCTGCAGGAGGGGCACGGAGCCGTCCTCGCGGGGCAGCGCGGTGACCGACGCGGCCCCGGAACTGTCCGTGCGCACCAGGACCTTGTCGCCGGTGACCAGGGTGACGGTGACCGGTTCGCCCGCCTTGGAGGTGGCGGGCGAACTGCCGGTCAGTGGTCTCTTCGCGCTCGCGTCGTCCTGCGGCGCTGCCGCGGACGGTGCGATCGCGGTGACGGCCAGGACGGCGGCGGTGGCCGCCCCCAGCGCCGTACGCGATATCGGACGCATCGCTCTCCCCAAGTAAAACCGGGTTGCCTCTGAACAAACAGCGGCATTCCGGAAGTTGTCGGTACTGCGGTGGCGCCACATTGGCAGAGCGCGGGGCGATGAAGGGATGATGTGCACGGCGGGTTTACGCCGTGGCCGCTTTCCGCCACGACCGGCGCCCGGAATCAGCGACGGCGTGCGGAATCAATGCGTCCGGGAGGGACCGAGGGATGTTGGGGGCCATAGGTCTCGACGAGATACAGGAGTCGGCGTACCGCGCGCTCGTGACCGTGGGGGCCGCCGAGGTCCCCGATCTGGCACACCGGCTCGCGCTCCCCGAGCCGGACACCGAACGGGCGCTGCGCAGGCTGGAGCAGCACGGTCTGGCCGCCCAGTCCTCGTCGCGCACCGGCCGTTGGGTGGCGGCGCCTCCGGCGGTGGCGCTGGGGGCCCTGCTGACGCAGCAGCGCCACGAGCTGGAGCAGGCGGAGCTGGCGGCGGCGCTGCTCGCCGAGGAGTACCGGGCGGAGGCCACCGATTCGGCCGTGCACGATCTGGTCGAGGTGGTGACGGGCGCGAGCGCGGTGGCGCACCGCTTCCATCAGTTGCAGCTGGGGGCCACCAGCGAGGTGTGCGCCCTGGTCACCGGGAAGCCGATCGCGGTGAGCGGGACGGAGAACGAGGCCGAGGAGCGGGCCGCCACGCGTGGGGTGTCGTTCCGGGTGGTGGTCGAGCGGGAGGTGCTCTCGTTGCCGTCCGGGATCACGGAGCTCTCGGCGGCGCTGGGCCGCGACGAGCAGTGCCGGGTCGTCGACCGGGTGCCCACCAAGCTGGTCGTCGCCGACGCGGCCCTGGCGATGGTGCCGCTGACCGGCCGGGGCGCGGAGCCCGCGGCGCTGGTCGTGCACGGCTCCGGGCTGCTGGAGTCGCTGATGGGACTGTTCGAGGCGGTGTGGCGGGAGGCGATGCCGCTCCGGTTCGGCGGGGGCGACCTGTTGGAGGAGGTCCCCACCGGACCCGACGCGACGGACCTGGAGATCCTGTCGCTGCTGCTGGCCGGGCTGACGGACGCGAGCGTGGCGAAGCAGCTGGACCTGGGGCTGCGGACCGTGCAGCGGCGGGTGAAGGGCCTGATGGAACTGACGGGGGTGTCGACCCGGCTCCAGCTGGGCTGGCACGCGTACGAGCGGGGCTGGGTGGCCCGGGAGCCCCGGGCCTGACCCGTCGGTGCCCGGGGTGCCCGGCGCCGTGGACGGGCGGGACCGGCCGGACTCCGTCAGGCTGGTCGAATGGGTGTGTGGCAACTCGTCGCCGTCGGCCTGGTCATGCTCCTGGGCCTGATCGGCGTGCTGGTGCCGGGGGTGCCCGGACAGGCGATCGTCTGGGCCGCGGTGCTGTGGTGGACGCTGACCGACAGGACGACGGCGGCCTGGTCCGTGCTCATGGGCGCCACCGCGCTGCTGCTGGTGGACCAGGCGCTGAAACCGCTGCTGCCGCCGCGCCGCCCGCACGAGTCGGGCGCCCCGCACAGGACGCTGGTGCTCGGCGGCGTCGGCGCGATCGTGGGCTTCTTCGTGGTCCCGGTGGTGGGCGCACTGGTGGGCTACGTGGGGACCGTCTACGGGGTGGAGCGGCTGCGGCTCGGCAGTCGTGGCGCGGGGTGGGCATCGGTCCGCTCGGTGATGCGGGCCACGGGCTGGTCCGTGCTCGTCGAACTCTTCGCGTGCCTGCTGGTGACGGGTGCCTGGCTCGGCGTGCTGCTCTGGGCGTGAGCCCGGCCGCCCCGGAGCGCGCCCGGGGCCCCGGGGCTCCCGGCCCCGCCCGTCGGCTCAGGTGACGCCGAGGAGCTCCAGATGCCGCGCCCCGTACGAACGCCACGGACGCCACCCCTCCGCCCCGGGCCCGCCACCAGGGTCCACGTCGGGGTCGCCGAGCGCCCGCATCCGGATGAGCCCTGCGGTCCCCGGACCGATCCCGGGCAGCCGGAGCAGCGCCCGCTCCGCCTCGTCGCGGTCCGCCCCGGCGTCGAGCCGTACGCCCCCGTCGGCGAGCGCGCCGGCCAGCGCCCGCAGTGCCGGATCCTCCACCGCTCCGGCCAGCGCGCCCGGCTCGGGAAACACATGGGTGAGCCCGCCGGAGGGAACGTCGAGGACCTTGCCGTACGCCTCCACCAGCCGCTCCGCCTCCGCCGCGCCCACCAGCGCCCGGACGGCGAACTCCTCCGGGTCCGCGGTCCCCGGGGAACGCAGCCCCGGAAGGGCGGCGACGTGCGCCGCGAGCCGCGGATCGGCGCCGAGCCGTTCGTCGACGGCGTACGGATCGGCGTCCAGGTCGAACAGCCTCCGCAGCCGCTGCACCGCCGTCGTCAGATCACGCAGGTCCGTGAGATGGATCCGGGCGTCCAGCCAGGGCCCCGCGGCCCGTTCGTCGACGGCTACGACGGCCGTGCCGTAGGGCAGGCGCAGGGTGCGCCGGTAGGTCCGGGCACCGCGCGTCCCGACGACCTCCTCGACGCGGCCGACCGCCTCGTCGGCCAGCAGGTCGAAGGTTTCGCGGGCCGCGTACGGCCCCCGGTGCGCGAGCCGCAACGGGATGCCGGTGGTGTGCGCCGCCCGCCCCGCCGCCCCGGACCCCGCCCCCGCCTCGGCCCGCAGCGCGCTCGGCGTGCGGGCGTAGATCCGCCGGATCGTTTCGTTGAACTGACGGACGCTGGCGAAGCCGGAAGCGAAGGCGATCTCCGTCACGGGCAGCCCGGTCGTCTGCAGCAGCACCCGCGCGGTGTGGGCGCGCTGGGCCCGGGCCAGCGCGACGGGTCCGGCGCCCAGTTCCGCGTTGAGCTGCCGCTGCACCTGGCGCGCGCTGTAGCCGAGCCGGTGCGCCAGACCGGGCACGCCCTCCCGGTCGACCACACCGTCCCCGATCAGCCGAACGGCGCGTCCCACGACGTCGGCGCGTACGTTCCACTCCGCCGAGCCGGGCACGGCGTCCGGGCGGCAGCGTCGGCACGCCCGGAAGCCGTGGCCCTGGGCGGCGGCCGCGGTGGGGAAGAAGCGGACGTTCTTCCGCTTGGGGGTGACGGCGGGGCAGCTCGGCCGGCAGTAGATGCCGGTCGTCTCGACGGCGAAGAAGAACTCCCCGTCGAACCGGGCGTCGCGGCTGCTCACCGCCTCGTACCTGGTCGTTTCGTCCATCACACCGTCCAGTGTGCGGCACCTGCCGGCACCGCACCGGCGGATTTCGGACATCGGACCCGGCGTCGCGACCCAGGCCCTGGCGTCAAACTGCCGCCTGCCGTGCGGCCTCCGCCGGACGGCGGCACTTCGACGACAGGGCCTACCGCGTCCTGCCGCGCTTCGCGTCCATGGCCGCCCTCCCTTCGGCCCCTCTGCGCTTCCATTCGCGCAGCATCTCCGACCGCACCCGGGCATCGGTCCTGGCGACGATGCGCCGGTTCTCGCGGAGCAGCTTGCGGAAGCTGTCGAGGCGCCGGTGGGACAGTGAGCCGTCCTCGACCGCGGCGAGCACCGCGCAGCCGGGCTCGGACCGGTGGGCGCAGTCGTGGAACCGGCAGTGCTCGGCCAGTTCCTCGATCTCGGAGAAGACCTGACCGACGCCGGTCTCCGCGTCCCAGAGCCCGACCCCGCGCAGCCCGGGGGTGTCGATGAGCACGCCCCCGAAGGGCAGCACCAGAAGGTTGCGGGTCGTGGTGGTGTGACGGCCCTTGCCGTCGACCTCGCGCGCGGCCCGCACCTCCATCACGTCGCGGCCGAGCAGAGTGTTGGCCAGGGTCGACTTGCCCGCGCCGGAGACCCCGAGCAGCACGCTCGTGCCACCCGACACGATCGCGGAGAACACGTCCAGTCCCTCGCCCGTGGCGGAGCTGACGGGAAGCACCTGCACACCGGGCGCGGCGGCCTCGACGTCCTGGACGAGGTGCGACAGCGTCGTGGCGTCCGGCACCAGATCGGCCTTGGTCAGCACCACGACCGGTTCGGCGGCACCGTCCGCGGCGTCCGCCCCGTCGCGGAGCAGCGCCGCCCCGTCGGTGCTGGACATGGCGAGCGCGAGGAAGCGCTCCACCCGTCCCAGGTCGAGTTCCGTGGCGAGCGAGACGCAGATGGCGATGTGGTCCACGTTGGTGGCGAGGACCTGTCCCTCGGAACGCTGCGACGTCGTCGAACGGACGAAGGCCGTACGCCGCGGCAGCAGCGCCCGTACGAACCGCGGATCCCCGTCGGGGTCGACGGCGGCCCAGTCACCGGTGCAGACGATGCGCATGGGATCACGCGGGACGACGAACGCGGTGTCGGCCCTCAGCGTCCCCCGCGGGGTGACGACGTCGCACTGCCCGCGGTCGACCCGCACCACGCGCCCGGGCAGCAGCCCCTGCGCGGCGTACGGGGCGAACGCGGCGGCCCAGCCGTCGTCCCAGCCGTATGCGGACAGCGGAGGCGCGGCGGACGCGTCCCGGAAGGAATCGGAAGAGAAGGAGGAGAAGGAGGAAGAACCAGAGAACTGGGAGGACAAGGGAAACCCTTCGAAGGGTGGCCCCGGCAACGCGCTCACAGGCGCGCGGTGTTGTCGAACGAAGAGGTCAGCCGGCGACCACGGGGGCGGGAACGATGCTTCTGCGGTGGGCAACGCCCATCTCGGCGACAGTCATCAATGTCCTCACCTCCTGGTTCACGCACGGGACCAACACCGACGGCAGTCCGCCGCCCGGCGACGCCGCACACGATAGCCCGCGACCACGAGGCGCCGTCAACACGTTTTCCCACCCCCGCCGCGTCCACTCGGAGCCATGACGCGGTCCTGACGGCATTCACCGGAGATATCCGGTGATATCCCTCGATCAGGTGATACACATACACATAGACCGCTCATCGGCCGTTATGGTGCCGAGCATGACCTCACCGCAGACGGCCACCGGAACCTTCACACAAGCCCAGTTGGGCACGATCTCGCTGATCGGGTGGAGCGGCGAACACCCCGACGGAGGCCCCGACGCCGCCTTCCTTCTCGTCTACTCGCTGGGCGACGGCGCGGAAGGCCCGGCCACCGGCGAGACCGCCATGCGCGCCTCCCTGGAGCGCAACGGACTGCCGGTGGGCACCGGCCCGGTGTACGCGGCCGAGACGCCGGGGCTTCCGGTCAAGCTGCTCGTCCAGGCCGGCCAGGCGGTCCTGACGCTCCCCCACTTCACCGCCCAGTACCCCGCCCCGGCCGAGTGGCTGACCGCCGCCGAGCAACGCGGCGAGGTGAACGTCATGTTCGCCACCCGCCCGTGGCCCCAGGGCGCTCCGGGACGACCGGTCGGCGAGGACCTGCTGCGGGCCTTCGCGGGGGACCCGAACGTCATCATGACCTCGGCCCACTGCGTCCTTCCGGTACGGAGCCTCGGCTGAATCACCCCCCGTACGCCAGATGCCCACCGCCCCCGTGGCGCGGTGGGCATCGTCACGAACGGAGCCCGGGCTCGGCCCCGGCTCCGCCTGCGCGACGCCGGACACGGAGTGCGGGCGGCCCCGGATCGTCTTCCCGTGACCACCCGCATCCGAGTGGGCGTCAGTCGTTGGCGACGCCGTTGCCGGAGAACACCGGGTTGTTGCTCAGGATGTGCGACAGCGGCTCGTCGCCCTTGGCCTCCGTCGAGTTCTCGGTGCACTGCTGGTTCTGCGACGAGGACAGCACGTTGACATCCTGGGCCGTGACCGGGATACCACCGATGAGCGAACCGGCATCGGCCTTGACCGGCACACCGAGGCAGAGCTTGTTCAGCGAGCCCTGGACGAGCTGTGTCTGCGGGCTGCCGTCGCCGAAGGTCGCGGCGTTGCCGAACACGTCCGTGGCGCCGTTGCCGTTGACCGACGTGGTGCCGTCGTCATTGCCGACCGCCATGGCCGCGGGGGCAACGGCGGCGGACAGGCCCATCAGGGACACGGCCACGACTGCGCCGGCCATCATCTTCTTCATCACGCTTCACCTTTCGGAGCGTCCCGTTGTGGAACGTATTGATCAACCCACTACGGGAGCGACAGTTCCGCATATCCACCCAAATGGGTTCGATCCTGCGCGGGTTCGACCCTCACAGCTCACCCGTCGACGGCTTCTCGGGGGTACGGGCGGCGGGAACGCGGCATCCCGCACGGGGCCGCGCCTGCCGCCCGGGCGGCACCGGCTGCGCTCCGCTGCGGGCCGCCCGCCATTCGGCGAGCAACCGGTCGTAGATGGGTGTGGCGTCCTGCGCGTGCCGCCGGCCGCCGTGGGGGCGTTGACTGTCGTACTGATCCATGTCCGGTCCTTACCCGATACACCGCGCGACGTCCGTCGGCGCTACGGCAACCGGCCCAGTGCGCCCGCTCGTTCGGGGGGTGGCGGGGCTCCGGACGCACGCCGTGGGGCCGACGCGCCCGGCTCGCCGGAGAACCGGCGGCCTGGATGCGTCGGCCCCACGGGTTTCGCACACTATGGACAGGCGCACTCGAAGCCGCACACGACGCCGTGCCCTACGCAGACGAGGCGTTCGGGGTCGGCGTCGGACGGCCGGAGCCCTGGTGTCCTAGTTGTTGCCGGCGCCGTTGCCGGACAGGATCGGGATGTTGCTCAGGAGGTGCGACAGCGCCTCGTCACCCTTGGCCTGCGTCGAGTTCTCCGTGCACTGCTGGTTCTGCGGCGAGGACAGCACGTTGATGTCCTGGACGGAGACCGGGACGACGCCGAGGAGCGAACCGACGTTGGCCTTGGCCGGCAGGGCGACGCAGGGCTTGTTGAGCGAGCCCTGGATGAGCGCGAACTGCGGGCTCCAGTCGCCGTGGGTGGCGGAGTTCCCGTACGACTGGACGGCACCGTTGCCGTTGACCGACGTCGTGCCGGTGTCGTTCCCGACGGCCATGGCCTGCGGGGCCATCGCGGCGGAGACGCCGGCGATGGAAGCGGCGACGGCCGCCGAGGCCATCATCTTCTTGATCATGAAAAAGCCCTTCTGGATATTCTTCTTGCTCGCCTGTCCGGAGCGCCCTGATCAACTCAAGGTGACGAGGATGGTTGTGGCGATTCACTCGAACGATTCTTCTCCGCACGCTTGTTCGCCGTGTTCATGGCGCGGAGGCGAACGGAATCCGCGAATGCGGGAATGCGGGAATGCGGACGGCCGTGCCGGATCAGCCACCGACCGGGAGGCCCCCGAGCAGCGGGGCCGCACCCTTGGCCGCACCGGCGGCCTGGTCGGTCAGCTTGGTGACGGTGCCCTGCTTGTGCATCTTCTCCGCAGCGCCCCCGACGGTGTCGACGAGCAGGTCGGTGGCCTGCAGCGCACTGGCCATCACCTGGTTGACGCCGCCGGTGAGGCTGAAGTCGAGGGGCGTGGCGTTGGTGACGGCGAAGGCAGGAGCAGCCGTTCCCAGAGCGACCACGGAACCGGCGACGAACGCAGCGGACTTCGCGTACTTCACTTTCGGGATTCCCTTCTGCAGCGGCGTCCCACCGGTCGCGCACACGCGATCGTTCCAGTCTCTTTGACTGTGGCTTCCACTGCTTTCCCTCTGGGTAACGAAGCGATCGCGACCGGGCAACTGGAGGGGACGCGATTTCTTGGCGGCACGTCGCGCCCACCGGAAACGGAAAGGAAAAGACCCCGGAACGCGACCGAATGCGTTCCTGGGCCTTTCCGCCACGGGCGTTCGCCGGTCGACCAGGGATCAGCCGCTGATGCAGAAGTTGTGGAAGGCGGGGTTGAGAATACCGATCCCATTGGCGGTGTTGCCGCAGACGTTGGCCGGAATGTGGATCGGGGCCTGGACGGCATCGCCCGAGACCAGGCCCGGGGAGAGGGCGGAACCGCCGGACGTACCGGCGTCGGCGAATGCGGGTGCGGCGGCGCCCATCGCCATCAGGGTTCCGGCTGCAATGGCGGCGACCTTGGTGTACTTCACTTCTGTCCCTTTCTTCGACGGAGTCCGATGCGGCCACGTCCTTCGTGCCGCACGAGTACGGCCCTGATCACTCGTGACTCCGCCGCTGCGATTCGTAACGATGCAGGACCGTGGGCGAAACTCTTGAAACGGAAGAATCTCGAGAATCGCCCGAAAGACTGAGCGCCGATGCGCTGCCGATTTATCGACAGCACGGGGCGCCGGTCGGGCCGTTCCGTACGCCATCCCGTCGGAGCGCCCCGGCGGGGCGGCGACAGGGCGGGCAGCAGCGGGCCCGGACCGCGCGGAGGAGGAACGCCGACGGCCCGGGCCTGTCACTGCGGTCGGCCGGATCAGCTGTTGCCGACGCCGTTCCCGGAGAACACCGGGATGTTGCTCAGGATGTGCGACAGCGGCTCGTCGCCCTTGGCCTGGGTGGAGTTCTCGGCGCACTGCTGGTTCTGCGGCGAGGACAGCACGTTGACATCCTGGGCCGTGACCGGGATACCGCCGATGAGCGAGCCGGGGTTGGCCTTCAGCGGCAGGCCGACGCACATCTTGTTCAGGCTGCCCTGGACCAGGTCGAACTGCGGGCTTCCGTCACCGTGGGTCACAGCGTTGCCGAACGACTGCGAGGCTCCGTTGCCATTGACCGAGGTCGTACCGCCGTCGTCACCGACCGCCATGGCCTGCGTCGCGCCCAGACCGAGGATGGAGGCGGCCACGGCGCCCGTGGCCAGAACCTTCTTGATCACGATTAACCCTTCTCGTAACGGATGCCCCGTACCGGAGCTTCCTGCCCAACTCACGAACGGTCTTTTGGTTCTCTCCATTCACCCGAACGCCGAAGCCGCACGGACAGCAGTACGAAAGTAAGCAAGGACTACCGCAGAAGCGTTTCACCGCCCCTGCATTCCTTCGGAGCCTCAACTTCCCTTTCCGTAGTCCGGGTTGAGCCGGAGCAATCACACGGCAACCCCGCCAAACGGGGACCCACTCATGTAATCCGTTCGAGTGGTCACAAAAATTCCACGAAATACGAGTTTCCTCGACATTTCCTCCTCGTTATGTGTGTCACCAGGCGTGCGGCCCTGGTGTGCGCCTGGTAGGAGGTGGATTCGTCGCGTGAAGAACCGTGAGGAACGCTGCGACGCGTTCTCGCCGATCCGCCGTGACCACCACCGAAAGGCCCACGCATTGAGGTCGTACGGGGTGTCGTCCCCGGCGAATACCGCACCGCCTGATGAACGAGCCGCGAGCCCCCGCGCTCGCGCGACGTGTCCTAAGAAAGGGCAATCAATGCGAAAAGCCTTGAGTAAAAGCGTGCTCGTGATGGCGGCGGCGTCAGGCATCCTGACCGCCACCGGCGGGTACGCGTTCGCGGACGCCTCCGCCGGGGCCACCGCCGTCGACTCACCGGGCATCGGCTCGGGCAACGCCGTGCAGGCGCCGGTACACGCTCCCGTCAACCTCTGCGGCAACACGGTCGATGTGATCGGCCTGCTGAACCCGGCATTCGGCAACGAGTGCGGGAACCAGGGCGGTCAGGGAAGCGGCACGGGCGCCCAGGGCGCGAGCGCCGAGGGCGTCGCGGCCGAATCCGCCGGTGTGCTGTCCGGCAACCTCGTCGAGGTTCCGGTGGACGTTCCGGTCACCGTGTGCGGCAACACGGTCGATGTCGTCGGCGCGCTCAACCCCGCGGTCGGCAACGAGTGCGGTAACGAGTCGGGGAACGCGGCGCCGTCGCCCGTGGACCCGCCCAAGCCTCCGGTCGACCCGCCGCACAAGCCCCCGGTCGACCCGCCGCACAAGCCCCCGGTCGACCCGCCGCACAAGCCGCCGGTCGTCCACGACCACCATCATCACAACTGTCCTCCGGGACACCACCACTGGCCGCACAAGCCGGACCACCACAAGCCGCACTGGCAGCACGAGTCGAACCATCACAAGCCGCACTGGCAGCACGAGTCGAACCATCACAAGCCGCACTGGCAGCACGAGTCGAACCATCACAAGCCGCACTGGCAGCACGAGTCGGACCACCACAAGCCGCACTGGCAGCACCACCACAAGCCGCAGCTGGCACACACCGGTTCTGACACCAACCTGGGCCTGGCCGGCGGTGCGAGCGCCGCGATGGTGCTCGGTGGCGCCCTGCTGGTGCGCCGCACCCGCGCCTCGAAGGGCTGACGCGCACAACCGACTGCCGACAGGCAGGTGACGGACGGGTCCGTCGGTGCAGCCGGGGCTGCGCCGGCGGACCTTTTGCATGCCCGTCGCCACGGAACATCGGATGTCTGATGCCTTGGTAGCGTGGGGCCCTGGCCCGACGAGCGGGAGGGCCGAGAGGCAGAGGGTCGAGAGGTGGGGATTCCACGCATGTCCGGCGCGAGGTCCGGTCGGCGGTCGCTCCGGCAGGAAGTCGTCGAGGGCATCAAGCGTCACATCCTTGAGGAGCGGCTGCGCCCCGGGGATCCGCTGCCTCCCGAGCCGGCCCTGTGCGAGGCGCTCGGCGCCAGCCGTTCCAGCGTCCGCGAGGCGGTCAAGATCCTCGACGCGCTGGACATCGTGGAGGTGCGGCACGGACACGGCACCTATGTGGGCAGGCTGAGCCTGTCCGCCCTCGTGGAGAGCCTGGCGTTCCGCGGGCTGCTCTCCCCCGGCGACGACTTCCGGGTGCTGGCCGACCTGGTCGACGTGCGGGAGCTCTTCGAGCGCGGAATGGCCGAACGGATCGTGGCGCTGCTCTCCGACGACCAACTCGACGCGCTGGACGGTCTGGTGGCCACCATGCGAGCGACCGGCGCGCAGGAGGGACACGGCTTCGTCGAGGCGGACCGGGCGTTCCACGCCCTGCTCGTGGCGCCGCTGGGCAACGAACTGGTCGGCCAGCTCTCGATGGCCTTCTGGGACGTGTACGCGATCGTCGCACCGCATCTGGACGGCTTCACCCACGCCGACGAGACGGCCACGATCGCCTCGCACCAGAGCATCGTGGACGCCGCGCGGGCCGAGGACGTACCCGGCTTCGCACAGGCGCTGAGCGAGCACTACGCGCCGGTCAGACGCCGGATCTCCGAGGCGCGCGCCCGGCACGACCGGGAGCGGGACGACCGGTCCCGGGGCCGCCGGGACGGGGACGGCCCGGCCCGGCGCTGAACCGTCGGTACGACAGCCGTGCGGACACGGCGCACGGCCGCGTTCCGGGTGCGACGATGGGGTGAGTCGAACCTGTCGGGGCGTCAACATGCGGGAGCACGGGTGGCAGTGACGGATTCACGCATCGGGGCGAACTTACGCATCGGAGTGGTCGGAGGCAGCATCGCCGGCTGCGCCATGGCGATCGCCGCAGCCCGGGCCGGGGCGGACGTCACCGTCCACGAGAGAAGCGGCGGCGCGCTGCAGGACCGGGGGTTCGGCATCGTCGTCCCGCCGTCGCTGCACCGGGAGCTGGTGACGGACGGCTATCTGGGCACGGACATGCCGACCGCGCCGGTGGCCGATCGCGTGTGGATCACCCGGGCGCCGGGAGGGCGGTCCTCGCGCGAGCTGGCCCGGCAGCAGGCCGCGGTGACGGCGTGCAACTGGGGACTGTTGTGGCGGGCGTTGCACGCGCAGGTCGGTGAGGGCACGTACCACCGGGGAGTGCCCGTCGTGTCCGTCGGGCGGTCCGCCTCCGGCCGCGCCCTGGTCCGCACCGGCGACGGGCAGCGGGAGTACGACGTCGTGGTCGGCGCGGACGGGCACCGTTCCGTCACCCGCGCGCTGATCGC
Organism: Streptomyces sp. NPDC032161; assembly: GCF_040636995.1. NCBI lineage: Bacteria > Bacillati > Actinomycetota > Actinomycetes > Kitasatosporales > Streptomycetaceae > Streptomyces > Streptomyces sp. NPDC032161. Next base: position 261,012 of record NZ_JBEZVN010000004.1, on the reverse strand, counting down.
GCCCGACGTACGGCCCGTGCCCGCCGGATATCTGGTGTGGCGGGGCACGATCCCGCTGACCGCGTTGCGCGACCATCCGAAGCCGCTGGAACTGCTGCGGACCGCCTGGGTCACGCTGGGGTTCCCGGGCGGGCACGGCGTCTTCTACCTGATCCCGGGGGCCGCCCCGGAAACGCTGTTGCTGGCCTACGCGATCTACGGCTCTCCCCCGCGGTCGGCGGCGCCGTCGGTCCCCGTCTCCACCGCGTACGTGCGGAGCATCGCGGAGGAGCACTTCCCGGCGGAGTGGGCCGACATCGTCGCCCGGGGCGAGCACGCCGCCCAGGCACTCCATCCGGTCGCCGACTTCGTCGTGCCCCGGGCCGCCGTACCGCCGTTCCTGCTGGCGGGCGACGCGGCGAGCGTCACCCGGCCGCACACCGCCAGCGGTGCGGTCAAGGCGCTGCGGGACGCGCTGTGCCTGGAACGGGCCTTGCGCGGATCCGCCTCGGCCGCCGAGGCGCTGTGCCGGTACGCCGACGAGCGGGGCGCCGAGGGAGCCCGTCTGGTGGAGCTGGGCCGCAGGCTGGGGCGCGAGCTGGTGGAGCACACGCCCGACTGGGCGGGCATGGGGCCCGCCGACGTGGAGGCGTGGAGCCGTGCCGCGTTGAACGGCACCACGAGCTATCTGTACGGCCGCATGCGTCGGCCCTGACGGCGGCCGGTCGCGACACGATCTTCCGTTCCTCGAACGGCACTTGACCGGTCGCCGGAGCTTCTGCCTATGGTGAGCGAGACATAGGACATCTTACGTCTCATGTCTTCTCGTTCCCGTGCGGCCGAACCGGGCCACGGGTCGACGCCTCGACCGAGTGGGAGTCACCGCCATGTCCCTGACCACACCGTTGCGGGGCGTCGTCCCGCCGGTCTGCACTCCGCTCGACTCCCGGGGGGAGGTCGACACCGCGTCCCTCGCCCGGCTCGTCGAGCATCTCGTCGACGGCGGGGTGCACGGGGTGTTCGCGCTCGGTTCCACGGGCGAGGTCGCGTACCTCACCGACCAGCAGCGGGCCACGACGCTGCGGACGGTGGTCGAGGCGGTCGCGGGCCGGGTCCCGGTGCTGGCGGGCGTCATCGACACGACCACGGCACGCGTGATCGACCAGGCCGGGACCGCCGCCGGACTCGGTGCGGACGCCCTGGTCGCCACCGCGCCCTTTTACACCCGGACCCATCCAGAGGAGATCGCCGGCCACTTCCGGCGGCTGCGCGCGGCGGTCGACCTGCCATTGTTCGCGTACGACATCCCTGTCGCGGTGCACAGCAAGCTGCCCGTCGCCCTGGTACGCGAACTGGCCGAGGACGGCACCCTCGCCGGGCTCAAGGACAGCAGCGGCGACGAGGGCGCACTGCGCCGGCTGCTCGTCGGGCTGGGCGGACGGGACGGCCGCGAGAAGGGCCCGGCGCCGCGGTTCAGTGTACTCACCGGTTCCGAACTCACCGTCGACGCGGCCCTGTTGGCCGGTGCGGACGGCGTCGTACCGGGCATCGGCAATGTCGATCCGGCCGGGTACGTCCGGCTGTACGACGCCGCGCGGGCCGGGAACTGGGCGCTCGCCGCGAAGGAGCAGGAGCGGCTCGTGGAGCTGTTCGCCATGGTCGATGCCGGTCCCGAGGCGGAGATGGGCCGCAGCTCGTCGGCGCTCGGCTCGTTCAAGGCGGCGCTCAGTCTGCTGGGCGTCATCGAGTGCGCCGGAACCGCGTTCCCCCAGATCCCGCTGAATGCCGGGTCCGTCGCCCTGGTCGCCCGGCGTCTGCGTGCCGCCGGGCTGACCCCGGTCCGTTGAGCACCGCCTCCCGTTCGGCGCGGCGGTGACGCCGGGGATTGCGGGACGGCCCGTGGGGCGGCGAGGCGGGTGGACACGGTGGATCGCGCGGCACCCTGCCGCTCGTCCCCGCGGTGGTGGACCTGGTCGCGCCGGTCCCGGTGCTCGCCGCGGGCGGCATCGCCGACGGGCGCGGGGTGGCCGCCGCGCTGACGCTCGGGGCGACGGGTGCCCTGGTGGGCACCCGTTTCCAGGTCGGTTCCGAGGCCCTGGTGCCCCCGCCGGTCGCCCGCGCCCTCGTCGAGGCCCGGGGCGGCGACTCGGAACGGAGCAGGGTGCTGGACATCGCCCGCGACGCCGGGTGGCCCCACCCCTGCACCGCCCGCACCCCGCGCAACGCGTTCCTGGAACGGTGGCGCGGCCGTGAGGAGGAGCTGAGCCGGGACACCACCCTCCGTCAGGCGTTCCGTGACGCGGTCGCGCGCGGCGATCCCGACGCCGTTCCGGTCCGGGAGGGTGAGGGACTGGACCTCGTCACCGCCGTCGAGCCGGCCGCCGACATCGTCGCCGACCTCGTGTCGGGGGCCGAGCGCGCCCGCGCCTCGGCATGCGCGGGCCTGTCCCCCGAGCTCCGGAGCGGTGCCTAGCCCAGGGACAGCGGCGTGCCGACGGCCCCGGCGCGCACACGACTCGCTGAGCCCCCGTGTGTCAGGGCCGGACGCGTTCGAAGACCGCGGCGAGGCCCTGGCCGCCGCCGATGCACATCGTCTCCAGGCCGTAGCGGACCTCACGGCGGTGCATCTCGCGGGTCAGGGTGGCGAGGATGCGGGCGCCGGTCGCACCGACCGGATGGCCGAGCGAGATGCCGGAGCCGTTGACGTTGACGCGCTGCTCGTGATCGGTCTCGCCGAGCCCCAGTTCGTGGGTGCAGGCGAGCACCTGGGCGGCGAACGCCTCGTTGATCTCGATCAGGTCGAGGTCGTCGAGCGTCAGCCCGGCGCGGTCGAGGGCGGCGCGGGTCGCGGGGACGGGACCCAGGCCCATGGTCGCGGCGGGCACCCCGGCGCGGGCGAAGGAGACGAGCCGGACCAGCGGGTTCAGACCGAGCCGTTCGGCGGTGGCGGCACTGGTCACCAGGCAGGCGGCGGCCGCGTCGTTCTGGCCGCTGGCGTTGCCCGCGGTCACGGTCGCGTCGGGGTCGGACGCGGCCATGACCGGGCGCAGCGCGGCGAGTTGTTCGGCGGTGGTGTCGGGGCGGGGGTGCTCGTCGGCGGTGACGACCGTCTCGCCCTTGCGGGTCCGTACGGTCACGGGGACGATCTCGGCGTCGTACCGTCCCTCCGCCGCCGCCCGGGCGGCCCGCTGCTGCGAGCGCAGGGCGAGGGCGTCCTGGTCGGCGCGGCCGATGCCGTAGGCGCGGCGCAGGTTCTCGGCGGTCTCGATCATGCCGCCCGGTACGGGATGGTGAAGGCCGCCCGCGGTGACCCTGCCCCGGGCCAGCGCGTCGTGGAGCTGGAGGCCGGGGCCCTTGATGCCCCAGCGGCCCTCGTGCGTGTAGTAGGGGGCGGCGCTCATCACGTCGACGCCGCCCGCGACGACGACCTCGCTGAAGCCGGCCCGGATCTGCATGGCCGCGTCGAGGACTGCCTGGAGCCCGGAGCCGCAACGGCGGTCGATCTGGATGCCGGTGACGGTCTCGGGCAGTCCGGCGTCGAGAGCGACGACCCGGCCGATGGCGGGGGCCTCGGCGGAGGGGTAGGCGTGCCCCAGGATCACCTCGTCGACCGCCCCGGGGTCGATGCCGGTGCGGGCGACGACCTCCGTGACGACGCGTGCGGCGAGGGCCGCCGGGGTCTGCCGGGCGAACGCTCCGCCGAAGCGGCCGATGGGAGTGCGCAGCGGTTCGCAGATGACGACGTCGGGCAGCTGGTCGGGCACGGCGTGACCTTTCGGTGGTGAGGTCGTGCGGCCGGGTGGGCGGGCGCCTTTCCCGACGGGCGGGTCCCTGGGTCCTGGATCACCGGACGGTAGTCCCGACGCGACTCTAATTTCGCGGGCAACGGTGATCAATAGCCCCTGGCCCGCCGGAAACCGGTGGCAGGTCGGCGTCATGGGATCGCCCGGGAGCCGGACCGCGCGCCGTGTTCGCGTCTATCGTCGCTGGGTCGGATCACCTGTCACCCCGAGAGGACCTCAACCGCCATGCGTATCAGGATCGTCGGCGCCGGGGCCATGGGCCGCGGCATCGCCCAGTGGGCGGCGACCGCCGGACACACCGTCGAGTTGTGCGACGCGCGTACGGAAGCGGTGACGGCCGCGGTGGACTTCGTACGGTCCATGCTCGAACGGGCCGTGGAGAAGGGCCGGTCGTCCGCCGAGGAGTCGGCGGCCGCCCTGGAGCGGCTGGTCCCGCTGGACGACCCGTGGGCGCCGGGCCCCGACGTCGAACTGGTCGTCGAGGCCGTGCGGGAGGATCTCGGCACCAAGACGGAGGTCTTCGGCCGGCTCGAACAGGTGCTGCCCGCGACGGCTGTCTTCGCGACCAACACCTCGTCCCTGTCGGTCACCCGCATCGCCGCCACGCTGAAGGACCCGACCCGGCTGGCCGGGCTGCACTTCTTCAACCCGGTGCCGCTGATGCGGATCGTCGAGATCGTGCCGGGCGCGGCCACCCGCCCGGAGATCCCGCCCGCCCTCACCGCGTTCGTCGAGGGCTGCGGGCACCGCGCCGTCACCGTCGCCGACACTCCCGGCTTCCTCGTCAATCACGCCGGTCGCGGCCTGGTGACGGAGGCCCTCGCGCTGCTGGAGGAGTCGGTCGCGCAGCCGGCCGACATCGACCGGATCGCCCGTGACGTGCTCGGTCTGCGCATGGGCCCCTTCGAGCTGATGGACCTCACCGGTCTGGACGTGACGGCCGCGGTGATCGACTCCATCTGGCAGGGGTTCCGGTACGCGGACCGGCTCCGCCCCTCCTACCTCACCCCCAACCGGGTGGCCGCCGGGCTGCACGGCCGCAAGACCGGGCGCGGCTGGTTCGCGTACGGCCCCGACGCCCCCGCCCCGGCCCCGGAGCCGCCGGTCACGGGCGACGCGGACCGTCCCGTGTTCGTCCACGGCTCCGGTCCCGGGGACGGCGACGCGGCGGCGCTGCGCGAGGCCCTGACGGCCGCGGGCGCCGTCGTCGAAACGGGCTCCGGGCCGACGTCCGGGGCGGTCGTGCTGATTCCGGTCTGGGGTGTGTCGGTGGCCTCGGCCGTCGCCGAGCACGGGCTGCCCGCGAGCCGTTCCTTCGGGGTCGACCCGTTGCCCGCGGCCGGGCGGCGCCGGGTACTGGCCGTGACCCCGGCGGCGGATCCGGCCGCCGCGCGCGACGCCCGCGCGGTGCTGGGCCGGGCGGGCGACGGCGGCGACCCGTACGCGGTCTCGGTGGTGCGGGACACGGCGGGTTCGGTGGCGCAGCGGCTGCTGGCGTCGATCGTGTCGGTGGCGTCGTCGATCGCGGAACGTTCCATCGCCTCCCCCGCCGACATCGACCTGGCCGTCACGGCCGGGCTCGGCTACCCGGTCGGCCCGCTGGCCTGGGGCGACCGGATCGGCGCCGCCCGGATGCTGGAGCTGCACCGGGCGCTGCACCGCACGACGGGCGATCCGCGCCACCGCCCGAGCCGCTGGGTGTCCGAGCGCGCCCTGCTCGGTCTCGCGCTCACGGATCCGGGGACGTCGCCCGAGGACTGCGTGGACGGTGCGGACCGCGCGAACGGCACGGGCGCCCCGTAGCCGCGCGGCGGCGGGCGGGGGGCGCCCCGGCGTTCGGCCCGGTGGCTCCCGCCCGTACCGTCCGGGCCGGTGCCGACGGCCCGGACGTGTCCGTTTCGTACAAGACCCGGCGCGGTGCCCGGCCTACGGTCGGGGCATGACTCCACACATGGACGCGATCGGCATCATCACCGCGGATCTGGCCGCTTCGCTCGCCTTCTACCGCAGGCTCGGGCTCGACATCCCCGCCGACGCGGATTCCGCACCCCATGTCGAAGTGGCGCTCCCGGGCGGGCAGCGCCTGCTGTGGGACACCGAGGACGTCGTCCGGTCGTTCGACCCCGGATGGACGGCGCCGAGCGGCGGTGAGCGTCTCGGGCTCGCCTTCCGCTGCGACGGCGCGGCGGAGGTGGACGCGGTGTACGAGGACCTGACGGGTGCCGGGTACCGGGGGCGTCTGAAGCCGTGGGACGCGGTGTGGGGGCAGCGGTACGCGATGGTCCTCGACCCGGACGGCTGCGCGGTGTCGTTGTTCGCCGACCGCGGCTGAGGCCGGCGGCGGGCGCGGGAGCGCCGGTCCCGTCACGGCCGGGCCGAGGGCCGTCCCGTCGTCCGTGGCGGATCGGCGCGCGGCGTCGGATGTGGTGCACCGCAGGGCGAAAGGGCGCCCGTACGCGGGACGTGTGCGGGACACATGCGGGCTTTCCGAGAACGCGACGAGGTGCCGCGGCTGTCGTCGGGCGCCCGCCGGGACTACGGGTCGGCCCTCAGATGGGCGGTCAGGGTGGTGCCGGTCAGGTCGCGCATCTCCCGCGCGAGGTGGGCCTGGTCGGTGCAGCCCGCCATGACCGCCGCCTCGGCGTACGGGGTTCCGGAGCGGACGAGGGCGAGGGCGCGCCGCAGCCGCAGGATCCGTGCGAGCGTCTTGGGTCCGTAGCCGAAGGCCGCGAGCGAACGGCGGTGCAGTCGGCGGGCGCCCAGGCCGGCCGACCGCGCGGTGTCCGCGACGGACCGGCCCTCGCCCAGGTGCGCGGCGACGGATCGCATGAGGGGGTCCGGGGGCGCCGTGTCCGCGGCCCGGCGCAGGGCGATCGCCTCCAGCGCGGCGGCCGGATCGGGGGCTGCTGCAACGCGTTCGGTGAGGTCGCGGACCAGCGCGCTCGGCCAGAGATCCGCGAGGGCGACCCGGCGGTCGCGCAGTTGGTGCGCCGGTACGCCGAGAAGGGCGGGGGCCGTGCCGGGAGCGAAACGGATTCCGGCGTACCGGCCGCCCGTCACGCCGTCCGGCACGTGGGCGTGGGTGTCGGGGCCCGCGACGAGCAGTCGGCCGCCGATCCAGAGCAGGTCCATGCATCCGTCGGGCAGCACCGGATGCGCGGAGCCCTCCGGCACGCGCAGGGTCCAGAGGGTCGCGCCGTCGAACCTCGACGCCCGTTCCTCGTACAACGTCCTCTCCTCGTACGACGTCCCCCTCCGCACGGCTTCTCCCGCGCCGTTCCTGGGCCGCCTCAGTCCTCGGGCGGTCCGGTCGGCTTGTCCGGGTCCTTTTCGCGGCTCGGCTGCAGTCGCGACTTCACGTCCTCCGGCGGCAGGAACCGCGACCAGCGTTCCGGGAACTCGGACGGCATGTAGGCGCAGTCGTCGTCCTCGCCGTCGTCCCCCTCGCCACTGCCCTCCGCCCGCGCCCGCGCGACCAGTTCGGCCGCCTGGGCCGCCCGGACCCGGTCGTTGGCCGCGCGCGCCGCGGCCGTCGCCAGCGAGGGCCACACCCGGTCGATGGCGGCGTTGACCGCCGCCCCGACCAGCACGGCGAACGCGGAGACGCCGATCCACAGCAGGACCGCGATCGGCGCTGCCAGCGATCCGTAGATCGTGGGGCCCTCGACCGTGCTGGTGAGGTAGATCCGCAGCAGGAAGCTGCCGAGCACCCACATCACGAACGCCACCAGTGCTCCCGGCACGTCCTCCTTCCACGGCGAACGGACCGGCACGGACACGTGGTAGAGCGTCGTCAGGAAGGCGATCGACAGCAGGACCACCAGGGGCCAGTACAGGATGCTGATGAGTTCGGTGCCCCACGGCACCAGCTCCACGACCCGGTCCGGGCCCACCACGAGCAGCGGCAGCACGACGGCGCCCAGCAGCAGCGCGATCACGTAGAGCAGGAAGGCGAGCAGCCGGGTCTTGACGATGCCGCGCTGGCCGTCGAGGCCGTACATCACCGTGATCGTGTCGATGAAGACGTTGACCGCGCGGGAGCCCGACCAGAGCGCGATCGCGAAGCCGATCGAGATGACGTCGGGCCGGGCACCGGTGGTGACGTCCGACAGCAGCGGCTTGGCGAACTCGTTCACGCCCCGCTCGCTGAGCACCGTGTGCGCGGCGTTGAGGATGTTGCGCTCGATCGAGGCGACCGTCGTGGTGCTGGTCCACTCGTCGACGTAGCCGAGCAGTCCGATCAGCCCGAGGAGCAGCGGGGGCAGGGACAGCAGGGTGAAGAACGCCGCCTCCGCCGCGAGTCCCAGGATGCGGTACTCCATGCACGAGTTGACGGTGTCCTTGAGCAGGTGCCAGGCCAGCTTCCGCTTGGACACGTTGCGGTAGAGGGCTCGGACCCGGTGGAGCCGCCCCGCCGGCCGTTCGGGTGTTTCATTCGCTGCCTGCACGTCTTTACCGTATCGGCATGGCACCCACCACCCACACCGTGACCAACCAGGTACCGCCGCTGGTCGGCTACGACGTCTTCGCGGCGGATCTCGCGCTTTCCGAGGCGGTACGGCGTCATCTGCCGGCCGAGCCGTCCGCCGCGGCCCTGACCGAACTCGGTGAGCTGGGCAGGGCCGCCGGTTCCGCGCAGGCCCAGGCGTGGGGCGCGCAGGCTGACGGGAATCCGCCGGTGCTGCGTTCCCACGACCGGTACGGGAACCGCATCGACGAGGTCGAGTTCCACCCTGCCTGGCACCGGCTGCTGGGGCACGCGGTCGGCGCCGGTCTGACCGACGCGTGGGGCAGGCCCGGCGGTCATGTGCGACGGGCGGCCGGCTTCCTGGTGTGGACGCAGGCCGAGGCGGGCCACGGCTGTCCCCTGTCGATGACGCACGCGGCGGTGCCCGCGCTGCGCACCGATCCGGCGCTGGCCCGGGAGTGGGAGCCGCTGCTGACGTCGACGGTGTACGAGGAGGGGCTGCGGCCGCCCGCGGGGAAGGCCGGGGTGCTCTTCGGGATGGGCATGACGGAGAAGCAGGGCGGCACGGACGTGCGCTCCAGCACGACCCGGGCGCAGCCGCTGTCGGCGGCGGGCGAGTACCTGCTCACCGGGCACAAGTGGTTCTGCTCGGCGCCGATGTCCGACGCCTTCCTGGTGCTGGCGCAGGCACCGGGCGGCCTGACCTGCTTCCTGCTGCCCCGGGTGCTGCCGGACGGCACCCGCAACCCCTTCGCGATCCAGCGGCTGAAGGACAAGCTGGGCAACCGGTCGAACGCGTCGGCCGAGGTCGAGTTCGAGGGCACGTGGGCGCGCCGGGTCGGCGAGGAGGGGCGCGGGCTGCGGACCATCATGGAGATGGTGGCGGCGACCCGGCTGGACTGCGTGACCGGTTCGGCGGCTCTGATGCGGCAGGCGGCGGCGCAGGCGATCCACCACTGCGCGTACCGCGGCGTGTTCGGCGGGCCGCTGATCGAGAAGCCGCTGATGCGCAACGTGCTGGCCGATCTGGCGCTGGAGTCGGAGGCGGCGACGGTGCTGGCCGTGCGGCTGGCCGCGGCGTACGACGCGGACACCGAGGGCGAACGGGCGTTCCTGCGGATCGCCGTGCCCGCGGCGAAGTACTGGGTGACGAAGCGGTGCACGCCGATGGTGGCCGAGGCGCTGGAGTGCCTGGGCGGCAACGGGTACGTGGAGGAGTCCGGGATGCCCCGGCTGCTGCGGGAGGCGCCGCTCAACTCGATCTGGGAGGGCTCGGGGAACGTCCAGGCGCTCGATGTGCTGCGGGCGCTGCGGCGCGAGCCGTCGGCGCTGAACGCCTTCCTCCAGGAGGTCGGCCGGGCGCGCGGCGCGGATCACCGGCTGGACGGGGCGATCAAGGGCATGCTGACGGAGCTGGCCGATCTGGAGGGGATCGAGGCCCGGGCCCGTCGGCTGGTGGAGCGGATGGCGACGGTGCTCCAGGGTTCGCTGCTGGTGCGCTGGGCGCCGCCGGAGGTCGCCGACGCGTATTGCGCGTCACGGCTGGGCGGGGACCGGGGCTCGGCCTTCGGGACGCTGCCGCACAGTCTCGATCTGGCGACGGTGGTGGAACGGGCCCGTCCGGTCGAGCGGTAGCCGCCCCGGGCGGAGCCGCGGGGCCGTGCGCGGGTGTCCCGGCGACGGGGGTGAAACGCGGGAGTCGGGTGCCCGGTTCACGCGTACGTGGGAGGTGGCGCGTGCGGGCGCAGCGACGGGGGGTGGTGCTGCGCCGACACGGCACCACCCCCCATGCTGTGCACACCGACCGGCGGTGCGCAGGCGCCGCCGCACGGTGTTCCGCCACTCTCGTACGGACCCGCACCGCCTCGCCAGAGTTGCAAAGGGTTGCAACCATTGTGTGGAGTGCGCGCTATCGGGCCCCCTGTCGGGGCAGGATGGGCCATCGGGCCGCTCTGGCGACTGGGGGAATGAGAGTGGAGACAAGCACCGCCGAGGTGAGGCGACCGGCCGTCCCGCGGTCGGCCCAAACCCCGCGCCGGATCCGCCGTTCCGGGGAGAGGAAGCCGGGGGGCGAGGGCCCGCCGACCGCGCTCCGCGCCGAGATCGGCGCCTCGTGGGACCGGGTGCTGCGCAGCGGCCTCGATCCGGACCAGTCCACGGAGAGCGTGCTGCTGGAGACGGACGAGGTCGAGCGCCGGCGCCGGATGTCGGCGCTGAACGAGGTGATGCCGCTGCTGAGCGAGAGCCTGGTGTCGCTCGCGGACGCCACCCAGCAGATCGTGGTGGTCACCGACGTGGAGGGCCGGGTGCTGTGGCGCCGGGGCAACCCGGGCGTGCTGCGCCGGGCGGACGGCATCTGTCTGGCGGAGGGCGCCGCCTGGGCGGAGGAGAGCACGGGGACGAACGCGATCGGTACGGCGCTCGTCTCGCGCGCGCCGGTCCAGGTCCATTCCTCGGAGCACTTCGTGCGCCGTCTGCACAACTGGACGTGCGCGGCGGCCCCGGTCCGCGATCCGAGGGACGGCCGGATGATGGGGATCGTCGACATGAGCGGCCCGGCGTCCACCTTCCATCCGACCTCGCTGGCCCTGGTCGGTTCGGTGGCCAGGCTGGCGGAGAGCGAGCTCAGGAACCGGCACCTGCGGGCGATCGACCGGCTGCGTTCGGTGGCGGCGCCCTTGCTGTGCCGGCTGGGCGGCCGGGCCGTGGCGGTGGACACCCACGGGTGGCTGGCGGCGGTGACCGGGATGCCTCCGGTGGAACGGTTGCCGCTGCCCAAGTCGATGCGGCCGGGCCGGGTCTGGCTGCCGTCGCTCGGCATGTGCGAGGCGGAGCCGCTGCCCGGGGGCTGGCTGGTGCGGGCGACGGAAGGACCGGGGGACGGGCCGCGCCGACGGGTGGTGCTGGACCTGAGCCGGCCGCACGGGCTCTCGGTCAGCGTGGTGGGCGCGGTGGACACCTGGACGCAGCGGTTGTCGCCGCGCCACGCGGAGCTGCTGTACGCGCTGGCGTTGCACCGCGAGGGCCGTACGGCGTCCGAACTGGCCGAGGACATCTTCGGCGACGCGACCCGGACGGTGACGGTACGGGCGGAGATCTCCCGGATCCGCCGCCATCTCGCGGAGGTCCTGGCGCACCGCCCGTACCGCTTCGGCGAGGGGGTCGAGGTGGAGGTGGTCCATCCGGAACAGCCGGCCGATCTGCTGCCGCGCTCGACGGCGCCGGTGGTGGTCAGGACCCGTACGGCGTGAGCGGTGCCGGGCCGTGCACACGGTCCGGGTTCCGGGCGGGGCGGGTGTCACGGCCGGCGTCGGGGCGTAGGGCCCGGGGGCGCGCCGTACGACGTGAGCGGGGGCGGGCGGGCGGCCCGGGCAGGGGCGGGCCGTACGGTCGGGCGGGGTGGGACCGGCTTGGGCGCGAGGCGTCCGGCATGGTTCCCTGGCAGCCATGAACAACCCCGCACGCCCCGCCGCCACCGACGGCCCCGCCGACTCCGGTGTCTCCCCCGCCACCGACGAGGTGACCATCTGGTCCCTGGAGCAGACCTCCCCGGACGACCTGCGCCCCGCCGCGCTCCCCGAGGGCGATGTGCGGATCGTGCGGTCCGAGGTGCCGCTGCCCGAGTTCAGCCGGTTCCTGTACACGGCGGTCGGCGGCGACATCCGGTGGACGGACCGGCTCCCGATGACGTACGCGCAGTGGCAGGAGGCCCTGGAGCGTCCCGGGGCGGAGACCTGGGTGGCGTACGAGAACGGCACCCCCGCCGGATACATCGAACTGGACCCGCAGGACGACGGCGTGGTCGAGATCATGTACTTCGGGCTGATACCCGCCTTCCGGGGGCGCCGCATCGGCGGTCACCTGCTCTCGTACGGGGTCGCCCGCGCCTGGGACCTCGCGGAGCGCTGGCCGGAGCGGACGCCGACGAAGCGGGTGTGGCTGCACACGTGTTCCAAGGACGGCCCGCACGCCATGGACAACTATCTGCGGCGGGGATTCCGGCTGTTCGACACGAAGGTGGAGCGGGAGCCCGTGGTGGACACCCCGGGTCCGTGGCCGGGCGCGCAGCGGTAACGAGCGGCGGGCGACGCCGGAATCGGCGGCGGGGCGGTGGCGCGACGGCACGGTGCCCGCACGGGTGGGCGATCGGGGCCATCACGGCCATAACACCTCGCGTGCGCACCGTGCCGGAGGGTGCGTCGTCTCGTATGGCAGGACTTTCACGTCCGCATCATGGACGGTAGTGGACTGGTCCGAGAAGGGCGTGCCAGGCTTCCATCATGCCCGGAACTGGAATCGCCTTGGTGAGTCGACGCCACGTCGACCTCGGCCGCATGTCCAGCGCCATCTGTCCGGCGAGCTGAGAGTCCCAGCACCGCCGCGTTCTCCCCGTTCTCCCCCTTTTTCTTCTCCTCTGTGATTCCCCGCGCACCGCCGCGCCTCGATGCGAGTGTGCGGTTCAGAGCCGCCCTCCTGCAGTCCCGAAGGACGTACTGTCATGGCCGCCACCCCGGATCAGCCCGCGACCACCACGCCCCGCCGCAAGGCCGGACGCCACCGTGGCGAGGGTCAGTGGGCCGTGGGGCACCACACGCCGCTCAACGGCAACGAGCAGTTCAAGAAGGACGACGACGGTCTCAATGTGCGGACACGCATTGAGACGATCTATGCCAAGCGCGGATTCGACTCGATCGACCCCAACGACCTGCGCGGGCGCATGCGTTGGTGGGGTCTGTACACCCAGCGCAAGCCCGGGATCGACGGCGGCAAGACGGCGATCCTGGAGCCGGAGGAGCTGGACGACCGGTACTTCATGCTGCGGGTCAGGATCGACGGCGGCCGGCTGACCACCGCACAGCTGCGGGTGATCGGTGAGATCTCGCAGGAGTACGCCCGCGGCACCGCGGACATCACCGACCGGCAGAACGTCCAGCTGCACTGGATCCGCATCGAGGACGTCCCCGCGATCTGGGAGAAGCTGGAGGCCGTGGGGCTCTCCACCACCGAGGCGTGCGGCGACTGCCCCCGCGTGATCATCGGTTCCCCCGTGGCGGGCATCGCCGACGACGAGATCATCGACGGCACCCCGGCGGTCGACGAGATCCACGACCGCTACATCGGCAACAAGGAATTCTCCAACCTGCCGCGCAAGTTCAAGACCGCGATCTCCGGTTCGCCGGTGCAGGACGTGGTGCACGAGATCAACGACATCGCGTTCGTCGGTGTGGTCCATCCCGAACACGGTCCGGGCTTCGACGTGTGGGTCGGCGGCGGGCTCTCCACCAACCCCCGGCTCGCCGAACGGCTGGGCGCCTGGGTGCCGCTCGACGAGGTCGCCGACGTCTGGGCCGGGGTCGTCGGCATCTTCCGCGACTACGGCTACCGGCGGCTGCGCAACCGCGCCCGGCTGAAGTTCCTGATGGCCGACTGGGGCCCCGCGAAGTTCCGCCAGGTGCTGGAGGACGAGTACCTGAAGCGTCCGCTGATCGACGGGCCCGCGCCCGAGCAGCCCAGCAGCCGCTGGCGCGACCACGTAGGGGTGCACCGGCAGCGGGACGGCCGCTTCTACGTCGGCTTCGCCCCCCGGGTCGGCCGCGTGGACGGTTCCACCCTGGCCAAGATCGCGGACCTGGCCGCCGCCCACGGTTCGGACCGGCTGCGCACCACCGTCGAGCAGAAGATGCTCGTCCTCGACGTGGCCGAGGACCGGGTGGACTCGCTGGTCGCCGGGCTGGAGGCGCTGGACTTCCAGGTGAAGCCGTCACCGTTCCGGCGCGGCACGATGGCCTGCACCGGCATCGAGTTCTGCAAGCTGGCGATCGTCGAGACGAAGGCGCGCGGCGCCTCGCTGATCGACGAACTGGAGCGCAGGCTCCCGGACTTCGACGAGCCGCTCACCATCAACATCAACGGCTGCCCCAACGCCTGCGCCCGCATCCAGACCGCGGACATCGGCCTCAAGGGCCAGCTGGTGCTCGACGCCGACGGCAACCAGGTGGAGGGCTACCAGGTGCACCTCGGCGGCGCCCTCGGCCTGGAGGCCGGGTTCGGCCGCAAGGTCCGCGGCCTGAAGGTCACTTCGGACGAACTGCCCGACTACGTCGAGCGCGTGCTCGTCCGATTCCGGGAGGAGCGCGAGGAGGGCGAGCGGTTCGCCGCCTGGGCGGCGCGGGCGAGCGCGGAGTCGCTGTCATGAGCGGACGTGCCGCGCCGTTCCACTGCCCGTACTGCGGCGACGAGGACCTGCGCCCGCACGAGACCGGGCACGGCGCCTGGGAATGCGCTTCCTGCAACCGCGCGTTCCAGCTCAGGTTCCTGGGCCTGCTGACCCGGGGTCTTCAGCGCAACGACGGTGAAGGGGACGCGACATGATGAGCAGTCGGCAAAATGCGGGTCTTGAGGACGGAGACGTCGCCGACGCCCGGGACGCCGGGAACGGTGCCCCCGGGACCGAGAGCCTCAGGCTCCTGGCCGAGCGGGCGGGCCGGGAGCTGGAGGACGCCTCCGCACAGGAGATCCTGAAGTGGGCCGCCGACACCTTCGGCGAGAGATTCTGCGTCACCTCCTCGATGGAGGACGCGGTCGTCGCCCACCTCGCCTCGCGCGTCCGTCCCGGCGTCGACGTGGTGTTCCTCGACACGGGCTACCACTTCCCCGAGACGATCGGCACCCGCGACGCGGTCGAGGCGGTGATGGACGTCAACGTCATCACGCTCACCCCGCGCCGAACGGTGGCCGAGCAGGACGCCGCGTACGGGCCGGGGCTGCACGACCGCGACCCCGACCTGTGCTGCCGGCTGCGCAAGGTCCAGCCCCTCCAGGAGGGCCTGACCGGGTACACGGCCTGGGCGACCGGGCTGCGCCGCGACGAGTCACCCATCCGGGCGAACACCCCGGTGGTCGGCTGGGACGAGAAGCGGCGGAAGGTCAAGATCTCCCCGATCGCCCGCTGGACGCAGGACGATGTCGACGCGTACGTGGCGGAGCACGGCGTCCTCACCAACCCGTTGCTGATGGACGGCTACGCCTCCGTCGGCTGCGCGCCCTGCACGCGCAGGGTGTCGGCGGGCGAGGACGCCCGAGCCGGACGCTGGGCCGGCCGGGGCAAGACCGAGTGCGGGCTGCACGGCTGATGACGGGCGGCGAAGGACCCGCCGAGGGACGGCGGACGACGGCTGCGGGACGGCCCGCCGAGGAACGACTGATGACGACTGATCGGGAGACTTCGATGAGCGTGACGGAGACGGGAGCCACCATCTGGCTCACCGGTCTGCCGAGCGCGGGCAAGACCACCATCGCGTACGAGCTCGCCGGGCGGCTGCGTGGCGAGGGCCACCGTGTGGAGGTCCTCGACGGGGACGAGATCCGGGAGTTCCTCTCCGCCGGTCTCGGCTTCTCCCGCGAGGACCGCCACACCAACGTGCAGCGGATCGGCTTCGTCGCGGAGCTGCTGGCGGCCAACGGGGTGAAGGTACTGGTCCCGGTCATCGCCCCGTACGCGGACAGCCGGGACGCGGTGCGAAAGCGGCACCAGGCGGAGGGCACCCCGTACCTGGAGGTGCACGTCGCGACGCCGGTCGAGGTCTGCTCGCAGCGCGATGTGAAGGGCCTCTACGCCAAGCAGGCGGCGGGCGAGATCAGCGGGCTGACGGGGGTCGACGACCCGTACGAGGAGCCCGAGTCGCCGGACCTGCGGATCGAGTCGCACCGGCAGACCGTGCAGGAGTCCGCGGCGCGGCTGTACGCGCTGCTGAGCGAGAGGGGTGCGGCATGAGAGCCGTCGCGAACGTGTCGGAGGGCACCGACAGCCCATACGCGCTCAGCCACCTGGACTCCCTGGAGTCGGAGGCGGTGCACGTCTTCCGCGAGGTGGCGGGCGAGTTCGAGCGGCCGGTGGTCCTGTTCTCCGGCGGCAAGGACTCCATCGTGATGCTGCACCTGGCGCTCAAGGCGTTCGCGCCCGCGCCGGTGCCGTTCGCGCTGCTGCACGTCGACACGGGGCACAACTTCCCCGAGGTGCTGGAGTACCGCGACCGCACCGTGGCCCGGCACGGGCTGCGGCTGCACGTCGCCTCGGTGCAGGAGTACATCGACGCCGGGAAGCTGCGCGAGCGCCCGGACGGCACCCGCAACCCGCTCCAGACGGTGCCACTGACCGAAGCCATCCAGCAGAACCGTTTCGACGCGGTGTTCGGCGGCGGGCGCCGCGACGAGGAGAAGGCGCGCGCGAAGGAGCGGGTGTTCTCGCTGCGCGACGAGTTCTCCCAGTGGGACCCGCGCCGCCAGCGCCCCGAGCTGTGGCAGCTGTACAACGGCCGGCACGCCCCCGGCGAGCACGTCCGGGTCTTCCCGCTCTCCAACTGGACCGAGCTGGACGTCTGGCAGTACATCGCCCGGGAGGGCATCGAGCTGCCGGAGATCTACTTCGCGCACGAGCGCGAGGTCTTCAGCCGGTCCGGGATGTGGCTGACCGCGGGCGACTGGGGCGGCCCCAGGGAGGGCGAGCGGGTCGAGACCCGTCAGGTCCGCTACCGCACGGTCGGCGACATGTCGTGCACCGGCGCGGTCGACTCAGACGCCGTCACGCTCGACGCCGTGATCGCCGAGATCGCCGCCTCCCGGCTCACCGAACGGGGCGCGACGCGCGCCGACGACAAACTGTCCGAGGCCGCGATGGAAGACCGCAAGCGCGAGGGGTACTTCTAGATGACCACATCCACCCGGAGCACAGAGCAGTTGTCGGCCACCACCCTGCTGCGGTTCGCCACCGCCGGGTCCGTCGACGACGGCAAGTCCACCCTCGTCGGACGTCTGCTGCACGACTCCAAGTCGGTCCTGGCCGACCAGCTGGAAGCCGTCGAGCACGCCTCCCGCAACCGCGGCCAGCAGGCCCCCGACCTGGCACTGCTGACCGACGGGCTGCGGGCCGAGCGCGAGCAGGGCATCACCATCGACGTGGCGTACCGCTACTTCGCGACGCCGCGCCGCCGGTTCATCCTGGCCGACACCCCGGGGCATGTGCAGTACACCCGGAACATGGTGACGGGCGCCTCGACGGCCGAACTGGCCGTCGTCCTGGTCGACGCCCGCAACGGGGTCGTCGAGCAGACCCGCCGCCACGCCGCGGTCGCCGCGCTGCTGCGGGTGCCGCACGTGGTGCTGGCCGTCAACAAGATGGACCTGGTCGACTACGCGGAGCCGGTGTTCGCCGCGATCGCCGAGGAGTTCACCGCATACGCCGCGTCGCTGGGCGTGCCGGAGATCACCGCGATCCCGATCTCCGCGCTGGCCGGTGACAACGTGGTGGAGCCGTCCGCGCACATGGACTGGTACGGCGGGCCGACCGTGCTGGAGCACCTGGAGACGGTGCCGGTCAGCCATGACCTCACGGCCTGCCACGCCCGCTTCCCGGTGCAGTACGTCATCCGGCCGCAGACCGCCGAGCACCCCGACTACCGGGGTTACGCGGGCCAGATAGCGGCGGGCGCGTTCCGTGTCGGCGAGGCCGTGACCGTGCTGCCCTCGGGCCGTACGTCGACCGTCAGCGCCATCGACGCGCTCGGCGAGAGCGTGGACATCGCCTGGGCGCCGCAGTCCGTGACGCTGCGGCTGGCCGACGACATCGACATCTCGCGCGGCGACCTGATCGCCCCGTCGGCCGACGCCCCCGCGGTGACCCAGGACGTCGAGGCGACCGTCTGCCACGTCGCCGACCGGCCGCTCGCCGTCGGACAGCGGGTGCTGCTCAAGCACACCACCCGCACGGTGAAGGCGATCGTCAAGGACATCCCCTCCCGCCTGACCCTGGACGACCTCTCCCAGCACCCGGCGCCGGGTCGCCTCGTCGCCAACGACATCGGCCGGGTCGTGATCCGTACGGCGGAGCCGCTCGCCCTCGACGCGTACGCGGACTCCCGGCGCACCGGCTCCTTCCTGCTGATCGACCCGGCCGACGGCACGACGCTGACGGCCGGGATGGCGGGCGCCTCGTTCGCCGCCGCGTCCGGCGCCGGGGCCGAAGACGCCGCCGACGCCGCCGACGACGCCGAATGGGACTTCTGATGGGCATCGACGTCCGCTCCGTGCCCGGGGACGTCCGCTCCGTGTTCGCGGACGTCTACGCCACGTTCGCGAAGGAGGGCGGCCGTGTCGGCAGCGGCGCCCTCGGCAGTGGTCAGGGCGGGGTCGCGCGATGTGCGCGGTGCGAGCGGTGTGCGCGATGCGCCCGATGACGTACACCCACCGCTCGCGCCCCCGCGCGCACCGACCGTGCCCGCACGCGCACCGCGCGCGCCGTACGCACGGCCGGTTCGTCCGCGCGTACGGCCGATTCATCCGGTTCAGCCGGCTCAGACGAAGACCCGCCGACTCCCGGCCGCGTCCCCCTTGATTCCGGGGGACATGAGCGCCGGGCCAACGAGAGGAACACCTCCCGTGCCTGCCCTCCGTACCACCGCGCGCCACCGACTGGCCGCCGTCACCGCCCTGCCGCTGCTCGCCGTCGCGCTCACCGGCTGCGGCTACGGCTCCGCGGCGAAGGACGACGACACGAAGAATCCGGCCGTCGCCGCCGGCGCGAAGAAGCTCTCCGTGGACACCGTACGGATCGGCTACTTCCCCAACCTCACGCACGCCACCGCCCTGGTGGGCGACCAGGAGGGCCTGTTCCAGAAGGAACTGGGCGGCACCACGCTCAGGACCTCGCAGTTCAACGCGGGCCCGTCCGAGATCGAGGCGCTGAACGCCGGATCGATCGACATCGGCTTCATCGGCCCCTCGCCGTCCATCAACGGATACACCAAGTCCAGGGGCAAGTCCCTGCGGATCATCGGCGGTTCGGCCTCCGGCGGGGTCAAGCTGGTCGTCGACCCGAAGAAGATCAGGACCCTGGACGACCTCAAGGGCAAGAAGATCGCCACCCCGCAACTCGGCAACACCCAGGACGTGGCCTTCCTCAACTGGATCTCCGAGAAGGGCTGGAAGGTCGACGCCCAGAGCGGCAAGGGCGACGTGTCCGTGGTCCGCACGGACAACAAGGTGACCCCGGACGCCTTCAAGTCCGGTTCCATCGACGGCGCCTGGGTCCCCGAGCCCACCGCGTCCAAGCTCGTCGCCGAGGGCGCGAAGGAGCTGCTCGACGAGTCGTCGCTGTGGCCGGACGACAAGTTCGTGATCACCAACATCATCGTGTCGCAGAAGTTCCTCGCCGAGCACCCGGACGTCGTCGAGGCGGTGCTGCGCGGCTCGGTGAAGACCAACGAGTGGATCAACGCCGACCCGGACAGGGCGAAGGCGTCCGCGAACGCCGCGCTGAAGAAGCTGACCGGCAAGCCGCTGCCCGCCGAGATCCTCGACCCGGCGTGGAAGTCCATCCAGCTCACCGACGATCCGCTGGCCGCCACGCTCGACGCACAGGCGGAGCACGCGGTGAAGGCCGGGTTGCTGGAGAAGCCCGACCTGAACGGCATCTACGACCTGGAGCCGCTGAACAAGGTCCTGAAGGCCGCGGGCAGGCCCGAGGTCTCCGACGCCGGTCTCGGCGTCAAGTAGCCCCGCCCGAACCCGAGCCCGGGTCCCGTCCCCGGGAGCCCGGATCCAGATCCCCAGGAGGTGACGACCATGGCGACCACGCTCACCAGGGCCGCTGACCGTACCGCGGTCGGGCACGCCGCCCGCATCTCGCACGTGTCCAAGTCCTTCGGCGGACCGGAGGGACCGCAACTCGTCCTCGACGACATCTCGCTCGATGTCGCGCCCGGCGAGTTCGTCACCCTCCTGGGGGCCTCCGGGTGCGGAAAGTCGACGCTGCTCAACCTGGTGGCCGGGCTCGACCGCCCGACGACCGGTTCCATCGAGACCCCCGGCGGGCGGCCGGCCCTCATGTTCCAGGAGCACGCCCTGTTCCCGTGGCTGACCGCGGGCCGCAACATCGAACTCGCGCTGCGTCTGCGCGGCGTGCCCAGGTCGAATCGGCGGGCGGAGGCGGAGCGGCTGCTCGGACTCGTCCGGCTCGGCGGGGCGTACGAGAAGCGCGTGCACGAGCTCTCGGGCGGCATGCGACAGCGCGTGGCGATGGCCCGCGCCCTCGCCCAGGACAGTCAACTGCTGCTGATGGACGAGCCGTTCGCCGCACTCGACGCCATCACCAGGGACGTGCTGCACGACGAACTGACCCGGATCTGGCGGGAGACGAACGTCTCGGTCCTCTTCATCACCCACAACGTGCGCGAGGCGGTACGGCTCGCCCAGCGGGTCGTCCTGCTGTCCTCCCGCCCCGGTCGGATCGCCCGCGAGTGGACCGTCGGCATCGAGCAGCCGCGCCGCATCGAGGACAAGGCGGTCGCGGAACTGTCCATCGAGATCACCGAACAACTGCGTGGGGAGATCCGCCGCCATGGCCAGCACTGACACCAAGCCCGACGACCTGGCGGGCCTGGAGGCCGGACTCGACGCCCTGGACGCCGTGCAGGAGCGCCGCACGCCCGTGCGCGAGGTGCTGCTGCGCAAGGTCCTGCCGCCGCTGCTGGCCGTGGCCCTGGTGCTCGTCGTCTGGCAGCTCCTCGTCCGGGCCCGGGTCACCGACGACTACAAGCTGCCGTCGCCGGCAGCGGTCTGGCGGAGCGCGACCGACATGTGGCTCCAGGGAACGCTCCTGGACGTCATCTGGACCAGCGTCTCGCGCGGTCTGCTCGGCTTCCTGCTGGCCGTGGCGATCGGTACGCCGCTGGGCCTGCTGGTGGCCCGGGTCAAGCCCGTGCGGGCGGCGATCGGCCCGATCCTGTCCGGGCTGCAGTCCCTGCCGTCGGTCGCCTGGGTGGCGCCCGCCGTGATCTGGCTCGGCCTGAACGACCGGATGATGTACGCGGTGATCCTGCTGGGCGCGGTGCCCTCGGTCGCCAACGGTCTGGTGTCGGGCGTCGACCAGGTGCCGCCGCTCTTTCTCAGGGCCGGCCGCACGCTCGGCGCGACGGGACTGCGCGGGACCCGGCACATCGTGCTGCCCGCGGCGCTGCCGGGTTACCTCGCCGGTCTCAAGCAGGGCTGGGCGTTCTCCTGGCGCTCGCTGATGGCCGCCGAGATCATCGCCTCCTCGCCCGATCTGGGCCTGGGACTCGGGCAGTTGCTGGAGAACGGCCGCAACAACGCGGACATGCCCGGCATCTTCCTCGCCATCATCCTGATCCTGTTCGTCGGCATCGCGATCGACCTGCTGATCTTCAGTCCGCTGGAGCGGCGGGTGCTGCGCGGCCGCGGCCTCCTCGTCAAGAACTGAGCCACGCCATGTCCGCCCCGGTACTCCTCGTCATCGCCCACGGCAGCCGCGACCCGCGGCACGCGGCGACCGTGCACGCGCTCACCGCGCGGGTACGGTCGCTGCGGCCGGGGCTGCGTGTGGAGACCGGCTTCCTGGACTTCAACGCCCCGTCCGTACCGAGGGTGTTGGAACGCCTGGCGGCGCGGGAACCCGAGGACGCCGGTGACACCGTCGACGTCGTCGCGCTGCCGCTGCTGCTGACCCGGGCCTTCCACGCCAAGTCCGACATCCCCACGGTGCTGCACGAGGCCCGGACCAGACTGCCCCGGCTGCGCGTCCGTCAGGCCGAGGTGCTCGGCCCGTCGCCGCTGCTGAACGCGGCGCTGGAACGTCGGCTGCGCGAGGCCGGGGTCCGTCCCGGCGACCGCGCCTCGACCGGGCTCGTCCTGGCCTCGGCGGGCTCCACCGACCCGGAGGCGATCGCAGTGATCGCTGAAATCGCGCGGGAGCTGCGGCACACCGGTTGGTGCGCCGTGCGGCCTGCGTTCGCCTCCGCCTCATCTCCCGCAGGGTTCCCCCGCACCGAGGACGCGGTGCGGGCCCTGCGGGCCGAGGGGGTGCGGCGGGTGGCGGTGGCCCCGTACGTCGTCGCCCCCGGCCGGCTCCCCGACCGGATAGCGGCGGGCGCGGCCGACGCGGACGTGCTGGCCGACGTCCTGGGCCCGGCGCAGGAGTTGGCCCGCCTGCTGCTGCACCGGTACGACGAGGCCCGCGCGCCGGCCTCGCGAGCTGCGGCGCCGGCCGGGCACGTGGCCGGGTTCGCGCGGACGGGCACGCTCAGCGCGTGACCCGTTCCGGGACGGTCTCCGCGCCCGGGCACCGCCGGACCGGCTCGCGACCGGACGCGCTCGGTCCGACCGGGCCGCCCCGCGACCGGACGCGCTCGGTCCGACCGGGCCGCCCCGCGACCGGGAACCGTCGGACCGGACGGACGGCATCCGCACGCGCCCCCATGCCGTCCGGCCGTCGGGCGGACGGCTCCGGGCCGCCGCCCCCGGCGAGCCCGCCCCACAGCCTGCGCGGCAGGTCAGTGCGGCATGGCGGAAAGGGCCGTGTCGATCGTGGTGACCTGCGCGGGCTCGACCACCATCAGCACCACGGTTCCCTCGCGCACCTCGGCCTCGGCCACCGGGCGGAAGCCTCCGGCGGCGTAACGCTCCCGGGCGGCGGTGTCCTCGACGGGCGGGGCCGCCGTGATGCGACGGCAGGACGGATCGGCCGCGAAGAGGGCCGCGACCAGGGAGCGGAGCAGCCCCGCGGTGTCCCGGCCCTCGCCGGTCACCGGGTTCCGCGGCTCCGTGATGTCGAGCTCCAGCAGCAGATCGTGCGCGCCGACCGGGTAGCAGCCGCGCAGCGGATGGTGGAGCACCCGGTGGATCGTCAGGCGGACGACCGGTCCGCCGTCGTGGCCGCTGCTCGCCGTGCAGGTGCGGACGGCGCCCGCCGGAGCCGCGCCGAACGGGACGGTGGCCCCGGTGGCGGGAGCGGAGCCGGCAGGGCGCAGGGTCCATCCGGAGACGTGGCCCGGGAGGGCCGGCACGGGCAGCGGGTGGTGGCCGACGGTGGTGAGCTTCATGGCGGCGACCCTTCGTGGTGGGGGGATCCCGGCAGGCGGTGGGCCGGGAAGTGCGACGGCCCGAGGCCGGGGTGTGCCCGCCCGTCCCCCGGTCGGGGACGGGCGGTCCGGCCGGCCCGGCGGAGAGCGGCCGGGCCGGCCGGACCGGTCAGCCGGTGGTCGGCCCGGTGTCGGTGACGATGTCCCGCACCCGGCTCTTGATCAGCTTGCCGCTCGCGTTGCG
This sequence comes from Streptomyces sp. NPDC032161, assembly GCF_040636995.1. Lineage (NCBI taxonomy): Bacteria > Bacillati > Actinomycetota > Actinomycetes > Kitasatosporales > Streptomycetaceae > Streptomyces > Streptomyces sp. NPDC032161. The sequence goes on along the minus strand of NZ_JBEZVN010000004.1, from coordinate 237,648 downwards.
CGGCAGTTCGGGGGCGAGGACCAGGCGGGTGGGCAGCTTGTAGCGGGCGAGCCGGCCGGAGCCGAAGTCGCGCACCTCCTGGAGGGTCGGTTCGACCCCCGGCTCGCAGGTGAGGACGGCGACGACGGTCTCGCCCCACTTCGGGTGGGGGATGCCGACGACCGCCACCTCGTGGACTCCGGGGAAGGCGCTCAGCACCCGCTCGACCTCGGCGGGATAAACGTTCTCGCCACCGCTGATGATCATGTCCTTGAGCCGGTCGACGACGTAGTAGTGGCCGTCCTCGTCGCGGTATCCGACATCGCCGCTGTGGAACCAGCCCGCGTCGTCGAACGCCTCCCGGGTGGCCCGGTGGTTGTTCCAGTAGCCGGCCACGACGTTGGGGCCGCGCACGCAGATCTCGCCGCGCACATGCGGCTCCTCGATGACGGTGCCCCGGCCCGGCACCATCAGGCAGACCTCGGTGTACGGCATGGGCAGACCGGCGGACCCGGTCTTCTCCAGGGTGCGCGCGGCGGGCAGATACGTGGCGAACGGCGCCGTCTCTGTCAGGCCCCAGGCCTGCTGCAGCAGCACACCGTGCGACTCCGCGTAGTCCCGGATGAGCTGGGGCGGCACGGCGGCGCCCGCCACGATCACCGCGCGCAGCGCGGACAGATCGGCCTCCCCGAACCCCGGTGCGCGGGTGAGCGCCGCGAACATGGCCGGGACCGCGAAGACGCTGGTGACCCGGTGCGCCACCAGGTCGGCCAGGCACTGCTCGGGATCGAAGTGGCGGCGTACGACGACGACACCGCCGCGGGTGAGCGTGCGCAGCGTGAGGGCGTTGAGCCCACCGATGTGGAAGAGCGGGGCCACGGCCAGGTTCACGTCGTCGGGGCGGGTGTCGACCATGGTGTCGACGTTCACCGCGTTCCACCACAGATTGCCGTGGGTGAGCATGACCCCCTTGGGCCGGCCGGTGGTCCCCGACGTGTACATCAGCGCGGCCAGGTCGTCGTCCCGCACCGGGACCGCGGTCTGCGGCGTCGTGTCCGTGGAGAGCACCTCGGACAGTGGGGTCCACACCGCGGGCGGGGCGGGGGCCGCGGGGCAGGACGGGTCGGTGTCGACGAGGACCGGCCGACGGACCGGGACCTCGGAGAGGATCGACTCCGCCAGGGACCGGTGGCTCTCCTCGGCGATCAGCGTGTGCGTTCCCGAGTCGGCGAGGATGTGCCGTACCTCGTCGGCGGCCAGCCGGTGGTTGACCGGCACGAACACCGCGCCGATATGGGTGGCTGCCAGCAGCGTCTCCAGCAGCGTCGCGCTGTTGAGACCCAGGAACGCCACGCGGTCGCCGCGCCGCACGCCGAGGGCGGCGAGCCCGGCGGCGAGCCTGCCCGTGGTCGCGGCGAGGGCGCCGGCCGTGATGGTCCGGCCCTCGTAGACGAGAGCGGGGGCGGCTGAGTCGTACCGCGCTCTGCGCTGCACGGCGGCAGCAGGACTGATGTCGACCATGACCCGAGCGGCTCCTTCGGTGACTGTCGGCTGTGGCGGTGGAGGGGAGAGCTGTGTCGGTGGGGGGCTGAGGCGGTCGGGGAAGCGGCGGGGGCGACCGGTCAGAGACCGGCGCCGCCGGCCGCGGTGCGGAAGCCGCGTACGGCGATGCCGCCGTCCACGGGGACCACGGCCCCGGTGATGTTGCCGCTGTTGCGGCGGGAAGCCAAAAGGACGTACGTCCCGGTGAAGTCCTCCGGCTCCACGCTCGCCTCGTACAGCGGCACGTTCGGGCGTTCGCCCGCCGCCTCGGCGCGGGCGAACGAGTCCTCGATCCTGCGCTCGTCGAGACCGAGGCTCTCCGGGCCCCGCAGCTGCGTGCGCATGCCGCCGCAGGCGACACCGTTGACCCGGACCCTGGGGGCGAGTTCGTACGCGAACTCCCGGACCAGACCGAGGCAGGCGTGCTTGCTCGCCGTGTAGACGGGGCCGCCGCCGTTGGTGTGGAAGGAGGAGTTGGAGAGAGTCATGATGATGCTGCCCCGGGTCGACACCAGCTCGCGCCAGGCCGCCTCCACTGCGAGCAGATAGCCCTTGACGTTGACGGCGAAGACCTCGTCGAACGCCTCCGCCAGCTCCTCGCCCGTGAGCCGCGTGAGACTGCGGTGGTAGTCCCAGATCCCGGCGTTGGGAACCAGGACGTCGAGCTTCCCGAACCGCTCGACGGTGGCGGCGACCGCCGCGTGCAGGTCCTGCGTCGAGCGTACGTCACCGGTGAGGGCGAGCACCCGGTCGGCGTGCTCGCCCGCGGCCTCGGCCAGCGCCTTCAGCTGCTCGGCGTCCCGGTCGAGCACCGCGACACGGGCGCCCTCGGCGAGGTACCGCAGCGCGACGGCGCGCCCGAGGCCGCCGGCGCCACCGGTGATCAGGGCGACGTCGCCGTCGAGCCAGCCGGCGGACGGTTCCGTGGTGGCGGGGTGTGCGGTGGTCATGGCTCAGCGCTCCTGGAGGAAGTCGTTGACGAGCCGCTCGAACTCGGCCTGCCGCTCCAGCTGCACCCAGTGGCCGCAGCCTCCGAACACGTGCAGTTGGACGTCGCGGATCTGCTTGAGCATGAGCTGGGCACCGTCGAGGGTGATGGTGCGGTCGTCACGCCCCCAGAGCAGCAGCGTCGGAGCCTTGATCCGGTGCACGTCGCGCCAGAGCGGGTCCATGCCGTGCCGCTTGCCGAAGGCCGCGTTGTAGCGGTGGTAGAACTCGATGTGGCTCGCGTCGAGGGAGGCCTCGTACCGGGCCTGGACCGTGTCCTCCCAGCGCTTGGGCTCGGCCGTCATGACGCGGATGAAGTCCCGCATCTTCTTCACGGTCGGGCCCTCGCCGTTGTAGTAGCGGAACATCGCCTTCTGGCCCTCGGTGGGGGTCGGGCCGAACGGCAGCCAGCCGCCGCCGGGCGCCATCAGGACCAGCTTCTCGACCCGCTCGGGCGCCGCGAGGGCGGTGGCGATCGCGGCCGCGCCGCCGAGGCTGTTGCCCAGCAGGTGGAACCGTTCGACGCCGAGGGCGTCGAGGGCCTGCAGGAGCGCGTCCACGGTGATCTCGGTGATGGAGCGGGCGTCCAGATCCTCCTCGGACGGCCGGTAGCTGCCACCGAAGCCCGGCTGGTCGGGCAGGAGGATCCGGTGGTGCGGGGCGAGCGCGGGGAGGTTCTGCCGGTAGTTGGCGAGACCGGTGGCGCCCGGGCCGCCGCCGTGCAGCATCACCAGGACGGGGCCCTGCCCGGCCTCACTGACCGAGATCGTGCCCAGGGACGTCTGGACGGTGTGTTCGGTGATCTCGGGCTCTACGGCGTCGGGTGTGCGGACGGACGTCACGGGAACTCCACGGGGATGCGGGGCCGGCGGGGTGGGCTTGCCGGTCGGTACGGGGCAGGAACGGCGGGCGGTCGTCGCCGCGGGTGCGGAAGGGCGGTCGCCACGCGCGTGCCGAGCGTCGCACGGCGGGCGGCGGTCGGAGATCGGGCCCGGCGTGCGGAAGGAGGGGCGGGCGGTCAGAGGAACGTGCTGATGTTCTTGGCGAGCAGCACGTTCTGGTCGAGGAGGATGTGACGGCGGGCGATCAGCAGCCTCCCGTCCTCCTCGCGGCGCAGCAGGTCCGTGCGGCCGCCCGCGTACACGTCGACCTCGCGCTCCAGCCGGTTGCGGTAGACCAGGAAGTCGGACTCGGCGACGTACGTGCCCGGTTCGTCACCGACGCGCACGGCGACGTTGGTGATCAGGTGCCGGGTACGCGACGGCGGGTCCTCGGCCCAGGCCATGCCGGAGTCGAACCGCCGGATGCGCCAGGCGAGGCTCGCCCTGGTCTCGTCGAAGACGGCGACCTCGCCCGGGGCGCCGTCGGCGAGCGACTGCTGGCGCCGCAGCCGGTTGGTCCGTACCGGCGCCCAGTAGTGCAGGTCCTCGGCGAGCAGCTCCAGCCAGTCGGCGTAGCGGTGCTGGTCGAGCAGTTGGGCTTCCAGCGTGTAGAAACGCTGCACCTCGAAGTGGAGCAGCATGTCGTCCAGCGCCGCACCTCGAGCGGGGGCGGCGGAGTCCTGGGTGTGGATGCTCATGGATCCTCCTAGAAGGCCGCGCTGCGTCGGCTATCCCATCGCACGGCGGCGGGCGCGGGGAGCGGGTGTGCCGGTCCGCGGCACGGTCCGGGCGGTGGACCTCGGCCGGCTGCCGGACGGCGGGGAACGACAAGGGGGCGGGCGCGACCGGTCAGCCGCGCAGCAGGGCGCGCAGCTCGACGGACTCGTCGGCGAGCCGTTGCGGGGTGACGGCGACGGCGCGGGCGATCAGCCGCTGTGCGGCCTTGATGTCCTTGGGCCGGTCGATCGCCGCGGCGGCGACCACCCGTCCCGCGCGCAGCCCGAACACGGTGAACGCCGCGGACCCGGTCTCCGGTCGGCGTACGGTCTCCTCGGCGTCGGCCATCGAGCCGACCGCCTCCAGGCGGCTGCCGTACCGGTCGGACCAGAACCAGGAGGCCGGTTCGCCGGGCGCGTCCGTCCCCAGCAGTCCGGCGGCCGCGGCCTGACCGGAGCGCTGCGCGGCGTCCCAGTGCTCGTGGCGCACCGGGTGGTCCGCGCGGCGGGCGACGTCCCCGACCGCGTGGACCCTCGGGTGCGAGGTGCGCTGGGCGGCGTCCACGACGATGCCGTTGTCGACGGTGAGCCCGGCGGCCTCGGCGAGCGCGGTGTCCGGCCGGATCCCGATGCCGACGACGACCGTGTCGGCGTTGATCGGCGTGGCGTGGCCGCCGACGGTGACGGTGACCTCGTCGGCGCCGGGCGCCCGGTCGATGCGTTCCACGCCGCCCGTGACGACGTCGACGCCCGCGGCCCGGTGCCGGTCGTGCAGCGCACGGGCGATGTCGGGCCCGACGACGGCGGTCAGCGGCACGGGGACCGGGTCGACGAGGGTGACCCGGCAGCCCAGTCCGGCGGCGACCGCCGCGGTCTCGGCGCCGATCAGCCCGGCCCCCACGACGGCGATCCGGGCCCCGGGGATCAGCCGGGAGCGCAGGAGTTCGGCCTCGGCCCACGTGCGCAGGGTGTGCACGGCGGGGTCGTCTGCGCCCGGCACCGGCAGGGTGCGGGCGGTGCCGCCGGTGGCGAGGACGATCCGGTCGGCCGTCAACTCGGTGCCGTCGGCCAGTTCCAGTACGCCCTCGTCGGGGCGCAGCGCGGTCACGGCGGTCGCGGGCCGCAGGTCGACGCGCTGCTTCTCGTACCAGTCGGCCGGTCGCAGCGCCACGTCGTCGCGGACGGTGGCCCTGCCGAGCAGGACGTCCTTGCTGAGCGGCGGACGGTCGTAGGGCACGCCCTCCTCGTCGCTCAGCAGCACGATCTCGCCGTCGTATCCGCCGGAGCGCAGCGCGTCGCAGGTGGAGACGGCGGAGATGCCCGCGCCCACCAGGGCGATCCTCTTCATGCCGTGGGCTCCTGACCGGGGTGCAGCCAGATCCCGCCCTCGCGCACCTCGACCTTGTGGGTCCGGGCGGCGATGGTGGCGGGCATGCACTGCGGCTCGCCCGACCTGAGGCAGAAGCGGGCGCTGTGCAGGGGGCATTCGACCTCGCCGTCCTCGATCCAGCCGTCGGCGAGCGACGCCTGGCCGTGAGAGCAGGTGTCGTCGAGCGCGTAGTAGGCGCCACCGTCGTGGAAGACGGCGATGGCGTCGCGGTAGCCGGTCCGCTCGGCGGGCACCTGGAGGGCCTCGCCCTCCTCGATGTCGCCGACATCGGCGACCCGTACCACGTTGCCGGTGGTGTTCATCGTTCTTCAGCCGCCTTCTCGTGCCAGGCCGGGGTGTTCATCAGGTCGCGCCAGCGGGTGTAGAAGCCGCGGGCGGCCCCGTCGGAGTACAGGTGTCCGGTGGTGCCGGGGTGGACGCCGTCCTCGGCTCCCGTCCCGATGCCCATCTGGTAGTTGAGCGCCATGCCGCCGGCCACGAAGCCGTGCGCGGTGGCCTGGACCTCGCTCCAGTTCTCGCCGTCGTCCTGCTCGAAGATGCCGGTGGGTCCGAACGTGCGGAGGTTGTAGAGCCGCTGGGCGTTCTTCACCTCGTCGGGCATCGACTTGTCGACGATCGTCCATGCCCAGACCTCCATCCGGTCCGGGCCCTTGGGGTGCCAGACGCGGATGCTGCCGTTCACGGGCAGGTAGGAGAAGTTGGGGAAGACGTTGGCGTGTCCGGTCGTCATCGGACCCTCGGCGCGCTCCTTGCCGAGGCGTTCGCGCAGCCGGTCGTAGTCGTAGTACTCGTGCACCACCTGGTCGTCGAAACGGCTCTTGGGGTGGGTCGGGAAGCCGGCGCCGTGCCCGTTCGGGTCGGTGTACTGGCGGCCCGGCGTCTGCACGATCTCGGTCTTGGGCCCCTTGCCGGTGGGTGACATGACCATCAGGGCGGAGGCGTGCGAGATGTTGACGTGGTACCAGTCGGACGAGAACTGCTCGGCGGCGAGCTTCCAGTTGCCCTCCAGCACCCACTTGTGGACCCCGCCGACGACCTCGGTGCCCTCCGGGTCGCGGTCGAGCATGGCGTCCATGTACCAGGTCATGCCGCCGAGCGCCTCGACCAGCCCGGGGGCGTCCGGGTTCCAGGTCGCGAAGATCAGGCCCTTGTACGTGTCCAGCTGGGCGACCTCGATCAGGCCCCAGCGGCTCTCGTCGAAGTCGTCCGGATAGCCCTCGCGGTTGGGGACGTTGATCAGCTTGCCCGAGGTGTCGAACGACCACCCGTGGTAGTTGCAGGTGAACGCCTTGGTGGCTCCGGCGTCGGCGCGGCAGACCCGCATGCCGCGGTGGCGGCAGGCATTGAGGAAGGCCCGGATGCGCCGGTCCTTGCCCATGGTCACGATGACCGGGTCCTCGCCCATGTACGTGCTGAAGAAGTCACCGGGCTTCTCGAACTGGGACTCGTGGGCGAGGAACAGCCAGCTGGGCGCGAAGACGCGGCGCAGTTCCTGCTGGTAGAGCCCGCTGTCGCTGAAGATCCCGCGGTCGACGAGGCCCTGGTCGATGTCGAAGTACCCACTGACGTCGACGGAGGGGGCCGGGGCACGGTTCAGGGCGCTCATGCCGTGGCTCCTTCCGGGGCGGCCGCGGCCGGGGGCACGGCGGGGGCGGGCTTGGGCGGGCGGCGGTGGCCCCAGAGGCTGGTGCCGTCGACACGGGTCGCGGTCCACGGGTCGGCGACGGTGATCGCTCCGTGGCCGTACTCGATCTCGAAGCCGGAGGGCGTGACCGCGTAGAAGGAGAGCATCTTGTCGTTGCTGTGCCGGCCGAGGGTCAGCGCGACGGGCGCGGCCCCTTCCAGGCAGCGGTCGTAGGCGTGGCCGACGGTGTCGAGGTCGTCGACCTCCAGCATGAAGTGGAACAGCTCGCCCGGGTCCACGTCCTTGCGCGGCTTGCGCTCGGGCTCGATGACGAGCCCGGCGAAGGCGAGCGAGTGGTGGCGCGGATTGGTGTGCAGGAACGCGATGCGCTTGCGGCCGAGGTCGCAGAAGTCGGAGAGCCGGAAGCCGAGCAGTTCCGTGTAGAACCGGAGCGTCGCGGCGTAGTCGTCAACCGAGAACACCACATGGCCCAGGCCCTGTTCGCCGGTGACGAAGCGGGCGCCGGTCGGCGAGACGAACGGGGTGACGGCGGTGCGGGCACCGTAGAAGATCTCGACCCGGACGCCGTCGGGGTCCTCGACGTGGAAGAGGCCGAGCACATCGCGCTCGCGCAGCAACTCGTCGTCGGCGTGCGTCACTTCGACACCGGCGGCGGCCAGCTCCGCCGCGGCGGCGGCCAGTTCGGCGGGGCCGGGCACCTCCCAGCCGACGTAGCCGAATTCCTCGGTGTCGGCCTCGTGCAGGGCGATGCGCCAGGCCCGGTCGTCCGCGCGCAGCCGCAGCCCGTCCTCGGTGGTCCGTGCCGACAGTCCGAGCACGTTCTCGGCGAAGGCGCGCCATCGGTCGACGTGCCGGGTGCGGAGTCCGAAGTATCCCAGTCCGCTGAGTTGCATGACGGGCCGTCCCTTCAGGTCTGGTCAGGGGGTACGGGCGGGGGCCGGACGGGCTGTCGGTCCGTACGGGCAGCACCCAGCAGACGACGTCCCGGGCGGCGCTGCCACGCGTTGTGCCGCCCTGTGGAACGCGTCCGGGTCACGCCGCCCGGCGCCCGGTCACCGGCCGCACCCGCGCTCTCCGCGCCCTCCGTGTCCGCCGGGCCGGGCCGGGTCCGGCTGGCCCGCCGGACGTTCGTGCCGCTTTCCGGCACGGTCGCTGGCCGCCGGACGCCCGGTCCGGGAAGGGTCGGGGGTTCGCGCGGTGCGCCGGTACGCGCCCGTGCGCCGATCTCGATGACGCCCCGCCCCAGGAGGACCGATGCTCGCCGCCGTCGCCGTACGCCAGGACCCCGCCGATCCGCTCGGCGGGCTGGAGCTGCGCGAGGTCGCCGCTCCGGTGGCCCCGCCCGGCTGGGCGGTGGTCCGCGTGGTCGCGGCCGCGCTGAACCACCACGACATCTGGACGCTGCGCGGGGTCGGCCACCCGGCGGAGCGGCTGCCCATGGTGCTGGGCTGCGACGCGGCCGGGTACGACGAGGACGGGAACGAGGTCGTCGTCCATCCGGTGATCGGCGACCCGCAGGCCGGGGGCGGCGACGAGACCCTGGACCCCGGCCGGGCGCTGCTGTCGGAGCGGCACGACGGGGCGTTCGCCGAGTTCCTGTGCGTGCCGCGGCGGAATCTGATACCCAAGCCGGCCTCGCTGTCCTTCGCGGAGGCCGCCTGTCTGCCGGTGGCCTGGCTGACGGCGTACCGGATGCTGTTCACCCAGGCGCGGACACGTCCAGGCGACCGGGTGCTGGTGCAGGGCGCGGGGGGCGGTGTGGCCTCGGCGGCCATCACGCTGGCGCGGGCGGCCGGAGCCAGGGTGTACGCGACCAGCCGGTCGGAGGCCAAGCGGGACGCGGCCCTGGAAATGGGGGCCCATGTGGCGCTGCCCACCGGGGAACGGCTTCCGGAGAAGGTCGACGTGGTCGTGGAGACGGTCGGCGAGGCCACCTGGTCCCATTCGCTGCGCTCGCTGCGGGCCGGCGGCACGGTGGTGGTGGCCGGCGCGACCAGCGGGGCCAACCCGCCGGCCGACCTGAACCGGGTCTTCTACCTCCAGCAGAGGGTGCTGGGCTCCACCGGCGGGACACGCCAGGAGTTCGTGTCGCTGCTGCGGTTCATGGAGCGTGCCGGGGTGCGGCCCCGGATCGACCGGGAGATCCCGCTGACCGCCATCCACGACGGCTTCCGCGCCATGATCGACGGTGAGGTCACGGGGAAGGTGATCGTCCGCCCCTGACCGGGACCACACCCCGGACACGGGCCGGACGGCGGTCAGCGCGACGCCCGTCCGGCCCGGTTCCGCGGGTGAGGAGCCTCGTACGCCGCCCGGACACGGCACGTGTCCCCCGGCCACCCGTCCCTCGGATATGACATGCGAGGCACCGCTTTCTCCATTTTGCGGAGCCTTTGCTCTTCACGACGCCGAAACAGTCATCTAAAGTGGACATGCGTCCATTGAAGTGGTCGCCGGAGAGTGTTGCGGAGGCGGACATGCTCGACCCCATCTCGACCACCGATGCCGGGAGCGCGTCCGGCACCGGCCCCTCGCAGGACCAGCAGACCGCCGTGGACAAGGCGTTGACCCTGCTGATGTCGCTGGCCGAGGAGGACCGCGAGGTCGGCGTCAGCGAACTCGCCCGCCGCACCCGGCTCACCAAGTCGACCGCGTTCCGGCTGCTGGGCATTCTCCAGCGCAACGCCGTCGTCGAGCGCGTCGGGAGCAGCTACCGGCTCGGCCCCCAGCTCTTCGACATCGGGCGCCGGGCCTACGGGCCGACGCCGCTGATGCTCCAGGAACGGCTGCTCCCCTTCCTCACCGAGCTGTACGTCCTCACCCACGAGACCGTGCACCTGGCGGTGCTGCACCGCACGGACGTCATGTACGTCAACAAGCTGCACGGCCACCGCCGGGCCCGTACGCCCACCCGGATCGGTTCGCGGCTGCCCGCGTCCTGCACCGCGGTCGGCAAGGCGCTGCTCGCCTTCGACCACGACGCGGCGGAGCTGGCCATCACCCAGGGGCTGCCCGCGCCGACGGAGCACTCGGTGACCGATCCGGCGGAGTTCCGGGCCGAACTGGCCCGGGTCCGGCGCGAGGGAATCGCCTACGAGCGCGAGGAGATCCTGCCGGGTGTCACGTGCGTGGCGGTGCCGGTCATGGGCGCGGCCGGCCGCCCGGTCGCCGCGATCTCGGTCTCCGGCGCACTGCACCGTTTCGAACCCGCCCGGGTCGCGCCGGAGCTGCGCCGGGTCGCCTTCGAGGCGGCCAGGGAGCTGGGCGCCGCGGCCCGCCCGCGCGGTCGTCGCCGCCCGGCACCGGCGGAGCCCGCGGCCGCCTGAGCCGCGCCACCCCGGCCGGGCCCCGGCGACCGTCGCGCAACGACGTGCCGCCGGGACTCCGGGACTCCGGGACTCCGACAGCGTCGCCCGCCCGTCGGAGGTCAGTCCTCGGTGGCCACGCCGTTCTCGCGGCGCACACCGCCGTGCACCCCGCCGGTGCCCGGCTGGACCCGCGGCACGCTCACCACGATGTGCACCACGCTCTCCCCGTCGAGGGACGCGTACAGATGCGGGCGGTCGCCGGGGAAACGTACGAAGTCACCGGCGGACAGCTCCACCGGGCTGTCCTCCGGGCCCACCCTGACCCGGCCGCTGATGACGTAGAGATGTTCGAGCGTGCCCACCGGGTGGGGCTGCGAGTGCCCCTCGCCCCGGATCCGCAGCACGTAGTTCTCGATGACACCCGAGCCGTAGACATGGTCGAGGCTGCGGACCTCGTAGCCGGACCGCTCCTGCCAGGACGCGTCCCGGCCCCGACGCACCGTCATGACCTGCTCGCGTTCGGCCACCAGTCGCGTCACCGGCACGCCGAGGGCGGCCGCGACCGCGAACAGCGTCTCCACCGTGGGATTTCCGGTGCCCAGCTCGACCTTGGAGAGCGTCTGCTTGGCCAGCCCGGCCTGGCGGGCGAGTTCGGCCAGCGACAACCCGCGCTGCTCTCTGAGGAAGCGCATGTTGCGCGCGACCACGGTGTTTCCTGTCGACACCGCACCACCATAGGGCACCTGGACGGCCCCGGACGGCGGGAATCGGGAGATCGATGTAGACGGCAGGGATCTCACCGGCGCCGCAGCGGGTCCCGGAACCGGTGCCGGAGCCGGTCTCATATGAGCACGCGGCACATCGACACGTCTGCGCCCGTGACCGGCGCGACCGGCCGGGACGCCGAGGGCGCCCCGTATCCGGGCTGGGTGTTGCCACAGCTCCAACAGGTCCACCAGCCACCGACGTTACGGCTCATCTGCTTGCCGCATCTGGGACACTGCACAACGCCTCCCGCTCTCTCGCTGAGTGGTTACCCACCCCGGCCGCCGATTCCCCGGCGCGGGCGCCCCACGCCCGGGCCTCACGGCACGGCGCACCGTCGTCGATAGCCTTTGCGCATGTCTCCCGTGTCACACCCTCTCGACGACGTGTTCCTGCTGGGCGGCGAGTCGCCCGTGCGCCGCCTCGGCTACGGCACCGCCCAGCTGACCGGTCCCGGCTACTGGGGGCCGCGCGGGGAGCGGCGGGAGGCGGTGGCGGTGCTGCGGGCGGCCGTCGAACAGGGCGTCACGCTCGTCGACACCGCCGACAACTACGGACCCGGTCTGGCCGAGGAACTGGTCGCCGAGGCCCTGCGCCCGTACCCGGACGAACTGGTGGTAGCGACCAAGGGCGGTGTGGTGCGCACCAGCGACCGTGCCTGGCACGTCGACGGCCGCCCCGACCGGCTGCGGGCGATGTGCGAGGCGAGCCTTCGACGCCTGCGGACGGAACGGATCGGTCTCTACCAGCTGCACCGGCTGGACCCCGAGGTGCCCATGGCCGACCAGCTGGGCGCACTGGATGAACTGAGGCAGGAGGGTAAGATCCGCCATATCGGTCTGGACACCCTCACCGCCGACCAGCTGGAGCAGGCCCTCTCCCTGACCGGGATCGCCTCGGTGCAGAACCGGTTCAATCTCCTCGACCGCTCGTCGGACGCGGTACTGAGGGTGTGCGAGGCCCACGGCCTGGCGTTTCTGCCCTGGTTCCCACTGGCCGACGGGGCGTTGACCGGTGAGGCGGGCGCCGCACTCACCGGTGTCGCCGATCGGCACGGCGCCACGCGCGGGCAGATCGCCCTCGCCTGGCTGCTGCACCGCTCCCCCGTCCTGTGCCCCACCCCCGGCACCGGTTCGCCCGTCCATCTCGCGGAGAACATGGGGGCTCGGGAGGTCCGGCTGTCCGCCGAGGACATGAGCCTTCTGGAAGGGCTCGCGTCCGCCCGAAGGACCCGCCCCGCATGAAAGAGTGCTCGTAGGTGACCACGCAGACCACCACCCCCGTTCCCGCCCCGGCCGGGGCACCCGCTCGCGGCGCGGCCGCCCCGGTGATCCGGGCCGAGGCCGTCTCGTTGGTACGGGACGGCAACGTCCTGCTCGACTCGGTGTCCGTGACCGTGCGCAGTGGTGAGCACTGGGCCCTGCTCGGCGCCAACGGGGCCGGCAAGAGCACGCTGCTCGGTCTGCTCGGCGCGGTCAACCATCCCACCCGGGGCACCGTCGAGGTGCTCGGACGCACCCTGGGCCGGGTCGATCTGCGGGAGCTGAGGTCGATGCTCGGGCATGTCGATCCGCGGCATCCGCTGCGTTCCCCGCTGTCGGTGCGCGAGGTGGTGCTGACCGGTCTGACCAACTCGATCGAGCCGGTGCCACGCTGGTCCCCGACCCGGGAGCAGCGAAACCGGGCCGAGACCCTGCTGGAGACCCTCGGCATGGGCGGGAAGACGGAGTCGCGCTGGCCCGCGCTCTCGCAGGGCGAGCGGGGCCGTACGCTCATCGCCCGCGCGCTGATGCCCGAGCCGCGCCTGCTGCTGCTCGACGAACCGGCCACGGGCCTGGACCTCGCGGCCCGCGAGCAGTTGCTGGACAGTCTGGACGCACTGCGCGAGGAGCATCCGGAGCTGGCCACCGTCCTGGTCACACACCATCTGGAGGAGTTGCCGGCGTCCACCACGCACGCGATGCTGCTGCGCGGAGGACGCTGTGTGGCGTCGGGCGACGCGGACGAGGTGCTGACCACCGACCTGGTCAGCGACTGCTTCGGACATCCGGTGCGGATCTCCCGTACGGACGGCCGGTGGACGGCGCGGGCCCACCGGGCCGCACGCCGCTGAACGAGCGGGTCCGCCCCTGGGCGCGCGACCGTCCGCGTCCGTCCACCGACGACCGTGACCGCCCGCCGACGAGCGCGGCGGTCGCCCGCGCAGGGGTCCGTTCGCCGCGGCTCGCAGCGCGTGACGTGCCGCCGCGCGGGCTCAGCCGCCGGCGCGGGGAACGATGTCCGCTGCCGTCGCGCCGAACGGTGTGGCCTGGTGGAAGTAGAGCGCCCAGCCCGTCCCGGTGAACAGCCACAGCGAACTGCGGTGGGCGAGGTGCCCCTTGCGTTCGGTGTCGTAGGTGAGGTGGACCAGTCCGCCGTCCAGCTGGACCCCGCGCATCCGCGACGCGGTGAGGGGGCCGGGGCGCGGGGCGCCCTGACCGGTGAGCGAGGCGATTATCGCGTCCCGGTCCCAGATCCGGCCGGTGGAGTCGATCTCGCGGTAGTCCGGGTGCAGCACCTGGGCGAGGACGTCGGCGCAGGCGCGTACCGCCGGGTCGAGGAGACGCAGTTCGCCCTCCACCGCCGCGGCCACTCCGGGTGGCGTCTGGGTCATGCGCCGGCTCCGTGGTGCGTGGTCTCCCCCGCCGCCGTCAACTCCACCAGCTTGAGCACGGTGTTCCAGTTGCGGGAGGTGGCGGTGATGCCCGGGGCGAGGGAGGGGCGGGACAGCGCGTCGGCGAGCCTGGACCGGCCCAGCCCGTCGGGTGCGTAGAGGTACAGCGCGCGGTCCCCGAGCCGGAACTCCTCGGGGAGGTGGTCCGCCGCCTCGATCCGTTCGAAGCGCGCCGCGTCCACGGGCTGCCCGAAGTAGGTGACGTGCAACTGCCTGCCCTCCAGCTCGGCGGCCGGGAAGGGGCAGGCCGCGGCGACCGCCGCGAGGTACGCGCCGTCGCGGACCAGACAGGGGACGGCGAACCCGAACCGCTTCTCGATGGCCCGTTCCAGCTCGGCGGCGAGCAGGTTCTCGTCGTCCGACGGGCTGCTGAAGACGGCGTTGCCGCTCTGCAGATGGGTACGGACGTCTCCGTGGCCCAGTTCGGTGAGCAGGGTGCGGAGTTCGGCCATCGGCACCCTCTTGTGGCCGCTCACGTTGATCCCGCGCAACAGCGCCGCGTACATCGTCATGGTCACACCATAGGACGACGCGCCCGCGCGGAGCGGCCGCCGCGCCCCGTGGGGGAGGGCGCGGCGGCCGTGGGGCCCCCGGCGTGACCGGCGTCCGGACACCGGTCACGCCCGGGGGGCGACTACTCGACGATCTTGAGCAGCTTGTTGGGCGTGCCCTCGGTCGCGTTGGAGATCGCGTCGGGGGTGGCGCCCTCGGTCAGCGCCGTGGCGACCTCGTCCGGGGTGGCGTCCGGGTGTCCGGAGAGGTAGACGGCGGCGGCACCGACGACGTGCGGGGTCGCCATGGAGGTGCCGGAGATCGTGTTGGAACCGTCGTCGCTGTCGTTCCAGGACGAGGTGATGTCCGACCCGGGTGCGTAGATGTCCACGATCGACCCGTAGTTGGAGAAGTACGACTGCTCGTCGTCCACCGTGGACGAGGCGACGGTGATCGCCTCGGGAACGCGCGCCGGCGAGGTCTGGCTCGCGTCGGAGGAATCGTTCCCCGCGGCCACGGCGAACGTGACCCCGGAGGCGATGGCCTTCTGGACCGCGGCGTCGAGCGCCTCGTCCGCACCGCCGCCGAGGCTCATGTTGGCGACGGAGGGGCCCTCGTGGTTGGCGGTGACCCAGTCGATGCCCGCGACGACCTGCTCGGTGGTGCCGGAGCCGGAGTCGTCGAGGACCCGGACGGCCACGATCTTCGCCTTCTTGGCGACACCGTAGGTGGCACCGGCGATGGTCCCGGCCACGTGCGTGCCGTGGCCGTTGCCGTCGTCCGCGCTGTCGTCGTCGTCCACCGCGTCGTAGCCGGAGGTGGCCCGGCCCTCGAACTCGTTGTGCGTGGTGCGGACACCGGTGTCGATGACGTAGGCGGTGACGCCCTCGCCCGCGCTGTCCGGGTAGGTGTACGCGTCGTCGCCGGCCGTCTCGGTCTGGTCGATCCGGTCCAGCCCCCAGGACGGCGGGTTCTGCTGCGTGGCGTCGATGTGGAACTTCTTGTTCTGGACCACCTTGGAGACGGCCGGGTCGGCCGCGAGTCGCTTGGCCTCGGTCAGCGAGAGGCCGCTGGCGGAGAAGCCGTTGACGGCGGACTTGAAGTTCCGGTCGAGCTTGCCGCCGTACTTCTTGGCCAGCTTCGACTTGTCGGCCTTGTGGTCCAGCATCACGATGTAGCTGCCCTGGACGGCGTTCGCCGCGTCGGCGCCGTAGACGACGCCCATCGCGGGAGCGGACGCGGCTCCGGCGACGGGCGTGTTCAGCAGGGTGACTCCGGCGGCCGCCGCCACGGCGGTTATCGCGGCGGTGAGCTTGATCCGGCGTGCGCGCTTGTGAATAGCCATGAAGAGGGGTCTCCTCGTCATTCTTTGTGGGGGGATTGACCCCCGGCCGGAAGATCTCCGGGGGTTGGCTCGAAACCCTTGCCGATTGACGCGCTCAGATCAAGACCTTCTTGCGGCTGTGACTTACGCAACAAAGTTTTGTAATAGAAATTCGGCCAGGCGTGCCCAAGTCGGGCGCCCGCGCCGCAAGTTGGACCATTCGCACGGCCCCGACGCCCTCGCCAGTACGGCCCTTGCGCTTCGCACGAGGGAAGGCGGACCGCACCGGGCCGTGCACGCCGACGAGGACTCGGCTTGTTTACGCCCCCGGCCGTCGGCGCCGTCCCGGCCCGCGGGCCGGCCCCGGGCTCACACGAGCCCGACTCGGGTCCCGTACCGCGCCCGGCCCGGCGCCCGGGGCCTGACGGCGCGGAACCCCGGCCCTCAGCCCGTACGACCCGCGCCCCGGAGACCCTCATCAGTCCGGCGAGCGGAACCTCCGCCGCGGTCTGCTCCGGACTCACCGTCAGATCCTCGCGACGCAGCCGGTCGAGGACGTCGCCGGTCGCGCCGATCCGGGGGTCGAGCGCGGGGTACTCCGGGGGTGTCCTGCGCAGGATGTCCAGGAGGGCGGCGGCAACCGCATGGCCTCGTGGAGGATGTTCCGGTTCGACACGCCGTCCGCGCAGCAGGGCGACCTGACGGCACGTCACGCCCGGCGTGCCTCAGCGCTGATAGCGGGCCAGCACCCGGTTTCCGTCGTCGACCAGGCGTCTTCTCAGCTCGTCGGCGCCGATCGCCCCGCCGTAGTACTCCTGGAGCGCGGGCGGGGCGACCTTGTCCTTCCATTCCGGGTAGCCGCGGACCGACTGGGCGGGGGCCGGACGCAGTCCCCTCGCGATCGCGACGCCGGTCGCCCAGCCGTGTCTTCCGGTGTGCGGCGCCGGGTCGGCGAGGGCCTCGGTGCCGGTCGGGAGCATCCAGTCGCCCCGGGCGAGGCGCACCGTGTTCCGGGGGCGCAGCAGGAAGTCGACGAACCGCGCCGCCTCCGCCTTGTGCGGGCTGGCCGCCGCGATGGAGAGGGTCTGCGGACTCACTCCCTGGACCGCTCCCTCGCTGCCCGCGGGTGGGGGCAGGACGGTCCATTCGAAGCCCTCGGGGGCCTGCTCGACGATCTGCTGACGGTACGAGAAGCCCAGCGGGACCATCGCGTACCTGCCACCGAAGAAGCCGGGAAGGGTGTCGGAACCGCTCATGCCGAGCGCGGTGGGGGTGGCACTGCGGTCGACGGCGATCTGGTCGTGGACGATTCCGGGGACGACCCGGTCGCCGGGCCCGGCCCGGAGGGTCACCCTGCCGTCGGGACCTCGGTGGAAGAGCCTGCCGCCCGCGGAGAGCCCGAGGTTGAGGGTGACGGAGACCGGTTCCTTGAGCGGCCGGGCCACCCCGTACGTGCCCTCGCCGGTCATGTCCCTGGCCGCCCGGCGGAACTCGCTCCAGCTCCAGGGGCGGGCCGGGATCGGTACGCGGACGCCGGATGCCTCCAGGAGCCTGGTGTTGGCGATGAGGACACGGGGTTCCTGGAGGAACGGCACCCCGTAGACGCCGTCGCCGAAGGTGGTGGTCCGCCAGCTGCGCTGCGGGATGTCCGCGGTCAGCCGGTCCGAAAGGAGCGTGCGCAGGTCGGCGAGGTATCCGCCGTACGCGAAGTCGGCGAGGTCGTCGGAGGCGTCGTGGATGACGTCCGGTGCCTCGCCCCCCTCGAAGGAGGTGAGCAGTTGGTCGTGGACGGTGTCCCAACTGCCCTGCACGTATCCGACACGGGTGTCGGGGTGGGCCTCGTTCCACTCCCTCACCAGCTGTTTGCCCGCCTCGACGGACTCCTTCCGCCAGGCGAGCGACAGGAATCGGATCTCGGTCCTGCCATCGGCGTCCCGGCCGTCGTCCGTCCCCGCGCAGCCGCCGAGCAGCAGGGCCAGCGCGGTGGCCGCGGCGACGGCCGTCCTGCGTACCGCGCCGCGCATCAGCTCTTCACCGCCCCGGCGAGCACGGAGCCCGCGATCCGCCGCTGGACGACCGCGAAGACGAGCAGCGAGGGGAGCGTCGCGAGGAACGCGGCCGCGGCGAGCGGCCCGAGGTCGGCGGCCCCCTCCGCACCGATGAAGTGGGTCAGCACGACCGGCAGGGTCTGGTTCTCCGGCGACTTGAGCAGGACGAGCGCGAAGAAGAACTCGTTCCACGCGGTGACGAAGGCGAAGAGGGCCGTGGCGACGATGCCGGGAGCGAGCAGCGGGGCGGTGACCGGGACGAGCGTCCGCAGCCGGCCCGCCCCGTCGACGGACGCCGCCTCCTCCAGTTCGACGGGCAGCGCCCGTACATATCCGGTCAGCATCCACAGCGCGAAGGGCAGGGCCCAGACCGCGTACACCATGACCAGCCCCCACACGGTGTCGATCAGATGGAGCTCCTTCAGGATCAGGAACAGCGGAATGATCACCAGCACGATCGGGAACGCCTGACCGGCCACGACCCAACCGGTGGTGGCCGTCGACAGCCGGGAGCGGTGCCGGACCGTCACGTACGCCATGGGGGTGGCGACGGCGACCGCGACGAGGGCCGCGCAGGTGGCGGCGGTCAGTGAGTTGACGGCGGCCTGGACCAGGGGCTGTTCGTCGAACGCGCTGCGGAAGTTGTCCGCCGTCGGGTGCGCGGGGATCCAGGTCGGGTGCAGCGACCCCAGCTCCCGCGCCGGTTTGAACGCGGTGGAGATCAGCCACAGGAAGGGGAACGCCAGGAAGGCGAGGTAGCAGAGGAGAGCGGCGTACTGTCCGGCCCGCACCGGGCCGCGGGGGGCCGGGCTCACCGGTCCTCCCCTCCCCCGAGCCGCCCGGCGAGGAACACCGCGAGGATCACGGCGACCACCGCGACCAGCACGCAGCCCATCGCCGCGGCGTAGCCGAACTGCCCGTAGCGGAACGCCTCCTCGTACGCGAAGAGCGTCGGCAGCCGGGTACGGCCGCCGGGTCCGCCGTCGGTCAGCACGTAGACCAGGGCGAAGGCGTTGAAGTTCCAGATGAAGTTGAGCGCGGTGACGGCGAGCGCGACCGGTCTCAGGACGGGCCGGGTGACGGTGCGAAAGCGGCGCCAGGCACCGGCCCCGTCCAGCGCCGCCGCCTCGTGGAGTTCGTGCGGGGTGTTCTGGAGTCCGGCGAGGAGGGCGACGGTGGTCTGCGGCATGCCGGCCCAGACGCCCACCACGATCACGGCGGGCAGGGCGGTGGTGGGGCCGGTGAGCCAGGCCCTGCCGTCGCCGAGGCCGAGATCGCGCACCGTCTCGTTGAGGACGCCCGCGTCCGGGTGGTAGACGAGCCGCCACATGATGCCGACGACCACCTCGGGCATCGCCCGCGGAACGATCGCCAGGGCCCGCGCCGCCCAGCGCATCCGCAGGTTCTGGTCGAGCAGCAGGGCCAGGCCGAGGGCGAGGAGGAACTGCGGGACCGTGACACCGACCGCCCACAGCAGACCGATCCGGAACGACTCCCAGAAGAGGGTGTCGTGCAGCAGGTCCTGGAAGTTCAGCGTGCCCACCCACTGGGTGGCGCGGGTACGGCCGGACTGGGCATCGGTGAAGGCCAGTGCGACGCCGTGGAGGAGCGGCCCGACGCTGAGGACCAGGATCGGGACCAACGCGGGAAGGACGAGGAACCAGGCACCCGGGCCGCCGCCGGCCGACCGGGGACGGGCTCCGGGCAGTCGGGGCTGGCGCCCGCACGGTCCACCGATGCGGGTTTTTCGCCCGGTTCGCACCGCTGCGCTGGTCGATGTCGCGAATGCGACCCCTTGCGTCATTCGATCGGATTCTTACCGCCCTGAACGCTCAGGTGATCCTCGTCATCGTGCTGACGGGCCGTCGGTTCGTCAACCCGGCCGACACGAGTGCGAAAATCGGATCCATGGACGAAATGCGTGCGCGTGAGGTATTGGTCGCTGCCGGACTGTCCGGCGGCGCGGAGCTGCTCGCGCTGGGCGAGAACGCGGTGTTCGCCGTGGACGATCTGGTGGTCAAGGTCGGCCGGGACGCCGTGCTCAGCCCGGAGCTGCGGGACCGGGCCGAGCGCGAAGTGGCGGTGGCACGGTGGCTGGCCGCCTCCGGCGTCCCCGCCGTACGGGCGGCCGAGCCCGGGGTGCGGCTGGTGGACGGTCATCCGGTGACGTTCTGGCACCGGCTGCCGACGGCCGTGCGCCCCGCCGAACCGCGCGATCTGGCGGGGCTGCTCAGGCTGGTCCACGCCCTGCCCGCCCCGGACGGGTTCACACTTCCGCCCCGGGAGCTGCTGGGCGGCGTCGAGCGCTGGCTACGTCTCGCGGGCGACGCGATCGACCCGGCCGACGCCGACTATCTGCGTGAGCGCCGTGACGGCTTCGCCGCGGCCGCGGCGACGCTGATCCCGCGTCTGACCCCCGGCCCGATCCATGGCGACGCCCTCCCCCGCAACGTGCACGTCGGCCCGGACGGGCCGGTGCTGGTCGATCTGGAGACCTTCTCGGCGGACCTGCGGGAGCACGATCTGGTGGTGCTCGCGCTGTCCCGGGACCGGTATGGTCTGCCCGTCGAGGCGTACGACGCCTTCACCACCGCGTACGGCTGGGACGTCCGCGAGTGGGACGGCTGCGCGGTACTGCGCGGCGCCCGGGAGACGGCGAGCTGCGCGTGGGTGTCTCAGCACGCGCCGACCAACCCCAAGGCGCTGGCGGAATTCCGCCGCAGGGTGGCGTCGCTGCGCGAGGGGGACGCGACCGTGCGGTGGTATCCGTTCTGAGGCCCCGTCCCGGGCTTCCCGGCGGGGCCGACGACCGCTTGTACGCTCCCGGCGGAGCGGAGGCCGCCCGTCGCCCGGTGAGCCCCGGCGGGCCGGGGCGCTCCCGCCCTCAGCCGGCCACCCGGGCGGGCTCCCGCAACGGCCAGTGGCCGTCCACCACCGCGTCCGCGGTGCCCTTGCGGCGCAGGAACTCCTGGAAGTCGGCCGCCCATCGCGCGTACCACTCCACCTGGCGCTCGTGCAGTTCGGCGGCGGTGAACCCGGCCACCGAGCCGTGCCGCTCGGCTATCGCGTACGCCACCCGGACCGCGGCGAGCGCGTCCGCCGCCGCGTCATGGGCGCCGCCGTGCACCACCCCGTACTCGACGCAGACCGCTTCGAGGGTCCGCTTCCCCTTCCGGTAGCGGTCGACGGCCCGGTCGATGGTGTACGGGTCGACGACCGGTCCGATCCCGGCGCCGTCGAGCCGGTCGCTCAGGGACGGCAGCCCGTGCCGGTGCAGCTCGGCCGTCAGCAGCGTCAGGTCGAAGGCCGCGTTGTACGCGACGACGGGGACGCCCCGGAGCCAGTGGCCGGTGAGCGTGTCGGCGATCTCGTCGGCCACCTCGCGCACCGGCCGCCCCTCGGCCGCCGCCCGCTCGCTGCTGATGCCGTGGATCGCCGACGCCTGCGCGGGGATCCGGATGCCCGGATCCGCCAGCCAGGTGCGCTGCCGCACCGGCTCCCCGTCCCCTATCTCGACGCCCACGACCGCGGCCGTCACGATCCGGGCCTCCAGCGGGTCCGTGCCCGTCGTCTCCAGGTCGAAGCCGACCAGCGCCTCCCGGTGCCAGCTCATCGGGTACCTCCTTCGTGTTCCTCCCCCATGTGGTGACCACCCTCGCACGCACCACTGACAACGGGCTCACGGCCCCTCAGGAGACGGGCCGGGAGTCCGTCCACACGGACTCGAACTCCTCGCGGTACGTCTCGAACAAGCCGTGCTCGCTGTCCTGCCCGGCCCGCACCACCGATCGCCCGCCGCCGCGCAGCACCAGCACCGGCGACTCCATGCCGCGTGCGCGCCGCAGATAGGGCTGCACCACCCCGACCGCGTCCGTCCCGTCTCCGTCCACGAGGTAGGCCGTGAAGCGCGGCGTCTCGTCGAAGACGTGGATCTCGAACGCTCCGGGGTCGCGGAGCCTGGAACGGACGCGGCGCATGTGGAGGATGTTCATCTCCACGGACCGGCTCAGTTCGCCCTTCTTGAGGCCCAGTTCCCGCTCGCGCCGCTTGACCGCGCTGCTCGCCGGGTTGATGAACAGCAGCCGGACCCGGCAGCCGGACTCGGCCAGCCGGATCAGCCTGCGGCCGGAGAAGTTCTGCACCAGCAGGTTGAGTCCGATGCCGATCGCGTCGAGGCGCCGTGAGCCGCCGAACAGGTCCTCGGCGGGCAGCTGGCGCTGGAGCCGCACCCGGTCGGGATGGACCGACACCACGTCCGCGTACCGGTCGCCGACCAGTTCCTCGACGGCGTCGACCGGGAGCCGGTCGGCCGACGGGACCGAGGCGCCGCCGCCCAGGATCTCCAGGAGCCGGGCGGAGGCGCGCTCGGCCTGGGCGAGGACCGCCTCGTTCAGCGCGCGGTTGCGGGAGACCACGTTGCGCGCGACCTCCAGCTCGTCGAGCGCCAGTTCGACCTCGCGGCGGTCGTCGAAGTAGGGCTCGAAGCACGGCCAGTGCTGGACCAGCAGCTCCCGCAGCTGGGGCAGGGTGAGAAAGCTGAGCACGTTGTCGTCGGCCGGATCGAGCAGATAGCCCTTGCGCCGGGAGACCTCGCGCACGGCGACGGCACGCTGCACCCACTCCTGCCCGGCGGGCCCGGCGGCGGCCACCACCCACTCCTCGCCGTGGACCGGCTCGTAGATGGGCCGGAGCACCGCCGCGACCACGGCCCGCAGCCGTTGCTCCACGAGGTTCAGCCAGATGTAGGCGCGTCCGGCCCGCTGGGCTCGGGTGCGCACCTCGCTCCAGGCGTCCGCCCCCCAGTCCAGTTCCGCGCCGATCTCCACGGGCCGGGCAAGCGAGACCGCCCCTGGTGGGGCATCGGCGGATTCCCCCTCGTGACCTGTGTCACCCGGGGGCAGCTCGAAGCCTTCCGAGCTCACCCGTGCACCGCCTTCCACTCCCCCACCAACGATCAAGGAAGGGTACTCCGCGAGCGTGATCCGGTGCAGCCGGATGCACAGGCTGCTTTCATCAACTCCCCAAGGTGGAAAGCGCGTTCCCCGGGGCGAGATCCGCCGTAGTGAGCGGATTCATAGCGATTGGACCCCCCGCCCGAGGCTTCGTTCCGGGGCCGGAGCGATTTCGGGGCCCGGGATTCCGGTCCTGGGGGCGACACGGAGCGGACCGATGTTGACCGGCCCGCGCGACGTCCTAGGAAGCCGCACCCGTTTCGGGGAAGATTCGAGAAGATCGGGAAGATACGGAATATTCATGAGAGACCGTGCTCGAACGACCCATAACCACCAGGCACCCGGATCAGAAGTGGAAGAGTCGAAGCTATGCAGGTCTGGCCGGGACAGGCGTATCCCCTCGGAGCCACGTACGACGGCGCCGGGACCAACTTCGCGGTCTTCTCGGAGGCCGCCCACCGAATCGAGTTGTGCCTGCTGCACGACGACGGTTCCGAGACGGCGGTGGAGCTCAGGGAGACCGACGCCTTCGTCCGCCACGCCTATCTGCCCGGGGTGATGCCCGGACAGCGGTACGGCTTCCGGGTGCACGGCCCGTACGAGCCCGAGCGCGGGGTCCGCTGCAATTCGGCGAAGCTGCTGCTCGATCCGTACGCCAGGGCCGTGGCCGGGCAGGTCCGGTGGGGCGAGGCGGTGTACGGCTATCCGTTCGGCCGGCCCGACGCGCGCAACGACCTCGACTCGGCGCCGCACACCATGACCTCGGTCGTGGTGAACCCGTACTTCGACTGGGGCGACGACCGGCGGCCGCGTACCGACTACCACCGCACGGTGATCTACGAGGCCCATGTGAAGGGCCTGACGATGCTCCATCCGGGGCTCCCGAAGGAGTTGCGCGGAACGTACGCGGGACTGGCCCATCCGGAGGTGATCGCCCATCTGACCGAACTCGGCGTCACCGCGATCGAACTGATGCCCGTTCACCAGTTCGTCCAGGACCACCGGTTGGTGGACGCGGGGCTGGCCAACTACTGGGGCTACAACACGATCGGGTTCTTCGCCCCGCACAACGACTACGCCTCCTGGGGCGACCGCGGCGAGCAGGTGCTGGAGTTCAAGCAGGCGGTGCGGGCACTGCACCAGGCGGGCATCGAGGTGATCCTCGACGTGGTCTACAACCACACCGCCGAGGGCAACCACCTGGGGCCGACGCTCTCCTTCCGGGGCCTCGACAACGCCTCGTACTACCGGCTCGCGGACGACCAGCGGTACTACATGGACACCACGGGGACGGGGAACTCCCTGCTGATGCGGTCGCCGCACGTGCTCCAGCTGATCATGGACTCGCTGCGGTACTGGGTCACGGAGATGCACGTCGACGGCTTCCGGTTCGATCTGGCGGCCACGCTGGCCCGGCAGTTCCACGAGGTGGACCGGCTGTCGTCGTTCTTCGACCTGGTGCAGCAGGATCCGGTGGTCAGCCAGGTGAAACTGATCGCCGAGCCGTGGGACGTGGGCGAGGGCGGCTACCAGGTCGGCAACTTCCCGCCGCTGTGGACCGAGTGGAACGGCAAGTACCGGGACACCGTGCGGGACCTGTGGCGGGGCGAGCCGCGGACGCTCGCCGAGTTCGCCGGACGGCTGACGGGCTCGTCCGACCTGTACCAGGACGACGGGCGGCGCCCGCTCGCCTCGATCAACTTCGCCACCTGCCACGACGGGTTCACGCTGCACGACCTGGTCGCATACAACGACAAGCACAACGAGGCCAACGGCGAGGGCAACCGGGACGGCGAGAGCTACAACCGGTCCTGGAACTGCGGGACGGAGGGCGAGACGGAGGACCCTGAGGTCCTGGAGCTCCGGATGCGGCAGATGCGGAACTTCGTCGCCACGCTGATGGTGTCCCAGGGCGTGCCGATGCTGAGCCACGGCGACGAGTTCGGGCGCACCCAGCGCGGCAACAACAACGCGTACTGCCAGGACAACGAGTTGTCGTGGGTGCACTGGCCGGACCCGGCCGACGCCGCGCGGAGCGGACCGCAGGGCGGCGTCCTGGACGGCGAGTCCGGGGCGGAGGACGGCGAGCGGGAGGACGGTGCGGGCGAGGCGGACGGTCTGGGCAGCAGCCTGCTGGAGTTCACCCGGGCGATGGTCTGGCTCCGCCGCGACCATCCGGTCTTCCGCCGCCGCCGGTTCTTCCACGGCCGTCCGGTCGAGGGCACGCACGACGAGCTGTCGGACATCGCGTGGTTCACGCCCGGGGGCCGGGAGATGACGCAGCGGGACTGGCAGGCGGCGCACGCCAAGGCGCTGACGGTCTTCCTCAACGGCCACGCGATCTCGGAGCCGGGGCCGCGCGGCGAGCGGATCTCCGACGACTCGTTCCTGCTGATGTTCAACGCGAGCGCCGAGACCCTGGAGTTCCGCGTGCCGGTGCATCACGGGCGGCAGTGGATGGTGGTCGTCGACACGGCGCGCCCGGCCGGGGTCCTGCCGGGCTGCGGGCCGAAGGTATCGGCGGGCGAACGGGTGACGCTGGTCGGGCGGAGCATGGCGGTGCTCCAGCGCCCGGCGTAGGCGCCGCGCACGACTGCCCGGTGCGGACGTCTCGCACGCCCGCGCGTACGTACGTGGCGAGACGCGGGGACGTGGAGTGCGAGGGTGTCCGGCGTACGCGCGCGGCGGGCGCGCCCGGCGCGGGCATCGGGCGCGGGTTCCAGGCGTGCACGCCCCGGCGCGTCGCGGGGCGGGCCGCGACACCGCCGGTCGGGCCCTTTGCGGCGTTCCGTGACACAGGGGCGCGCGGGCCGGGTACGTAACGGCGCATGACGCCCACCTCCACCTATCGGCTCCAGCTCCAGCCCGACTTCCCGTTCCCGGCCGCCGAGGACGCCGTGCCCTACCTCGCCGCACTCGGGGTCTCGCATCTGCATCTCTCCCCGGTCCTGGAGGCCGTGCCGGGCTCCCGGCACGGCTACGACGTGGTCGACCACGGGCGGGTGCGCGCCGAGCTCGGCGGCGAGGAGGGGCTGCGGCGGCTGGCCCGTACGGCCCGGGAGCACGGCCTCGGGCTGGTCGTGGACATCGTGCCGAACCACATGGCGGCCGTGCCGCGCCTCAACCGCCCGCTGTGGGAGGTGCTGCGCGAGGGCGCCGCGTCACCGTACGCGCGCTGGTTCGACATCGACTGGGAGGCGGGCGGCGGCAGGGTGCTGCTGCCGGTGCTCGGCGGGCGGATCGGCGACGAGCTGGACGCGTTCCGGGTCGACGGGGAGGTGCTCCGCCACGGCGAGCAGGAGTTCCCGCTCCGGGCCGGCACCGCGCACCTGCCGCTGCCGGAGCTGCTGGACGCCCAGCACTACCGGCTCTGCTGGTGGCGGCTGGCCCGTACCGAACTGAACTACCGCCGGTTCTTCACCATCTCCGGTCTCATCGGGGTGCGCGTCGAGGACCCGGAGATCTTCGACGCCACCCACGGCAAGATCCTCGAACTGGTCCGGGACGGGGTGATCGACGGGCTGCGCGTCGACCATCCGGACGGGCTCGCCGATCCCGGGGCGTATCTGGAGCGACTCGCGGCCGCGGCCGACGGACGGTGGACGGTCGTGGAGAAGATCCTCACCGGTGACGAGCCGCTCCCCGCCGACTGGCCCGTCGCGGGGACGACCGGGTACGACGCGCTGCACCGGATCGACGGTCTCTTCGTCGACCCGATGGGGGCCGCGGAGCTGATCGGACGCTACCGGGAGCACGCGGGACCGGCCATGGACCGCGGCGGGTCGTGGAAGGCGACCGTCCGACGCGCCGCGCACGAGGTCGTGACGCACGAGCTGGCCGCGGAGACCGGCCTGCTCACCAGGCTTGCCGCACGCGTCTGCGCCGAGGACCCCGCGCTGCGCGACCACGCGCCGTGGGCCCTGCACGCCGCCGTTCGCGAGCTGCTGGTGCGCATGCCGGTCTACCGCGCGTACGTGACGGCGGACGGTCCGCGCCCGAGGGCGGCCTCCGCGGTGGGCCCGGGGGCTCCCCCGGATGTGGAACCCGGGACGCCCCCGGAGACGCTGCCGGACGTGGTCGTGCGCGATGCGAAGGCGGCGTTCGCCGTGCCGGAGGAGGCGTCGGCGGTGGACGTGGTGCGGGACCTGGCGCTCGGTCGGCTGGGCGGGGGGCCCGACCGGGCCGCGTTCTGCGCCCGGTTCGCGCAGACCGCGTCGGCGCTGCGCGCCAAGTCGGTCGAGGACACGGCGTTCTACCGGTACGTCCCGCTGGTCTCGGCGAACGAGGTGGGCGGTGACCCGGGGCGGCCGGCCGTGACACCGGACGAGTTCCACGCGTTCTGCGCCCGGCTGGCCCGGGAGCGGCCCGCCACGGCCACGGTCCTGACCACGCACGACACCAAGCGGAGCGCCGATGTGCGGGCCCGCGTCGCGGTGCTGACGGAGTGCCCGGAGCAGTGGTCCTGGCTGGTGGTGGAGCTGGCGCGGACGACCCCCACGACCGCGCCCGACGAGCAGTTCGCGTGGCAGGCGTGGCAGACGGCCGCGGGCTGCGCGCGGCTGCCGGCCGGGGAGGCGGCGGGACGGCTGGAACCGGCACTGCTGAAGGCGGTGCGCGAGGCGGGACTGTCCACCACGTGGACCGAGCGCGATCCGGGGTACGAGCGGGCGGTGACGGACTTCGTCGCGGCCGGACCGGCGGCGGACGGCGGTCGGGTGCGCGAGACGCTGGACCGGTTCACGGCCACGCTCGCCCCGTACGCGCGGGCCAATGTGCTCTGCGCGGCGCTGGTGCATCTGACGATGCCGGGCGTGCCGGATCTGTACCAGGGCACGGAACGCGAGTACGTGGCGCTGGTCGACCCGGACAACCGGCGGCCCTTCCGCCTCCCGCCCGAGGACGGCCCCTGCGAGGAGAAGGCGGAACTCACGTCGGTGGTACTGCGGCTGCGGCGCGAGCGGCCCGGGGTGTTCGGGGAATCCGGTACGTACGTCCCGCTGAGCGCGCGCGGTCCGGCGGCCGCGCACTGTCTGGCGTTCTGCCGCTCGGGCGAGGTGGTCACGGCGGTGACCCGGCTGTCGCTGCGGCTGGCGGAGTCGGGCGGCTGGCACGACACGGAGCTGGTGCTCCCGGACGACGGGCCGTGGACCGATCTGCTGACGCCGGGCCGGAAGTTCACCGGGCCCTCGGTCGCGGTCGCCGAGCTGTTCGCCGAACGGCCGGTGGCGCTGCTCGCCCGGACCGGGACCGGCTGAGGGCCGTCCGGCAAAACCCGTGGCCGTTCCCTTGTCCCGCTCACCGCTTCCACCGGCCCACAGCCGTGCGCACCGGGTGACCCACTCGTGCCGTGACGGCCCACTTGTGCGGGTCCGCGCCCCAGCGCACCGCCGCCGGACCGACCTGCCTGCTCGACCGGACCGGGCACGGCCGGTCGGGTCCGGCGCGCGTCGGGCGTCGCCGTCAGGCGGGAGGTTCGACGGCGGGCGCGGTGAGCCGGAAGCTCATTCCCCCGAAGCTCACCTGGTCCCCCTCGCGGACCCGTACCACACCGACGACGCGCTGCCCGTTGACGCAGGTGCCGTTGGTCGAGCCGAGGTCGCGGAGCATCCAGCGGCCGTCCCGCGTGGTGAGTTCGGCGTGGAGCCGGGAGACGGACTCGTGGTTGAGCCGCAGTCCGTTGCCGGGATCGCGGCCGATCAGCAGGGGGTACGGACCGGGGACGGGAAGCAGGAGCCTCGGCAGCCGTTCGGTCCGCCAGACCCGGCGCACCCGGCCCGGGAAGCCGGACACCCCGCCCACGGCCTTCAGCAGCCGCCGCGACCAGCGGCCCTCGCTCCCCGCCAGGTCTGCGGTAAGGACGGACAGTTCCTCCGGGCTCCGGGCGACGAGAGCCAGTTCCATGCGGCGCAAGAACGTGTCGTGCGACAGCTTGCCCTGTGCGGCGCCGTCTCTGAGTACGCCGATCACACGGTCGCGCTGGGCGTCCGACGGCCGCGCGGGGTACGTGTGGGACTCGAAGGGGGACGTCACACGCCCAATTGTCGGCCCGACCGCCCTGGAGTGTCCAGAAGAACCCCGGCCCGTACGGGCACGCTTCCGTCCGGGCCGCGCGCCGCCGCGAAATCCGGGAGCGGTGCCGGGGAGCGGTTGCTACCGTCTCCCGCCTCGCGCCGCCCGTGGTCCCCGGGCGGCCTTCCGCAACCGTCGAGGAGACCTCGTGCCCCCAGCTTCACCGGAAGCGACGTCACAGGAACTGACCATCCGTCCGCTGACCGGCCCGGACGAACTCGGGCTCTTTCTCCGGCTGTCCTACCTCCTCGACGACGAGCTCGCCGAGGACCTGGAGAGCGGGCGCCGACGTCCCGGGTGGATGTGGGTGGCGCTGCGCGGCGAGCGCGTGGTGGCCCGGATCGCCTGGTGGAGCCGGGACGGGGACGCCCCTCTGCTCCTCGACGTCTTCGACCTGGACGACACCCTGCCAGGCCCCGAACGCGAGGAGGCGGGCCTGCGGCTGCTGGAGACGGCGACGGCGGCGGTCGTACCGGCCGGCGCGACGCGCCCCGAGTACGGCCGTTTCGTACCGCCGGACTGGCGCGAGGACCCGGCCACCCGTGAGGGCGTCGAGGCGCGGATCCGGGTGATGGAGCGCTCCGGGGCGCGGATGCTGGTGGAGCGGCTGCGCCTGGAGTGGCGCGCCGGTACGCCGGTCCCGCCGGACGACGGGCGGCTGCGGTTCCGCCCGGTGGAAGGTCGTGAGGATCTGCTCGCGCTGATGACGGCGGTGATGGAGGGCACCCTGGACGCCCACGGCCGGGCCGACCTGGCGTCCGGGCTCAGCGCCCGGGAGGCGGCCGAGAAGCACTACGACGAGGAGCTGGCCCTGTACGCCACGCCGCGCGAGTGGTGGCGGATCGCCGAACTGCCGGACGGCGAGCCGGTCGGGTTCGTGATCCCGGCGCGCAACGACTACAACCCGGTCATCGCGTACATCGGTGTCCTTCCCGCCCGGCGCGGCCACGGGTACGTGGACGGCATCCTCTCCGAGGGGACCCGGCTGCTGGCCGCGCAGGACGGAGTGGACCGGATCCGGGCCGCGACCGATCTCGGCAACGCGCCGATGGCCGCGTCCTTCGCCCGCCTCGGCTATGCGGAGTTCGGGCGGTCCTTCGCCATGGTCTGGGACTGACCGTCCCGGCGGGCGAGTTCCGCCAGCCACTCCAGACGCAGGCGCTGTTCGGCGGGGATCGTCGCGTCCTCGCCGCGCGGCCCCACGTTGAGCAGCACGTTGCCGCCCTCCGCCGCCGTCTCGCGGACGAGCGCCTCCAGCGCGTCCCGGCCGAGGAACGCCTCGGGCGGGGAGTTGCGGTTGTAGCCGAAGCTGTGGTCGACGCCGCGGGTGATCTCGTACGGGTCGGGGCCGGTGCGACGGGCGAACTCGGGCGTGCGGAAGTCGTGGTACGGGGGCTTGCGGGGGACGAACCCCTCGCCCCGGGCGACGGTGCGGTGCTCGCGGCGGTCGTACAGCGCCCTGGCCCCCGGCAGCCGCAGCGCGCGCCACATCGGTGTGTACGGGTACAGCCGGTCGTTGACGACGCCGTGCGGGACGGTGAACCGGTAGTACGCGAGGAGCCGCTGGACATCGGCCCGGGAGGCGGGCCAGGCGATGTAGTTCCAGAGGATGTCGGGGTGGTAGCGGCGGATCAGTTCGCGCACCTGCGCGTCCGCGTAGGCGGGGTAGCCGCCGCGCGGGACCGCGGAGACGGTGTCCGCGGCGGTGCCGATGGGACGGTCGTCGAAGGTCCAGTCGAGTCCTCCGGAGTAGTGGACGCCGAAGCGCATCCCCTCCGCCCGTACGGCCTCGGCGAACTCCCCGACCACGTCGCGCGCGGTGTGCCAGCCGGTGCGGTGCGGGTTGGCGACCTCGGAGCGCCAGAGGCAGAACCCGTCGTGGTGCTTGGTGACGAGGACGGCGTAGCGGGCACCGGCGGCCCGGAACTCGCGGGCCCAGGCGGCCGGGTCCCAGGAGTCCAGCGCGTCGTTGAAGTCGCCGCCGAAGGCGGTGTAGGGGCGGGTGCCGTAGGTGGCCCGGTGGTGGGCGAAGACGGGGCTTCCGGGAAAGCGGAGCGCGTTCTCGTACCACTCGGCGTACGCCGTCCAGGCGAGCGGGGCGCGCCGGCCCTCCGCCGGGAGTTCGTCCGGGGGGACGTACGGCGGGGCCCAGCCCGGCACGGAGGCGGGCGTCCAGTGCACGAAGATCCCCAGTCGGGCCCGGGACCACCACGAAGCGACCATGGCGCGAAGTATTGATCACGCGCGGGGCCGTTCGTAAGGCCCGGGCGGCCGTGAATGGGCGGCCGTGAGGGACCCGGGCGCGGGACGCCGTCAGGCGTGCCCGGCCGCCGCGTGTCCGTTCTTCTGGGCGTGGATCAGGTCGCGGTACCAGGCGTAGGAGTCCTTGGGGGTGCGGCGCAGCGTCTCGTAGTCGATGTGCACCAGTCCGAAGCGCTTGCTGGCCCCCTCGATCCACTCGACGTTGTCGGTCAGCGACCAGGTGAAGTAGCCGCGGACGTCGACGCCCGCGCCGATCGCGGCGTGCAGGGCCTTCAGATGTCCTTCGAGGTAGGCGATCCGGCGGGCGTCGCGGGCGGGTTCGTCGACGGCGCAGCCGTTCTCGGTGATGTACAGCGGCGGGAGGCGGTCGCCGAAGCGGGCGTGCAGTTGCACGAGGGTTTCGCGCAGTCCGTCGGGGACGACGGGCCAGCCGAAGTCGGTCTTCTCGTAACCCTCTATCTCCCGGATGCCGAAGGGGAGTTCGGCGGGCATCTCGAAGCCGGAGAAGGAGTCGAGGGCCTGTGCGTCGGGGGCGCCGACGAGGGTGGGGTTGTAGTAGTTGACGCCGTACCAGTCGAGCGGGGTGGAGATGGTCGCGAGGTCGTCCGCGACCGGGCCGGGCATCAGCGCGGCGAAGTTCTCGTCGGGGTAGCGGCCGGTGAGGATGGGGTCGGCGAAGAGCCAGTTGCTGATCGTGTCGTACAGCTCCGCCCCGAAACGGTCCTCCTCGCGGTCGCCGGCGGGCCAGACCGGGGTGTGCGAGACGGCGACGCCGATGTTGTCGGCGCCCGCGCCGCGCAGCGCGCGCACGGCCAGTCCGTGGGCGAGGAGCTGGTGGTGGGCGGCGGGCAGGGCGTCGAAGAGGAGGGTGTGGCCCGGCGCGTGCCGGCCGAGCGCGTAGCCGAGCAGGGTCACCTCGGCCGGTTCGTTGATGGTGATCCACATCGGTACGCGGTCGGCGAGGCGTTCGGCGACGATGCCCGCGTACTCCGCGAAGCGGTAGGCGGTGTCCCGGTTGAGCCAGCCGCCCGCCTCGTCCAGCGGCAGCGGGGTGTCCCAGTGGTAGAGGGTGGGGGCGGGGGTGATGCCGTGGGCGCACAGCTCGTCGACGAGGCGGTCGTAGAAGTCGAGGCCCTGCGGGTTGACGGCGCCGCTGCCGCCGGGCACCACGCGCGGCCAGCTGATGGAGAACCGGAAGGCGTCGGCGCCGAGCCCGGCCAGGAGGGCGACGTCCTCGCGGTAGTGCTGGTGGAATCCGGTGCCCCGGCCGACGTCGGTGCCGTCCTTGATACGTCCGGGCTGTGCGGCGAAGGCGTCCCAGCCGGAGGGCCCCTTGCCGTCAGTGTCGGTCGCCCCCTCCGTCTGGAACGCGGAGGCTGATGCCCCCCAGAGGAAACCGGGCGGGAACACGGGCACGGCGGACGCGGCCGCGGTCGCGGTCGTCGCGGCCCCGCCCGTCCCGGACCCGTTCGGCGCCGGCGCGGCGGGCACTGGCGCGTTCGGCATCGGCACATTCGACCGCGGCACGTTCATCTCGGCCTCCACAGCCGTAAGAGGGAGTGCGTATTGAGCGAAAGCGGGCAGGGCAATGATCAGGACCAGACCTTAATCGCCGGTAAGGGGCTCGATCCAGTGTCGTGAGTCAGCCGTCGCGGCTGCTGCCGACGACGGGGCACGGGTGCGCGAGAAGACGAGGAGCGTTGCATGCTGTTCGAGGTATGGGCACCGGACGCGGACGCGGTCGATCTGTGGCTGGCGGGCGCGCGGAGGGCGATGGCGCCTGACGCCGAGCGGGCCGGCTGGTGGACGGTGGAGGCCGAGGCGTCGGACGGGGACCGCTACGGATTCGTCCTGGCCGGGGGCGGGAACGAGGACGGCGGCGCGCACGGGGAACGGAACGGGGACGGGGAACGAGGCGAGGGCGAGGCCGATCGGGTACGCGTGCTGCCCGACCCCCGTTCGCGCCGCCAGCCGGACGGGCCGGACGGGCCGAGCGCCGTCGTCGACCACTCGGCGTACGCCTGGCGCAACGCCTGGGCGGGGCGGGGGCTGCCGGGCGCCGTCCTGTACGAGCTGCACATCGGTACGTTCACGCCGGAGGGCACCTTCGACGCCGCGGCGGCCCGGCTCGGCCATCTCACCGCACTGGGCGTCACCCATGTGTCGCTGATGCCGGTGTGCCCCTTCCCCGGCACCCGCGGCTGGGGGTACGACGGGGTGGCGCCCTGGGCCGTTCACGAGCCGTACGGCGGCCCGTCGGGCCTGAAGCGCTTCGTCGACACGGCGCACGGTCTGGGACTCGCGGTGGTCCTGGACGTGGTGCACAACCACCTCGGCCCGTCGGGCAACCACCTCCCGGCCTTCGGCCCGTACTTCACCGACACCCACCACACCCCGTGGGGCGCGGCGGTCAACCTCGACGCACCCGGCTCGGACGAGGTGCGGGCCTATCTGCTGGGCAGCGCGCTCGCCTGGCTGCGGGACTACCGGATCGACGGGCTGCGGCTGGACGCGGTCCACGCGCTGGCCGACTCCCGGGCGCTGACCTTTCTGGAGGAGCTGTCCGCGGCAGCCGACGCGCTCTCCGCCGAACTGGGCCGCCCGCTCCCGCTGATCGCCGAGTCCGACCGCTGCGATCCCCGGACGACCACACCCCGCGAGGCCGGCGGCATCGGACTGCACGCCCAGTGGAACGACGACTTCCACCACGCCCTGCACACCGCGCTGACCGGCGAGTCCCAGGGGTACTACGCGGACTTCGCCGCCGCCCCGCTGGCCGCCGTCGCCAAGACGGTGACCAGCGGGTTCTTCCACAACGGTACGTACTCCGCCTTCCGCGGCCGGACCCACGGCCGCCCGGTCGACATCGCCCGCACCCCGGCCCACCGTTTCGTCGGCTACGCCCAGACCCACGACCAGATCGGCAACCGGGCACGGGGCGACCGGCTCGCCGCCACGCTCTCCCCCGGCCTGCTGGCCTGCGCCGCCGCGCTCGTGCTGACCGGCCCCTTCACCCCGATGCTGTTCATGGGCGAGGAATGGGGCGCCCGCTCCCCCTGGCAGTACTTCACCGACCACACGGATCCGGCGCTGGCCGAGGCGGTCCGCACCGGTAGGCGACGCGAGTTCGCGTCGCACGGCTGGGCCGCCGACGACGTCCCCGACCCGCAGGCCCCGGCCACCCGTGACCGCTCCTGCCTGGACTGGAGCGAACCGTACCGGGAGCCGCACGCCCGCCTGCTGGCCTGGTACCGGCGGCTGATCTCGCTGCGCCGCACGCTGCCCGACCTCGCCGACCCCGACCTGGCGTCGGTGCGCACCGCGTTCGACGAGCACGCGCGCTGGCTGGCCTACCGGCGGGGCGATCTGCGCATGGCCGTCAACCTCGACGGGAGACCGGCCACGATCCCGCTGGGCGACGGGCGGCGCAGGGGCGGCTTCGGCCGGGTGGTGGCGGCGTGGGAGCCCGTCGAAGCGCCGGGGAGCGACGGGCTGCTGCACCTGCCGCCGGAGTCGTGCGTGCTGCTGGCCGACGACTGAGAGCCTGTCGGGTGACCTCTGATCGGGCGGACGCGGCGTGGCACGCACGCTTCCGGCGCCTTGGAATCGCACGCACCACGCCGCGCCCGCTCTCCGATCGAAGGTCACCCGACAGGCTCTGGGACCGGGGCCGGCGTCCCCGCCTCCCGCCCGGCTCCCCGCCGTCGACGCGCGCCGCGCGGTCGCCCGGCTACTCGACGATCGCCAGTTCGCGCGCCGTGTTGTTGAGGCGTCGGCCGCCGTCCTCGGTCACGGTCACGATGTCCTCGATCCGTACGCCGAACCGGCCCGGCAGATAGATGCCCGGCTCCACCGAGAAGCACATCCCGGGCACCAGCGGCCGTTCCTCGCCCTCGATCATGTACGGCGGCTCGTGGGTGGTGACGCCGATGCCGTGGCCGGTGCGGTGGATGAAGCGCTCGCCGTAGCCGAACTCGGTGATGACGGCGCGGGCCGCCCGGTCGACCTCCTGGCAGGCGATCCCGGGCCGGACCGCGGCGCAGCCCGCCTCCTGCGCCTGCCGCACGATGTCGTGGACCCGCTGCTCCTCGGCGGTGGGTTCGCCGACATGGACCGTACGGGAGGTGTCGGAGCCGTAACCGTGCTTCAGACCACCGAAGTCGAGCACCACCATGTCGCCCCGCTCGATGGTGCGGTCGCCCGCCTCGTGGTGCGGGTTGGCGCCGTTCGGGCCGGAGCCGACGACGGTGAAGTCGACCTGGGAGTGCCCGAACCGCTTGAGCAGGTCGGAGAGTTCGGCGGCGATGTCGGTCTCCTTGCGCCCCGAGAACCGCACCTTGAGGATCTCCTCGTACGTGGCGTCGGCCGCGGCCCCGGCGGCCGCGAGCCGCTCCAGCTCGGGGGCGTCCTTGACCGCGCGGAGCATCGGCAGGGCCTCGGTGAGGGAGACGTACGAGGTGTCCGGGAGCGCGCGCCGCAGTCCGAGCAGATGCATGGCCCAGGCGTTGTCGCTGATCCCGTACCGTCCCCGGTCCCGCAGGAGCGGGGCGGCGACGGCGTACGGGTCCTTGCCGTCGGTCCAGTCCCGCAGGGTGAGGGCCGGTCCGCCGACGGCCTCCGCCGCGTCGGGGGCCTCCAGGGTCGGGACGACGAGGACGGGGTCCTGACCGGGCGTGAGGACGAGGAGCGTGAGGCGTTCGGTGCTCACGGGCTGATAGCCGGTGAGGTGGACGAGGTCGGGGCCGGGGGCGACCAGCACCCCCGCGAGCCCCGCCTCGGCGGCGGCGTCGGCCGCGCGCGCCATCCGGGCCCGGTAGTCGTCGGCGGTGAAGGGCACGGGCTGGTTCGGGCTGGGCATACGGGCCTCCTGGCGAGCGCGGGACGTCACGACGGGACATGACACGGCGTACGGCATCCTGCCCGTACCCACCGGGTCGACGCGAGCGGCACCCCGCGGGAACGCGCGGAGCGGTACCTCTGCGGCGAGGTGCGGGGCGTCGCGCACGGCATTCGCGAACGGGGCGCGCGGCGGCCAAGTCCGGTGCGGCCCGCCGGGCTTGACGGGCGGGCCGCGCCCGGGCCGTGCACCGCAGCCTCCGGGAGACCGAAGAGGGATTAGGCTAGGCTTACCTATGCTGATGGTGCGGGAGAGCGGCCCCGACCGCCGGTTCCGGCCCGGACAGCCCCGAGGAAAGGCATGACCGGCATGACAGACGCCACCACGACGACGGTCCCGCCCCGCACACCGCCCGCCACGGGCCCGGCGGTGCCCGGCATGGACCTGACGATCGAGGCGCTCACCGCCGGATACCCCGGCCACACCGTCGTGAACGGGGTCGACCTCTCCGTGCCCGCCGGCAAGGTCGTCGCGATCGTCGGCCCCAACGGCTGCGGCAAGTCCACACTGCTGCGGTCGATCGCCCGCCTCCACCGCCCGGAGTCGGGCACCGTCCGGGCGGGCGACTCCGACATCTGGCAGCTGAGCCAGCGCGCCGCCGCACACCGTATCGCCCTGCTGCCGCAGTCCCCGCAGGCTCCGGAGGCGGTGACGGTCGCCGGTCTCGTCCGGTACGGACGCCACCCCCACCAGGGCCTGTTCCGGCAGTGGTCCCGCGAGGACGAACGGGCCGTGCGCGAGGCCCTGTCCGCCACCGGCACCACCGGGCTGGCCGACCGCCGCATCGACCAGCTGTCCGGCGGCCAGCGCCAGCGCTGCTGGCTTGCGATGGTGCTCGCCCAGCAGACGCCGATCGTGCTGCTCGACGAGCCGACCAGCGCGCTCGACCTGGGTCACGCGGTCGAGGTCCTCGAACTGGTCAGGGAGGTGGCGGCGGCCGGCCGCACGGTCGTGATGGTGCTGCACGACCTGGCGGGCGCCGCCCGGTACGCGGACATCCTGGTGGCCATGAACGGGGGCCGGATCGTCGCCCGGGGCGCGGCCCGTGACGTGGTGGACGCCGCCCTCGTCCGGGAGCTGTACGGGGTCGAGGCGGACATCATGGACGCGCCCGGCGACGGCGCCCCCGTCGTGGTGCCCACGGCACGCGCGTCCCGCGAGCGGCGGACCGCGCCGGCCGGCCGGTAGCGGGCGCCACGCCGCCCCGTGCGGCGCGGTCCGGCCCCGGACCGGAGTCAGCGCGCGCCCTTGCCCTCCAGGTACGCCAGCACCGCGAGCACCCGCCGGTGCACCGTGCCGTCGTCCGGTTCCAGACCGAGCTTGAGGAAGATCGACCCGATGTGCTTGCTCACGGCGCGCTCGGTCACCACCAGTTCGTCGGCGATGGTGCCGTTCGCCTTGCCCTGTGCCATCAGTTCCAGCACCTGGCGCTCGCGCGGGGTGAGGTTCTGCAGGGGCTCGGCCGAGGACTTGCGGGTCAGCAGCTGCGTCACCACCTCGGGATCGAGCGCCGTACCCCCGCCCGCGACCCGTTCGAGCGCCTGGAGGAACTGGTCGACGCGGCCCACCCGGTCCTTCAGCAGGTAGCCGATGCCCTGGGCGCCCCGGGCGAGCAGTTCGGCGGCGTACGTCTCCTCGACGTACTGCGACAGGACCAGGATCGGCAGGTCGGGCAGCCGGTCGCGGGCGGCGAGCGCGGCACGCAGGCCCTCGTCGCGGAAGGTGGGCGGGAGCCGCACGTCGAGCACGGCGGCGTCCGGGCGGTGCTCCAGCAGGGCGGGCAGCACCTCGGGCCCGGCCGCCGCGGCCGCCACCACCTCGTGGCCCGAGCTGGTGAGCAGCAGGATCAGGCCCTCCCGCAGCAGCGCGTTGTCCTCCGCGATCACGATCCGCACGGCAGCTCCACTTCGATCTCCGTAGGCCCCCCGGTGGGGCTGCTGATGCGGGTGGTGCCGTCGAGGGCGGCGATCCGCCGTCTGATGCCGACCAGCCCGCTGCCGGCGCCTTCGTCCGCGCCGCCACGACCATCGTCGCCGACGACCACGCGCAGGTTGCCGGGGGGCCGGTCGATCCGCACGGTCGCGGCCGTGGCGCCGCTGTGCTTGCCGATGTTGG
This sequence comes from Streptomyces sp. NPDC032161, assembly GCF_040636995.1. Taxonomy (NCBI): domain Bacteria; kingdom Bacillati; phylum Actinomycetota; class Actinomycetes; order Kitasatosporales; family Streptomycetaceae; genus Streptomyces; species Streptomyces sp. NPDC032161. The sequence goes on along the minus strand of NZ_JBEZVN010000004.1, from coordinate 199,563 downwards.
TGAGGGCCTCGGCGACCACGAAGTACGCGGCCGCCTCGATCGCGGCCGGAAGCCGTCGCCCGTCGTCCACACCGTCCACGTCCGTGCTGACGGGCACGCCGACGTCGGCGGCCAACGCCCTTACCGCGCCCGCGAGTCCGCGGTCCGTCAGGACCGGCGGGTGGATGCCGCGCACCACGTGCCGCAGCTCCGCCAGCGCCTCCTCCGCCCCGTCCTGGGCCTCGTCGAGGCGCCGGCGCGCGGCGTCCGGGTCGCGGTCGAGGAGCTGTTTGGCGAGGCCGATGCGCATCGACAGGGCGACGATCCTGGCCTGGGCGCCGTCGTGCAGGTCCCGTTCGATGCGGCGCAGTTCGGCGCCGTGCGCCTCGACCGCCCCGGCCCGGCTCTCGGTCAGCTGATCGATCCGGCCGGCGAGGACGGCGGACGGCGAGGGGGTGAGCAGGGACCGGGTCCAGCTCGCCGACAGGTCGGCGAGGACACCGTGCCAGCGCAGGGCCCAGCCGTGCCGCACCGGCGGCGGCGTGCCGTACTCGTCGGCCCTCCGCCGGTCCAGCAGGTGCTGGACCGGCAGCACGACCCCGTCGACGAAGAGCCCGACCGGCCACAGCGCCATCGCGAGACATCCGAGGCCGTTCCCCGCGAGCGCGTGGAACGGCATCCAGCGCGCCCCGTGCCAGACCATCGGATCGGTGAGGACACGGCGCACCCGTTCGGAGAGTTCACCGCCGTCCGGGGCGGGCCAGGGCGCCGGGGCGTAGGGGACGCCGAGCCGTTCGGCCGCCCTGCGGCGCTCGAACTCCACCAGCAGGCGCAGCGGCTTCACGGCCTCGGGCAGGGCGGGCAGCCCGATGAGCACCGCCGCGAACAACAGGACGGCCACCACCAGGAAGGAGCCCACGTAGCAGACCACGGCCGTCCCCATGCCGATGAACAGGTGGCGCGAGGCGTCCCAGGAGCGCCGGACGGCGATCGCCAGTGGGGTGGGGGTGGTGCTCATGCCGCACCACGTTACGGGGCGTCCCCCGTCGCCGGAGTGGTGGTCTCCCCCGGGCTCCCGGTGTAGCGGGCTGAACCCCGGTCCGGGTGTGCGCGCCCTCGCTCCCCGCTCCCGGCGCTCCTAGCGTTTACACAGGTCAGCCAAGGAACGGAAGAGGAACGGTGGGTTCGAGGGTGGACACGGTCACAACGGTCACGGGGGTGCGGGCGACCGCGCTCGCCCTGGAGTCGGTGACCCGGCGCCATGGGCCGCGCGGCGGCCGGGGGACGCTCGCGCTCGACGCGGTGAGCTGCACGGTCCCGGCCGGGAGCTTCACCGCGGTGGTGGGGCCCTCGGGGTCGGGGAAGAGCACGTTCCTGCAGTGCGCGGCGGGCCTGGACCGCCCGACCTCGGGGACGGTACGGGTCGGGGGGACCGATCTCGGCTCGTTGTCCGAGGCCGCGCTGACCCGGCTGCGCCGGGACCGGATCGGGTTCGTGTTCCAGTCGCACGCCCTGAACCTGGTGCCCTCGCTGACCATCGAGGAGAACGTGGTGCTGCCGCTGGTGCTGGCGGGCGCCGGTCCGACGGACGAGCGGGTGCTGGCCCGCGGCCGTGATCTCCTGGCCCGGGTCGGCCTGGCGGGCCGGGGCGGGCAGGCCCCCGCGACGCTCTCGGGCGGTCAGCAGCAGCGGGTCGCGGTGGCACGGGCGCTGGTGACCGCACCCGAGGTGATCTTCGCGGACGAGCCGACGGCCTCTCTGGACCCGGAGTCGGCGGGCCTGGTGCTCGGGCTGTTGCGGGACGCGGTCCGGGCCGACGGCCGCACGGTCGTCATGGTCACCCATGATCCGGCGGCGGCGAGCCGGGCGGACACCGTACTGACGATGGACGGCGGACGGCTGCGATGACCCCGTACACGTGGAGGAACACGGACGCGGACGCGGGCACGGGCACGGGAAGGGACACGAGCGCAAACACGGGGACCGGCGCGGGCACGGGAGCAGGCGCGGTGTCGGGCGCAGCGACCGGCGCCGGTTCCGGTCCCGGGACCGCCCGGACCGGGAGCGTGCCCGGCTCGGGGGCCGGGTCCGGGTCCGGGTCCTGGTCCGGTCCCGGGAGCAAGGACATGCGTTCAGGGGCGCGGCGTGCCTCGGCGTTCCTCGCCCGGCGCTCGCTGAGGGCCCATCGCGGGGCCTGGGCCGCGGTGTTCGGGGCGACGGCGGCCGCGGCCGCGCTGATCGGCGCGTTCGCCCTCGTCCTGGGGTCGCTGCTGCTGGCCGGACCGCCGGTGGGCCGTCATGCCGCGGCGGACGCGGTGGTGGTGGCCGACCAGCGGGTGACGTACACGGCGAAGCCCTGGGGCAGCGAGCCGAGGACCGCCGAGACGTATCTGCCGGAACGGGTGCGTCTGGACCGTTCGGTGGTGGCGGGGGCGGCCGCCGCCGAGGGTGCCGCGAAGGCCGTCGCGGACGATTCGGTGCTGGTGGCCGTGGGCTCCCGGAACGGTGACGGCCGGGCGCGGGACGCGGTCCCGGCCGTGGGGCGGTCGTGGGCGGCCGCCGCGCTCACCCCGTACCGGCTGACCGGCGGTCACGCGCCGGACGGCCCGGACGAGGTGGTCGTCGACCGCGCCCTGGCCGCCGCGACCGGCAGCGGACCCGGCAGCCGGGTGACGGTGCAGACCGACGGCACGCCCCGGCCGTACACCGTCAGCGGCGTCGCCGAGCCCTCGCACCGGATCGGTGGCGCCCCCGCCCTCTTCTTCACCGAACGGCGGCTCACCGCCCTGGCCGGGCATCCCGGCACGGTCGACGCCGTCGGCGTCGTCGCCGAGCACGGTGTGCCGGTGGAGGCGCTGCGCTCGTCGCTGGAAGCCGCGCTGCCCGACCGCGCGCACGGCGACCGTGCCCTCCGGGTCCTCACGGGACCGGAGCGCGGGCAGGCCGAGTACGTCGACGCGCTCGGCGCCCGCGGGGAATCACTGCCGCTGCTGGCCTCCGTGGCCGGAACGGTCGTCATGGTGGCGCTGCTGGTGATCGCCACCACGATCTCCCAGGCGGTCCACCAGCGTTCTGGCGAGCTGGCACTGCTGCGCGCGGTCGGGGCGACTCCCCGTCAGCTGAGGTCGGCCGTCGGGCGAGAGGTGAGCCGGGTGGCCGGTGCCGCGTCGGTGCCGGGCGCGCTCGGAGCCGTACCGCTGGGACTGTTCATGCGGTCGCTGCTGACCACGGAGGCGTTGCCGCTGCCCGTGCCGGTGTGGCTGCCGCTCGCGGCGGGCGCCGTGGCGGCGGGCCTCGTCACGCTCCTGGCGCGGCCGGTGTCGATGCTCGCGGCCAGGTCCATCACCCGGCTGCGGCCCGCCGCGGCACTGGGCGCCGCGGGTGCGCCCGAGCCGAGCGGACCGGGCCGGGCGCGGACGGTCGCCGGTGTGGCGCTGGCCGTCGCCGGGGTCGGTTCGGCCGGTGCGGCGACGGCGCAGAGCGGGCAGGCCGCGGCGGTCGCCGCCTCGGGCGCCGCGACCTCGCTGATCATCGCGGTGGCGCTGCTGGGGCCGTGGGTCGCCCGGGTGGCGCTGCGGCTGCTCGGCGGCCCGGTGCGGTGGCTGGGCGGGGTGTCCGGATTTCTGGCCGTCAGGTCGGCGGGCGCGCACCATCGGCGCCTCGGCACGGCGATCACCCCGATCGTGCTGGTCGTCGCGTTCGTCTGCGTACAGCTGTCGGCGGCCTCGACGCTGGAGCGGGTCGCCGGCCGGCAGGCCGCCGCCGCGCTGCGGGCGGACCTGGTGGTGACGGGTCCGGCCGCCGGACTGCCGGAGGGCGCGGTCCGTGCGGTGCGGGAGGCCCCGGGTGTGACGGCCGCGACCGGCGTACTGCGTTCCGGGGTCGTCCTGACCCGTCGTGAGCTGGGCGATCCGGTGCTGGAGCGGATCCCCGTGCTGGGGGTGACGGCGGGCGGGCTGTCCGGCACGCTCGATCCGCGCGTCGCCTCGGGCGACCTCGCGGAGCTCACCGGCCGGGGCACGGTCGCGGTCGGCCGGGACCGGGCCGCCGATCTGGGCATCGGCACCGGCGACACGGTGGCGCTCCGCCTCGGCGACGGCACGCGGGCACGCCTCCGCGTGGTGGCGCTGTACGAACGGTCCGTGGGGCTCGGTGAGTTCATGCTGCCGAGCGAGGCCCTGGCCGGTCATGTCGAGTCCCCGCGCGCGTTGCGGATCCTGGTCCGCACGGCGGACGGCGGTACCGAATCGGCCGCCGCGGTGCGACACGCGCTCGCCCCGTACACGGGTGTACGGGTCCGGGCCGCGACGGCGGACGACATACGGATCGCCCCGGCGGCCTCGGACCAGGACGACGCCCTGGTGATCATCGGGGTCGGGGTGATCGGCGGCTTCGCCCTGCTCGCGGTGATCAGCACGCTGTCCCTGATCACGGTGGGGCGCGCCCCGGAGTTCCGCCTGCTGCGGATGGTCGGCGCGAGCCGCCGCCAGGTGCGGCGGGCTCTGGTCCTGGAGACGGGTCTGGTCGCGGTGGCCGGCCTGGCGATCGGCACGCTGGTCGCGGCGGTGCCGCTGGTGGCCTTCGCGGTGTCGACGACCGGTTCGCCGCCGTACCTGCCCCCGGCCCGCTACGGGGCGCTGGCGCTGGCCGTGGTGGCGGCGGCCGGACTCGGCACGATGCGTCCGGGCGGGGCCGGGGGACGCCGCCTCGGGGGACGGACCGGCTGAGGCGGAGCGCCCGGCCGGCCACGCGTCACGGCGACGCGGGCAGCGGCAGTGCCGCCTCTCGTTCCGCCGCCGCGGCCAGCGCGTCCAGCACCGGTGCGATCAGCGGGTGCCCCTCCGCCCCGTGCCGTACCGCGGCGAAGACGCGGCGGGTGGGCGCGCTGCCCCGTACGGGCCGTACCACCACGCCCGTCAGCTCCATGCCGCGCAGCGCCGAGCGGGGCACCAGCGCCACCCCGGCACCCGCGCCCGCCAGTGCGACGACGGCGCGGAAGTCGTCGGAGGAGTGCTCCATCCTCGGCTGGAACCCGGCGAACTCGCAGGAAAGGACCACCACGTCGTGGCACGGGTTGCCGGGGTACGGGCCGATCCAGGGGTCCTTCTCCAGGTCGGCGATCGCCACCGCGTCCTGTCCGGCCAGCCGATGGTCCACCGGCAGCACCGCGTCGAAGGGTTCCGAGTAGAGCGGGACCCGGGTCAGCCGCCGGTCGTCCTCGCCCGGCGCGCCCCGGTACTCGACGGCGACCGCCACGTCCACCTGACGGTCCAGCACCATCGGCACGCTCGCGTCGCCCTCGGCGTCCTGGACCCGGACCCGGATGCCGGGTGCGGTGCGGGCCAGTTCGGCGATCGCGGGGGCGAGGACCAGGCCGATGCCGGTGGCGAACGCGGCGACCGTGACCGTGCCGGCGTCCCCCGCGCTGTAGGCGGCCAGTTCCGCCTCGGCCCGCTCCAGCTGGGCCAGCACCGCGTTGGCATGGGTCAGCAGGATGTCCCCGGCGGGGGTGAGCCGGGCGCCGCGCGCGTTGCGTTCGACGAGGCGGTGCCCGGTCTCCTGCTCCAGTGCGGCCAGTTGCTGGGAGACCGCGGAGGGCGTGAGATAGAGCGCGGCGGCCGCGGCGGTCACCGTGCGGTGGTCCGCCACCGCACGGAGAATGCGCAGCCGCCGTGCATCGATCATGTTCCTCATTGTCCCAGGTCACGAAGAAGGTCCTGACTCCGGGAGAAGCAAGGTCCTGACTCCGGGGGAGGAAGTTCCCGGCTCCGGGAAGCGGGGGCTACTGCCCCAGCGCGGCCCGCGCGTCGACGAACGCGTCCACGGCGCGGTTCACGTCCTCGGTGGAGTGCGCGGCGGAGAGCTGGACCCGGATGCGGGCGGCGCCCTGCGGGACGACCGGGTACGAGAACCCGATCACGTACACCCCGCGCTCCAGGAGCAGTTCCGCCATCCGGCCCGCCTTCGCCGCGTCCCCGATCATGACGGGGGCGATGGCGTGGTCGCCGGGCAGGACGTCGAAGCCCTCCTCGGTCATCCGGGTACGGAAGAGCTTGGTGTTGGCGGTGAGCCGTTCACGCAGGTCGTCGGCGCCCTCCAGCAGGTCGAGGACCTTGAGCGAGGCCGCCGCGATGACCGGGGCGAGGGAGTTGGAGAAGAGGTACGGGCGCGAGCGCTGGCGCAGCAGGGCGACGATCTCGGCGCGGGCCGCGACGTAGCCGCCGGACGCGCCGCCGAGGGCCTTGCCGAGGGTGCCGGTGATGATGTCGACGCGGTCCATCACGTCGTGCAGCTCGGGGGTGCCCCGGCCGCCGGGGCCGACGAAACCGACGGCGTGCGAGTCGTCGACCATGACCATGGCGTCGTGGCGCTCGGCCAGGTCGCAGATCTCGCGCAGCGGGGCGACGTACCCGTCCATGGAGAAGACGCCGTCGGTGACGACGAGGCGGCGGCGGGCCCCGGACGCCTCCTTGAGCTGGGTCTCCAGGTCGGCCATGTCGCGGTTGGCGTAGCGGAAGCGCCGGGCCTTGGACAGCCGGATGCCGTCGATGATGGAGGCGTGGTTGAGGGCGTCGGAGATGACCGCGTCCTCCGGGCCGAGGAGGGTCTCGAAGACGCCGCCGTTGGCGTCGAAGCAGGAGGAGTAGAGGATCGTGTCCTCCTGGCCGAGGAACGTGGAGAGCCGTCGCTCCAGCTCCTTGTGGACCTCCTGGGTGCCGCAGATGAAGCGGACCGAGGCCATGCCGTAGCCCCAGCGGTCCAGGGCCTCGTGGGCGGCGGCGATGACGTCGGGGTGGTCGGCGAGGCCGAGGTAGTTGTTGGCGCAGAAGTTGAGCACCTCGCCGGGGCGGCCGCCCGAAGTGACGGCGACGCTCGCGGACTGCGGGGTGCCGATCACGCGCTCGGGCTTGTGCAGTCCGGCGGCCTGGATCTCGTCGAGGGTGGTGCGCAGGTCGTCGCGTACGGAGTCGAACATGAGGGGTGTCTCCCAGCTGGTCGCGAGGGTTCGCCGTGTACGGGCGGGGGTGTTGAGCGTCGGGTGTCGGAGGGGCGGGCGCGGCTTCGGGCGGGCGGGCCCCGGGTTTCGGCGGACGGGCCCCGGGTTTCGGCGGGCGGTCGCCGGCTTCGAGGACGGCGATGACGGGTCAGGAGGTCCAGTCGAGGATGACCTTGCCGCCACGGCCGCTCGCCGCGTCGTCGAAGGCCGCCTCGAAGTCCCGGTACCCGTACCGGCCGGTGATCACGGGGGCGAGGTCGAGGCCGCCCTCCAGCAGCACGGACATGGCGTACCAGGTCTCGTACATCTCACGGCCGTAGATCCCCTTGATGGTGATCATGGAGGTGACGACGTGGGCCCAGTCGACGGGGAACTCCTCGGACGGCAGTCCGAGCACGGCGATCCGGCCGCCGTGCGTCATGTTCGCGATCATGTCGCGCATCGCCTCGGGCCGCCCGGACATCTCCAGGCCGATGTCGAAGCCCTCGCGCAGGCCGAGCCGTCGCTGCCCGTCGGCGATGGTCTCCTCGACGACGTTCAGGGCGAGGCTGGCGCCGACCTTCCGCGCCAGCTCCAGACGGGCCTCGCTGACGTCGGTGATGACGACGTTGCGGGCGCCCGCGTGCCTGGCGACGGCGGCGGCCATGATGCCGATCGGCCCGGCACCGGTGATCAGCACGTCCTCGCCGACCAGCGGGAACGACAGCGCGGTGTGCACGGCGTTGCCGAAGGGGTCGAAGATCGCGGCCACGTCCAGGTCCACGGGGACCCGGTGCACCCAGACGTTGGACGCGGGAAGGGCGACGTACTCCGCGAACGCCCCGTCCCGTCCCACGCCGAGCCCGACGGTGGAGCGGCACAGGTGGCGCCGTCCGGCCAGGCAGTTGCGGCACTTCCCGCACACCAGGTGGCCCTCGCCGCTGACCAGGTCACCGACCTTGATGTCGACGACGTCGGCGCCGGTCTCCGCGACCTCGCCGACGAACTCGTGCCCGAGGACGAGCGGAGTGCTGACGGCCTGCTGGGCCCAGCCGTCGTAGTTCCGGATGTGCAGGTCGGTGCCGCAGATGCCGGTGCGGAGCACCTTGATCAGTACCTCCGAGGGACCGATCTCCGGCTCCGGCACGTCCATCAGCCAGAGTCCGGGCTCGGCCTTCTGCTTCACGAGTGCCTTCACGGCGGTGGCTCCCTGCGCTGTACGACGTCGAATGCCCCGGACCGGCGCATTCCTGGGGGAATCCGCGGGCCCGGGGACGAAGATGAGGGACGGCATGGCAGCGCGTCGACCGGCTGCCGCGCACCATCCTGCGCCGTCCCGGGCAAAATCTGCCGCACCCCGCGCCCGGGGTCCATCGAGGATTTCTTAAGCGCGCCCGCAGCTCCGCTTCATGCCCCGCCGTACGGCCCGGGGACGAGCCCGCCGCACCCGGGGCCCGCGCCACACCGGTCCCGCCGGTCCCACCGCCCCCGCCGCACACGTTTCATGCGGTTCATACGTCTCACGCACTTCACACGTCTTCGTACGGCCCCAGAAAGCGCGCCCGTCCGCCGTCGATCCGGTAGAGGAACATCCCCGTCTCGTACGTCACCTGACGGGTGCGCTGGAAGGACAGTGTCCGGGTGATGCCCGGGTGACGGGTGAGGAACAGCCGCTGCGCGAGGCCGTCGCGCACGGCGTCGACGGCGCTCGTGGCCCGGGCCGCCCGGGCGATCAGCCCCACCGCGTCGTACGCCTCGGCGGCCCAGCGGGCCGGGGCGGTCCCGAACCGTCTCCGGTACGCGGCGGTGAACGCCTTCGCGGCGGGGAGCAGGGACGGGTTGGTGTACGCCTCCGCGAACACCCACCCCTCGGCCGCCTTCCCCGCGTCCCGGAGGAAGGCGGGTGCCAGGACCGGTCCGACGGACATGCCGGTCCCGGTGAATCCGGCGTCGGCCAGGGCGGTGGCGCAGCGGGCGCCCCGGGCGGGTGACGACCCGGCGTAGACGACGGCGTCCGCTCCCGCCGCGACCACCGCGCGGGCGGCCGGGGCGAAGGAGGCGGAGCCCGCCGCGACCGGGCGCACGGTCACCTCGGTCTTCCGGAACCGGGTGTCCCGGAAGGAGTTCGCGAGCGACCAGCCGGTCCGGGGGTCGGCGCGGTCCTCGACGACGACCAGCCGGTCCACCGCACGGACGGCCAGGTAGCGGACCAGGGCGATCGACAGCGCGTCGTCGAAGGGCCGTGTCACGCACAGGGACTTGGCGCTCGCCCATTGCGCTGTGGTGGACCCTGCCGCGACGACGACCTGGGCGAGGCGCGCCTTCTCGTAGCGGCTGACGACGGCGTTCTCGGCGATGTTCCCGGTGGGGCCGACGACCGCGAGCACCTCAGGATCGGCGGCCAGCCGGCCGGCGACGCGAAGGGCGCGGGCCGCGTCCCCACCGTCGTCCTCGGCGCGCAGGGAGAGCCGGAAACCGGCAGCTTCGGCGCGGGAGTTGTGGTCGGCGACGGCGATCCGGCCGCCGCGCTCGTGCGCCAGGCCGACCGCTCTGCCCGGGCCGGTCAGGTCCGCGTGCAGACCGACCGTGTACGTGGGCAGTGTGCGGGCGGCGGTTTCCTCGTCCCGTTGCCGGCCCATCACTCGGACCGCGGTTCCGCCACCCGCCAGGAGGACGGCAGCGGCGGCTGCGGCGGTGAGCACGCGTCGCCGCGCGGGGCGCGGCGCACCCGGATCGCGGTCCGGGCCGGGATCTGCCACGGCCGTGGGCGGTTCGGGGGCGGGAAGGGCGAGGGCGGCGCTCGCGCGTTCGGCGATCAGGGCGGACAGCCCGGACGGCGCCCAGGACCACTCGGCCGGGTGCGCGGCATCGGCGGCCCGGGTGGGAGCGGCGGCACCGGTGGGAACGGTGTCGTCCGTGGCGGCGGTGAGCCGCTGCTCCACCTGGCGTGCCGTCGGCCGGTCCGCCGGGTTCTTGGCCAGACAGCTCGCGACGAGTGACAGCAGTCCGGGCGGCAGGCCGTTCAGGTCCGGTTCCTCGTGCACCGTACGGAACAGCACGCTGGCGGCGTTGCCCTGTCCGAAGGGCCGCCGCCCGGTCGCCGCGTACATGAGGACGCAGCCCAGCGAGAAGATGTCGCAGGCCGGGCCGAGCGGACCCGCCGAGGCCTGTTCGGGGGCGAGGTAGCCGGGCGTGCCGATGACGACGTCGGTCGCGGTGAGAGCGGTGGCGCCCTCATGGCGTGCGATACCGAAGTCGATGAGCCGGGGGCCGTCGAGCGCGAGGAGCACATTGCCGGGCTTGACGTCGCGGTGGATGAGCCCGGCGTCGTGCACCGCGGCGAGTGCGCCGGCGAGCCGGGCGCCGAGCAGGCGGACGGTCGTGTCCGGCAGCGGACCTTCGGCAACGACGGCCTCGGCCAGCGAGGGGCCGGGCACGAACACGGTGGCCAGCCAGGGCTCACGGGCCTCGGGGTCCGCTCCCGTCACCGGCACCACCCACGGTCCGGCGACTCTCCGGGCGGCCTCGGTCTCGCGCCGGAACCTGGCGCGGAAGCCGGGGTCGTCGGCGTGTTCGGCCCGGATCACCTTCACGGCGGCGAGCGCTCCGCCGGGCGAACGGGCCAGATAGACCACCCCCATGCCACCCGTCCCGAGCCGCGCCAGGGTGCGGTGCTCGCCGATGGTGCGGGGGTCGTCCGGGGTGAGGGGCCGCATATCGGATCAGGCCCCGGTCCTCGGCGCCCGGCCGACATAGTGGTAGCCGCCGTTCCGCACCGTGTAGAGGAAGGCGTCCGAGCCCTTGAGGCGGTGGTCCTCGTCGAAGGCATAGGTCCGCGACACCCCTTCGTACGTGGACGCGGCGATCCTCGCCACGAGTGCGGCCCGCGTGGGGCGCCGGGCCTTCCCGGCCCGCCGGGTGGGACCGGCGGTGGCGGCAGGGGCGACGAGAGGGGCGAGGGCGGCGATCACGAGCCCGGCGGCGTCGTACGCCTCGGCGGCCCAGCGGGCCGGGGCGGACCCGAACCGTCTCCGGTGCATGGCGGCGAACTTCTTGGCCTCGGGTGCCGTCGCGGCGATGCAGGGGGCGGTGAATTCCCAGGATTCGGCGGCGTCCCCGCCGTCCTTCAGGAACGCGGCGTTCATGGCCGTGTGCATGGCCATCCGCGGACCCTTGAAGGACGTGGCGGCGAGGGCGCGCGCCATGCGGGCTGCTCCGGCCGCGCCACCCGCGTAGAAGAAGGCGTCAGTGGCGTGCGCGAGCATGTCCGCGACGACCGGCGCGAAGTCCCGTGTTCCGGTCGGCACCACTCTCGGATACGCCGTCCCGGTGGTGAGCACACCGGCGTTCATCTGGGTGGCGTAGCCCACCTGGTAGGCGGCCTGGCCGCCGGACCGGTCCAGCAGCACCCCGAGCCGTTCGACATCGGGCCGGAGCATCAGCCGCTTGATGATCGGCTCGGCCAGCGCGGCATCGAACGGGGCGGCCTGGAAGAAGGACTTCTTGGACCTGGCGGAGTAGGCGATCAGCAGCGCCGAAAGGGTGATGACCGGCAGCATCGCCTCGTCGTACACGCCGAGGACGGCCTCGGTGGCGGGATCGCCGGTCGGACCGATGACGGCGAGCACCTCGCGGTCACGGGCGAACCGCTCGGCGACCCGCGCGGCCCGGGTCGGCTCCCCGCGGTCGTCGAGCACCTTCACCCCAAGCGTGAACGGTTTGTTCCCAAGGGAGTTGAACCGCTCGACGGCAAGGCGCACGCCTCGCTCCTGCGCCCGCCCGTCGGCGCTCCTGGGGCCGGACAGATCTGCCTGTACGCCGAGGGTCCAGGCCGGTCCGCCCGGGCCGGCCGCACCGGAATCGTGCGAACCGCCGCCCAGCCACTCCCGGACGGCGTACGCGCCGCCGCCCGCCGCGACCACGGCTCCGGCGCCCGCCACCAGGAGAAGCCCCCTTCGCCCCGGTGCGGGTGCGGCCGTCGCGGGTTGCTCGGCGACCGTGGCGTCGATGTCGGGCTGTGCGAGCATCGCGGCGGACCGGACGGCGATCAGCCGTACGACGTCCTCGGGCAGCCAGTCGATGGAGCCGTCGGGCGCGTCCTCGACGATCAGCTCGTCGAGCCGGGCGGCATCGGGCCGCGCTGCGGGCTCCTTGGACAGCAACACGCCGAGAAGCGCACGCAGTTCCGGGTCGTCGAACCCGTCGAGGTCGGGTTCGTCGTGGACGGTGCGGTAGAGCAGGGACTCGACGGCGCCGCTGCCGAACGGGGGCCGCCCGGTCGCCGCGTACGCCAGGAGGCACCCCAGCGAGAACACGTCGCTCGCGGGTCCGGCGGCCGTGCCGCCCCCGGTGGCCTGCTCCGGGGAGAGGAACCCGGGGGTGCCCACCACCAGGTCCGTCGCGGTCAGCGCCGTGGCGTCGACGGCCCGCGCGATGCCGAAGTCGATCAGGCGCGGTCCGTCGGCCGACAGCAGGACGTTGCCCGGTTTGACGTCGCGGTGGACGAGCCCTGCCGCGTGCACGGAGGCCAGCGCGCGGGAGAGCAGCCGCCCGAGCACCCGGACACTCCGCGCGGGCAGCGGTCCGCACCGGGCCACCGCCTCCGACAGTGCGAGACCCGGCACGAACTCCGTGGCCAGCCAGGGACGTTCGCCCGCGGTGTCGGTATCGGTGACCGCCACCGCCCAGGGGCTGTCCACCCGGCGGGCAGCCTCCGCCTCGCGGCTGAAACGGGTCCGGAAGTCGTCGTCCTCGGCGTACTCGGGCAGGATCACCTTGATCGCGGCGAGCGCCCCGGAATCCGCGCGGCCGAGGTAGACCACCCCCATCCCGCCCGCACCGAGTCTCCCCAGCAGCCGGTGCCCGCCGATCCGTGACGGGTCCGAGGCCCTCAACGCGTCCATCAGCCGCCTGTCCTCCTCAACCTTGCTTCTCCACGGCGGATTCGAGCCGCACCTCCATGGCGGCCTGGGCCCGGCTCGTGAAGTCGCCGATGTCGTCCGCGGACCACCCCTTGGCCCCCTTGCCCGTCACGGACACGGTGAACTGCAGACTCTGCGTCTGGTGCCACAGATACGGATGAGGGCCACCGAGCGCGGTACTCCGGTACTCGCCGAACTCCGTCAGCGCGTCCTCGGCGTTGTTCTGGGTGGCCTCCCCCCGCATCAACGAGCCCGAGACCATGGAACCGACGAGTTCGCCCGGCCGCAGTTGCTGTGTCGGACAGCGCATCGTCTCCTCCATGGCCTCGGCCATCTCCCACCGCGCGTCCTCCCGTGTCCGGTGCACGGTCACGACCGCGGCGAGCCGCAGCGGCCCCTTCCCCCGGGCGGCGGGCACCTCGAAGGAGCGAGTGAGGCTGGCGAGGACGCTGGGCGCCGGCTTCTCCTGGCGCCAGACGCAGTCGGCCCCGAGTACGGGCCAGGTGTCGGGGCCGCTCTCGTACGGGCTGCGCGGCACGACTCCGGGCCCGAAGCTCTCGGGGTCCGCTATGACGCGCCGGACGAGGTCGAGCGCCGCCCCACGGGTGGCCGGCAGCCGGGCCGGGTCCGCGTCGATGGCCCGGGGGACTCCCGCGCCACCGGTCGTTCCCGCATCGCCGGCCGGGGACGTTGCGGCGCCATCGGCCGGGCGGGCGCTCCTCACTGCTCCGTCGGCCCCCTCCCCGCCACCGGAGCACGCCACCAGCAGCATCAGCAGCGGGGCCGCCACCAGGACTCCGTACCCGGGCTTCGCCCCGGACCCGGACCATGACACGACAGGACACCTCCGTCACCCCGGAATCGTCTCCCCCGGCACCGTCTCCCCGGCGCCGCGTCGATGCTACGGCCACGCGTCCGGCCCCGAGGACTCGGGCCGGGATTGTTTCCCCATCAAGACACTTGACTCACAAGCGAGTTGTGAGGACCTACCCGAAAAGAGGCACGCGACACCCGGCGCAGAAGGCACCGCGCACCGGCCCTCGCGCAGCAGGAGTTGGACGGCTGTTCACCGCGCCGCGACCTGCTGATTCCGCACGACGTGAGCACAGATGATCGAATAGGTCTGGACCACTTGAGGGACGCCCCGACCAGGCGGCTCAGTTAACACACCCTTGATGAATGGTCTACACCTTTGACGATAGGGTGAGCGCTCTCGACGGTCACCCGATGCCGCCACATGCACAGCCATGGGGGACTTATGACGACCCACCACTTACCTCAGCCTCCGTCCGACCACGAGCTCTACTGGTACTTCGGGCCACAACGCCGCTGGGTGCTCATCGCCAGCTCGCTCGCCTTCGTGCTCACCGCGGCGACCATGCTCACCTTCTCCCTGCGCGCCCCGGCCCTGTGGGCGTTCCTCGCGGTGCTCGCCCTCAACGTCGTCGCGCTCGTACTCTCCTCGGTCAACAGCCTGCGCCAGCGCAGACTGAGCAGGCGTTCGCACGAGGTGCTCGTCCACGCCTGGACCCCCGACGAACTCCCCACGGTGGACCTCTACTTACCGACCTGCGGGGAATCGCTCGCCGTGCTGGACAACGCCTACCGGGCCGTCGCCTCGGTCGACTGGCCCGGGGCGCTGACCGTCTGGGTGCTGGACGACGCCGACCGGGCCGAGGTCGGCGAACTGGCCGCCGCGTACGGCTACCGCTACGTCGTGCGCCCCGACCGGGGGCACCTCAAGAAGGCCGGCAATCTCAACCACGCGCTCACCCTGAGCAACGCGGAACACATCGCCATCCTGGACGCCGACTTCGCGCCGCGCCCCGACTTCCTGCGCCATCTGGTGCCGTACCTCGCCGACCCCGGCGTGGGCATCGTGCAGAGTCCGCAGTGCTTCGACACCGACGAGTCGATGGGCTGGATCCAACGCGCGGCGGGTTCGGCCCAGGAGTGGTTCTTCCGCTGGATCCAGCCCTCCCGGGACGCCAGCGACGCCGCCATCTGCTGCGGCAGCAACGCGGTCTACCGGCGCAGCGCCATCGATCTGGCCGGTGGTTTCGCGCGACTCGACCACAGCGAGGACCTGTACACCGGGCTCGCGCTCCACGAGCACGGGTTCCGCACCCTGTACGTACCGGTGTTGGTGGCGAAGGGCACCTCGCCGGACAACCTGGCCTCGTTCGTCAACCAGCAGTACCGCTGGGCGATGGGGAATCTGCACCTGCTGGGCACCCCCGTCCTCAAACGCATGGGAGCGCCCTGGCGGATGCGACTGTGCTTCTACGAAGGCATCGTCGGCTACCTGACCACCGCGGTGAACACCTTCGCCGCTCCCCTTCCGCCGCTGGTGATGCTGTTCGGGTACCCGGACGACATTCGGCCCTGGCACGTGCTGCCCCTGCTGGCCCCGCTCTGGCTCTGGCACGTGCTGCTGCCGCGCATCAGCCGGACCCGCTGGCGGGTGGAGGTGATCCGCGCCAACGTCCTCACGAGCGTCGCCGCCGGGGCCGCGTTCCTGCACACCCTGCGCGGACGCAGCGCCGCCTGGGTACCCACCGGGGTCTCGGGCGGGGCGAAGGGCGCGATGGCTCGCCGGGTCGTGTTCGTCTCGCTGGCCTGGCTCGGCTGCTCGACCGGAGCGGCCGCCGCCGGACTCGTCCTCGCCGTGGCGCGCAACGGCTGGGCGCCCAACTGGGGGCTCCTGCTCTACCTGTTGGTGCAGTGCCAGATCAATCTCCCCCTGATCAGGGACCTGTTGGCCGAGCTGCGCCGTCCGGCCCGAGAGACATCCCGGCCCCTGCCGGACCTGCGGGAGACCGTAGGACCTACGGATTGCGCACCCCGCGTACGCCGCGCGCGCCCCGTACTGCCCCGGCGTTGGCCGGAAGCCCTGGCCGCGACCTCGACCCTCCTGCTCGTCGCTCTGCTCGCGTCCGGCTGGGTCGACCCGATGCTCCCCTGGCTGAGTTGAAAGGCCCGTCACACCGATGTCCACCCTCGTGACTCCCACCGACGTCCGCAGTGGGAGCACCGCACCTCCCGGACCTCCCTCGGACGGCTCCGGTCCCCGGGGCCCGCACGTTCCCCACCACGACGCCTCCCGGCCCGACGCGCACCCGGCCGGCTTCCGCCCCGACATCGAGGGCCTGCGCGCGGTCGCGCTGCTCGGTGTCCTGCTCTTCCACGCCGCCGTGCCAGGGATGGCCGGTGGATTCGTCGGCGTCGACGTCTTCTTCGTCATCTCCGGATACCTGATCACCGGGCTGCTGGTGCGGGAGGCCGTCACGACCGGGCGCGTCCGGCTGGGCGAGTTCTTCTCCCGTCGGGCCCGCCGGCTGCTCCCGTCCGCCGCCGTCGTCCTCGCCGCGGTCGCGCTCGCCGGTGCCTGGCTCACCGTCCCGCTGCGCCGCACCGACCTGGAGCACGATGTCGTGGCGGCGGCGCTGTCCCTCGCCAACTGGCGTTTCGTGCAACAGAAGACCGACTATCTCGCCGCCGGTCAGGACCAGAGCCCGCTGTTGCATTTCTGGTCGCTGGCGGTGGAGGAACAGTTCTATCTCGTCTGGGCGCCCCTGTTCGCCGGGTGCGTGTACGCCGCCACGAGGGCGGTGCGCAGGGGCCGGGCCGTACGGTCCCTGGTGACGGCCGTGACCGTACTGCTCACGCTCGCCTCGTTCGCTCTCGCGCAGCACTGGACGGGCGACTCCGCGCCGATGGCCTACCTCGGGACCCCTTCGCGCGTCTGGCAGTTCGGGGTCGGCGCGCTGCTGGCGCTGCTTCCGTGGCATCTGTTGCGCGGCCCGCGCCCGCTGCGCCTGCTGAGCGGCTGGGGCGGGGCGGCGGCCCTGGTGTGGTGCATGACGGCTTACGACGCATCGACGCCGTACCCCGGATACGCGGCCCTCGTCCCGACGCTCGCGACGGCGGCGATCATCCTGGCCGGCACACCCGGACGTCGTCCCGGGAAGTCCGCCCCCGATGCCCAAATCGCCTACGGCATCGGCCGATTGCTGGCGGCCCGGGGGCCCCGGGCGCTCGGGCGGCTCTCGTACACCCTCTACCTGTGGCACTGGCCCGTGCTCGTGCTCGCCGAGGCGCACCTGGGGACACTGGGCCGGCCGGCCAAGGTCGCACTGACCCTGGCGTCCGTACTGCCCGCGCTGGCCACCATGCGCTGGGTCGAACGTCCGTTGCGCCGCAACAGGACGGTGACCGAACTCCCCCGGCGCGGACTGTCGGTGGGTGTCGCTGCGGTCGTCCTCCCGGTCGCCCTGGCCCTGGTGACGGGGACGACGGCACTGCGCCTGCTCGGCCCGGCCGCCCCGGTGGACGTGAAGGGCCTGCCGCCGGGTGCGGCCGAGGGACCGCACCTGCTGGCGCGGAACGGTACGCCGTTCCGGGACGGGCCCGTGGTGCCCAGCCCCCTCCAGGCGCGCAAGGACTTTCCGCCGGACGGGGCGTGCGAGGTGGCCCCCGCGGTGACGAGCAGCCCTCCGTGCCTGTTCGGCGCCGCGGACAGCGAGGACCGGATCGTACTGCTCGGCGATTCGCATGCCGGGCAGTGGTTCTCCCCGATGCTCGCCCTGGCGGCCGAACGCGGCTGGGCCCTCCAGGAGTTGGTTAAGCAGGGCTGCCCTCTTCCCGAACTGAACGTGGTCAACCCACAGTTGGGGCGCACCTATCACGAGTGCGACACCTGGCGGGCGGATTCCCTGGACCGGCTACGGCGGGGCCCGAAGCCCCGCCTCGTCGTGATCTCCTCCCTCAACCGCTACACCGACGACCGAAATCTCCTCGCCCGGGGCTGGGAGAAGACGTTGAAGAAGCTGCGCGCGCTCGGTGCCCCGATCGTGTACCTGGAGGACACCCCGATTCCCGGCACGGACATCCCCGCGTGTGTGTCCGGCCACCCCACGGATCCCGCGGCCTGTGCGTTCGACCGCGACACCGCCCGGTGGCCCGACCCACTGGCGCGGAGCATCGCCGACGGGCGGACGCCGGGGGTGCGGGGCGTCTCGGTGAATCCGGTCCTGTGCCCGGAGAAGGGGGCGACCTGCCCCGCCGTACGGGACCGGATCCTGCTGTACCGGGACGACGCCCATCTGACGAACGTCGCCGCGGTGGTCCTGGCGCCCCGGCTCGAACGGCTCCTCACGGACATCGGCGCCCTGCCCGCCGCCTCGCCCGCCACGGGGCCCGACGGAGGTGACGGGGGCACCGGAGGTACGGGAGGCGCCGGCGGCACCGGCTGGCGGCGGGTCATGCACGACGACTTCGACGGGCCTGCGGGCAGTCGGCCGTCCGCCGAGAACTGGACGTACGACCTCGGCACCTGCTACCCCGGCTGCCCCGCCCCGCAGTGGGGCACCGGCGAGGTCGAGACCATGACCGACTCGACGGACAACGTCCGCCTGGACGGGAAGGGTTCGCTGGAGATCGTCCCGACGCTCAGGAACGGCAGGTGGTATTCGGGCCGGATCGAGTCCAGGCGGGCGGACTTCGCCGCGCCGCCCGGCGGTGCGCTGCGGATCGAGGCGTCGATCGCGCTGCCGGACGTCACGGGCCGCGCGGCGGCCGGGTACTGGCCCGCCTTCTGGACCCTGGGCGCGAAGCTGCGCGACGGCTACACCGGATGGCCGGGCGTCGGGGAACTCGACATCATGGAGTCCGTCAACGGCCGCGACACCGTGTTCGGCACCATGCACTGCGGCGTCCTGGAGGGCGGTCCTTGTGAGGAGCCCGTGGGCCTCACCTCGCGGCCGCAGCCGTGCCCCGGCTGCCGTAGCGCCTTTCACACGTACGCGGTCGAGGTCGACCGGACGGCGCCCGGCGCCGAGGAGGTGCGCTGGTACGTGGACGGGCGTGCGTACCACCATGTCGCAAAGTCCCGTATGGACACGCGCACTTGGGACAGGGCCGTACAGCAGGGCATGTTCCTGGTCCTGAACGTCGCCATGGGCGGGATGCTCCCGTCCACCGACGGCGCCACGGTGGGCCCGCGCACCGAACCGGGCCACCCGATGCGCGTCCAGCACGTGACGGTGTCGGTACGGGAGGGCGCGACCCGTTCCTGACGGCCTCGCCCGCACACCCCCGGCCGCATGCCCCCGGTCGGGGGTGTGCGGGCGAGGGTGCGCGCCCCCGACGCGCAGGGGGCGATAGGCGGGTGCGGTGAGGGGGGCGGCTGTCGGGTGCTGTCCTGTCACGCCGCGCGCCAACCGCTCCAGCGCATGACCGCGACCTCGATGACGGGCCCCTCCGGTGACCGGCCCGCGTATTGGGAGTACTTCGCCACGAGCGCTCCGACGCGCCGGGCCGCCTCGCCGGACCGGTCCGGCGGCGGGAGCACACGGGCTTCCCCGTCGGCCCGGACCCACCACAGGCGTTCCCAGTCGTCCTCGTAGTGGTCGACGAGAAGACAGACCGGCGGATTGGCCGTGATGTTCGCCAGGCGTTTCAACCGCGTCGTCCGCTTCGGCTTGTGGTCCACGGCCAGCACCAGCACATCGCCGTCCAGGGCGAACACCACCGGCACCACATGTGGGCGGGCCGACGCGTCGGCCGTCGCCAGGCGGGCGACACGCGCCGCGGCGAACAGCTCCCGCGCCTCGACGCTCGTCAGAGCGGGCATCGCACCCCTTCCAGCACTCACAGCACACACGCCCAGCAGCCAGGGCATCAGGGCGAACGCGGCGCCTGGGCACAGCACGGACGACACGCGGGCCCGGCCCGCACGGCACCCGAGCACAGCACGCACAGCACGCACTGCACGTGCGGACAGGACGCACCGCACGTGCGGACAGCACGCGCAACGCGGGACGGCGCACACGCCGCGCGGGCGCAGCCCCCGTGCCTCAGCTGTACCGCGCGACGAGCCCGGCCAGCCGGTCCAGGTGTTCCAGAGTCTCCCGTTCGGGCATCGTCGGCACGTAGAACAACAGCCGCTCGACCCCCAGACGGCCGTATCCCTCGACCTGCTCGGGGTCGTCGGGCACGCCGTAGACCGCCACCGGCACCTCCCGGTCGGCGAGGTCCCGCAGCCGCTCGATCTGCGGACCGAGCTTCTCGGGCGACTCGCCGAGGGCCAGCCAGGCGTCTCCGAACCGCGCCACCCGACGGAACGCACCCTCGCCGCCACCGACGTAGATCGGCGGATGAGGGCGCTGTACGGGCTTGGGCCAACAGAAGACCGGGGCGAAGTTCACGAACTCACCGTGGAATTCAGCCTGTTCCTCGGTCCACAGGTCCCGCATGGCATGCAGCCGCTCGTCGGTGAGTCGACCGCGGGTGGTGGGATCGGTGCCGTGGTTCCTCATCTCCTCGCGGTTCCAGCCGATGCCGACGCCGAGAATCACCCGGCCGCCGGAGACCAGGTCGAGCGAGGCCACTTCCTTGGCCGTGATGATCGGATCGCGCTGCGGGATCAGTGCGATGCCGGTACCCAGCAGCAGGCGTTCGGTCACCACCCCGGCGGCGGTGAGGGCGACGAAGGGGTCGAGGGTCCGGTAGTAGATCTCCGGCAGCTCTCCCCCGCCGGGATAGGGCGTCTCGCGTTTCACCGGGATGTGGCTGTGTTCGGCGATGAACAACGAATCGAACGAGCGCTCCTCAAGGGCGGTCCCGAGCGAGGTGGGGCTGATGCCCTGGTCGGTGATGAAGGTCGATACCCCGAATTTCACGGCGGCTCCTCGAAGGGGTCGGGTACGGGACGGGCGCGGGAAGCGACGGACGGTCCACCGCTCTCCTGCCTACCCACCCCGGCCCGTCCCGCCCCCACGACCACCCGGGAGAACCATCACCGGGCGAAGGGTGAGGGGTCGTCCGTGTCACGGACGAGTCCATGGCGGTGGGCCCAGGCAGCGAGTTCGACGCGATTGCGGACGTCGAGCTTGAGCTGGGCGGCGGCCAGGTGCTTCTTCACCGTGCCGAGCGACACGTACAGGGTCTGGGCGATCTCGGCGTTGGTGAGGCCGCGCGCGGCGGCCCGGACGGTCTCCAGTTCACGGCTGGTGAGCGGATGGCCCGGCTCGCCCGACTGCCGGGTCGGGCGAGCGGCCGCGGTGAAGTGCTTCAGGAGGCGGACCGTGATCTGCGGGGAGATCATCGCGTCGCCGCGTGCGGCGGCGCGTACGGCTTCGATGAGCGTCGTCGGACCGGCGTCCTTCAGGAGGAAGCCGACGGCACCTCCGTACAGCGCCTCGTAGACGTACTCGTCGAGGTCGAAGGTGGTCACCACGACGACCCGGAGCGGATCGGCCACGTCCGGTGCGGCCAGGCGGCGAGTGACCTCCAGACCGGTGATGCCGGGCATCTGGATGTCCAGCAGGCACACGTCCGGCCGGTGCCGCTCGGCGAGGCGGAGTGCTTCGTGACCGTCCCCCGCCTCGGCCACGACCTCGATGTCGGGCTCGGCGTCCAGGATGTAGCGGAAGCCCGAACGGACCATGCGCTGGTCGTCGGCGACGAGTACACGAATGGTCACCTCTTCCTCCGCGCGTCGGCGTTGATTGGAAGGGCTGCGCTGACCTGCCAGCCGGAACCGTCCGGTGCGGGTCCCGCGTGGAAGGTCCCGGCGAGGAGCTTGGCCCGCTCGGCCATACCGATCAGACCGTACCCACCCCCGCCGCTACCCATCAGCCCGTACCCACCGCCGCGGGTGCCGATCGATCCGTACCCGCCGCCGGTGCCGGCCCTGGTGCCGACCGGACCGTGCCCACTGCCGGTGCCAGTGCTGGTGCTGGTGCTGGTTCTCGTTCTGGTGCCGGTGCCGGTGCCGGTGCTACCGATCAGGCCGTAGTCCTCACCGGCGTGGGCCCGGTGGACCACGTGGCCGTCGTCGCGGACGTCGAGCCGGATGCTTCCCTCGCCGACACTCACTCGTACCGTGATGCGGCCGACTCCGCAGGCGTGACGCTCCGCGTTGGTGACCGATTCCTGGGCCATGCGCACCACGGCGGCGGCGATCTCGCCGGGCACCCGGTCGAGGTCCACCCCGTCGTCGAGGACCACGGAGACGGCGGGCCGGTCCCCGACGGCAGGGCGATGCAGGGCGCGCAGGACCGCGGTGGGCGGGTCCGTCCCGGCGCTCGGGTGCTCTCCGTCGCGCAGGGCGGAGACCAGGCGGCGCATGGCGGTGAGCGCGTTCACTCCGGCGTCCTCGATGTCGGCGAGAGCGGTGGAGAGAGTGTCGGGGTCGCGGGCGGCGAGGTGCTGGAGCGCCTGTGCCTGGACCACGATGCCGGTGACCTGGTGGGCGACGACGTCGTGCAGATCACGGGCGAGGGCGTTTCGTTCCTGCCGGAGCGCGCGCTCGATGTGCCAGGCACGCCGCTCGTCGCGCCAGCGCAGGGCGAAACCCGGGCTGAGGAGGGCGAGGACGAGGAGCGCGTTGTCCGGGTCCAGTGGGTGTCCCGCGCGTTGCGAAGAGGCGAGCATCGCGACGAATGTGAGGACCGAGACGCCCGCGACGAGCCATGAGCGGCAGCGGTACGCGACAACCGGGACGATCAGGGCGGTGGCCGCCGCTTCCGTGAAACCGATCGGCTGGTGTCCCGTCGACAGCAGCCGACAACCGGCCGAGGCGGCGAGGGAGGCGACGAGCGCCCCGGTCGCCGCGGCGGCGGTCGCCCCGGGCGAGGTCCCCGGGCGCAGCGCCCACACCACCAGCGCGGCGGCGATCGCGCCCGACCCCAGGAACAGCGCGCCGTCGATGCCCCCGGGGCCCAGACCGGCGCCCCCGGGGCTCAGGCCGCGCAGCCTGTCGACATCGACGAGGAGGGCGAACAGGAGCAGGACCGCCGCCGAGCCGAACAGCAGGACCCGAGGGGTGGGCAGTTTGATCGTGCCGCCCGGCCGGAACCGGGCAGCTGACTGGTTGTGCATGTTCCGCACTGTACGTCGGGAAGTGGGCCCGGCACGGTGGCCGAATGGCTATTTCCAGGGTGCCGATTACGGGCCGGACGGCCGACGCGGCGCCGCTGTGACCTGGGCGAACGTGGAATTCACCGGCCGGGGCCGTCCGATGCGGCCCGAGAGGAAGTCCCATGCCCGCGTTCCGCAACGGCCACGACGGCCGTCCGACAAGCACGCGAAATCCGAGCAGCACACGAACCACGAGAAGCAGGAGAAACACGAGGAGCCCAGGACGCCCAGGACGCCCAGGACGCCCAAGAAGTATGTGGTGGGCGTTCGCCGCCGCGTCGCTCGCCCTGGTCGTCGCGTTCCTGGCCTCGCCCGGCAGCGCCGGGGTCACGTCCCGCACCACCGGTGACGCCGCTCTCGCCGGCCGTGTCGCCGAGCTGCTCCCGGACGGTCGGAGCGCGGGCGGTTCGGTGGGCCTGTCCGTCGCCCTCGTCAATAGAGGAAGGACGACCCGGGCAGCCCTGGGCACCACCGACGGCTCCACACCCGTCACGCCCGACACCGCCTTCGAGACGGGATCGGTGCAGAAGGTGCTGACCGCCACGCTGCTCGCCGAACTGCTGGAGGCGAAGAAGATCACACTCACGGACACGCTCGCCGAGCTGTGGCCCGATGTCCGTTTCGCGGACCCCGCCGTCGGTGCGATCACCATCCGGCAGCTGGCCACGCACACGGCCGGACTGCCGTCCATACCCCCTCAGGACCCGGCCTTCGTCCGCGCCATGGCCATCCATCTCCTCGGGGGCAACGGCTACGCGGCGCTCAGCGACCCCATGCGCACCCTCGCCACGCTGACAGGCGTCGGTCCCGGTGCGCGTCCCTCCTTCGCGTATTCCAACCTCGGGTACGCCGTCCTCGCCGAAACCCTGGCCGAGGTCGACGGACGCGACTACGGCACCGCGTTGCGCGCTCGCGTCCTGGACCCGCTCGGCATGCACGACACCACCATCCGCGACACCGCCGGCACCCCGCGCGGCGCGGCGCTGCCGCACAGCACCGCGGGCGTTCCCACCGTCCCCTTCACCAACCTCCCCTGGGCAGCGGTCGGTACGGGCACCTGGACCACCAGCGCCGACCTCGTCAAGTTCCTCACCGCCGGCCGGAGCCCGTCCGCACCCAAGGCTCTGGCCCGTACCCACATGCCCCTGGCGGACGTCCCTGACTACGCGAAGCACGACGGCCGGATAGGTCTGGGCTGGCAGATCTGGAAAGCTGCGGGCACCTCCGTCAGCTGGCACAACGGCCTGACCAACGGCTCCCGCACTTTTGTCGCCAAGACCGACGACGGGCGCGCCGTCGTCGTTCTCGCGAACTCCACCCGCACACCGGTCGAGAAGATCGGATTCTCGCTGCTGGGCATAGCCGCACCGGAGTTCGACGAACCGCAGTCGCCGCATCCGGCGTTCATCGCGCTGACGCTCCTGCTCGCTGCGGGCGCCCCCGCACTGGTCCTCGTGGGTGTCGTCCGGCCGCGCCGCAGCCGCCTCTCCCGGCCCCTGGACCGGCTCAAGGTGATCTCGCTGCTGGTCACCGGAGCCGCCCTGTCCCTGCTCTCCCTGCGCATCGGCGAATGGGGTCATGTCCCCACCGTCGTCTGGCCGATCGGCATCGGACTGCTGGCGCTCGCGGCAGCAGCCTCCGTCCGCGTATGGCATCGGCTCCCCGTGGCCCGCGGCTCGCACACCTGGTTGCGCGTGCTCACGTTCGCCGTTCCCACGCTCGTCTCCGGTGCGCTGGTCTGCACGGTGACCGTGATCACTGCTCAACTTCCCTGAGGCCACCACCGGCGCATCCCGGGGCCACCGACACGTCCCGGTGCCGCCCCGTGCTCCGGGGTGGCGCGGCACCGGGGCGCTCCGGGACGCGCAGGGGCATGCCGGGACGCGCCGGAGCCGGAGCGTCTGCCACGGCGTGCGCTATGGCACATCCAGTTCGGCGCGGATGGTCTTCCCCGGTGACGGTACGCGCTCCAGCACCGTCCAACGGTCGGCCAACGCCTCGACCAGGACCCGCCCTCGCCCCCACCACATGGACCGATTTCATCGTGTACGCCGTGAGCGTCCGAACCGACAGCGCGGGGCCCGAACGGCACCGTGCCGCGCACCGGATCGACTCCGGTACGCGGCACGGTGGTTATCGGAACAACGGTCAGGACTCAGAGGTCCGGAGTCAGGGGGTCACGAGGTCGGAGGTCCCGAGGTCGGAGGTCCCGAGGTCAATCGTCGGACCCGCACGTCACGACAGGGCGAGTTCGGTGACGTTGTCCGCCTCCAGGACCCACGACGCACTGAGGCCGCCTTCCTTGACCCGGGCCGCGCCGTCACCCTTGAGGACGCCGATGCGCTTGCCGGACAGGGCGATCTGGATGGCGTGGGTGTACTCGTGAACCCAGTTGGCGCTCAGTCCGCCCTCCTTCACGTACGCGTCGCCTGTGTCCTTCAGGATGCCGATGCGGTTGCCGGACAGTTCGAGCTGGATGACGTCGTCGGCCTCCCGCACCCAGTTGGCACTGAGGCCGCCCTCCTTCACCCAGGCGGCTCCGTTGGCGGTGAGGACACCGATGCGGTTGCCCGCCAGGTCGATGCCGATGACGTCGTCGGCCTCCTTGACCCAGTTCGCGCTGAGGCCGCCCTCCTTCACATGCGCCTGGCCGTTGCCCTTGACGATGCCGATGCGGTTGCCGGACAGCTCCAGCTCCTTGACCTTGTCGGCCTCCTTGACCCAACTCGCGCTGAGGCCACCCTCCTTCACGTATGCCTCGCCGTTGTCCTTCAGGACACCGATGCGGTTGCCCGCCAGGGCGATCTGCTTGACGTCGCCGGCCTCCCGCACCCAGTTGGCGCTCAGACCGCCCTCCTTCACCCAGGCGGTACCGGCGCCCGTGAGCACACCGATGCGGTTTCCGGACAGCGTGATCTGCTTGACGTCGTCGCGCTCCAGGACCCATGGCGCGCTGAGGCCGCCCTCCTTCACATAGGCGTCGCCGTTGGCCCGCAGGGTGCCGATGCGGTTGCCGCCGTCGCCGGAGACGGTGCCGGGCACCGCGCTCGCCGTCGCGGCACCGGCCGGACCGGACAGGGCGAGAACGGCGGCCACCACGGAGAGAGACTTGAGGTTCATTCGAGTAACTCCTATACGGAGGGCGACCCTCGGGCCCGGATCGCGGTGCCCCAGGGGGATCGTTCAATCCGATGACGCTCAACGACCGGAGACGCCCCGGGTGCGTAGGCCATTCGAGTGATGAAGGAGCACTGAACGCGCCTTTGCCTCGCGCCCGGCTCCGGATGACCCGGGCATGAACGCCGGGACTCGTGGCGGTGTCCGCCTCCGGTCGCGAGTGCGTCCATCCAGCGGGGTACGTAAGGGAGTTGCGTCCTTGATAGCGTCGCTCCCGCGATCGCGGACCCGCTCCCCGCCGGGGTCGTCCCCGCGACCCGTACGGCCCGCCCTCGGCAGCGCCGACGGAGCGGGGGTGCTGTCCGGCACGGGGAGGCCGTGGCATGGACGAAGAGGGCCGACGCATGAGCCTCGCGCAGTTGCACTACACCTCTGCCCCTGCCTGCGCGGGTGGCGCCGGGGGCGGCGCACGGTTCACGGCGGTCAGCGCCGGACTGCCCACGCAGGTGCTGGCCGACGCCGAGCAGCTCCTCGGCTACGAACCTCCGGCAGGGGCTTCGCACCACCCGACGACCGAAGAAATCCGATCGTTTCCCGAGGCGTTCGGCTTCAGCGCGCTGTCCGACGGCGGTCATCTGCTGAGCCGCACGGTCGCCGTCGCCGGGCAGGAGACCGTCGGCTTCCACACGCACGCGGTGCATCTCCCAGCCGGTACGCGGCTACCGGGCGACGCCTTGCCGATCACCGCATGGCGGTCGCCGAACTGGGCCGCCACCCCGCCGGACGGCGGAGCGCTCGGCCGGATATCCGCCCTTCCGGCCTCCTCGCTCTTCGGAGCGGAGGCGCTGAACGACTTCGCGGTCTCCCGAAGCCCCTGGCTGGCGGCGGTCTTCGCCGATCTGCGCCGGGTGTGCGAGGAGCCGTCGTCGGCACGGGTGGTCCTGGTGGAACGGCAGAGCGCCGACGTCGCGCGGTGGCTCGCCCTCGCCGGGGCCGTACTCCCCTCGGAACATGCGCACCGTCTCACGTTCACGACCTATACGCGCCGCCCCGCCGACTCCCCGCACCAGGTCGTCGGCGTGCTGCCCCAGGACGCACCGGGTCAGAACGCGCCGAGCCCGGACGCGCCTTCGGACGCATCCGGCCAGGATGCAGCCGTCGACCCCGCGCTACGGGTGCACATCTGCGCCGGGGCGCGCCCGGAGGAGGCCGTGGACGACGTCTGGGCCGAGACCTGTGCTCGCATCTGGCGGAACCGGTCCCCCGAACTGTTCCGGGATGCGGCCGAGTTGCCGGGCGCACCGTTCTCCGCCGGACCGCTCGCCGTGACGGCGCTCTGCGCGGGCATCCCTCTCGGGGCCGATGGCCGTGCGGCGGCGGCCGACTGGGCCGCCGACCGGCCGTACGCGCTCGACGAGAACCGCACCCGTCTGCTGACCGAGACGCTGACCGCTCCCGGCATCGACCATACGACTCACGAACTCTCGTGCGTCTCACGGCTGTTGACGGCACTGGACGGCCGTTCCCCGTCGGCCGTCACGGCGTCCCTCGGCGCCCTGCTGGTGACCGAGGCGGTACGTGGCGGCGACGCCACCTCGGAACCACCCGCGCGGACCGCCTTCACCGGACCGGACGGTGAACGCGTCGCCGCCTCGCTCGTCACGGCCCTGGGTGGCGATCTGCGTACGGAACTGGCCGACGGCACGCCGTACATGGACGGCGCACCCGGCCGAGGTGTCGGCCGCACGGTGCAGTTGCTGCGGATCGTACGGCTGCTGGAGGTGGACTGCGCGGATCTGCTCCCCGATGTCGTGCACCGCATGGCACGCTCGCTGCTGGACGAGGGGGCGGGCGACTGCGCACGGGCGCTGCTGGGCCTCCTGGACGAGCAGTTCGACGTCCGCACCGCGCTGCTGGGCGCATTGGACGGGCTCGCACCGCACGCACCTGCGGCGGCGGAACGGCTGCTGGCCTGTGTCGCCCTGCCGTTCACCGGGGCACAGGCGCTGCCGCATCTGCGGATGTGCGCCGCCGCGCCGGACGCCAGGGCGGGCGCCGGTGACGACCGGATGCGGGCACTGCACGCGGTGCTCCGCGCCGGGGGCCTGTCGCCGTTCACCGAACCGCTGGTGCTGCGGACCGGGGTGGGGCTGGTGTGGGGCGTCGGCACGCCCACCGCGTCCGAGGCACGGCAGTTGCTGGCCGCGACCACCTCCGACGCGCACCGCACGGCCGGCACCTGGCCTGTCCTCGTCGCCGCCGCGCTCGGCGCATGTGCCGATGACGAGGAGGCCCCCGAACTCGCCCATGACCTGCTGCGCGGCTTCCCGCAGGACATCGACGCGCGGGCACGCGGATCCCTGCTGCTCCTGGAGTTCGCACGGGACCTGCGGTCGGGTGCGGCGGAGCCCGGCTGGGCCGAACGGGCCCGCGAGCTGCGCGCCGGGGCCGAACCGGTCGAACCCGGCGTCCTCGACCAGGCGTCGAACGCCCTGGCCGAACGGCTGCTCGCCCCGGACCGGCCCGAGACCGAGCTCTACGCGTTCGTCCACAGCGGCGACGCCGACCTCATCACCTCCTACGGCCGAGCCGCCCGCGGGGCGCCGATCCTCGCCCGCCTCCGCGCCGACCCGGCGTATGCGGCGGACTGCTTCACCGTATGGAACTCCCACCCGCACGCGGGCACCGCCTGGACCGAGACCCGGACGGCGCTGCTGGAGGAGGTGCTGAGGCCGGCGGTGCGGTCCCTGCCGACCGCCGGCCTGACGGCGGTCGAGGAGGCCGCGGAACGCCTCGGCAGCAGCCGCACCGCCGAGGCGTTCCGCGCCTGGAACCGCCGGAGCGGCTTCGGGCGACGCCTCGGCAGCAGACTGGCTGCGCGGGTGCGCCGCTCGTAACAGCGGTCGCGGCGGCGCCCCGGCCGCGACCGGACCGCAGCCGTGACCGATCGGTCACGGCTGCGGTCCGGTCAGCCGCACTCGTACTGCTTGGTGAGGTTGGCGACAGCCTCCTGGACGATCGGGCGGGAGGCTTCGATCAGGGCGGCGTCGTCCCAGTCCTCCGCCACGACGACGCCGGGCGCGACCTTCAGGACGATGGTGACGTACTCATCGGTCGTCCTCATCTTCTTCGGGCAGGAGGCGGGAAGCTGGACCTCGCTCTGCCGGGGGCTCACCCACCCGGACCCGCCGTCGGTGAACGGGCTGGCGCCCTTCAAGGCTTCGTTCAGGGTGTTGGTGGACCGGACGTCGAGGGAGTACTGGCCGCGAAAATTGTTGCCCTTGTCCGTCTCGCGTCCGACGAAGCAGGTGGTCGAGAACACCGGGTCCGTCCGTTTGTCCTTGGATTCCTTGTCGTCCTTGCCGGGCTGGAACTCGTCCACGACCAGCTTGCCGCCCTTGCGGTCGTAGAGCAGGCCCGCCGTCTCCTCCGTGAGCATCCCCAGGCACAGGTTCTTCGCGCGGAGGTCCTTCAGCGGACTGGGCCAGAGCTGGATCGCGGCGACGACGGCCGCTGCGACCAGGAGCACGGCCGGAAGCACCAGGTACTTTCTGTTCACTACCGCTCGCCCATCTTCATGTCGGCGTCCTTGATGCCGCTCTGGTACCACTGCTGGGCCGTCGGCTGGATGCCGTCCTCGTACTCGCCGGGGCTTGCGTCCAGTTCGCCCTCCGTGAGCCCCCTCTTCATCGCCGTCTTCCGCAGCATGGCGTACATTTGCCGCTCGCCGTTGTCATAGTGGTTGATCATGTTGTTGCGGGTATCGGCATCGATCTTGGTGTTCAGATCGTTCATGTACGCGGCCGTGCCGACGTCGACCGCACGCTGGGCCACGTCACCGATGACCGGGATGGGGGTCAGCGGCGCTCCGTAGACGTGGTAGTTCATCATCTTGTTCCAGGCGGCCGCGTCCTTCTTCTCCTGGCCGAGGTCGTAGATGACGTCGCCGCGCACGCCGTCGAGATGGCCGAGCACCGCCGAGGACTGCTTGACCCAGGCGCGCAGCTCGGGGTCCTCCTTGCGGAACGACTCCTCCGGGAAGCGCTGCAGCCCCTCCGCGACGACCGCCGTCTGCGAGGCGTGGATGACGCCGAAGGCGTTGGGGTCCTCGGCGGTGGACCGGATGATCCGGGTCAGGTCTCCCCGGTCGATGGTGAGGTTGTTGAAGTCGGTGCTTCCGTCCATATTCTTGCCGAGGACCTGATGCACGTCGGAGGCGTAGTCGCCGATCATGTCGGCCATCGGCACGCGCAGGGAGACGGGGACGGCGCTCTGGTCCTTCTTCGTCGCCTCGGCGTATTCGTCCATCACCCGCTCGAAGATCGCGGCCTGTGCGCCGTCGTGGTGGGTGCCGACAGGATTCAGGGGAGTGCCCGGCGCCCGGCCGGTCGCCGCCGCTTCCAGGGCCCCGCCCAGCTCGGCGCGGGCCGAAGTGTACTGGGTCTCGTCCGGCATCTTGTCCTGGACGTCGGCACCGGGCCAGTCCCGGTCCTCCATGAAGTACTGCAGGTTGTCCGTGGTGTTCGGGTCGAAGTAGTGGGTGGCGGCGGACGGGTTGCGGCTCATCGCGTTCAGCAGCCCCTTCATCGGGTCGGCCTGGGTGCCCTGCCACGCCTTCATGTAGTCCTCGCGGTAGGCGCCCTTGTTGTTGGTCTCCCACTCACGGATGGAGTCCCCGACCTCGGTCAGGAAGGCATCGCTGTAGACCGGGTCGCCCTTGTCCTTGTTCCAGGGCGAGGACCCCTTGGTCTCCGGGTCGTACTTCACGTCGTCCCCGGCGTCGGCGGCCATCAGATGAGTGAGGGCGTTCCAGCCGTCGGAGCCACCCTTGAGCGCCCCGGGGTGCCGTGCGGGCAGGCCGTTGCCGTCGCGGGCCGTGGCGATGAGCCGGTCGGTCCAGGCGGAGGCGACCCCGCCGGGCGAGCCGATCGGGGAGTCCGGGCCGGTGGCGGTGGCGAGGCTGCCGGACAGGGCCTTGTAGAGGCGGGCGTCGGTCGCGGAGACGTGGCCGTCGCGGCCACCGCCCTCCAGGCTGCCGGCCAGCAGCAGCACCGCCTCCTGCTGGTCCCGGCCGTTGTAGCTGAGGTTCTGCATGAGGGCGGCGGAGAACGCCGGTGAGTCCTTGCCACCCTCGGCAAGTGTGAGCAGCCGCTCGCGCTCCTTGTCGTCGAGATGTTCCCAGCGGGCGTAGAGCTTGGCGGCCTCGCGGCCGTTCTCCGTCTGCTGCTTCTCCTCGGCGCGCATCTTCTTCGCGTCCGCGACACCACTGAGGCTGGCGCTGCCGAAGTCGTTGGGGTGGTTCTGGATCAGCGCGCGCAGGCCCCAGGCGCAGAGCTCGTCGGCCTCGTTGGCGCGCTTCAGGATGCCTTCGAGCTTGCCGCGCAGCGCGTCGAACTGCGCCTCGGTGGCGATGGGATCGGTGTTGTCGGCGGACCGGCGGTCGGGGTGGACGCGGTGACTGAGGACGCCGTCGGGGTAGATGGTGATGCCCGGCGGCGGGTTCTCGTACGCGTCCTTGAGGTCGCTCTGCGCGGTCTTGAGGAGGGCGTGGGCGTCCTTGAGGAGGTCGCGCACGGACGTGGCCTCGATGACTGCGTCGCTGAACTCCTTGGCCGACTTGGTGACGAACTCCTTGGTGACGGTGGCGTTCTCGCCCCTCCAAGTGGCCTTGTCGGCCTTGGACTTCATGGCTTTCGCATCGGTCTGAAGCTCCGTCAGCTTCGTGATCATCTCGGTCCACTGGGTGACCGCGGTGTCGAGCGGGCCGAGCCGGGCGTTGAGGAGCTGCTCGAAGGTGGGCATGACGGCGGCTCCTTACCGGAAGTACTTGTCGATCTGGGAGGCGGGCACGGGGGCGACGGGGCCGATGAAGCCGGCGGGGCGCAACTGGTCCCCGATCCACTCGTCCTGGGCCTTGTTCGAGGACTTCGTGTAGTCGAGGTGGTTGGAGATGTGCGCGCACGCCTGGAGCAGGGTCCTCACCTGCGTCTCCCAGGTCTTGTTCACCTCGGAGAGCGCCGCACCGCTGTCGAAACCGTCGCTCTTCAGTCCCGAACCGGCCGCCGCACTCGCCGCGTTGGCGTGCTTGCCGCCCGATTCGAGGCCGTTGAAGAGCCCGAAGGCGGCGTGACCGATGTCCCCCAACTCGTCGTCCACGACGACGTAGTCCGCCGAGCCCTTCCCCGATGTCGACCCACCGCCGCCACCGCCGCCG
The DNA here is from genome assembly GCF_040636995.1 of Streptomyces sp. NPDC032161. Lineage (NCBI taxonomy): Bacteria > Bacillati > Actinomycetota > Actinomycetes > Kitasatosporales > Streptomycetaceae > Streptomyces > Streptomyces sp. NPDC032161. The sequence goes on along the minus strand of NZ_JBEZVN010000004.1, from coordinate 167,432 downwards.
CTGCCCGCCTGGTTCAGCCGCATGGCGACAGCGGTCTTCTCCGCCCGCCACTCGTCCTCGAACGACATGGTGTGAAACCCCCGTGGTGCATGATCAAAAGACTGCTTCACGCCACGCTATCGAACGAACGAGCCACGCACCATTGACGCCCTGCCATGGGTGCGAACCCTGCAATTGCTCGGAATGTCCGGCATGCCGGACGCGACTTTCGGGAACGGTGGGACTTCGCGGGCCGGTGCCGAACATTCCTGACGGGCCGTCATCACGACAGCGGCCTGCACGCCCGCGCCGGGCGTGCAGGCCGCTGTCCGGGGCCCGCAACGGGGCTCCGGACGTCATGTCCCAGGCTTCGCGCGTCCACACACGCCACGCACCGCACGCCACGCACCGCACGCCACGCCTCCGACATGGCGCGTCAGGCGTCAGGCGTCAGGCGCAGCGAGATCGAGTTGATGCAGTAGCGCTGGTCCGTCGGGGTCGGGTAGCCCTCGCCCTCGAAGACATGGCCGAGGTGCGATCCGCAGCGGGCGCAGCGGACCTCGGTGCGGACCATGCCGTGGCTGCGGTCCTCGACCAGTTCGACCGCTTCCGTGTCCTTGGGGTCGTAGAACGACGGCCAGCCGCAGTGCGACTCGAACTTGGTGTCGGAACGGAACAGCTCCGCGCCGCAGGCGCGGCAGGAGTAGACGCCCGTGGTCTTGGTGTCGGTGTATTCACCGACGAAGGCGGGTTCGGTGCCGGCCTGGCGCAGGACCGCGTACTCGGCGGGGGTCAGTTCCGCCCGCCACTGCTCGTCCGGCTTCTCGATGTCGTACGACACGTCGCTCCCTCAGCTCGACAGGTGGTCCAGGATCCGCGGGCCGAGGTCCGTGACGTCGCCCGCTCCCATGGTGAGAACGAGGTCGCCGGGCTTCGCCATTCCCGCGACGGCGCCCGGGACCGCGGCCTTGTCGTGGACGGCGGTGACGTCGGCGCCCGCCTCCCGGGCCGCGTCGATGATCAGGTCGCTGGTGATGCCGGGAATCGGGTCCTCGCGGGCCGGGTAGATGTCCAGGACCACGGAGGCGTCGGCCAGGGCGAGGGCCCGGCCCATCTCGGTGCCCAGCTCCTGGGTGCGGGAGAACAGGTGGGGCTGGAAGACGACCAGCAGGCGGGCGTCGGACACGGCGCCGCGCATCGCTTCGAGGTCCGCGGTCATCTCGGTGGGGTGGTGCGCGTACGAGTCGATCACCTGCACACCCGCGGCCTCGCCCTTGAGCTGGAGGCGACGCTTGACCCCGGTGTACTTGCCGAGCGCGGAGGCCAGGTTGTGGGCCGGGATGCCGAGGGCGACACCGGCGGCGAGGGCCGCGACCGCGTTGAGCGCGTAGTGGCGGCCGGGCACGGAGACGGTGAAGGTGAGGTACTTCCCGTTCAGGAGGACCGTGACCTCGCTGGTCAGCCCGCGCGGGGTGATCCTGTGGACGCGTACGTCGGCGGACTCGGCCTCGCCGTAGGTGACGACGTTCGGTCCGGAGCGGTCGCGTACGCGTCCGGTCAGCTCGACGGCGCCGGGCTGGTCGGCGGAGATCACCAGCGTGCCGCCGGGGACGATCTTGCCGGTGAACGCCTCGAAGGACTCGTAGATCTCGTCCATCGAGGCATAGTTCGCGTGGTGGTCCAGTTCGACGTTGAGGACGATCGCGACCTCGGGGTCGTACTTCTGGAAGCTGCGGTCGCTCTCGTCCGCCTCGGCGACGAAGATCTCGCCCTCGCCGTGCGCGGCGTTGGTGCCGGGGCCGGCGAGGTCGCCGCCGATGGCGTACGAGGGGGCGAGGTTCAGCTCGGACAGGGCGACGGCCAGCATGGACGTGGTGGTCGTCTTGCCGTGCGTGCCGGCCACCGCGATGGCGCGCAGGCCGCCCATGAGGGAGGCCAGCGCGTCGGAGCGGTGCACGACCGGGACGGACAGTTCGGCGGCGCGCACCAGCTCCGGGTTGTCGGGGCGGATGGCGCTGGAGACGACCACGCACGAGGCGTCGTCCGCCAGGTTCCCGGCGGCGTGCCCGATGTGGACGGTCGCCCCCAGCGCCCGGAGCGCCTCGGCCGTGCCGGACTCCTTTGCGTCACTGCCCGCGACCTTCGCGCCGCGCTGGGTGAGGATCTTCGCGATGCCCGACATCCCGGCGCCGCCGATGCCGATGAAGTGCGGCCGTTCCATGGCGGCGGGGATACCGGGTGTCATGTGCGAGTCCTCCGGGTACTGGGTGCGTTCTCGGTCGCGGACCGGTGCCACTCCGGACCGCGGGCCAAGCCTATTCGCTGTGCGCGAAGAGCTTGAGCACCGGTACGCCGACCTTGTGACGGGCGCGCGAGGCCCAGTCCCGGTGGAAGAACTCCTCCACGTAGTGCGGCGCGGTCAGCACGATGACCTCGTCCGCCTCCGCCTCCTCCACCACGGACTTCAGCTTGTCCAGCGGGTGGTCCTCGACCACCTGCCCGACCGCCTCGGATCCCGCCTGCCGCAGGGCTTCCAGCGACACTTCGAGTGCCAGTTCGGCGGACTGCCAGGCGTCCTTGCCCTCCGGCTCCTCGATCTCCCGGGCGGCTTCCTTCAGCTCGCCCATCGCCAGGTCGTCGATGGCCCGCAACAGGACATCGGCCTGGTCACCGCGCGGCTGTATGAGCACGACGAAGGAGGTCGACTCGTCGCCGTGCAAGGTGGTGACGAAATCGACGTCCTCGGAAGTGAGGGCCTTCTCGATCATCAAAACGCTGGTGAACACCACGGGTGCCCTTCTGCTTCAGTGACCGTCGCCGGTCTCTGCTGAAACCATCCTTCCCCGTGCTCACACGGGGACTGCGAGAGTAATTGTGCCCACCGGAAGTTAAACGGAACGACGAGTTCCGCCGTGTGTCAGCCCCGACGGTCCTCGTACGGGCCCCGACGGTACCGGGTGAACAGAAACCCGTCCTCCTCCAGGACCGATGCCAAGGCGAATCGTTCCGGCACGGCCATCGACGGACCGCCCGCGATCCGCTGCGCGTCCCCGGCGGTCAGCATCGGGGAGACGGTCAGACAGAGCTCGTCCAGCACCCCCGCCGCCACGAACTGGCCCAGCAGTCTGGGACCGCCCTCGGTCAGCAGCCGCCGCAGACCGCGGTCCGCCAGCTCCCGCACGGCCCTCGCGGGGTCCACCCGGAAGCCCTCCCCCGCGACCACCACCTCGGCGCCCGCGTCGCGCGCCGCGGCCATCCGGCCGGGAGGGGCCCCGGCGCCGGTGAGCACCAGGGTCGGGACGAGCGGCGAGACGAAGAGCGGCAACGAGAAGTCCAGGTCCAGACTGCCGCTCACCACCGCGATCGCCGGTGCGGGCCCCTGCCCCGCCGCGGCCCGGCGGGCGGCGAACGCCTCCCGGGCCCTGGCGGGCCGGTACCCCTCCTGCCGCACCGTCTCCGCGCCCGCCACCACCACGTCGGCCAGGGCGCGCAGGGTGCCGAAGATCCGCATGTCGCTCTCGCAGGAGATCGGCTGCGAACGCCCGTCGTGCTGGGCGGCGCCGTCGAGCGTCGAGACCATGTTGGCGCGCAGCCAGGGGCCGTCCGTGTCGGGGTAGGCGTAGGCGTCGGCCAGGGCGTCCAGGCTCCACTCCCCCTCGTCGTCGGTCGCTGTCAGGTCGGTCACAGGGAACAGGCGTCGCATGTCCGGCAGTCTTCCACGGCCCGTAGAGTGGGGGGTTGTGTCGTCCTCCACCGCCGTGCCGGGGCAGAGCCCCATAACCGAAACGGCCCCGCTGTCCCTGTGTGCCCGCGAGCCGCACGTCCCCGCAGACCGCCTGGTCGCCGAGATGGTGCCGCCGCCGCGCTTCGACGCCGTACGTTTCGATACGTACGTACCGGACCCGAAGCAGCCGAGCCAGCGCGAGGCGGTCGACGTGCTGAGCGGCTTCGCGGCCGGGCTCGGCGGGGCGCACGCCAGCGGTTCCGCGAAGCGCAGGTGGTTCGCGCGAAAGGCGGCGGCGCCGGCCGCGCCGCTCGGCGTCTATCTCGACGGCGGTTACGGCGTCGGCAAGACCCATCTGCTGGCCTCCCTCTGGCACGCCACGCCCGCCGCGCCCGCGCTGAAGGCGTTCGGCACCTTCGTCGAGCTGACGAACCTGGTCGGCGCGCTGGGCTTCCAGCAGACCGTGAAGACGCTGAGCGGGCACCGGCTGCTGTGCATCGACGAGTTCGAGCTGGACGACCCGGGTGACACGGTGCTGGTGTCGTCGCTGCTCAGCAGGCTGGTCGAGGAGGGTGTCGCGCTCGCGGCGACCTCCAACACGCTGCCCGGCAAGCTCGGTGAGGGCCGGTTCGCCGCCGCCGACTTCCTCCGGGAGATCCAGGGCCTGTCCGCGCACTTCCGCCCGCTGCGCATCGACGGCGAGGACTACCGGCACCGCGGACTGCCCGAGGCCCCGGCACCATTCACCGACGAACAGGTCACCCGGGCCGCGTACGCCACCGAGGGCGCCAGCCTCGACGACTTCCCCTCACTGCTCGCGCATCTCGCCCGGGTCCACCCGAGCCGCTACGGCGCGCTGACGGACGACCTGCGGGCGGTCTGTCTCACCGAGGTGCAGGCGGTGCCCGACCAGGCGACCGCGCTGCGGCTGGTCGTCCTGGCCGACCGGCTGTACGACCGCGAGGTGCCGGTGCTCGCCTCCGGTGTGCCCTTCGACAAGCTGTTCAGCGACGAGATGCTGAACGGCGGGTACCGGAAGAAGTACTTCCGGGCGATCTCCCGGCTCACGGCGCTGGCGCGCGACGCGAAGGGTCTCGTGGCGCAGTAGGTTCGGGTGCGTGCTGCCCCATTTCCCGGGGGTACCGCACGGGTTCCGGGGCGTACCGCACGGGCGCACCGGAGGCATCCCGTATCCACCGCGCACACCGTTCGAAGGGATCCACCATGGCTACCACGCGCCAGGCGCACACGGTCTGGGAAGGCGATCTGCTCCAGGGCAAGGGCGTCGTCACGTTCGACTCCTCCGGCATCGGCGACTACGACGTCTCGTGGCCGTCCCGCGCGGAGCAGGCGAACGGGAAGACCAGCCCCGAGGAACTCATCGCTGCGGCGCACTCCAGCTGCTTCTCGATGGCACTGTCCAACGGGCTGGCGAAGGCCGGCACCCCGCCGACCCGGCTGAACACCCGTGCCGAGGTCACCTTCCAGCCCGGCACCGGCATCACCGGCATCCACCTCACCGTCCAGGGCGAGGTGCCGGGCCTCGACGAGGCGGGCTTCGCCGAGGCCGCCGAGGACGCCAAGGCGAACTGCCCGGTGAGCCAGGCGCTCACGGGCACGACGATCACCCTCACCGCGTCCCTGGCCTGATCCCGCGCACGGGCCTCCGGGGCCCGTGCGATCGGCAGCCGGGGGCGCGTGACACGCATGAGACACGGTGACCCGCGTGGTTCCCGCGCGCCGATGCGCGTGGTACACACATGCGGGTCACTTCTCCTGTCCGCCAGCAGGGAGTCGCCTCATGTCATCCGCAGCGTCACACGACACGTCGTCGTCACGGGACAGGTCATCCGCGCCATCGCGAGACATGTCATCGTCACGGGACACGGAATCGTCACAGAACGCGGCGTCCGCGGCGTCGCAGAGCACGGCGTCACAGAACACGGCGTCCGCGCCGTCACGGGACTTGTCGTCCGCGGCGTCACGGACCCTCACCACCCGACGGCAGGTCCTGGCCGGCAGCGGCGCGGTCGCCGCCTCGATCGCCTTCGCCGGGGCCTTCTCCGAACTCTTCGCCGGGACCGCCACCGCCCGGGACCTCGATCGCCACAGCGGCCACGCCGGACACTCCGGCCGCAGCGGCTACGGTCCGTTGGTTCCGGACCCCGATGGTCTGCTCGACCTCCCGAAGGGCTTCCACCACCGGGTGCTGTCCCGGGAGGGCGACCCGCTCCGCTCCGGCGAGGGCCCGGTCCCCAGCCACCACGACGGCATGGCCGCCTTCGCGGGCCGGCACGGTCACGTCCGTCTCGTACGCAACCATGAGAACCGCGCCGACGCGGCGTTCCGGGTCCCGGCCGTCGAAGGGCTCACCTACGACCCGATGGGCAAGGGCGGCTGCACTGTCCTGGAGCTGGACGGCCGCAACAACGTCCTGGGCGAACGCGTCGCCATCGCCGGTACGGCGGTGAACTGCGCGGGCGGGCGTACGCCTTGGAACACCTGGCTGACCTGCGAGGAGACCGAGGACAAGGCCGGCACCAACGGCTACACCAAGGACCACGGCTTCATCTTCGAGGTGGACGGCGCCGATCCGCGCCGCACCGGGGCGGTGCCGCTCACCGCGATGGGCCGCTTCCAGCACGAGGCGATCGCCATCGACCCGGCGAACGGGATCGTGTACGAGACCGAGGACGCGTTCGAGCGGCCGTTCGGGCTCTTCTACCGCTTTCTGCCGCGCAAGCCGCTCGGCGGGACGGGATCGCTGCGGGCCGGCGGCCGGCTGGAGGCCATGCGGGTGCCGGGTGTCCCCGACCTGTCCGCCGTCCAGCAGACCGGCGCGAGCTTCGACGGCGTGGAATGGGTGCCCGTACCGGACCCGCTGGCGGCCGAGACCCCCATCCGTTTCCAGGACTTCGGGCCGCGGGGCATCACGCACGCGCAGAAGCTGGAGGGCTGCTACTGGGGCGGTTCCTCGGTCTACTTCGTCTCCAGTTACGCACGCGGCGCGGAGGGCTCGGCGGCGGACCACCACGGTCAGGTGTGGCGGTACGACCCGGGGCGGCGCCGGCTCACTCTGGTCGTCGTGTTCGGGCCCGGCACGGACGTCCAGCTGCCCGGCGAGTCGCCCGACAACATCTGCCTGGCCCCGGACGGCGGGCTGATGGTGTGCGAGGACGGCGACGGCGCGCAGCACGTGTTCGGCCTGACACGGGGCGGCGAGGTGTACGCGATGGCGCGGGGACGGCAGAACATCGGGACGCCGCAGAAGCCGGAATGGGGCGAGTTCGCCGGGGTCACGTTCGCCCCGGACGGCAGGACGATGTACGTCAACTGCTACACCCCGGGGACGACGTTCGCGGTGACGGGGCCGTGGCACTGACGCCGTGACGCATCCGTGCGCCGGTACGGCGGGCGTGCCCGTGCCGGGCGCGGATGGGCCGGCGTCGTGGACGTGCGGGAGGCCCGGGCGGGCAGGGGCGCGGGCGGTCGTGGGCTTCGTCGGCCGACGGCCGTCGGGCCGGGCATGCCGTGCGCCGGGCCTGCCGCCTCTCGCCTCCCGCGTCCCGTGTCCCGCACTCAGCCGCGCAGCGCGGTGAGCCGCCCGGTGAACACGGCGACCGCAGCGGCAAGGACAGCGGAGGCCAGGAGCGGCACGAGCGGCAGGTGCACCGTGCCCGTCCGCGAGCCGGTGACCAGACCGGTCACCGCGCTGTTCGCGGGCGAGCCGGTGGTCACCAGGGCCAGCAGCGCGGCGAGCACGGTGGCGGCGACGGACCAGCCGCGCCCGCGCAGCACCGGCCGGGTGCACAGCGCACCGACCGCCGCCCCCAGCAGCACGCAGCAGCCGACGGCGAGCAGTCCGGCTGCCGCGGCGGGCAGAAGCGGCACCGGGACGGAGTGGTCGGTGTTCGACGGATCGCTGATCAGCAGCACGACCAGGACGGCCGCCGCGCCCAGCGGCCCGGCGCACCCCAGCGCCACGAGGAACGAGGCGAGATGGGAGCGCGGCGAGCCCGTCGCCGCGGCGACGACGGCACGCGCGGCGGGCGGTTCCAGAGCGGTACAGACCTGCACGAACCAGGCAGTGACGGGCAGGAGCCCGGCCGCGGCGTACCCCAGCGAATCGAGCACCGGCTGCCCCCACCACACGCCGACGGCGAGGAAGGCCGCGTAGAGCAGAAGGGGGGCGAGCCAGCGCTGGGAGCGGACCAGCGATGCGGCCCGGTAGCGGAGAAGGGCGGTCATGACGCCTCGGAGATCGAGCCGGTGGGCGGGGGCGGGTCCTCGGACGCGGCCGGCGCGGCGCCGGGCCCGGCCCCACCCGTCGGCGCGGCGCCGTCCGTCGACGGGGTCCCGTCCGCGGATGCGGTCGCGGTGTCCCCCGGTGCGTCCGGTTCAAGGTGGCCGGTCAGTCGCCGGATGTGCCAGGGCGGACAGGCGGTGAGCAGGGCGCGCAGCAGGGCGTCGGAGTGCGCCGCGTCGACGGTGAACCGTACGCCTCCGTCGGGCGCGGGCGCGCGCTCGGGCGCTCCCGGCAGCGCCGCCGGGAGCGCGGCACCCGGTGGGCACGCCGCCTCGATCCGGACCCGGGACCCGGTCGCCACGGCGTGCGCCCCCGGCCCCGTGCCTCCCGCGCCCCCTGTCGTGGGAACGGCGAGGAGCCCGTGTCCCTCGACCCGGAACACGGCGTCGACGGCCCTCGCGAGCCGACGCGGGTCGTGGTCGACGAAGACCACGGTGGAACCGGCCTCGACCCGCTCGGTGACGGCCCGGTCCAGTTCGTCACGAGCCTCGGCGTCCAGGCCGGTCCATGCCTCGTCCAGGACCAGCAACCCCGGTTCGGCGAGCAGCGCCTGGGCGACGGCGACCTTCTGGCTGGTTCCCTTGGAGAGCTCCGCCAGCGGCGTGCGGGTGTGGTGGGCCGCTCCGAGCCGGTCGAGCCATGCCGCGGCCCGGTCCGTCGCCTCGGCGGTCCGCAGCCCGTGGATCCGGCCCAGGTGCACGAGATATCCGGTCGCGGTGAACGGGAGCGCCGCGGGGAAGCGCTCGGGGACGTACGCCGTACGCGGCCTGCGGCCGTGGATCCGGCCCTCCGTCGGCTCGTCGATCCCGGCGAGCAGGCGCAGCAACGTCGACTTGCCGGTGCCGTTGGCCCCCTCGATCCGGACCAGACGGCCCATGGGCAGAGCGAGGTCGACCCCGCGCAGCACCCACGGCCCCCTCAGTCCGTAGCGGCGCCCCACTCCGTCCAGTCTCAGTTGGCCGACGCCTTCTCCTGCTTGAGCTCGCTGGGTCGTACGATCACGAAGCCCTCGCCGTCCAGCCGCAGTTGGACGGCCTCGCCGGATCCGCCGCGGACCATCGAACCGAAGCTCTGCGAGCGGTGCAGCGAGGTGGTGAGGTGGGCGCTCCAGCCGACCACCGCGTCCGTGTCGACGAACACCGGCTGCTGGGCCGTGACGGGTATCACGATGGGGTGGCCCTCGCACATGAGGCCGAGCTTGCCGTAGCCGGTGAAGACGCTGTTGAAGATGCCGCCGCCGACCATCCCCGCGCCCTTCACGGTCTTGATCTCGTAGGCGAGCGTGGGGTCGAAGCACAGGACGTTGCGGCCGTTGACGGTGAGGGCGTCGCCCTGCTCGATGTCCACGATGAAGCAGTTGGCGGCCTCGTGCGCGAACCACGCCTCGCCCTGGCCCCGGACGGCCATCAGCGGCAGTCCCTCGCCGGTGACGGCGCGCTTGAGCATGCCGCCGATGCCCTGGCCCTTGCGCTCGAACTGCAGGTTGCCGCGGAAGGCGATCATCGAACCCTGACGGGCGTGCATCTCACCGTTGACTGCGTACTTGATGGACTTGGCGTTCTGCAGGGTCATCCCCGGGGCCGTGGCCTGCTGTGCCAGGTATTCGCTGGAAAAGAGATCGCTCTTCATGCGGTGCATCCTCACCCGGAGCCGCTCGTTCCCACAACAAGAGCGTCCGGGGCTGCTGGCACACTGGTACGAGTGAGCGACGACAACACTCCCATGCCCCCGGCCATGGACCCGGACCCGGCCGTACCGACGTCCGGTTCCGCGGCGGCGGACAGCCCGTTCGAGTCCGGACGGACGAACCGCGACGAGGCACCGCAGTACGTCCTGCCGCTGGTCGTGCGCATCGAGAGGGCGACGCCACCGGCCCGTACCGACGCCCTGCGGACCGCCGCCCGCGCGGTGCTCGTGATGCTCTCCGACGAGCGCTCGGTGGGCGAGGGCGAATGGGCCCGGGCGATCCGGGACTGGGAGGACGCCCGGATCCGCAAGGTGGTGCGGCGGGCCCGCGGCGCCGAGTGGCGCAGGGCCTGCGAACTGCCCGGCATCACGGTCACGGGCGAGAGCGCCGAGGTGCGGGTCTTCCCTCCGGTGCCTCTGGACGGCTGGCCCGGGGAACTGGCGAGGCTCCAGGTGTCGGGAACGGACCTGGACGACCCGGAGCCCCCGGCCGCACCAGGTCCGCAGGGGCCGGTGCTGTGGCTGAACCCGGAGCTGGGCATGACGGCGGGCAAGGCGATGGCACAGGTCGGGCACGGCGCGCAGCTCGCCTGGTGGGAGCTGTCGGAGACGGAGCGCAAGGCGTGGCGCGAGGCGGGCTTCCCGCTCTCCGTCGCCACCGCGGACGCGGAACGCTGGCGGGAACTCGCGGCGAGCGACCTTCCGTTGGTGCGTGACGCCGGATTCACCGAGATCGCCCCCGGGAAGACCGTCGCGGTCGAGGGACACCACCGCGTCGGGTCCCTGCCGCCCTGCGGCGGCAGCGGGCTCTGACCTCACCGCACGGTCACGACGTCCAGGACGTGTCCGGCTGGTCCGTGGCGGGCCCTGTGCCGCTGAACCTCTGAACCACTGAACCGCGCCCGTCGGGGGCCGTGAGTCGTTCCGTCCCGTTCCCGGTGCCGGTCATCAGGAACGGGACGGAACGGAGCGTCGGCGGCCTCGACGGGCACCTCGGACCGCCGGGAACCTCAGATCAAGCTCTGAACGTCCCCTTCTTCGGATTCGCCACCGCCCGCCGGGGCCATCACCCCTGCACGGAGGAGAAGAAGGAGGGGTGGCATGAGACTGGGGACCGGTATCGGCTGGCGGCCGGAGATCGCGGACGTCGTCGAGGCGCTGCCGGGCATCGACTGGGTGGAGACGGTCGCGGAGAACATCTGCACCGGTCATCTGCCCGATTCGCTGCTGCGGCTGAGGGAACGCGGGGTCACCATCGTCCCGCACGGCGTCTCGCTGGGCCTCGGCGGGGCCGAGCGCCCCGACCCCGGCCGCCTGGCGGACCTCGCGGCCCGCGCCGGACTGCTCGCCGCGCCGCTGGTCACCGAGCACATCGCGTTCGTACGGGCCGGGGGGCCGCGCACCGCTTCGCCGACGCTGGAGGCAGGCCACCTGCTGCCCGTGCCCCGCACCTGGGACGCGCTGGACGTGCTGTGCGAGAACGTGCGGATCGCACAGGACTCGTTGCCCGTGCCCCTGGCACTGGAGAACATCGCGGCCCTGCTCTCCTGGCCGGACGAGGAGCTGACGGAGGGGCAGTTCCTGGCGGAGCTGGTGGAGCGCACCGGGGTCCGGCTGCTGATCGATGTCGCCAACCTGCACACCAACCATGTCAACCGCGGGGAGGATCCCGCCGCCGCACTCGACGAACTGCCGGTGGAGGCCATCGCGTACGTGCATGTGGCGGGCGGCGTCGAGAAGGACGGCGTCTGGCACGACACCCATGCCCATCCGGTCACCCGGCCGGTGCTCGACGTGCTGGCCGAACTCCGCTCCCGGGTCGACCCGCCGGGCGTTCTCCTGGAGCGCGACGACGACTTCCCGCCGGCCGAGGAACTGGCGGGCGAACTGGCCGCGATCCGCACCACGCTGGACCGGGCAGCCGTCCGGGGCGCCGACGCGCCCGCGTACGCCGGAGACCTCGCGTCGCGCCCCGTCGCGGGCCCCGGCGCACACACCGGGAAGGGCACGTCCCCCACGGACGCGCGCCCGTCCGCGCCGACGGACGCGCGCCCTTCGGCTCCGACGTCCCCTTCGGCTCCTACTGTCTTTTCGGCTCCCGCGCACCCCTCCGCTCCCGCGTCCCCGGACTCCGTGCGCGACCGGGTCGCGGTGGCGCAGACGGCGCTGCTCCGTGCCCTCGTCGCGGGCGCTCCCGCCCCGCCCGGCTTCGACGAGCGCCGACTCGACGTCCAGAGCCGCGCCCTGGCCTCCAAACGGGCGGGGGTGGTCGCCAAGGTGGCGCCGGAACTGCCGGAGATCCTGGGCTCGGGCTACCGGGAGGCGTTCCTCGCATACGCCGGACGCCGTCCCATGTCCGGGGGGTACCGACGGGACGCGCTCGACTTCGCCGAGGAGCTGCTGAGCACCGGCCGGCCGACCGACCGGGCTGCCCGGCGCCGCCTCACCCGATGGTGGAAGGACCGGGCGGGCGGGCGTCCGCCCGGCCGCACCACGCTGCTGCTGCGCGCCGCCCGCGCGGCCCTCGTCGGCGGGTGAGCCGCAACTACCCCGAGGAGCCTGTCGGGCGCGGAACGGCGAAGGGATCCTCCCGCCGGATACGGCGCTGGGCCCGGCCTCGTTCGAGGCCGGGCCCAGCGTGCCCCCGTACGTGCCGCACACCCGCGCCCGGCAGGGCGGGGCGGGACGGACCGACGGGCGGGACGATCCACTCGTCCCTCGGGCCCCGGGGGCGCCGCGGGCCGAACCCGCGGCGGACCCGGAACCGAACCCGGTGTCGCTGGAACGACGGGCGACGCGTGACGCGCCGGTGCCCGCCGTCTGATCTTCCGGGCTGGGGTGGTCGGAGCCCGTTCGCTACGCGAGCCCGGCCACCAGGTCTGCGACCGACTTCCTGCGTCCGGTGAAGAACGGGATCTCCTCACGGACGTGCATCCGCGCCTCGGAGCCCCGCAGGTGACGCATGAGGTCGACGATGCGGTGCAGTTCGTCCGCCTCGAAGGCGAGGACCCACTCGTAGTCGCCGAGCGAGAAGGAGGCGACGGTGTTGGCCCGGACGTCGGGGTAGCCGCGGGCCATCTTGCCGTGGTCCGCGAGCATCCGGCGGCGGTCCTCGTCCGGCAGCAGGTACCAGTCGTAGGAGCGAACGAAGGGGTAGACGCTGACGTAGTTGCGCGGCGTCTCGTCGGCCAGGAACGCCGGGATGTGCGACTTGTTGAACTCGGCGGGGCGGTGCAGCGCCATGTTCGACCAGACCGGCTCCAGCGCCCGGCCCAGCTTGGTGCGCCGGAAGAGGTTGTACGCCTCCTGGAGCTCGTCCGAGGTCTCGGCGTGCCACCAGATCATGATGTCGGCATCGGCCCGCAGACCGGACAGGTCGTAGGTGCCGCGGACGGTGACGTCCTTGGCCGCGAGCTGATCGAACAGCTCCTGGACCTCGTCGGCGTAACCGGAGCGGTCGACGGGGAGCACATCACGAAGCTTGAAGACGGACCACAGCGTGTAGCGGATGACCTCGTTGAGGTCCTTGGCCTTCTTACCGGCGTTGGGAATCTTCTCAGGCGCACTCATACGGCTATTGTCCCGCCTCGCTCCCTGTGCCCTGAACCAGGGTCGGCGTGGCGATGATCTCTTCTCCGGAGCCGCCCGCGAGACCGGCGGCGATCTCGTCGGCGGCGCGGTGGGCGCTCGCCACGCACGCCGGGATGCCGACCCCGTCGTAGACCGCTCCGCAGACCCGCAGACCCGGCAGCTCGGCGATCTCCTCCCGGATCCGGGCGACCCGGGTCAGATGTCCCACGGGGTACTGGGGCAGTCCCCCGATCCACCGGGTGACCTCGGTGTCCACGGGCTCCGCTGCCAGTCCGGTGGCCGCCGCGAGATCGCGCAGCGACACAGCCACCAGCTCGGAGTCCTCGCGGTGCAGATGGTCCTCCTCACCGTACCGGCCGACGGAGGTGCGCAGGACGAAGAGGTCGGGAGCGGCCTCGGCGACCCACGACCACTTGCGGGTGGAGAAGGTGGACGCCTTGATGGTGCGCCCGTCCACCGGCGGCACGAGGAAACCGGAACGTCCGTCGAGGGCCGCGGTACCGGCCACGTCGGAACGGCGGAACGCCATGGTGACGAGCGCCATCGACGCGTACTCGACCCCGGCGAGCTCGGCGGAGGCGGCCGGGGACTCGGCGGCGAGCAGGGTGGAGGCGGACCAGGCGGGGGTGGCCAGCACGACGCCGTCGGCGGCGATCACCCGGCCGTCGGTACGCACCTCCCACCCGGTTCCGGTGCGGGTCAGACCGAGGACGGGGATTCCGGTGAGGATCTCCCCCCCGGCCGCGCGCACCGCCTCGGCGACCGCCCCCGGGAGCGTGCCGATGCCGCCCTCGATGCCCTGGAAGACCGGGCCGGTCCTCGGCCGTGCCGCGGCCCGTTCCTGGATGCGCCGGACGCCGTCGAGGAGCGAACCGCCCTCCCGCACCACCTCGAACAGCTGCGGTACGGCGGCCCGCATCGAGATCCGGTACGCGTCGCCCGCGTACACGCCGCCGAGCAGCGGTTCCACGAGCCGGTCGACGACCTCGCGGCCCAGCCGGTCCGCCACGTACGCGCCGACCGCGACGTCGTCGCCGACGGCGGTCGGGGTGAGATCGCGTTCCTCGGCGACACGGGCGAGGCCCTCCGGGGAGATCACGTCGCCGAGCGCCGCCGGATCGCCCGGCACACCCATCACATGACCCTTGGGCATGGGCCGCAGGGCGTCGCGCGTCCACACCGACGCGGCGGTCGTGGCGGGCGGCCGGAGCCGGTCGCCGAGCCCGACGGCACGTGCCAGCTCCACCGCCTCCGGGCGCGTGGCGAGCATCGACTCGGCGCCCAGATCGACCTGTGTCCCGGCGATCTCGCCGGTCATCAGCTTGCCGCCGAGCCGGTCGGTGGCCTCCAGGAGGGTGACCCGCAGCCCGGCCGCGAGCAGCCGGTGGGCGGCGGCGAGACCGGCGATACCGCCACCTACGACGACGACATGGCCCGTGCCTGTGTGCGCGCGATTGAGTGAACGCTCCATGCCTCCACTCTCTCAGAGCCTGTCGGGTGGCCCCTGACCGGGCGGCCACGCCCTGGCACGCACGCTTCCGGCGTTGCCGACATGCCCGCGCAGCTCCCCCACGAGGACATCCCGGCGCCTTGGAATCACACGCACCGGGCCGCGTCCACTCTCCGGTCGAAGGTCGCCCGACGGGCCCTCAGACCCGGTTCGAGGCCCGAACGTGACCGCTTCGAAACCGGGATCGGGCAACCCGCGGACGGGCCCCGCACGTCGAACCGGCAACGTCGACGACCGTCCCGGGGGGACACTCATGCAGACAGCCAGACATCCGCGCCGCACCCGGCGCCGTTCGCGCACCGCCCTGGCCGCCGGGCTCCTGGCCGGCCTCCTCGCGCTGAGCGGCTGCGGCGCCGGCGACGCGGGCGAGACGCGTTCCGCCGACAGCGGGAAGGCCGCCGCACCGCGCGAGCGGGCCGCCTCGGACGCTTCGGCCGGGCAGGCGGAGGGCGCGGGCGATTCGCCGGCGGAGGGGCGGAAGACCGGCGGCCTGCCCGCCGGTGTCCACGTCATCCGCACCGCCACGCTCTCCGTCGAGGTGCGGGACGTGCCGAAGGCCGCCGCGGCCGCCCGCGCGGCGGCGTCCGAGGCCGGCGGCCTGGTGGCCGACGAGAGGACCGAACGGGTCGACGCGACGCGCGAGACGTCGCACATCGTGCTGCGCGTTCCGCAGGACGCGTACGAAACGGTCCTGAAGGACCTCGCGGGCACCGGGAAGCTGCGGTCGCGCACCTCGTCCGCGAAGGACGTCACCGACCAGGTGGTCGACGTGGAGAGCCGGATCGCGTCCCAGCGGGCGAGCGTGGCGCGGGTGCGCAAGCTGATGGACCGGGCCGACGCGCTCTCCGACGTGGTCACGCTGGAAGGCGAACTGAGCAGCCGCCAGGCGGCGTTGGAGTCGCTGCTCGCCCAGCAGGCGTCGCTGAAGGACCGCACCTCGCTGGCGACGATCACCCTCGACCTCTCCGAGCCGGTGAGGTCGCCCGAGACGAACGACGACGACGATCCGCCCGGCTTCCTGGACGCGCTCGGCAACGGCTGGAACGCGTTCCTCACGGTGCTGCGGTGGGGTTCCGTGGTGCTGGGTGCCACGGCTCCGTTCCTGGTCACGATCGTGGTGCTGGTGGTGGCGGGGCGGCTGCTGCTGCGCCGGCTGCGCGGGCGCCGGGCGGCGCGGACGCCCGTGCCGCCGCATTCCTCGCCGAAGCCCCCGGCGTCGTAGCGTTGGTCCCTTCGGATCGGTGTCGAAGGGACCGGGAATGGCGACGGAGCGACTGGTGGTCATCGGTGGTGACGCGGCGGGCATGTCCGCCGCGTCCCAGGCCCGCAGGCTCAAGAGTCCCGACGAGCTGGGGATCGTCGCCTTCGAGCGGGGCCACTTCTCCTCGTACTCCGCCTGCGGCATCCCGTACTGGGTCGGCGGCGACGTGACCGAACGCGAGGACCTCGTCGCCCGTACCCCGCAGGAGCACCGGGCCCGCGACATCGACCTGCGGATGCGCACCGAGATCACGGAGATCGACGTGGCCGGACAGCGGGTGCGGGCGCTGGACCTGGAGACCGACGAGACGTACTGGACGGACTTCGACAAGCTGGTGATCGCGACGGGGGCCCGTCCGGTGCGTCCGGCGCTGCCCGGCATCGACGCGCCCGGGGTGCACGGGGTGCAGACGCTGGACGACGGGCAGGCGCTGCTGGAGTCGCTGGACCAGGTGCCGCAGGGGCGTCGCCGGGCGGTCGTCGTCGGGGCGGGCTACATCGGGGTCGAGATGGCCGAGGCGATGCTGAAGCACGGCTTCGAGGTGACCGTCCTGAACCGGGGCGAGCAGCCGATGGCCACGCTGGACCCCGACATGGGGCGGCTGGTGCACGAGGCGATGGACGGCCTGGGCATCACCACGGTCAACGGGGCCGAGGTGACGGAGATCCGCACCGGGCCGGACGGCCGGGCCGACGCGGTCGTCGCGGGCGGCACGACCTATCCGGCGGACGTGGTGGTGCTCGGCATCGGGGTGGCGCCCGAGACGACGCTGGCCCACGCCGTCGGCCTCCCGGTGGGCCCGCACGGCGGCCTGCTCACCGATCTGTCGATGCGGGTCGTCGGGCACGACAACATCTGGGCGGGTGGCGACTGCGTCGAGGTGCTCGACCTGGTGGCGGGCCGCACCCGGCACATCGCGCTGGGCACCCACGCCAACAAGCACGGCCAGGTCATCGGGTCCAACGTGGCGGGCGGCTACGGGACGTTCCCCGGGGTGGTGGGCACGGCGGTGAGCAAGGTGTGCGATCTGGAGATCGCCCGCACCGGGCTGCGCGAGAAGGACGCCCGCTCGGTGGGGCTGCGCTACGTCACGGCGACGATCGAGTCGACGGGTCGGGCGGGCTACTACCCGGGGGCGCGGCCGATGACGGTCAAGATGCTCGCGGAGTACCGCACCGGGCGGCTGCTCGGGGTGCAGATCGTGGGCCGGGAGGGCGCGGCGAAGCGGGTCGACGTCGCGGCCGTGGCGCTCACGGCCGGAATGACGGTGGACCAGATGACCGCCCTGGACCTCGGCTACGCCCCGCCGTTCTCACCGGTCTGGGACCCGGTCCTGGTGGCCGCCCGCAAGACGGTGACGGCGCTGCGGCGGGCGGGCACCGCCTGAGAGCCCGGCGGGCGCCCATCCGACCGGCTCGTCCCGGCCGCGGGCACCCGCCCGGACGTCTCCCTCAGCGCGCGGTCCGCTCGTGCACGTACGCCACGAGCCGGGTCAGGGCGTCCGGGTCCATCGACGGCATCACGCCGTGGCCCAGGTTGAAGACGTGGCCCTCCAGACCGGCGGCGGCGTCCAGCACCTCCTGGGCCTTCTCCTCCACCGTCGCGGTCGGCGCGAACAGCACCGCCGGGTCGAGGTTGCCCTGGAGCGCCTTGCCGGAGCCGACCCGGCGCGCGGCCTCGTCGAGCGGGACGCGCCAGTCGACGCCGACCACGTCCGCGCCCGCCTCGCCCATCAGGCCGAGGAGTTCGCCGGTGCCCACGCCGAAGTGGATGCGCGGGACCTCGTACGGGGCGACGGTCTCGAAGACCTTCGCGGAGGCGGGGAGCACCGAGCGCCGGTAGTCGGCGGGGGACAGCGCGCCCACCCAGGAGTCGAAGAGCTGCACGGCCGAGGCGCCGGCCTCGATCTGCACCTTGAGGAAGGCGCCGGTGATGTCGGCCAGCCGGTCGAGGAGGTCCGCCCACAGCTCCGGCTCGCCGTACATCATGGCCTTGGTGTGCTCGTGGTTGCGGGACGGGCCGCCCTCCACGAGGTAGCTGGCGAGCGTGAACGGGGCGCCCGCGAAGCCGATGAGCGGGGTGGCGCCGAGCTCGGCGACGAGCAGGCCGACCGCCTCGGTGACGTAGGACACGTCCTCGGGCGTGAGGTCGCGCAGCCGGGCCAGGTCGGCGCGGGTGCGGAAGGGCTCGGCGACGACCGGGCCGACGCCCGGCTTGATGTCGAGGTCGATCCCGATGGCCTTGAGCGGGACGACGATGTCGCTGAAGTAGATCGCCGCGTCCACCTTGTGACGGCGCACGGGCTGCATCGTGATCTCCGCGACGAGCTCCGGCATCATGCAGGAGTCGAGCATCGGGATGCCCTCGCGCACCTTGAGGTACTCGGGCAGCGACCGCCCCGCCTGACGCATGAACCAGACCGGGGTGTGCGGCACCGGCTCGCGGCGGCACGCCTTGAGAAACGCCGACTCATGGGTGGCGGAGGTCTTCGTCTGCTGGCCCATGGGGCGATCGTTGGCACTCACACCCAGAATCTTCGCACGAGGCGTAAGCGGCCGGGCCCGGCCGGGTGTCCCTCCCTGCACGCGGCTCCCGTTCCGCCTACTCTTCCCCGCATGGCTCCGGCTCAGGAACAGTTCTCCGATCGACCCGACGGCGCTGACGACAAGGACAGCGCGGAGGGCGGCTCCGTGCCGCCCGCTTTCCGGTCGGCGCTGGACGGCTTGCGCTCGGCGCGCCTGCGACCCGAACTGGAGGTCGAGCCGACCCACCCGCCCAAGCGGCTCGCCCCGTACGCGTACGCGCTGGAGGCGGCGGTCGTGCAGGGCGAGGAGGATCTGGCCGACGGCCGTCTCGTGCTGCTCCACGACCCGGACGGGCACGAGGGCTGGCACGGCACCTTCCGTCTGGTGACCCTGGTGCGGGCGGAGCTGGAACCGGAGATGGCGTCCGATCCGCTGTTGCCGGAGGTGTGCTGGTCCTGGCTGACCGGCGCGCTGGAGGCGCGCGGGCTGTCGTACGGAGCGGCGGGCGGCACGGTGACCCTGGCGGGTTCGCACTACTTCGGCGCGCTGGGAGCGCGGCGGCCGGCGACACAGATCGAGATCCGGGCGTCGTGGACACCGCGCGAGAGCCGGGGCGGGGCGCCGGACACTGCGGCGCATCTGACGGCGTGGGGCGATCTGCTGTGCCAGATCGCGGGCCTGCCTCCGTCGGGTCCGGCCGACGCGGCGGTGGTCTCGCTCCCGCAGCGGCGCGGCCCCCAGGTCCCCTGACACCCCGGCGGCGGAGCCGGCCGCCCCCTCCCGCCCTCTCGACACCCTGTCACCGCAGCTCAACACCGTGTCACGCTTTGCGCGGAGTTACCGACATTTTTTTCGTACAATCGATCGCGCGTCCGATTTGCCCGAATTGTTACTCAGCAAATCGCGATCTTCCTCTAAAGGAGGACGGGTCCGCTGCCGAAGAGGTCAATGACCCTTCAAGCACGGTGCGCCCCGGCTTCATCCCCGAGCCGGCCCGTCCCGCCACTTCCCAGGAGGCCTGGTGTCCGTTCTCCTAGAGCAGCCCGCAAGCCTGGTCGCCTACCGCCCGAACAAGCCGACGGCCATGGTCGTCGTGGCCGACCCGCGCGTCCGTTCCACCGTCACCCGCCATCTGTGGGCCCTCGGAGTACGTGACGTCATCGAGGCGTCGTCCATCGCGGAGGCCCGTCCCCGCGTCGGCAACCCGCGCGACATCTGCGTAGCCGACGTCCATCTGCCCGACGGTTCCGGGCTGACCCTGCTGTCCGAGACCCGGGCCGCCGGCTGGCCGAACGGCCTCGCCCTCTCCGCCGCCGACGACATCGGCGCGGTCCGCAACGCCCTCGCGGGCGGTGTGAAGGGCTACGTCGTCACCGGCACCCGGACCAACATCGGCCATCCCACCCGTCCGGGCGCCGCCCCCATCGGCGCCAACGCCGCCCGTATGCACCGCCGCCCCCCGGGCACCCCGAGCCACCCGGGCGGCTACCGCGAGCTCTCCGGCCGCGAGGTCGAGGTCCTCCGGCTGGTCGCAGAGGGCCAGTCCAACAAGGCCATCGGCGTCTCCATGGGGCTGTCCGCCCTGACGGTCAAGAGCCACCTCGCCCGGATCGCCCGCAAGCTCGGCACCGGCGACCGTGCCGGAATGGTCGCCGTCGCCCTGCGGACGGGCATCATCCACTGACCCTTCCCGCCCCGGCGACTCCCCCGGCCGCCGGGACCGGCTGGTTTGCATGCATCGGCGCCCGTCGACGGAACGTTCCGTCGACGGGCGCCGTACATCCACGGATACCCTTGACCACGTGACCGACGCCCAAGAGACCGCAGCAGACACATCACTGCGAACCACCGGGGGCGCTCCCCCGGACGACGTCGCCCCGGCGCCGATCCCCTTGCTCGAACCTCGCGAGGGCATTCCCCCGGTGGTGGCCTCCGACGACGCCCTCTCCCAGGTGATCGCGGCGTTCGCCGCGGGCACCGGCCCGGTGGCCGTCGACGCCGAGCGCGCCTCCGGCTACCGCTACGGCCAGCGCGCCTACCTCGTCCAGCTCCGCCGCGAGGGCGCGGGCAGCGCGCTGATCGACCCGGTGGGCTGCCCCGATCTGTCGAGGCTCGGGGAGGTACTGCACGGCAGCGAGTGGATCCTGCACGCCGCCACCCAGGACCTGCCCTGTCTGCGGGAGATAGGAATGACCCCCACGGGACTGTTCGACACCGAGCTGGCCGGGCGGCTGGCCGGCTTCCCCCGGGTCGGCCTCGGCGCCATGGTCGAGAGCGTGCTCGGGTACTCCCTGGAGAAGGGCCACTCGGCCGTCGACTGGTCCACCCGGCCACTGCCCGAGCCCTGGCTGCGCTACGCGGCGCTGGACGTGGAACTGCTGATCGACCTCCGCGACTCCCTGGAGAAGGAGCTCGACCGGCAGGGCAAACTGGAGTGGGCCCGGGAGGAGTTCGACGCGATCGCCGCCGCCCCGCCCGCTCCCCCGCGCAAGGACCCGTGGCGCCGCACCTCCGGCATGCACAAGCTCCGCCGTCGCCGCCAGCTGGCGGTGGTGCGGGAGTTGTGGACCGCCCGCGACCGGGTGGCCCAGCGCCGGGACCTCTCGCCCGGCAAGGTGCTGAGCGACGCCGCGATCGTCGAGGCCGCGCTCGCGCTCCCGGCGAACACGCATGCGCTGACCGCCCTGCCCGGCTTCGGCCACCGCATGGGCCGCCGGCAGCTGGAGCAGTGGCAGGCGGCCGTCGACCGGGCCAAGGCCCTGCCGGACTCCGAGCTGCCCCAGCCCGGCCAGGCCGTCGCCGGTCCGCCGCCGCCCCGCGCCTGGGCGGACAAGGACCCGGCCGCGGCGGCACGGCTCGCCGCCGCCCGCGCGGCGGTGTCGGAGCTCGCCGAGCGGCTGCACATGCCGCAGGAGAACGTGATCACGCCGGACACGGTGCGCCGGGTCTGCTGGGAGCCGCCCGGGAGCGCGACGCCGGACGCGATCGAGGCCGCGCTCATCGGCTACGGGGCTCGGCACTGGCAGATCGAACTGGTGGCCCCGCTCCTGGCACGCGCATTCTCCTCGAAGGCGTGAGATTCCGCCGACCGAGGGGCGTAATCACGCCAGGTTGAGCGAGCACCTCTCGCCGCACCGCGGTGCGGCGCGCCACCGGACGCCGGACGGGCCGTTTCCTCGGCCCCGTCCGGCGTTCGCCGTTCCCGCCGCGGACCGGGGCGGGGCGCGCCGGAGCCGCGGCGGCCGCGTGCGCCGCCGCGCCTTCGTGTGACCTTCGCCGCTCCGGTCGCAAGGGGTGGGCAGTCTGGTTACCCGCAAGTAGCATGAGGGGACGGCGTGCCCTCGGGCGCGCTCCGCAGCAGTGCCATCCCGCACCCTGGAGGAGAGCCACCGTGCCTCGTACCATCCGGGACGTCGTCTTCGTCGACGGCGTCCGCACCCCGTTCGGCAAAGCGGGCCCGAAGGGCATCTACCACGAGACCCGCGCCGACGATCTCGTCGTGAAGGCGATCCGGGAGCTGCTGCGCCGCAACCCGGCCCTGGACCCCGCGAAGGTCGACGAGGTCGCCATCGCCGCGACCACCCAGATCGGCGACCAGGGGCTGACGCTGGGCCGTACCGCCGGGATCCTGGCCGGCCTGCCGCAGTCCGTCCCGGGCTACTCCATCGACCGCATGTGCGCGGGTGCCATGACCGCCGTCACCACGACGGCCGGTTCCATCGCCTTCGGCGCGTACGACGTCGTCGTGGCCGGTGGTGTCGAGCACATGGGCCGCCACCCGATGGGCGAGGGCGTGGACCCGAACCCGCGCTTCGTGTCGGAGAAGCTGGTCGACGAGTCCGCCCTGTTCATGGGCATGACCGCGGAGAACCTGCACGACCGCTACCCGTCGATCACCAAGCAGCGCGCCGACGAGTACGCGGTCCGCTCGCAGGAGAAGGCCGCGAAGGCGTACGCCGACGGCAGGATCCAGCAGGACCTGGTGCCGGTCTCCGTGCGCCGCACCAACCCGGAGACCGGTGAGACGGGCTGGGGCCTGGCCACCGCCGACGAGCCGATGCGCCCGGGCACCACGCTGGAGAACCTGGCGGGTCTCAAGACCCCCTTCCGCGTCCACGGCCGGGTCACCGCCGGCAACGCGGCCGGTCTGAACGACGGCGCGACCGCCTCGATCATCGCCTCCGAGGACTTCGCCCGCGAGAACGGCCTCCCGGTCAGGATGCGCCTGGTCTCCTATGCCTTCGCGGGCGTCGAGCCCGAGGTGATGGGCTACGGCCCGATCCCGGCCACCGACAAGGCCCTCGCCAAGGCGGGTCTGTCGATCGGGGACATCGGCCTGTTCGAGATCAACGAGGCGTTCGCCGTGCAGGTGCTCGCCTTCCTGGAGCACTACGGCATCGCCGACGACGACGCGCGCGTCAACCAGTACGGCGGCGCCATCGCCTACGGCCACCCGCTGGCCTCCTCCGGCGTCCGTCTGATGACGCAGCTGGCCCGCCAGTTCGAGGAGCAGCCGGAGGTCCGCTACGGCCTCACCACCATGTGCGTCGGCTTCGGCATGGGCGCCACGGTCATCTGGGAGAACCCTCACCACAAGGACGCCGGAGGCAGCAAGTGAGCACCACCGCCGAGCTTTTGAAGGGTGCGGCCGAACTGTTCCCCGACGAGGTCGTGACGTCGGCGCACGTACGCCACCTCGACCTTCCGGCCGGAGCGGGCCGCTTCGCCCTGATCACTCTGGACAACGGCCTGGACCACACCAAGCCGACCACCTTCGGACCGCAGTCGCTGGGCAATCTGAACGCCGCCATCGACCAGGTCGAGAAGGAGGCCGCCGAGGGCGCGATCGTCGGTGTCGGCATCACCGGCAAGCCGTTCATCTTCGCGGTCGGCGCCGACCTCAAGGGCGTCGAGCTGCTGAGGAACCACGCGGACGCGCTGGCCATCGGCAAGGGCGGCCACGACGTCTTCCGTCGTCTGGCCGGCCTCGCGGTCCCCACGTTCGCCTACTACAACGGCGCGGCGATGGGCGGCGGGGTCGAGGTCGGGCTGCACTGCACGTACCGCACCGTCTCCAAGGCGGTTCCCGCCTTCTCGCTGCCCGAGGTCTTCCTCGGCCTGGTTCCGGGCTGGGGCGGCTGCGCGCTGCTGCCGAACCTGATCGGTGCCGACCGCGCGGTCTCGGTGATCATCGAGAACTCGCTGAACCAGAACCGCCAGCTCAAGGGCAAGCAGGTCTTCGAGCTCGGGATCGCCGACGCGCTCTTCGAGGGCGCGGACTTCCTGGAGCGTTCGCTGGCGTGGACCGCGGACGTGCTGAACGGCACGCTCACCGTGGAGCGCCCGGAGATCGACCGCGGGGACGCCTGGGACCAGGCCGTCGCCCGGGGCTGGGCCGTCGCCGACTCCAAGGTGCACGGCGCCGCCCCGGCCGCGTACCGCGCGCTGGACATCATCGCGGCGGCGAAGGACGGCGACCTGGGCGCCGGCTTCGACGCCGAGGACCAGGCCCTCGCGGACCTGATCATGGGTGGCGAGCTGCGTGCCGGGCTCTACTCCTTCAACCTGGTGCAGAAGCGTGCCAAGCGCCCGGCCGGTGCCCCGGACAAGAACCTGGCCCGCCCGGTCACCAAGGTCGGTGTCGTGGGCGCCGGTCTGATGGCCTCGCAGCTGGCGCTGCTGTTCCTGCGCCGCCTGGAGGTGCCGGTCGTGCTGACCGACATCGACCAGGAACGGGTGGACAAGGGCGTGGGCTACGTCCACGCCGAGATCGACAAGCTGCTCGGCAAGGGCCGTATCAACCAGGACAAGGCCAACCGCCTCAAGGCCCTGGTCTCCGGTGTGCTGGACAAGGCGGAGGGTTTCTCCGACGCCGACTTCGTCATCGAGGCCGTCTTCGAGGAGATCGGCGTCAAGCAGCAGGTCTTCGCGGAGGTCGAGGCGGTCGCCCCGGCGCACGCGATCCTCGCCACGAACACCTCGTCCCTCTCGGTCACGGAGATGGCGTCGAAGCTGAAGCACCCGGAGCGGGTCGTCGGCTTCCACTTCTTCAACCCGGTCGCGATCCTCCCGCTGCTGGAGATCGTCCGGGGCGAGAAGACCGACGACTCCTCGCTGGCCACGGCGTTCGCCGTGGCGAAGAAGCTGAGGAAGACCGCGGTGCTGGTGAAGGACGCCCCGGCGTTCGTCGTCAACCGCATCCTCACCCGCTTCATGGGCGAGATCCAGAACGTCATCGACGAGGGCACCCCGGTCGAGACCGCGGAGAAGGCGGTGGAGCCGCTCGGCCTGCCGATGTCCCCGCTGGTGCTGCTGGAGCTGGTCGGCCCGGCGATCGGCCTGCACGTCTCCGAGACCCTGAACCGTGCCTTCCCGGAGCGGTTCACCGTCTCCGAGAACCTCGCGGCGGTCGTCAAGGCGGGCAAGCGCGGCTTCTACGTGTACGACTCCGGAAAGCCGGAGCTGGACCCGGAGGTCGCCGCGCTCCTCGAACAGGGCGATGTCGTCCTGACCGAGCAGCAGGTCCGCGACCGGGTCCTGGACGCGGTGGCGCAGGAGATCGGTCTGATGCTGGACGAGGGTGTCGTCGCCGAGGCCCAGGACATCGACCTCTGCCTGATCACCGGCGCCGGCTGGCCCTTCCACCTGGGCGGCATCACGCCGTACCTGGACCGTGAGGGCGTCTCGGAGCGGGTCACCGGCAAGCGTTTCCTGGCACCGGGCGTGGCGAGCGTCCCCGCGTAACCCGCTGGAACACGCCTGATCCGGCTGCACGGGAAACGCACAAGCGGAACCACGGCGGGCCGTACACCTCGTGTGTACGGCCCGCTTTCGTGTACCCAAAGGTCCGAATCGTAACCGATTCGCGATTTTTACTTTCATGATCAACCTTATTTTCTTGTTAATCTTCACCCCTGCGACACGCCTGCTTCACTCGGCCGCACCGTACGGTGGACCGTCCACCCCCACTCCGCCCGACCGAGCAGCCGACGCGTCGTCGTCACAGCACTGATTGCTCGCCGTCCGGCCGAGCGGGGGAACACGAGGTAGTCGAGCGATGGGCAATCCCGAGGCCTCCACACTCGTGCGCCTCTACCGACGCCTGCTGCCGCACGCGCTCAGACAGCGGCTCGTGAGGGTCTTCCCGGCGAACAGCCGACTGCTTCTGCAGCGGTGTCTCGCGGGCCTGGGCGGCACCTGGCGCGGCCTGCGCACATGGCTGAGCCTGCGGCTCGACAAGCGGCTGCGCCGGGATCTGCGCCGGACCGGTGTCCTGCCCGTCTGGTCCGGGGGCAGGGTCCGGGCCGCCGAGGTCACCGAGGGCCTCACCCCCTCCGTCGCCCGGGCCACCAACCTGCTGCGCGTCTGCGCGGTCCTGGAACGGCACGGCGTCCCGCACTTCTGCGTGCGCGGCAACTCCGTCACCATGACCGCCGTCGCCGTTCCCGCGAGCGAGCGCCCACGGGCCGAGCGGGCCCTGCGGGTGAGCACGCTCGCCGCGGGCGCGCTGCTCGCGGGCGACACGAAGGGGGGCCGTCCGCTCCACGCGGATCAGCGGGGCTCCTGGTCACAGCTCTCAGGCGAAACGATTCTGCGCATGTGGTGGCCGCTCACCGACCCCACGGGACGCTGGACGCTGGGACCGAACCACGCCTGCGCCGTCGAGTTCTGGGCCGAGGAGGACGCGCTGCTGATCGCCCCCGTCCCCAACCTGACAGCGACGGCCGTCGTCGCCGCCGAGAACCCGGTGCGCATGCCGGTCAGCCACTTCACGGGACCGGTCAGCGGCGTGCGGGACGACCTGCCACGGGTGAGCACACGGTCCGAGTTCACGCTCTCCCTCCCGGACGAGGTCACCTTTCCGGTGGACGCCGTCTACACCTGGGTCGACGGGGCCGATCCCGAATGGATCCGCCGTCGCGCCACGGCCCTGGGCCGCACCGACTACCACGAACAGGCCGTCAGCGCCGCCCGGTTCACCAGCCGCGACGAACTGCGCTACTCCCTGCGCTCACTGCACCAGTTCGCCCCCTGGCTGCGCACCGTCTACCTGGTCACGGACGGGCAGGTGCCCGCCTGGCTGAACACCGCACACCCCGGCATCGTGGTCGTCCACCACCGCGACATCTTCACCGACGCATCGGCGCTGCCGACCTTCAACTCGCACGCCATCGAGAGCCAGTTGCACCACATCCCCGGCCTCTCGGACCACTTCCTGTACTTCAACGACGACGTCTTCCTGGGCCGCAGCGTGACCCCCGGCGAGTTCTTCCACGCCAACGGGCTCTCCAAGTACTTCCCCTCCAACGCGCTCGTCCCCATGACCCCGCCCTCGCCGGACGACCCGCCGTCGGAGATCGCCGCGAAGAACAACCGCGTCGTCATCGCGGGGACCTTCGACCGCGTTCTGACCAGGAAGATGAAGCATGTGCCGCACTCGCTGCGCCGCGACGTCCTCCAGGAGATCGAGGAGCGCTACGCGACCGAGCACCGGCTGACCCAGCACTCACGGTTCCGCAGCCCCGGCGACCTGTCGATCACCTCGTCGCTGCACCACTACTACGGGCAGCAGACCAGCCGCTCGGTGGCGGGCAGGATCCGCTACACCTACCTGGACCTGGCGGCGCCCACCACCGGACGGCATCTCAACCGCCTGCTCGCCCAGCGCGACTACCACACCTTCTGCATCAACGACACCGTCGACGACCCCGACACGGCCGAGGCCCGCACGGCGATGCTGAGGACCTTCCTGGAGAGCTACTTCCCCGTCCCCAGCCCCTACGAGCAGTCCGGCCCCGGCCTCCCCCGGTCCCTCGACCGACGGGACACGAGCCGGACCGGGCAGCACCACCATCCCCACCTTCTCGAAATGGAACGATGACTCACGACCAGCACATGATCCGCGCGGCAGCCCCGGTGATCGGAGAGGACGAGATCGAGGCCGCCGTGCGTGTACTGCGCGGCGGCATGGTGGCCCAGGGACCCGAGGTCGCCGCCTTCGAGGAGGAGTTCTCGAAGATCGTCGACGGACGGCACTGCGTCGCCGTCAACTCCGGTACCAGCGCGCTGCATCTGTCGCTGGTGGCGCTCGGCATCGGCCCGGGCGACGAGGTGATCGTCCCCTCCTTCACCTTCGCCGCGACCGCCAACGCCGTCCGTCTGGCCGGCGCCACCCCGGTCTTCGTGGACATCGAGCGCGACAGCTTCTGTCTGTCACCGCAGGCGGCCGAGGCCGCGATCACCCCGCGCACCGCCGCGATCATGCCGGTGCATCTGTACGGGCACCCGGCCGCGATGGGCGCGTTCACCGCGCTGGCCGAGCGGCACGGTCTCGCGATCGTCGAGGACGCGGCGCAGGCCCACGCCGCCGCCCTGGACGGCACGCCCGTGGGCGCGTTCGGCGCGGCGGCGTGCTTCAGCTTCTACCCGACCAAGAACATGCACAGTCTGGAGGGCGGCATGGTCACCACGGGCGACGCCGCGGTCGCCCGGACGCTGCGCCTGCTGCGCAACCAGGGGATGGAGCAGCGGTACGCCAACGAGATCGTCGGCTTCAACGTCCGCATGACGGACGTCGCCGCCGCGATCGGACGGGTGCAGCTGCGCAGCCTGCCCGCCTGGACACGGCAGCGCCGTGCCAACGCCGCCGTGCTGGACGCCGGTCTGCGCGGGGTCGTCACGCCGCCGGTCGCCGAGGGGGCCGAGCACGTCTACCACCAGTACACGATCCGGATCGGCGCGGAGAGCGGCAAGGACCGCGAGACGGCCTCCCGCGAACTGCTGGAGCGCGGCATCGGAAACGCGGTCTACTACCCCACGCCGGTGCACCGCCTGGCCGCGTTCCGGACCGGCGAGAAGGTGCTCGGCCACACCGCGGGCGAGCTGCCCGAGACCGAGCGGGCCGCGGCGGAGGCGCTCTCCATCCCCGTCCACCCGATGCTGACCCCGCAGGAGCTCGACCGTCTGACGGCCACCGTCAACGAGGTCGTGGGAGACCGGGCATGAGCACGCACAAGCCGCTCAGGGCCGGGCTGATCGGCCTCGGCTCGATGGGCCGCAACCACGCCCGGGTGCTGCACGGCCTGGAGGGCGTCGAGCTCGTCGCCGTCGCGGACCCGGTGGCCGCCCCGGGCAGCGCCCCCGCGGGCGTGCCCCTGGTGCGCTCGGTGGCCGAGCTCGCGGCCGCGGGCATCGACTACGCCGTCGTCGCCTGCCCCACGGCCCTGCACGAAGAGGTCGCCCTCGACCTGGCCGAGCGCGGGATCCACGCGCTCATCGAGAAGCCGCTCGCCCCCTCGGTGCGGTCGGCCGAGACGATCGGCCGGGCGTTCGAGAAGCGTGGTCTGGTGGCCGCCGTCGGCCACATCGAGCGCTTCAACCCCGCCCTCCGCGAGCTGCGCGCCCGCCTGGAGCTCGGCGAACTCGGCGAGGTCCTCCAGGTGGTGACGCGCCGTCAGGGTCCCTTCCCGGCGCGGATCGCGGATGTGGGCGTGGTGTACGACCTGGCCACCCACGACATCGATCTGACCGCCTGGCTCACCAACAGCCGTTATGAATCGGTGAGTTCGTACACCGTCGCACACAGCGGTCGTCCCCACGAGGACATGGTGGGTTTCATCGGGCGCCTGTCGTCCGGGGCCATGACCAGCCACCTGGTCAACTGGCTGTCCCCGCTCAAGGAGCGGGTCACCGTCGTGACGGGCGAGCACGGCTGTTTCGTGGCCGACACCCTCACCGCCGACCTGTGGTTCCACGCGAACGGCTCGCAGCCCACCGAGTGGGAGGGGCTGCGGCAGTTCCGTGGCGTCTTTGAGGGCGACGTGACGCGCTACGCGGTCGTGAAGCGGGAACCCCTGCTGGTCGAGCACGAGACCTTCCGTGACGCGGTGCTCGGCGAGGAGGCCGACATCGTGACCCTGGAGCAGGCGACCGACACCGTCGCGGTGGCCGAGGCCGTGCTCGCGGCGGCCGCGGACGGGACGTCGGTCGCTCCGGACCCCCGTCGGCCACTGACCCCCGTCTGACCCGTCGGGTACGGACCCCGCCCACCGGGTCCGCACCCGACGGAGTCGTTCCGGCGTCCCGAGGACGCACCTACGTACTGGAGTATTCGTTGATCCACCCGATCCCTGCCGAGGTGGACCGCCCGCAGCGCCCGTTGCCGCCGGGACTGCACGAGGTCCCCGTGGGCATGCACCGCCGCCTGGCGCACGTACAGCCCGGCCTCACGCCGCTCGAGGTCCGCGCCCAGCACCTGGAGCTGGTCTCCACGGCGCTGACCCGGGCCGGCGTCGAGCACTTCGTGGTCCCCGGGACCGAGGACACCTCGTCCGCGGTCGGCGTCCGGGACACCGAGCGGGCCCGGGTCGCACAGGCACTGCGGGGGCTGTTCGACCGGAGCCCCGGGTACGTCCAGCGCAAGGTCCCGGTCCAGCGCACCGGCGAGCTGCTGCACCTCGGCTCCCGCGAGGCGTCCTGGCAGCATCTGGAGGCCGTCGACGTGCTGCGCGTCGTCTGGTTCCAGGCCGACCCGTCGGGCGACCTGGTCTACGGCACCGAGTACGGCTGCGACGTCGAGTTCTGGCGGGAGGAGGAGGGGCGGCTGCTGCCGCCGCGGATCAACCGGGGCGCGAGCTTCCTGCCCGTGCAGGGCGGGACGGCGCTCGTTCCGGCGCACCGCTTCTCCCGCCTCGCACCGCCGGAGACGGACACCGTGCCCCGGCAGCGCCGCTGGGGACGCAAGCCGAAGCGGACCGGGCTGCCGACCCGCCAGGAGTTCGTCTGCACCGGTCCCGACGAGATCACCTTCCCCATCGACGTCGTCTACACCTGGGTGGACAGCGACGACCCGGCCTGGCAGCGCCGCCGGGCCGAGGCGTCCGGCGACGTCTTCCACGAGGAGTCGGCGAGCGCCGGACGCTACATCAACCGCGACGAGCTGCTCTACTCGATGCGCTCGCTGCACATGTACGCCCCCTGGGTGCGGCACGTCTTCCTCGTCACCGACGACCAGGTCCCGCACTGGCTCGACGAGTCCGCCGAGGGGATCACCGTGGTCTCCCACCGGGAGATCTTCCGCGACACCAGCAAGCTCCCGGTCTTCAACTCCCATGCGATCAGCGCCCAGTTGCACCGGGTTCCGGGACTCTCGGAGCACTTCATCCACTTCAACGACGACGTGTTCGTCGGGCGGCCGATCACCCCTCACGAGTTCTTCCTCCCCAACGGGGCGTCCAAGTACTACCCGGACAACGTCCGCATCCCGATGGGCCCCGTCCAGCCGGACGACCTGCCGCACGAGGTGGCCCGCAAGAACGTCCGCGCCCTGCTGGAGGACCGGTTCGGCCGCACCATCATCGACGCGATGAAGCACACCCCCGTGCCGCTGCGGCGCAGCGTGCTGGAGGAGATGGAGCGGGAGTTCGCGGACGTGTTCCGGGCGACCGCGGCCGCGCGCTTCCGCAGCCGTACCGACATCGACGTCGGCACCTGCATGTACCCGTACTACTCCTACTTCACCGGTCGCGGGGTGCCGGACTCCATTCCGTACGCCTATCTCCACCTCTCCATGGTCCAGCTCTCCAGGAAACTGGACCGGCTGCTCAAACGGCGTGACACGGCCGTCTTCTGCGTGAACGACTCCTTCACCACCGAGGACGACGTGGCCGACCAGGAGGCGTTGATCCACCCGTTCTTCGAGGCGTACTTCCCGCTTCCCAGCCCGTACGAGAAGTCCTCGGCGACACGATGAAGATCGAATTCCTGGTCCAGAACGCCTACGCCGCGGACGGCACCACCCGCGCGGTGATCAACCTCGCCGATGCCCTCGCCGACACGCACGACGTCCGACTCGTCTCGGTGTTCCGCTGGCTCGACCGGCCCGCCATCGCGCCCGCCCGCGGGGTGCGGGTGGTGCCGCTGCTCGATCTGCGCGAGGGCCGCCGCCCGGACAAGCAGGACGAACGCAGGCTCACCCCGTCCCGGGTCGTTCCGCGTACCCAGGAGATGTCCTGGCGCTACAGCCTGCTGACGGACGACAAGGTCGAGGAGTACCTGCGGGCGAGCCAGGCGCAGGTGGTGGTCGCCACCAGTCTCGAACTGGCCGCCTACGTCTCGCGCTGGGGCAGACCGCGGGCGCTGCGGCTGGGGCAGTTGCACCAGCTGACCACCGTGCTCCCGGCGCCGGAGCAGAGCCGCGCCTGGGCGGGGATCGGGCGGCTCGACGCGGTCGTGGTGCCGAGCGCCGAGGAGGCCGAGGCGATCACCCGGGCGGGGCTGCCGGGCGGCATCGCGATCCACGCCCATCCCGACTGCGTGCCCGATCCCCGGGTGCGCCCCGCCGACGGGCGGTCCCGGATCGTGATGGCGGCCGGGCGGCTGGTCCCGGAGAAGCGGTTCGACCTGCTCGTCCAGGCGTTCGCCCAGGTGGTGGCGGTGCGTCCGGACTGGCAGCTGCGGATCTACGGGACCGGTCCGGAGTACGGCCGGCTGCGTGCCCTCGTCGCCGAACTGGAGCTGTACAACCATGTGTTCCTGATGATGGAGGAGCCGCGGCTGGAGGCCCGGTGGGCCGGGGCGGCCATCGCGGCCGGGACCTCGGACCGGGAGTCCTTCGGCCTGGCCCTGGCCGAGGCGATGCGCTGCGGGCTGCCCGTCGTCGCCACCGCCTGCCCGGGCGGGCCGCGGGAGATCGTCCGTCACGAGGAGAACGGCCTGCTCGTGCCGATGGACGACGCCGACGCGTTCGCCGCCGCGCTGCTGCGTCTGATCGACGACGAGCCCGAACGCCTGGCACTGGGCCGCCGGGCCCTGGAGGACTCGCGTGCCTACGGCCCCGAGGACTCGGCGCAGCGGTTCGAGAGGGTCGTCGGATCGGCCCGCCGGGTGCGCCGGGAGAGCCGCCCCGCGGCCGAGGTCGCCGTCTCCTGCGAGGTGACGGGGAACGGCCTGGTCGGTCTGCGTCTGGAAGGTGTCCGGGGCGGCCGGGACGACCTCGAACTGGTGCTGCGCAGGCGGAAGGCGGCGCGCGGCGAACAGCCCGTCAGGCTGCCGCTGCGGCCGGCCGGGGGTCCCTGCCCCCATCGGTACGAGGCGCTGGTCCCGCCGGACCCCGAGGTCCTCCACGAGGGACGCTGGGACGTCCATCTGGACACCGGTGAGGGCAGTCCGGCGAAGGTCCGGCCGGGCTCCCTGGACCTGCGCGGTCTCGGACCGGTCGCCACCGGTCCCGCGTACACCGTCGTGCATCTTCCCTACGCGTCCGAGAGCGGTCATCTCGTGCTGCGCACCTGGACCCGTAAGCGTCATGCGGAGGCGACCGAGGTCTGGGTCCACGAGGGGGTCGTGCATGTGCGGGGGCTGCTCTACGGCTGCGACTTCGGCAGCGCGGAGCCGCTGCTGCTGATGCGCAGACGGGGTGTCGGGGAGGCGGGATTCTGGCTGCCCGGCGCCTCCTCGGGCGGGGCCGACTTCTCCTTCTCGCTGCCCGCCTCCGACCTGGCCGACCATCTGGTGTCCCGGCACGAGCTGTGGGACCTGTGGGTGGGCCGGCGTCATGACCCGGTCGTGGCGCGGCTCGGCCGATTCCTGACGGACGTGGTGGACGTGAAGGCGGTGTTCGGCTATCCCACGGCGGTGGTGCCCACCGATGACGGGCAGCCGGTCATGGTGAAGCCGTACTTCACGGCCGGTACCGAACTGTCGGTCCGGGTCTCCGAGAGGGCGGAGTGAGCGCGCGTGGTCACGACCGGGCCGTGTCGTCGAAGTGCCGCCGTCCGGCCGGAGGCCGGGCCGTGCGGCGTCCGGTGCTTCCCCGAGTTCTCGGCTCCGCCCGAACAGGGGAGACCCCATGGATGGCAAGGCGGAGGATCGTCCTCGTACCGGGCGTACGCGGACGGATCCGACAACGCCGCGAGCGTGTGCGCCGGGCGTCGCACGGCAGGCGGCATTTCGACGACACCGCCCGGGGCTCCGGGCGCGCGGAGGCCCTGGGCGCGGACCGCCGGTGGCGGCTCACAGCCGGACCCAGTGCTCCAGCACCATGCCCTGCTGGTCGGTGCGCTGCCGGGTGACGTTCATCCGCCCGTCCCGGTCGACGGCCGCGACGACCAGCCGTCCGTCGCGGTCCAGGGCGAGTGCCGGAGTGCCCTCGCAGGACTGGAGGGTGTCCGCCCACCAGGCCCCGGCGGACTCCAGCTCGGTCGGGTAGGCGGTCAGCGCGAGGGTGCCCGTCCGTTCCCGCTGGGCCAGCACGGTGCAGTCGTAGCCGTCGACGAGGCAGCGGCCGAGCGCGAGGGGGCCGCTGCCCGAGTGGCCGCCCAGCGGTGCGGGCGCGACGTCCGGGGCGCCCGCCACCGGCAGGCGGTGGGCGAGGACCTCGCCGGACTGCTCGTCGCGCCAGTAGTGGGTGATCCGGCCCTCGTGGGTCTCGGTGCCGGAAGCCGTCCGCGCCCGGGCGATGAAGACGAGGTTGGGGGCCCGGTCCAGCGCGCCCCCCGGGGTGTCCTGCCGCCAGACGTACACGCCCTTGTCGGCGGGCATGAACAGCTCGATGCGACCGGACCGGGTGACGACGGCGGACAGGCCCTCGCGGACCCGCTTGCACGGCAGGGACGTCCACTTGCCCCAGACGCCGCGCGGGTCGCGCCTGCGGGTGGACACTCCCCCCATGGCGTTGCGGACGAACACGTGGAGCGCGTCGCCGCCGTCGACGACGGCGACCGGGGCGCCGACGGCCGACGCCTTCTCGGCGTCCTTGCCGTGCGGGTTGCCGATCGAGTGCCAGCCGGTCATGGGCCGGCCGACCTGGTACTGGGAGGCGTAGACGATGTCGACGGGCGCGTGCGGATCGTTCGTCGTGCGCCGCAGGCCGAACACGTCGGCGAAGCCCGTCGCGCCCTGCGCCACGCTCAGGTACGGCAGCATCCGGGCGTCGGGGAGCAGGAGTTCGGGCGCGGTCCAGCCGTCGCGTGCGGCCGTCGTTTCGGTCCAGCGGACGATGCCACCGGTTCTGGCCGGGGCGTACGCGGTGAGGCGGCCGTCGGGCGCGACGGTCAGCCAGTCCGCCCTCGGCGGGGCCGCCGCCAGGAACTCGGGGACGGTCACGGCCTCCTGGGCCGGTCCGGCAGGGGTCCTCCGGGAGGAAGCCGCGGCACGCCTACGCCCAGTACCCACACCCATTGATTCCCGACCGTTCTTCACTGAATGCTCTTTCCGGTGCCGAACGGCGTTGGGCGGAGCCCCATGTGTCTCTGTTGAGTGACCAGTTTGAACACAACAGCAACAACTGATGTCAGAATAATACTCGACAGGGTCGATTTCAGGCCGATTCCTGTCACACCATGTGGCTTTGAGGCAAGAATCATGCCCCGGGCAGAAGCGCGGTACCCCACGGAGCGACTTCGGCACGCATGGCCCGCCCGCCACTCATTCCTCTCCTCTCGCACGCTTTCACGCGTGTCCCGACGGAAGAACCAGACGAGCCCATGACAGATCACAACTCCGGCAGCGGATCGCGCACGTCCCACGGCACACGGTCGGGGCGAGCGCCCCGCAAACGGCGGCGCGGCCTCAAGATCACCCTGGCCGTGCTGCTCGTCCTGCTGCTCGCCGCGGGCGGCACCTTCTACTGGCTGTACAGCAGGCTCGACGGGAACATCACGGCCGTCGACATCGACAAGGCGCTCGGCGACGACCGCCCCGAGAAGCTGCCGACCAGCGGGCAGAACCTGCTGGTGCTCGGCTCCGACTCGCGGGCCGGGGCCGAGAACAAGAAGCTGGGCGGCGGGGGCGACGTGGCCGGTGCCCGCTCGGACACCGCGATGGTGGTGCACATACCGGAGGGCCGTACCAGGGCCGTCGCCGTGTCCATACCCCGCGACACCCTGGTGACCAGGCCGCAGTGCACCGGGCCCGACGGCTCCGCCGTGCGCTCCGCGGACCGGGTGATGTTCAACTCCGTCTATTCCCAGGTCGGTCCGGCCTGTGTGGTCAAGACGGTCGAGAAGATGTCCGGAGTCCGGATCGACCACTACCTGGAGATCAACTTCGCCGGGTTCAAGGACCTGGTCGACGCGATCGGCGGCGTCACCGTCGACGTTCCGCAGGACATCCACGACAAGTCGTCCGGCCTCGACCTCACCAAGGGACAGCACCGGCTCGACGGCACCCAGTCGCTCGCCTACGTCCGCACCCGGCACGGCATCGGGGACGGCAGCGACCTCGGCCGGATCGGGCTCCAGCAGCAGTTCCTGCTCGCGCTGCTGAGCGAGGTCAAGTCGCAGAACCTGCTGAGCAGCCCGGCGAACATGTACCGGATCGCCGACTCGGCGACCAAGTCGCTGACGACCGACGAGGGCCTCGCCTCGCTGACCTCGCTCTCGGAGTTCGCCCGCTCCATGCAGGGGGTCGACCCGGGCTCCATGGAGACGATCATGCTCCCGGTCGCGTACGACACGGCCGACCCGAACCGGGTGGTGGCGGCGCAGCCGCAGGCCAGGACGTTGTGGAAGGCGATCCGCGAGGACGCCCCGATCCCGGAGTCGGCGAAGAAGTCCCCCGCCACCGGCGGCTGACGGACCTGCGGCGGCCGACGCGCGGGGCCGTCGGCGCGTGGCACGCTTCCGGCATGGTGAACGAACGGACCACCCTGGTGATCGTCGACGCGGCCAACGTGGTCGGGTCGGTGCCCGACGGCTGGTGGCGGGACCGGCACGGCGCGGCCGTTCGGCTGCGCGACGCGCTGGTCCCGCTGGCCGGGCACGGGCTGCCGGGCGTCCCCGGCCCCGTCGATCTGGTGCTGGTCGTCGAGGGCGCGGCCCGGGGCGTCGACCCGGTCCCCGGGGTGCGGGTGGATCCGGCCCCCGGGAGCGGGGACGACCGGATCGTGGAACTGGCCGCGGCGGCGGGCGGCCGCGCCTGTGTCGTCGTCACCGCGGACCGGGAACTGCGGCGCCGCGTCGAGGCGTACGGCGCGCGGTGCGTGGGGCCGCGCGCGGTGCGGCCCTCGCGTCCTTGAGGGCGCTCCCCCGCCCGGCCCTACGGTCGGCCGACGGGCTTGTTGAGCCGGCTGTGCCCGCGCCCGTACACGAAGTAGATGATCGCTCCGAGGATCATCCAGACGGCGAACCGCAGCCAGGTCTCCGCCGGCAGATTGAGCATCAGCCAGACCGAGGCGATCACCGACAGGGCGGGGACGAGCGGGACCCACGGGGTGCGGAAGGCCCGGTGCAGTTCGGGGCGGGTGCGGCGCAGCACCAGCACCCCCAGGGCGACGACGACGAACGCGAAGAGCGTGCCGATGTTCACCAGCGTCGCGAGTTCGTTGATGCTGGTGAATCCGGCGACGACCGCGATGACCACGCCCAGCAGGACGGTCGGGCGGTACGGGGTGCGAAAACGCGGGTGCGTCCTGGAGAAGAACCGCGGGAGCAGCCCGTCCCGGCTCATCGCGAAGAACACCCGGGTCTGGCCGAGCAGCAGGATGAGACAGACCGTGGTGAGGCCGATCGCGGCGCCGAAGCTGATGAGCCCGGCGTAGACGGGATGGCCGACGGCCTTGAACGCGTCGGCCAGCGGGGCCTCGACGGACAGCCGGGTGTAGTGCTCCATGCCCGTGACCACCAGGGAGACGGCGACGTAGAGCGCGGTACAGATGAACAGCGAGGCGAGGATGCCGCGCGGCATGTCGCGCTGCGGGAGCTTCGTCTCCTCGGCCGCCGTCGCCACCACGTCGAAGCCGATGAAGGCGAAGAAGACGATGGAGGCGGCGGTGAAGATGCCCATGACGCCGAAGTTCGTGGGCGCGTACCCGGACATCAGCTGGATCAGCGGCGCGGTCAGCCCGGAACCGGGGGGCTGCGGCTGCGCCTCGGGGATGAACGGCCGGTAGTTGTCGGCCCTGACGAAGAACAGTCCCGCGATGATCACGACGAGCACCACGGCGACCTTGATGGCGACCACGACGGACGTGACCCGGGCCGAGAGCTTCATGCCCAGCACCAGCACCACGGTCAGGACGAGGATCAGGGCGAAGGCCAGGATGTCGAAGCCGAATCCTTTCGCCACATCCGTTCCCGAGAGCACGTCCGGCAAGGTCCACCCGAAGTTGTCCAGCAGCGAACGGACGTAGCCGGACCAGCCGACCGCCACCACCGCCGTGCCGAGCGCGAACTCCAGCACCAGGTCCCAGCCGATGATCCAGGCGACGAGTTCGCCGAGCGAGGCGTAGGCGAAGGTGTACGCGGAACCGGCGACCGGGACCGTGGAGGCGAACTCGGCGTAGCAGAGCGCGGCCAGGGCGCAGACGACTCCGGCGACCACGAACGCGAGGGCGGTGGCCGGACCCGCGGTCTCCTTGGCCACCTTGCCGGTGAGCACGAAGATGCCGGTGCCGATGATGACGCCCACTCCGAAGACGGTGAGGTCCAGCGCGGAGAGGGACTTCCTGAGCGCGTGCTCCGGCTCCTCGGTGTCGCGGATGGACTGCTCGACCGTCTTGGTCCGGAACAGTCCGTCACTGCTGGGTGGTGTGTCCTGCTGGGCGGTCACCGGCGTACCTCCACGCGCTCGTCGTGTACGCCATGATTTGGGAGCTTCGGCGGCGAAGGACCGCGCACCGGAGGATTTCACGCGAACGGGCCGGTCGAACCACTCGTACAGGGTGGTTCGACCGGCCCGTTCGGCCGTGCCGGGGTCGCTCGTACGGACCGGGTCCGCCCGGTTCACCGACCGCGTCGCGCGTAGCGGACCGTGCCGCACGCGGGAGAGGTGGCCCGCCGGGGACGCCCGGGCGAGGACGTCAGTCGCGGACCGGTTCGATCATGGAGCCGCCGTCCACGGAGTCGTCGTCCGCGCCCGTCCCGAAGCGTCCGTCGAGCCTGGCGACCAGACCGGTGACCTGGCGGGCGATGTCCGGCGCGGTCAGCCCGATCTCGGCCATGACCTCCTTGCGGGAGGCGTGGTCCAGGAAGCGCGGCGGGATGCCGAAGTCGCGCAGCGGTACGTCCACCCCGGCGTCGCGCAGCGCCTGGGAGACGGCGGAGCCGACGCCCCCGGCCCGGCTGTTGTCCTCGACGGTGACGACGACCCGGTGCCGCTCGGCGAGCGGAGCCATGGCGTCGTCGACCGGCTTGACCCAGCGCGGGTCGACCACGGTCGTCGAGATGCCCTGGGCGTCGAGCAGGTCGGCGATCTCCAGGCACATGGGAGCGAGCGCGCCGACGGAGACCAGCAGGACGTCCGGCCGGTCGGTGCCGGGCTCGCGCAGGACGTCCATGCCGCCGACCCGGCGCACGGCCTTGACCGCCGGGCCGACCGCGCCCTTGGAGAAGCGGACCACGGTCGGAGCGTCGTCGACGTCGACGGCCTCACGGAGCTGGGCGCGCACCTGGTCGGCGTCGCGCGGGGCGGCGATCCGGAGTCCGGGCACGCACTGCAGGATCGACATGTCCCACATGCCGTTGTGCGAGGCGCCGTCGGTGCCGGTGACCCCGGCCCGGTCGAGGACGAAGGTCACTCCGCAGTTGTGCAGCGCGACGTCCATCAGGACCTGGTCGAAGGCGCGGTTGAGGAAGGTGGCGTACACCGCGAAGACCGGGTGCAGCCCGCCGGTCGCGAGACCGGCCGCGGAGACCGCGCCGTGCTGCTCGGCGATGCCGACGTCGTAGATCCGGTCCGGGAACTCCTTCTCGAACCCGGTGAGGCCGACCGGCTGGAGCATGGCCGCGGTGATCGCGACGATGTCCTTGCGCTCCTTGCCGAGCTTGACCATCTCCTCGCCGAAGACGGAGGTCCAGTCGAGGCCCGCGGTGGCGACCGGGAGACCGGTGTCGGGGTGGATCTTGCCGACGGCGTGGAAGCGGTCGGCCTCGTCCTCGAGGGCGGGGGTGTAGCCGCGCCCCTTCTCGGTGAGGCAGTGCACGATGACCGGTCCACCGAAGCGCTTGGCGCGCTGGAGCGCGGACTCCAGGGCCTCGATGTCGTGGCCGTCGATCGGGCCCACGTACTTCAGGCCGAGGTCCTCGAACATGCCCTGCGGGGCGATGAAGTCCTTCAGCCCCTTCTTCGCGCCGTGCAGCGTCTCGTAGAGCGGCCTCCCGACGACGGGGGTGCGCTCCAGGATGTCCTTGCCCCGGGCCAGGAAACGCTCGTAGCCGTCGGTGGTGCGCAGCGTCGCGAGGTGGTTGGCGAGGCCGCCGATGGTCGGCGCGTAGGAGCGCTCGTTGTCGTTGACGACGATGACGAGCGGGCGGTCCTTGGCGGCGGCGATGTTGTTCAGCGCCTCCCAGGCCATGCCGCCGGTGAGCGCGCCGTCACCGATGACCGCGACGACGTGGTCGTCCTTGCCGAGCAGCTCGTTGGCCTTGGCCAGGCCGTCGGCCCAGCCGAGCACGGTGGAGGCGTGCGAGTTCTCGATGACGTCGTGCTCGGACTCCGCGCGGGAGGGGTAGCCGGAGAGGCCGCCCTTGCTCTTGAGCTTCGAGAAGTCCTGGCGGCCTGTGAGGAGCTTGTGCACATAGCTCTGGTGACCGGTGTCGAACAGCACCTTGTCCTTCGGCGAGTCGAAGACCCGGTGCAGGGCGATGGTGAGCTCCACCACACCCAGGTTGGGGCCGAGGTGGCCACCGGTCTTCGAGACCGCGTCGACGAGGAAGGTCCGGATCTCTTCGGCGAGCTGGTCCAGCTGCTCGGGAGTGAGCCGGTCCAGGTCACGCGGTCCAGCGATGCGGGTCAGCAGATCCCACCCGCCCGCCGCCGCCCTTGCACGTCGCGCTTCGCGCGGCTGTGTCACCGTGCCTCCTTGCGTTTTGAGCTGGGTCGAGCATGCCGATCCGATGAGTCTAGTGTTCCGTCCGTGCGGGAGGTCATCGGGCGGGGCGTTCGGGACGGACTCGGTACACGACCGGAACACGCCCGCGTGCACACCCGGTACGCGACGGGGCCCGGCGCCGGGACGGGCACCGGACCCCGGAGCCGGGCGGTACGGGCTCACGCGCGTCCGGCGGTCTTCTGGGTGCGTCGGGAGACCGAGTCGATGACCACGGCGGCCAGCAGCACCGCGCCGGTGATCATGTACTGGATGGCGTTGGCCATCCCGATCATGTTCAGCCCCTGCTGGATCGACTGGATCACGATCATGCCGAGCAGCGCCGACCAGACCTTGCCGCGGCCCCCGAAGAGGCTGGTGCCGCCGATGACGGCCGCCGCGATGACCAGCATGAGCGTGTTGCCGCCGCCGACGCTCTTGGTGGCGCCGCCGGACAGGCTGGCGATGAACAGGCCGCCGAACGCGCCGAGCGTGCCGGACAGCGCGAAGACGGCGATCCGGACCCGGGCGACGTCGATACCGGCCCGGCGCGCGGCCTCCGGGCTGCCGCCGACGGCGAAGACCCGGCGGCCGAAGCTGGTGCGCCGGGCGACGAGGTCCGCGACGACCAGGACGGCGAGGAACAGCACCAGGGCCAGCGGCAGCCCCCGGGCCCCCGGTGGCTCGTTCAGTACGTACGCGACGGCGAAGCACAGCACCGCGACGGCCGCGGTGCGCAGCACGACCTCGCCGTCGGAACGGGCGGGCAGGCCCGCGGCCCGGCGGCGCCGGCCGTCCACCAGGAGCGAGGCGGCGTACACGAGGACGGCGACCAGGGCGAGCCCGTAACCGGCGGCCTTGTCCTCGAAGAAGTGGTTGGTCAGGTCCTCGACGACGCCGCCGGACGGCGTGTTGATCGACCCCTCGCCGCCCATCATCCAGTCCTGGAGCCCGCTCCAGCCGAGGAACCCGGCCAGGGTGACCACGAAGGCCGGTACGCCGATCCGGGCGAAGAAGAAACCGTGCAGTGCGCCGAGGGCCGCCCCGGAGAGCAGGGCGGCGGCGATCGCGAGCCACTCGTTCCAGCCGCGGTTGACGTCGAGCACGGCCCACACGGCCGCGCCGACCCCGGCGACGGAACCGACCGAGAGGTCGATCTCGCCGAGCAGCAGGACGAACACGATGCCGACCGCCATGATGCCCAGGCCGGAGCTGTAGACGGCGATGTTGGCGACGGAACCGGCGGAGAGGAAGTTGTCGTTCCGGAGCTGGAAGACGATCGCGATGACGACCAGACCGACGAGGACCGGCAGCGAGCCGAGATCGCCGCCGCGCACCTTGCGGCCGAATTCGGCCCAGTAGCCCTTGAAGCCCGCCTCACGGACGAGCAGCCGGGGGTCGACGGCGGGAGCGGATGCTTCCGCCGGCCGCTCGGACGCGGTCCGCGCCGGGGCCGCGGGATTCCCGGAGTTCCGGGGATGCTCCGCGGCCTCCGGGGACCGCGAGCTCTCGGAGCTCCCGGAACCGTCGGGGAGATCGGGGGACTTGGCGAGGTCGCTCACTTCGCCTCCTCGTTCGTGGCCCTGCGGGCCCGGCGGCGTGTGACGGCGTTGTCGGTGGCGCCGGTGATGGCGGCGATGATCTCTTCGTGGGTGGTGCCCGCCACGTCGAAGAAGCCGTTGTTGCGGCCGAGCCGGAGCACCGCGACCCGGTCCGCCACGGCCCGTACGTCGGCCATGTTGTGGCTGATGAGGAGGACACCGTGGCCACGCTCGCGCAGCCGCTCGACCAGGTCGAGCACCTGGGCCGTCTGCTCGACGCCGAGGGCCGCGGTCGGCTCGTCCAGAATGACGATCTCGGGGTCGCCGATCAACGCGCGTGCGATGGCGACGACTTGGCGCTGGCCGCCGGAGAGCGCGGCGACGGGCGTCCGCACGCTCGGGATGCGGATGGAGAGGGTGTCCAGCAGTTCCCGGGCGCGCTTCTCCATCGCGATCTCGTCGAGGACGGACGCCTTGCGCAGTTCGCTGCCGAGGAAGAGGTTGGCGACGACGTCGAGGTTGTCGCAGAGCGCCAGGTCCTGGTAGACGGTGGCGACTCCGAGGGCCTGGGCGTCGTTCGGCCGGTTCACGCGGACCGGTGCGCCCTCCCATTCGATGACGCCTTCGTCGATCGGGTGGACGCCCGAGACGGTCTTGACGAGGGTCGACTTGCCGGCGCCGTTGTCGCCGACCAGGGCGACGACCTCACCGGAGCGGATCTCCAGGTCCACGTCGGTGAGCGCCTGGACGGCGCCGAACCGCTTGGAGATTCCGCGCAACGCCAACACGGGCGGAGCGGACACGTGAATCATCTCCTTCACCGCCTGAACGGCGGGAATGGTGTGCCGAGCACGGGTGTGCGTGGGGGGAGGTCCGGCGCCCGCCCCTGCTTGCGGGGCGTTGACGGGGCGGGCGCCGGACGGCTGGGAGGCCCGTGGCGGCGCCCCGGGCCGGGGAACCGGCCGGGCCGCCGGACCGGCTCGGGACGCAACACAGGCCGGGTACGGGAGCGTCACCGCGGTCGGGCCGGAACCGGGTGGGACGGGACCGGGTACGGACGGGTGCGGGCGCGGACCGGCACGGATGCCGAGCCGGCTCACGGCACGGGCCGACAAGAGGGCGTCGCCCTACTTGATCCCCGCCGCCTCGCAGGCCGCCTTGTACTCGGGCGTGCAGATCTCCGCGGCCTTGTACACCTGGTCGGCGATGATCGTGCTCGCGACGTTCTCCTCGGTCACGACCTGCGCGTCGTACAACCGGGCCGGGATGCCCTTGAACTCCCCGGACAGGCTGTCGACCTGAGTGGGCGTCAGGTCGTCGAACTTCTTGCCCTTGAGGAGCCTGACCGCGATCTCGGCGGTGGTCTCCGCCTCCGGCTTGATCTGCTTGTAGATCGTGAATGCCTGGTCGCCCTTGAGGATGCGCTGGAGACCGGCGAGTTCGGAGTCCTGGCCGCCGACCGGGACCTTGATGCCGCCCTTGTTCAGCGCCGTGATGATGCCGCCGGCCATGCTGTCGTTGGCGGAGTAGACGCCCTGGAAACCGCTCCTGCCCAGGGAGTCGATGGCCGCGCCCATCTTCTTGTTGGCCTCGTCCGGGGACCAGTCCGGGATGTCCTGCTCGTAGACGATCTTCCTCACCCGGGTGTCCAGGACGCTGTGCGCGCCCTTCTTGAAGAACGGGGCGTTCGGGTCGGTCGGCGAGCCGTTGATCATGACGACGTCGCTCTCCGAGGCCTTGGCACCGAGCGCCTTGACCAGCGCCTCGCCCTGGAGGCGGCCGATCTTCTCGTTGTCGTACGACACGTACGCGGAGATCGGGCCCTCGGCCAGGCGGTCGTACGCGACGACCTCGACGCCCTTCTTCTCCGCCTGCTGCACCCAGGACTTGGTGGCCTTGTAGTCGACGGAGTCCAGGACGATGACCTTCACCCCCTGCGTGACGAGGGCGTCGAACTGCTTCTTCTGGGTGTCGCTCTGCTGCGCCGCGTTGCTGTACTTGACCTTGCAGTCGCCGCACAACTGCCTGACCTTCGCCTCGATGAGCGGGCGGTCGAAGGTCTCGTAC
The DNA here is from genome assembly GCF_040636995.1 of Streptomyces sp. NPDC032161. Lineage (NCBI taxonomy): Bacteria > Bacillati > Actinomycetota > Actinomycetes > Kitasatosporales > Streptomycetaceae > Streptomyces > Streptomyces sp. NPDC032161. Next base: position 123,437 of record NZ_JBEZVN010000004.1, on the reverse strand, counting down.
CGGGTGGTCTTGTTCTCCGGCAGCAGCAGACCGATGGTCCTGCCGTCACCTCCGCCGCCGGCCGTGTCGTCACCGCCGGCCTTGCCGCAGGCGGCGAGGGGGACGGCCATGGAGAGTGCGGCCGTTCCTAAGACGATGCGACGTGTCGTTGCGTTCATACGGATTGCCTCCCTGACGAGGCCGCGGCACCGCGGCCGAGGTGGCAGGCAGTCAACTCGGCCTTGCAGTCAGCGTCAAGGAGTAAATCATTAACAAGATGACAACGGTGCCATTCATTCTCTAAGTGAAGGCAGGGCCCTTTGTCGGCACGGCGCTTTCCAAAAGGGTGGAATCCCCCATCTCGCTGAGCACCAGGGCGAGCGCGCCCAGCACCTCGGCCCGTCCCCCGAGCGCCCCGGGCAGCACCGAGAGCTGTCTGGCGGCGCTGGGGATGGCGTAACGGGAGACCGAGTCGCGGATCGGCGCGAGCACCAGTTCGCCCGCCTCGGCGAGGGGCCCGCCGAGCACCACCCGGCTGGGGTTGAGCAGGTTGCAGAGGTTGGCCACCCCGCTGCCGATGTGGCGTCCGACGTCCGCGACCACCCGGCGGCAGCCCGGGTCCCCCTCCTGGGCCAGCCCGACCATCCCTTCCATGGTGAGGCCGGGGCCGTGGCCGGGCCGGAGCAGCGGCAGGACGTAGCGCGCCGCCGTGAACGTCTCCAGGCAGCCCCGGTTGCCGCAGCGGCACACCGGCCCCGACTCGTCGAGCGTGATGTGCCCGATCTCGCCGGCCGTGCCGCCCGGCCCTCGGTAGATGCGGCCGTCGATCACCAGGCCCGCCCCGACGCCGTCGGCGACCTTGATGTACGCGAGGTCCTTCACCCCCCGGCCGCTCCCCCAGACCAGCTCTCCGAGCGCCCCGAGGTTGGCGTCGTTGTCGACGTGCACCGGCACGCCGAGGCGCCCCGCCAGTTCCTCACGGGGATTGATGCCCTTCCAGCCCGGCAGGATCGACGTGGAGCCCAGTGTTCCGGACTCGACGTCGATCGGGCCGGGCACGCCGAGCCCCACCCCGATCACCTTGTCCTGGCCGATCCCGGTCGCCCCGATCAGCCGCTCGACCAGCCGCTGGGCACGCCCGAACCCCTCCTCGGACGAGGCGTCGACGTCCAGCGGCTCGGCCTCCTCCGCGATCACCTGATGGGCGAGGTTGCCGACCGCCACCCGCAGATGCGTATGGCCGAAGTCGACACCCACCACGATGCCCGCGTCGCCGCTGAGCGAGACGCTGCGGGCCCGGCGGCCGCCCGCCGAGGTGGGGGTCACCTCGACCGTGCCGCCTTCCTTCAGTTCACGAACGATGTTGGAGACGGTGGCCGCCGAAAGGCCGGTGCTCCGTGCGATCTCCGCCTGGGTGAGCGAGCCGGCCATGCGTACCGCACGCACGACCCGCTCCAGGTTGGCGCGATGCAGGGATGTCTGCGACCCCGGAGTCTCCATCGACTCACTCCTAGTGTTCTCTCCAAGATGTGAACTCCAAGCTGAGCGTTTTGTGGCACTCCCCGTCAAGACCTTGAGCCTCCGGGCCCACTCGAAAGCACCCGCCGTCCGAGCGGCGTGCCCGCCCGGGACCCGTGCGGGCACGTGCCACCGACCCCCTGTCCGGCCCCGGCGGAGCGGGCCTCCGCGCGCGGAACCGCCCGTCGGCACGGGGCCGACGGGCGGTTCCGGAGAGGGACGGCGGGGTGGGGCGCGGCGCTACTTCACCGCCCCGGCCGTGAGCCCCGCCACGACCTGGCGCTGGAAGACGATGTACGCCCCGAGGACGGGCAGCATCGCCATCACCAGACCGGCGAACAGGCCGGACCAGTCGCCCTTGTACCCCTGGCTGTTGGCCAGTTCGACCAGCCCCTGGGAGAGCACCCGCTGGTTCGGGTCGGTGTTCAGCACCGTGGGCAGCATGTACTGGTTCCACTGTCCGAGGAAGTTGAAGATCCCGACGCTGATCAGGCCGGGCTTCGCCATCGGCAGCATCACCTGGAAGAAGGTCCGGGTGTGCGAGGCTCCGTCGAGCATCGCCGCCTCCGCCACCGAGGTCGGCAGCGTCCGGAAGAACGAGGTGAGGAAGAAGACCGTGAACGGCAGCGAGTAGGCGATGTAGACCAGGATCAGTCCGTGCCGCGTGTCCAGCAGGGCCATGTTGTTCATGACGAAGAACAACGGCACCAGCGCCAGGATGATCGGGAAGCTCATCCCGCCGATGAACAGGAAGTAGACGAAGCGGTTGCCGGGGAAGTCGAACCGGGCCAGGACGTAGGCCGCCATGGAGCCGAGGAGCAGGGTCCCGACGAGCGAACAGCCCACCACCACGATGGTGTTGAGGAAGTAGTCGCTCATGTGCGCCTGGCTCCAGGCGCGCGACCAGTTCTCGAAGTGCAGCTTGTCGGGCAGTTCCCACGGGGTCGACAGGATCGAGTCGTCCGTCTTGAACGACGCCATCACCGCCCAGAGCAGCGGCATGACGACCAGGATCGCCCAGATGATCAGCACGCCGTGCGAGAAGACGTTGAGGATCTGGCCCTCGCTGCTCTTCTCCTTGGCCGCGGGCGCCGTCGCCCGGGTCACGGGGGCCGGTCGCCGCGCCGGGGCCGCGGGCGGGGTGTCAGTGGTCTTCACGCGTACTCACCTCGTACTGTCGAGCCGGACACGGAGGCCGACCTGTGGTGCCTGCCGGGGATTCCCGTTGATCGCCGCATCAGAACTCCAGCCGCTCGCGCCGGCCCAGACGCATCACGATGGCGGCGAAGGCCATGGTGACGACGAGCAGCCCGACACCGATCGTCGTCGCGTATCCGGCCTGCCCGTCGCGGAAGGCCGTCTGGTACACGTACAGCGGCAGGACCGTGGTCGAGTAGTCGGGGCCGCCGGGGCCCACGGTCATGACCTGCACGACGGTGAACGCCTCCACGCCGAGGGCCAGGATCCCCATGTACACCCAGCCCGACTGCACCGTGTCCCAGAGCAGCGGGAGCGTGATCCGGAAGAACGTGGTGATGCGGCCGGCCCCGTCGAGGAGCGCCGCCTCGTAGAAGTCCTTGGGGATGGACGCCATGCCGGCGGAGAAGAGGACGACGAAGAACCCGACCGTCGACCAGATCAGGACCGTCATGACGCAGATGAGCGCCAGATTCGGGTCGCCGAGCCACTCCGGCTGGACCGAGTCCAGGCCGAGCGTCTTCAGCGTCCCGTTGATCATCCCGCTGCGGGGGTTGAACGCGAACTGGAACAGCAGGGCGACGATGACGACCGAGAGCACCTGCGGGAAGAAGTAGGCGATCTTGTAGAAGCCCGATCCGCGCACGCCGGAGATCGTGGCGTTCTTGCGCCGTCGGCCCCCCACATTGAGCATGAAGGCGAAGAACAGCGCCAGGCCCAGCGTCACCAGCGGCAGCAGGAGCACGAGCAGCACGCTGTGCTGCAAGGACTTCCAGAAGATGTCGTCCTTGAGCATCTTCGTGTAGTTGGCGAACCCGACCATCTTGAAGTCGGGGCTCAGGCCGGTCCAGTCCGTGAACGAGTAGTAGATGGACTGGACGAACGGCCAGATCACGAAGACCGCGTAGAGCGCCAGTGGGACCAGCAGGAATCCCACGATGAAACGGTACTTGCCATGCTGCATCGTTTACCGACCCCGATCTTTCCGCGGGTGCCGCCGCTGGTGACGGTTGCTCACTAGTGCTTGTAGTGCTTGATGGACTGGTCCTTGGCCGTCGCGTCGGCGAAGGCCTGGATCTTCTTGATGGTCTCGGCCGGGGTCGCGCGGCCCGCCAGCATCTCGCCGAGACCGGCGATGCCGACCTGTTCCTTCTGGAACTTCGAGTACCAGCCCTCGAGACGCGGGTTCAGCACGTTGTCGCCGGCCAGCTTGAGCGCGTCGACACCCGACTGCAGGGCGGTCGACAGGGGCAGGCCGTCGGTGCCGCCGTTGAAGGACGTGAGCGACTTGACCTGCTTGGTGAAGTTCTTCGAGGACTCCTCGGAGAGCATGATGCGCAGCTGTTCCATGGCGCCCTCGGGGTTCTTCCCCTTGGCCGGGACGATGAAGGGCTCGCCGCCGGAGGCCCAGATGGTGCCGAACGGCATCTTGTCGGAGGCGTCCAGGCCGGACGGTGCCGACACCATCATCTTGAAGTCGTCGGGCGTCGTCGGCGCCGCCTCGTTCTCCACCCACGAACCGTTCGGGATGAACAGGGCCTTGCCCTTGGTCCATTCGGTCTGCGACTGGATGTGGGTCAGCCCGGGGGTGCCCTGGAGGATGTACCCCTTCTGGTACAGCTCGTAGTACGCCTCGAACGCCGCCTTGACCGCGGGGTCCTTCCAGGCGTTCGGCTCCAGGTTGTCCATCCGGTCGAGGACCTCGCGGCCGCCGATCTTGGCGATGAACGGGTAGAGCGAGTACGCCAGGTAGTAGGGGTACTTGCCCGGGTACGTCCAGCCGGCGATGCCCTGCTTCTTCGCCTTCGCGCACAGGGCGAGCATCTCGTCCCAGGTCTGCGGGTACTTCGCGTCGAGCTTGTCGAGCGCGGTCTGCGAGTACCAGACGCCGTACACGGTGTACGCGTAGTACATGATCCAGACCGGGTCGCCCTCCAGCTGGCCCATCTCCAGGACGCCCGGGCGCAGGGTGTCGCGGACCTTCTTGTTCGGGTCGTCGTAGGACGGGGCGTCCATGAGCGTCGTCAGGTCCGTGAGCTGCTTCTTGCCGGCCAGGATGCCCATGTCCATCTGCTCGGCACCCGAGTTGTCGATCAGGTCCGGCGGGGTGCCGCCGTTGAACCGGGGCTGCAGCTGCGACTGGATCTTCTGCGTCGCGACGTGCTTGACCTTCGGGGCCTTCGGGAAGGCCTCGTTGTACCTCTTCTCCGCGTCGATGGCGTACTGCTCACCGAATCCGCCGTTGAAGATGACGACTTCGAGCGGGGCCGTCTCGTTGACGCCGAGCGGGTTCTCCTTGGTGACCTTGCCCTTCTCGACCTTCTCGTCGCCGCCGTCGCCGCCGCTCGCGCACGACGCCAGGAAGCTCATCGTCGGCACAGTGAGCAGACCGAGTGCGGCGGATCGCTTGATCACATCGCGACGGCCGAGGCCCTCATTCTTGTGGGCGGAGGTGGATCCCATGCTCAAGTCCTCGCCTTCTCCAGGACTCAGGCGGTGTGTACCGGTCGCCCGTCGATATTCGCCTCAGGCGAAGGGCCCCGCCACCGCGGTCAGTTGCGCTTGGGTAGTGCTGATGTTTCAGGCTAGCCACGTGCGATGGGAGTTCGGGAAAGAACGGCCGACGCGGACACCGTCGTGCCCCGCGGACCCACCCCTCGCCCCCTTGCCCGCCTCACCGTGAAACGGCTGCGCGGACGCCGACAGGTATAGTCCACTCGCGCCCAACTGAGCAAGATCGAATGCAAGGTTGAGCAGCAGTCTTTCCCGAGTTGAGACCTCGTGGATACGTGTCCTTCGCACGTTCCTGCCCCGGCACGAACAATTCCGCGCGAAGTCCGATTCCTTCGACGACGCGCCGCCAACACCCTTGACACATCCACAACTTGACTCACTGCCGCACCATGCGCATCGACGTGACAACGTTGCCCGGACACACCTCCGGGAAGTACGGTTCGGCATGCGGCCCCGACATGGATCTCGTGGGTGACACAGCCGCAGCAACCGCGTCGATCGCGGCTTCACCGGAATTGATCATGCTCGTCCCCGCCGCGGCGCGGTCGCCCGAAAGCGGCGAGCGGGACCAAATGCCCATCTGCGGCACGGACATTCCGTTCGCCTTTCGAATCGAATGAAGGACGACCGGACCGGCGCAACACCGTCGGAGAGGTCCCGAAGGAAAGAAGCGGTCATCGGGTGTCGACGGCGGATTCTCCACTGGAATTCCGGGCAAGGCCACCGACAAGGTGACAGACGTCCGGGCCGGTGCGGAGCACTCCGGCGTCGAGCGGGTGAGGCCCAACCCCCCGCTCGCGCGCTCCCTGCTCATCCCCTGACAGGGCTCCGGGAGGACGGGGGCCCGCTCACCGGAGGTCCGGCCGCCCGCTCGCCCGGCGCGCGGGTGGCGCCTCTCCTCGGGGCATCGGCCGGGTGCGCGGCCGGTGTCCGCCACGGCCGTACGGGCGGAAGCGGCTCCCCGCCCGCTCAGACGCGTTCCGTCCCTTCCGGCGCCCCCTGCGGGAAGAGGCTCTCCGGCAGGCACACGTTCCAGGCCGTGATCACGGGATTGCCGTGCTCCGTGCCGAGCCGGGACACGGCCCCCGTGGCGAGCTGGAACAGCGTGCCCTCGGCGGGTGTCAGCCCGAGATAGCGGGCGGTGAGCACCCGCAGGAAGTGGGAGTGGGCGACAAGGGCGACGTCCCCGTCCCGGCCCGCCTCGCGCGCCACCTCGGCCAGCACCCTGTCGGCCCGGGAGCCGACCTCGGCGGGGGTCTCCCCGGGGTGCGCGTCGGGGCCGGGGGCGACGCCGTCGGTCCACAGGTTCCAGTCGGGACGGGTGCGGTGGATCTCGTCGGTGGTGACGCCCTCGTAGCCTCCGTAGTCCCATTCGTGCAGATCGGACGTGATGCGCGGAGCGGCGAGCCCGGCGAGTTCGGCGGTGCGCCGGGCGCGCGCCGAGGGGCTGACCAGGGTGAGCGCGATCCGCCGCTCGGCGAGCAGGGGCGTCAGCGCGAGGGCCTGACGCTCACCGAAGCGGGTGAGAGGCAGATCGGTGTAGCTGGTGTGCTGACCGGACCGCGACCACTCGGTCTCACCGTGCCGGATCAGGATCAACTCGCCCATGGTGCGTTCCGCCTCCTGTGCCGTCTCCGTGCCAGTGGCCGTGCCTTCCCCGTGCCAGTGGCGCTGTGCGGGGAACCCGCGGGCCCACGATCGCATTCCCCCGGCCGGTGGGCGGTGTGCCCGCCCCGGGTGTCGCACGAAAGCGCGCGGGGCCGCACCCCGGTGCTCCGGGATGCGGCCCCTTGCCGTTGGCGGCCGACCGGCCGTCCGGCGTCGCCTACTTGCGGATCAGGCTGCGCAGCACGTACTGCATGATGCCGCCGTTGCGGTAGTAGTCCGCCTCACCGGGGGTGTCGATGCGGACGACCGCGTCGAACTCCACACCGGTGTCGGTGGTGACCTTGACCGTGCGCGGCGTGGTGCCGTCGTTCAGCTCGGTCACACCGGTGAAGGAGAAGGTCTCCTGACCGGTCAGGCCGAGGGACTGGGCGTTCGCGCCCTCCGGGAACTGGAGCGGGAGAACGCCCATGCCGATGAGGTTCGAGCGGTGGATGCGCTCGTACGACTCGGCGATGACGGCCTTGACGCCGAGGAGCGCGGTGCCCTTGGCGGCCCAGTCGCGGGACGAGCCGGAGCCGTACTCCTTGCCTGCCAGGACGACCAGCGGGATGCCGGCGGCCTGGTAGTTCTGCGAGGCGTCGTAGATGAAGGAGACCGGCGCGTCGTCCTGCGTGAAGTCGCGGGTGTAGCCGCCCTCCGTGCCCGGCGCGATCTGGTTGCGCAGGCGGATGTTGGCGAACGTGCCGCGGATCATGACCTCGTGGTTGCCCCGGCGCGAGCCGTAGGAGTTGAAGTCACGACGCTCCACACCGTGCTCGGTGAGGTACTTGCCGGCCGGGGTGTCGGCCTTGATGGCGCCGGCCGGGGAGATGTGGTCGGTGGTGACCGAGTCGCCGAGCTTGGCGAGCACGCGGGCACCGGCGATGTCCTCGACCGGGGCCGGGTCCATCGTCATGCCCTCGAAGTACGGGGGCTTGCGGACGTAGGTCGACTCGGCGTCCCACTCGAAGGTGTTGCCGGTCGGGATCGGCAGGGCCTGCCACTGGGCGTCGCCCGCGAAGACGTCCTGGTAGGACTTGTTGAACATGTCCTCGCCGATGGCGTTGGCGACGACGTCGTTCACCTCGGCCTCGGTCGGCCAGATGTCCGCGAGGTGGACCGGCTTGCCGTCCTGGTCGACGCCGAGGGCGTCCTTGGTGATGTCCACCTTCATCGAACCGGCGAGGGCGTACGCGACGACCAGCGGCGGGGAGGCCAGGTAGTTCATCTTGACGTCGGGGTTGATCCGGCCCTCGAAGTTGCGGTTGCCGGAGAGCACCGAGGTCACGGCCAGGTCGTGCTCGTTGACCGCCTTGGAGACCTCCTCCGGCAGCGGGCCGGAGTTGCCGATGCAGGTGGTGCAGCCGTAGCCGACGAGGTTGAATCCGACCTTGTCGAGGTACGGGGTCAGGCCCGCCTTGTCGAAGTAGTCGGTGACGACCTTCGAGCCCGGGGCGAGGGTGGTCTTGACCCACGGCTTGCGGGTCAGGCCCTTCTCGACCGCCTTCTTCGCCACGAGCGCGGCGGCGACCATGACGTACGGGTTCGAGGTGTTGGTGCAGGAGGTGATCGCGGCGACGGTGACGGCGCCGTGGTCCAGCTCGTAGGTGGTGCCGTCGGGGGCGGTCACGGGGACCGGGTTCGACGGGACGCCGTCGGAGGCGGCCGGGGAGTCGGAGGCCGGGAAGGACTCCTTGCCCGCCTCGTCGGCGGTGTCCACGTAGTTGCGGACGTCCTGCTTGAACTGCTCGGCGGCGTTGGCGAGGACGATGCGGTCCTGCGGGCGCTTCGGGCCGGCGATCGACGGGACGACCGTGGAGAGGTCCAGCTCCAGCTTCTCGGAGAAGTCCGGCTCGGCGGCCGGGTCCAGCCAGAGGCCCTGCTCCTTGGCGTACGCCTCGACGAGCGCGACCTGCTGCTCGCTGCGGCCGGTCAGGCGCAGGTAGTTCAGGGTCTCGCCGTCGATCGGGAAGATCGCGGCGGTGGAGCCGAACTCGGGCGACATGTTGCCGATGGTGGCGCGGTTCGCGAGGGAGGTGGCGGCGACGCCCTCACCGTAGAACTCGACGAACTTGCCGACGACGCCGTGCTTGCGGAGCATCTCGGTGATGGTCAGCACGAGGTCGGTGGCGGTGGTGCCCGGCTTCAGCTCGCCGGTCAGCTTGAAGCCGACGACGCGCGGGATGAGCATGGAGACCGGCTGGCCGAGCATCGCGGCCTCGGCCTCGATGCCGCCGACGCCCCAGCCCAGCACGCCCAGGCCGTTGACCATCGTGGTGTGCGAGTCGGTGCCGACGAGGGTGTCGGGGTACGCCTGGCCGCCCCGGACCATGACCGTGCGGGCCAGGTGCTCGATGTTGACCTGGTGGACGATGCCGGTGCCCGGCGGGACGACCTTGAACTCGTCGAAGGCGGTCTGGCCCCAGCGCAGGAACTGGTAGCGCTCCTTGTTGCGGCCGTACTCCAGCTCGACGTTCTGGCCGAAGGCCTCCTTCGTGCCGAACTTGTCGGCGATGACGGAGTGGTCGATGACCAGCTCGGCCGGGGCGAGGGGGTTGATCTTGGCCGGGTCGCCGCCCAGCTCCTTCACGGCCTCACGCATGGTGGCGAGGTCCACGACACACGGCACGCCGGTGAAGTCCTGCATGATCACGCGGGCCGGGGTGAACTGGATCTCCTGGCTGGGCTGCGCCTGGGAGTCCCAGCCGCCGAGCGCCCGGATGTGGTCGGCGGTGATGTTCGCGCCGTCCTCGGTGCGGAGCAGGTTCTCCAGGAGCACCTTCAGGCTGTACGGGAGGCGCGCGGAGCCCTCGACCTTGTCCAGCCTGAAGATCTCGTACGACTCGTCGCCCACGCGCAGCGTGCTGCGGGCGTCGAAGCTGTTCGCCGACACGACAGTCTCCTTCATCAATGTGCGCGTACTCCGCGCCGCGCCTCATTACGGCGGGCGCCGCGTGGTGCCGCCTGCGGCCCCTCGCCCATCCGTTAAGGTAAGACTTAGTTAGGTAACCCTTACCCGATGGCGGACTGCGGTGCGCCTTCGGCAAATATCTCGATGTCGAGATAACTCTAGTACATCACCGCTGCACGGTCATGTGCGGGCACCCGTGTCCGCCGCGGCCGAGGGCCGACCGCCGCGGAGTCCGGGCCTTCGGCAGGGGCGGGATCAGAAGGTACGGGCCAGCAGCAGGACGCCCATCACGAGCATGGTGGCCGCGACCAGGGCGTCCAGCACCCGCCAGGCGCCGGGGCGGGCCAGGACGCCGCCGAGGAGCCGGGCGCCGTAGCCGAGACCCGCGAACCACGCCAGGCTCGCCAGCATCGCGCCGAGGCCGAAGACCCAGCGCAGCGGGCCGCGGTCGGCGGCGACCGAGCCGAGCAGCAGCACGGTGTCCAGGTAGACGTGCGGGTTGAGCCAGGTCAGGGCCAGGCAGGTGAGCACCGCGGCACGGACGGAGCCCGCGGCGGCGCCCCCCGCCGTCAGCGACTGTCCGGCGGCGGGTCGCAGCGCCCGGCGGGCGGCCAGCACGCCGTAGCAGATCAGGAAGGCGCCACCGGCCAGACCGACCGCGGCCAGGGCGGCGGGCCACGCGGTGACGACTGCACCGAGCCCGGCCACACCGAGGGCGATGAGGACCGCGTCGGACGCGGCACAGATGCCGACCACCGCGAGCACGGCCTGCCCGCGCGCGCCCTGGCGCAGGACGAACGCGTTCTGCGCGCCGATGGCGACGATGAGGGACATGCCTGTACCGAATCCGGCGAGGGCCGCCGAGAGGACACCGCTGTTCATGTCGTCCGACGCTATGGCCCGCCGCGACATCAGTACAGCTAAAGTTTCTTACGTAGCATTAGCCCCTGTGATGACCGATCTCCCCTTCGACCAGGTGCGCACGCTGCTCGCCGTCGTCGACGAGGGCACCTTCGACGCCGCCGCGGCGGCCCTGCACGTGACGCCCTCGGCGGTCAGCCAGCGGGTCAAGGCGCTGGAGCAGCGCACCGGGCGGGTGCTGCTGATGCGTACGAAGCCGGTGCGGCCGACGGAGTCCGGGCAGGTGGTGGTGCGGTTCGCGCGCCAGTTGGCCGCTCTGGAACGGGATGCGCGCACGGAGCTGGGGATCGCGACCGGGGCGGGCCCGGCCCGGGTGCCCATCGCGGTGAACGCGGACTCCCTGGCCACCTGGTTCCTGCCCGTCCTGACCCGGGTGCCGCAGGACCCGCCCATCTGCTTCGACCTGCATCGCGAGGACGAGGCGCACACCGCGGCGCTGCTGCGCGAGGGCCAGGTGATGGCGGCGGTGACGTCGGCGGCGCAGCCGGTGGCGGGCTGCACGGTGCGCCCGCTGGGCCTCGCGCGCTATCTGCCGGTGGCGAGTGCGGGGTTCGTGGCGCGCCATCTGTCGTCGGGACCGCTGGAGCGCCGCCTGCCCGACGCGCCGGTGATCGTCTTCGACCGGCGTGACGACCTCCAGGACCGGTTCGTCCGGTCCTTCACACCCGACGGTTCGGGCGCCGGTCGCCTGCGCCACCACGTCCCCACGTCGGAGGGTTTCTGCGACGCGGTGGCCACCGGTCTGGGCTGGGGGCTGGTCCCGGAGCCGCAGGCGGAGCCCCTGCTGCGGTCGGGCGTCCTCGTCGAACTGGCACCGGGGCGGCGTGTGGACGTACCGCTGTACTGGCAGCAGTGGAAGCTGGACGTGCCCGCGCTCGCCCTCGTGGCACGGACGGTCTCCGCCGTGGCGGCCGAGTCCCTGCACCCCCAGGACTGACGGCGTCCCCGCGTTCCGCCGCCCACCGGCCGGCACCGGAGCCGGCAGGGCGGGGCGACGGCTGCGGGAACCCCGTCCCCCCGGAAGGACGTCCACGGGTTCGGGACACAGGAACCAGGACTCGTCGAAGGGCGCCGCACGCCATGGCCGCAACAGCCGCACGCCACCTCTACCTCGCCCGGCACGGGGAGGCCACGGAAGACGAGAGCGAGCTCTCCGCGAACGGCCGTCGGCAAGCCGAGTCGCTCGGCGAGCGGCTGCGTCACGTTCCCCTCTCGGTGATCCACCACGGCCCGCTCCCCCGGGCCGCGCGGACCGCCGAGCTGATCGGCGACCGGCTCGACGGCGTTCCGCTCCGGTCGTCCGAGCTCGCCGGGGACCACCTGCCCCACCTTCCTCACCGGCACGAACTGCCGCTGGACATCGCCGACGCCACGCTGGAACGGCTGGCCGGATTCCCCCGGGAACAGCGTGAGGCCGGCCCCGGCCTCGCCCGTGCGGCGCTCGCGCGGTTCACCGGCCCGGTCGACGGCGACGAGCCGCGCCACGAACTGGTCGTCACCCACAACTTCCTCATCGCCTGGCTGGTCCGGGAGGCCCTCGACGCCCCGAAGTGGCGCTGGATCGGACTGAACCATGCCAACGCCGCGCTGACGGTCATCCGCTACGCCCCCGGCCGCCCCGCCTCCGTACTGCTCTACAACGACACGGGACACCTTCCCGCCGACCTGCGCTGGACGGGGCTGCCGCCCGAACTCCACGTCTGAGCCCACGCCCACGGCCTTCCTGGCCCGTCTTCCGGGCCGTCCGGCACCGTGTCTATGATCCCGGGATGGCTGTTCCCGCGGTCGTCCCCATCGCCCACCAACCGGACCACCGGACCGACACCATCGGGCACTGCGCGGACGGACAGTTCCTGGCCATGGCCACCTGTGCCCTCCCGGACGCGTGCGGGGACATCGCGGTCCGTCCCTTCCGGCTGACGGTCGACGGTGTGCTGTTCGGCCTCGTCACGGAACGCCACGAGGCCGGCGACGGTGAGCACGACCGGGCCGAACTCCTCCCCGACGGCCTCGGGTTCGGCGCCTCGTGGGACGGCCTGTACGACACCTGACCCACTGCGACACGGGCCGCGCCGCCGCCCGGTGGCGCGAGCACCCGAGCGAAGGAGAAGCGTGAACGACATCGCCGCGTTCGACGGCATATCCCCGACCATCCTCGCCGAACTCCTGGGCCGCGAACACGTCATGGACATCGGCATCCGCCCGCTGTGGCCGTCGCCCCCGCGCGTCGCCGGACCGGCGTTCACCGTACGGTGCCCTCCGGGCGACAACCTGATGCTGCACGCGGCCGTCTACCGCGCGGAACCCGGTTCGGTCGTCGTCGTCGAGGCGGGGGACGTGGACTACGCACTCGCGGGAGGGAACGTCTGCGCCATCGCCCGGCGTCGCGGGGTCGCGGCATTCGTGACCGACGGGGTGATCCGTGATCTGGCCGAGGTGCGCGAGCTGGGCTTTCCCGTCTTCGCCAGGGGCGTCATGCCCGTCCCGGGAGTGAAGAAGGCCGTCGGACCGCTCAACGTCCCGGTGCGGTGCGGCGGGGTGGAGGTCCACCCCGGCGACATCGTGGTGGCTGACGAAGAGGGCGTCGTGATCACCCCGGGCGCCCGCCGCGAACAGGTGCTCCTCGAAGCCCGTGAGAGGCTCGCCGAGGAAGCTCGGGAGACCCTCGACACCTGGCAGGAGGCGCACCGCACCCGGGTCGAAGGCATCCTGGCCGAGGGCGGCTTCACGGACTGATCCCGCCCGCCCCCTCCTGCCTCGCCCCTGCCGCTGCCTCCGTCCCCGTCCCCGTCCCCGTCCCCGTCCCCGTCCCCGTCCCCGAACGGGGGTACCCCGCGCGCCGGGGCGGCGGACCGGGTGGACCATGGAACGCACGTGCCACCCGTGCCGTGCCGCGCCTCTGACGTGCACGTGAGCGGCCAATAGTCGCGCCTGCGCACCGTCGTCACTCGAACGGCGCACCCCACCGGAAGGCGCATCTCATATCTGAGATAGCCTTTCGTCATGTCAGACGATTACCTCGTACGCATCGGCAAGCTCATACGTGACGCCCGTCAGCACCGGGGCTGGACGCAGAGTCAGCTCGCCGAGGCGCTCGCCACCAGCCAGAGCGCCGTCAATCGCATCGAGCGCGGCAACCAGAACATCAGCCTTGAGATGATCGCGCGCATCGGTGAAGCGCTCGACAGCGAGATCGTGTCGCTCGGCTACGCCGGGCCCATGCATCTGCGCGTGGTCGGAGGACGCCGGCTCTCGGGCTCCATCGATGTCAGGACGAGCAAGAACGCGTGCGTGGCACTGCTCTGCGCCTCACTCCTCAACAAGGGCCGTACGGTGCTGCGCGGCGTCGCCCGCATCGAGGAGGTCTACCGCCTCCTGGAGGTCCTGAACTCCATCGGCGTACGGACCCGCTGGATCAACGGCGGGACCGACCTGGAGATCGTCCCGCCCGCCCGGCTCGACATGGACGCCATCGACGCCGACGCCGCCCGCCGGACCAGGTCCATCATCATGTTCCTCGGCCCGTTGCTGCACCGCATGGACTCGTTCAAGCTCCCGTACGCGGGCGGTTGCGACCTCGGTACGCGGACCATCGAGCCGCACATGATCGCGCTGCGCCGGTTCGGACTGGAGATCGCCGCGACGGAGGGCCTGTACCACGCACAGGTCGACCACGCGGTCACCCCCGGCCGCCCCATCGTGCTGACCGAGCGCGGCGACACCGTGACCGAGAACGCGCTGCTGGCCGCCGCCCGGCACAACGGCACGACCGTCATACGCAACGCCTCCTCCAACTACATGGTCCAGGACCTCTGCTTCTTCCTGGAGGCGCTGGGCATACGCGTCGACGGCATCGGAACGACGACCCTGACCGTGCACGGCGTCCCGCACATAGACGTGGACGTCGACTACTCCCCCTCCGAGGACCCGGTCGAGGCGATGAGCCTGCTGGCCGCCGCCGTCGTGACGGAGTCCGAGCTGACGATCCGCCGGGTACCGATCGAGTTCCTGGAGATCGAGCTCGCGGTGCTGGAGGAGATGGGCGTCGACTGCGACCGTACGACGGAGTACGTCGCCGACAACGGCCGTACCAGACTGGTCGATCTCACGGTCCGCCCCTCCAAGCTGGAGGCACCGATCGACAAGATCCACCCCATGCCGTTCCCCGGGCTCAACATCGACAACGTGCCCTTCTTCGCGGCGATCGCCGCCTCGGCACACGGTCAGACCCTCATCCACGACTGGGTCTACGACAACCGCGCCATCTACCTCACCGACCTCAACCGCCTCGGCGGCAGGCTCCAACTCCTCGACCCCCACCGGGTCCTGGTCGAGGGCCCGACCCGGTGGCGCGCCGCCGAGATGATGTGCCCGCCCGCGCTGCGCCCCGCCGTGGTCGTGCTGCTCGCCATGATGGCGGCCGAGGGCACGTCCGTGCTGCGCAACGTGTACGTCATCAACCGCGGTTACGAGGAACTTGCGGAGCGTCTGAACTCCGTGGGGGCACAGATCGAGATCTTCAGGGACATCTGATCTGTTTCAGGGGCCGTGCCGTCACTCCACTCCTGACCTGTATTCATACGGCGCCAGGAGGGGACATGACGGCACCCGTGCGACATCTCCGGGAGTCAGGGACGGGACCTGGTGGGTTCCGGCCCCTTCTCCCGTGCAGCGATGGCGAGAGCTTCCAGCAGCACATCGGCCACCAGCTCCTCGACCACGGCAGAGCCCCACACCGCTGACGATGCAAGGCGGCTACTCGGGGCGTCGGGGAGAGGACCGGCGGGGTTGCGGGCAACTGCCTCGAGGTGGTCCTCTGTCGTCATGCGCCAAGCGCGCGCACGAGGGGTGGGCAGCCAGGACCGGAACGGCGTACGGCCAGGGCCAGAACACCGGGGTTCTCCACGACGCGGACGACGGATGCCGATTCCGCGGGCCGGGTGAAGTCTGCGTTCTCTCCCGTGGTGAAGCGGAACATCTCCGGTGGGATCCCGCGCACCTCCGTCGTCCCTCCCTCTCCCGACTGGCTGTCAGGCGATGGACGCCACTGCCGAACCGGGCGCCGGACCATCCGGCCGGAGCAGGTCCACAGCCCGGAGGGCGGTGGCGTCCGCGTCTGCGGGCAGGAAGCGGCTGGCCTTGCCGCTCCATGTGACGACGAGCTCGTCCCGGGCCCGGGTGGCGGCGACGAACACCAGGGACCGGGCCCGCTGTTCTTCAAGGCGGTAGCGGTCGGGGTTCGCGAGCCGGTACTGCTCGATGCTCTGGCGCGGCACCTGTCCCTCACCCACGGACGTGAGGAAGACACGCTGGAATTCCAGGCCCTTGAACCGGTACATGGTGCCGATGCGCACGGCGTCCTGGTCCGAGCGGACGCCTTCCTTGCCCAGCGGGGCGACCGGGATGCCGAACGGTTCCCGGGCCAGTACGTTCGCGAACTGCTGGGCGGAGCTTCCGTCGGGCACGGCGACGGCCATGGCCGAGTAGGCCGTGCCGTGGGCGTCGTGGCGTTCCTTGATGAGGGTGGCCACCGCTCGCATCTCGGTCAGCCGGTCCGGAGCGCGCCAGAACTGCGGGGCGAGTCCCGTGAGAACGGAGCGGTAGCCGTCGAGCGTGTCGGTGCCGGAGTCCAGATCGTCGAAGGGCTCTCCGGCGATCAGTCGATTGGCGCTGCCCAGGATCTGCCTGGTGGTGCGGTAGTTGAGCGTGAGGCGTCGTGAGGCACGTCCCCGGACCTCGATGCCGTGGTGGCCGAGGACGACTCGACTGCCGTAGATCCGCTGGTGGGCGTCCCCGACGAGGAAGATGTCGTTGGGGCCCTTGCGGACGACGGCGCGCAGCATCCGCCAGTGCGAGGCGGACAGGTCCTGTGCCTCGTCGACCACGACGTGCCGGTACCGGGGCGTGAGCCACATGCCGCTGCCCGCTTCCCGGTGGACGAGGTCGAGCCCGCCCTGCTCGGCCTTGTAGCGTGCCTGTTCCTCGACTCGGGCCATGCGGTGCTGTTCCAGGCCTGCCGCCTGGTCGGCGATGATCGCGTACGTCGTCCGCCGCGGCGAACCGTTCAGGTGAGCCCGGTACGCCTCGACGAGCTGCCACACGTCGTGGCGCTGGGGCATGGTGATGCGGGGACGGCCGGGGCGGCCGACACGCCGGTAGAGGTCCCACGAACCGCAGCGGTTCGCGAGGATGACGTGCTTGAACTCGCTGTCGAGGAACTCGGCGTCATAGTCGAGCAGGCCGGTCTCGATGCGCACGTCGTGCCACAGGTTCACCGCCGCCTCGTCGTCCAGCGGCCGACCGATCTCCGTGCGGGACTCCTGGAGGATCTCCCGGGCGAGCACGTCGACGGACTTGACGTCGACCCGGCGCAGCAGCTCCTCGCCCCCCAGGTCCCTGAGCCGTTCACGCAGATCCAGGGCGAGGTTGGTGTTGTACGTGGTGAGCAGCACGGCGCGGGTGTGACCGGCCGGCAGTCGGTCGACGAGGTGCCGCACCCGGTGCAGGGCGACGACCGTCTTGCCGGTGCCGGTGCCGGGGCCTCCGGTCACCTTGGCCGAGCCCTTGAAGTCTCCGACGGCGAGCCGCCGTTGTTCGGGGTGGAGAAAGAGACGCCAGGCGTCGAACCCGCTGCCCAGGGCCTTGAGGACGGCGTCGTCGTCGGTCTCCGCCTGGGAAACGGCACGCCGGGCGGCGCCCGCCCAGTCCCGGACGTCGACCTTCCCGTCCTCAGGGCGCCAGGCGCTCGTGATCAGGCGTTCCACGTCCGCGGGGTCCATGCGGTCGCGCAGGGCGATCAGGACGTCGCGGGTCAGCTCCGGAAGGTTATGGGTGAGCAGTTGGTCCAACTGCTCGCCGGTGGTGATCCTCCGGAGGGTCGGCAGCAGGGACGGCACCACGCCGAGGTCGACGAGGCGCTGGTCGTCGTGGGCGGCGAAGATCGGCTGCCGGAGACTGCTCGTGGACGCGGTCGGTGCCGCATCCGAGGTCTGTGGGACGGCTGTTGCCGCCGAGGCGGAGGCGGCGGTCTCGGAACGCTCGGAGAGGGCGACGACGTTGGCGGCGACCTCGCTCTGGTCGACGACCTCGACCGCGCCCGACACGGAGTTGATGGCGACGGTGAGCCGGGAGAGTTCGTCACGGGCGAAGGCACCGTCGCGGACCGCGAGGAGTTGCAGCTCGTCCCCACCCTCGGTCGAGAGGAGCAGGACCATGCAGCGAGCGTCGACACGCGCGAGGTACAGATCTCCGTCGTCGCCGGCGGCGCGCAGGAAGGTCAGACTCAGCGCCTTGTTGTGGCGGTCGGCCCGCAGTCGGCGGACGAACGTCCCGACCGCGTCCCGTACCGCCCCGCCGCGCCGGGCGATGTCCGCGCCGGCCTGGCGGCTCGCCCGGACACGTGTCCGGGCCGGGCTCGCCGGCCGCCCTGCCCCGTGAGTCATCGCGTGCCCCCTTCCTCGCCCAGCATGCGGGCAGTGGTCCAGAGCGCGGCGGACGCCGCCGGACACCTGGCGGACGAGGACCTCCGGGCACGGACCGTCGCCTACCGGGTGAGCAACCTCGATTCGGCCAACCGCATGCCGGAGTGCGTGCGGGTCGGGGACGGTCTCGATACCGCGATGACGCTCATGGTGCTGCGCGACTACAGTCAGTTGCCCGTCCTCGACGCGGACGGACGGCTTCGCGGAGTGGTCAGCTGGGAGTCGATCGGCCGTGCCCGCATGGCCGATCCCGGGGCCGGTCTCACCGCTGCCACGGTTCGCGCTCAGGAAGCGGACCGGTCCGACGACCTGCTCGACTGGATCGGGACCATCCAGAAGTCGGGCTACGTCCTCGTACGCGATCACGACCACAAGGTGTGCGGTCTGATCACCGACTCCGATCTCACAGTCCAGTTCGGTACCCGAGTGCGGCCCTTCGTGCTCGTCGAGGAGATCGAGCAGCGCCTGCGCCGCATCGTCGACCGCTGCATCCCGATCGAGCGCATTCGTGCCGTCGTGCCCAAACACCGTGCCGCCCGGGTCAATTCCGCTGCCAACCTCACGTTCGGCGCGTACGGCCACCTGTTCAAGGTTTCCGAGAACTGGTCCGCACTGGGCTGGGCCATCGACCAGCAGCACTTCCTCTCCGCGCTGGAGGAGTGCCGGAACTTCCGCAACGACCTGATGCACTTCAGCCCCGACCCCGTCACCGACGACCAGCTGCACCCGGCTCAAGGGCTGCTGGAACTGCTCCGCTCCATGGATCCGCACAACTGACGGGGAGGAGTCTCAAGTGGGGTGGCGCGAGGAGATCGCTGCTGCACTCGGCGAGTGGATCGCCCTGGAAGGAGGTGCGGGGAGGCAGTCCCGTTGGCAGCGTGTCGGGCGGGCGGCTCGTGCGGGCGACCCCGGCGTGTACGTCGTGGACATCCGGGGTTCCGACATCGGACCGGATCAGCTGGACAGCCTGCGACTCGCCGGGCCGGAGACCGACAGCATCGAGTCGGAAGGATTCGTCGTCTCCGAGGCCGTGCAGAACGGCAGTCTTCTCACCCTGAAGGTGGCCAGGTTCGCCCAGGTCGCAGACCCTCACCTGTGGATGCAGAAGCAATCGCCCACCTTTCTCGTGGAGGCCCTGCGCCAAGGCATCGCGGGGCTCGGGGAGCATCCCTTGGCGGCAGCGCTGGCGGCCGGCTCCATCGGCGGAGCACGGGCGGCGGAGGGGGACCCTCCGGGGTTTCATCCCTCCCAGGCCGACGCGTATCGCGCGTGCCTCGGAGAAGGCGTCCACCTGGTGTGGGGACCTCCCGGTACCGGGAAGACCACCGTGCTCAAGAGAGCGATCGGCGACCTCATCGCCCGCGGTGATCGCGTACTACTCGTCTCCACGACCAACATCGCCGTGGACAACGCGCTGATGGGGGTGGTCCGCGACCGGCGACACATTCCTGGAGACATCGTCCGTGTCGGCCCACCGCATCTCAAGGAGGTGGCCGAGGATCCCTCTGTCTCTCTCCCCCTGATGGTCAGGGCACGGCTCATGGAGACCGCGGAGCGACGCAGCGCGCTCGAGTCCGAGCTGGTCGCGATCAAGGAGCGGGCAGCCGAACTGGCCACTCTGGACGCCGCACTGAGCGGGTTCGACTCCGATGCCTACGACGCGGCTCTGGAACTGCTGCGCACTCCCGGGATGGACCCGGAGTCGGTGCAGCGGCTGGCCGACGAGGCGAAGCGACAGCACCACGAGGCGCACCAGGAACACGAGAAGACAGTCATCGCGCTCCGAAGCGCGTCGGCCAGGGACAAGGCCGCAGATGCCGCCCGTGCCCAGTGGCGTCAGGTGGATCAGTTGCGGGCAGAGATGACCGAGGTGGGCGAGGCGGCCACGCTGCGCGAGGCAGCGGCACTGCTTGCGGACGGCCGCTGCGACCCCCTGCGGACGGAACTGCGTACGCTCAAGGGGAAAGGCTCCTGGTCGCAGCGTCGGTCCCGGGACAAAATCGCAGAACTCCAGCGACGGCTGGCGGAGATGGAGTCGGCCGCCGAGACAGCCCGGGAGGACGCGCTCAAGGCCCGGTCCATCGCCACGACTCATGCCGCAACCCTCGAAGTCCGCAGCACCGCCCTCGCCGAGAGCATCCCCCTGACCCGGAAACAGACCGCGGCGTTGCACGCCGAAGCCGACACGGCACGGGCCGCTTCGCATCGGGCCTGGCAGCATCTCGACCGATGCGCCGCCGAACTCGCCAGGATGACCGAGATCAGCAAATGCACCGTCCACGCGTATGAACTCGTCAAGGATGCCGAACACAAGAACTGGCCCACCACGTTCAAGCGCGCAGGCCGACTCCGTCCTGCTGTCGCCGCCGACGAGGCACGCCGTCCGGGGCTGGAGAAGGCCTACCAGAAGATCCAGGAGGAATACGAACGGCTGGCGCGCGACGCCGAGAGCGTGATCATCAAAGCCGCCAAACTGGTCGCGACCACGCTGGCCCGGTTCCGCACCAACCGGGTCGTCCTCGACGGACCGTACGACGTGGTGCTCGTGGACGAGGCAGGGGCCGCCACACTGCCGGAGGTGCTTCTGGCAACCGGCAAGGCGCGTCGGGGCGTCGTGCTGCTGGGCGACTTCATGCAGTTGGGCGCAGTCGTCCCACCGGAGCTCAAGGACCAGAGGCGCCCCGACATCCAGCGCTGGCTCCTCCCCGACGTGTTCGCTCACTGCGGCGTCCGCACCCCCTCCGACGCACAGCACCATCCCGCCTGCATCACTCTGACCGAGCAGCATCGATTCGGTCCCGCCGTGATGCGGCTGGCCAATGAACTCGCATACGGCGGCGTGCTGAGCGGCGGCCCGCAGACACGCGTGGAGCGTGGGCCCGGCGACCCCGAAATCGTACTGATCGACACGGACGGACTGCACGAGCTGGCCAGGCCCCATCTGACCGGCAGCCGCCGCGGATGGTGGCCCGCCGGCACGCTGATCACTCGTGCCTTGGTGGAAGTTCACCGCGAACTCGGCGAGGACACGGGCGTGGTCACCCCGTGCCGCGTCCAGGCCGAAGCCACCTTGGAGGCCCTGCGCGATGTCGAGGGGCCGAACGGGGATGCGTCGGCCGAAGTGGGGACGGCCCACAGGTTTCAGGGGCGGGAGTTCGACGTAGTCGTCTTCGACACCGTCGAAGGCGACAGGAGCACGCGGCCGCTGTGGATGGCGCATGCCCACCGCCAACCCGCAAGGAGTACATGGCCCCTTGACGGGGTTCGGCTGTTCAACGTCGCCGTCACCCGGGTGAAGACCCGGGTGTACGTGATCGCCAGCCTTGAGCGCCTTCGAGCCGCGGGCCGGGCGACAGCTCTGGGCCAATTGGCCGCAATGATCGGTACACCCGGTGTCCGAGTGCTGCACGCCCGGAACCTGATCACCCCGCCCACCGCCTCGCGCCCGTTCCGAGGTGAATTCGGCACCGCTCTCGCGGATGTCCTCGGTCGGCACGTCGAGGTGACCGAGATGGACGACGAACGGGACTTCTACCGGGCCTTCTCCGAGAAGATCGGTCACGCCCGGCGTTCACTGTGGCTCTGGGCTCCTTGGGTGGCGGCCCGTCTCCACTCCCTCCTGCCCGAACTCCAAGCCGCCGCCGAGCGGGGCGTCCGGATCAACGTCTTCATCCGTGACGACACCGACAAGCTTCAGAAACAGGAGAAGAACCAGGCGCTGATCACCCAGCTGAGGCGCGTCGTCGACACGGTGGTACCCATGCATGAAATGCATCAGAAGATCGTCGTCGTAGACGAGCAGACCGTCCTGCTCGGCAGCCTCAACCCGCTCTCCCAGAAGTCGACCCGGGAGATCATGCTGACGATGCAAGGCCGCTACTTCGCCCGCAAGCTGCTGGAACACGAGCACGCCACCACGTTCGCCGCTCCGCCGACATGCGGACGGTGCAAAGGCAGCGAGATCGAGATCCGGCGTTACAAGAAGGACGACTGGGTCTGGCGTTGCTACGCCACCGCCTGCAAGTCCACGCCGAAGGGCGGCGTCAACGCATGGACTCAGAAGATCCGCCTGAGACAAGGACGATAGGGCTTCCCACCTCCCCTCACTCACTCGGTCAGACACAGCCGGACACAGCACAGCAGCGGCCTTCTTGGTCATGGCGGGCGGGTCCAACTGCCCACTTCGGACGAGGCCCAATGACGCAGCCGTAGGGGAGGCCTGAGCCGCTGGGCATCTCGTATCGGACGCCGATCACCCGAGGAAGCCCGGAACTCCTTCCAGTGTCGGGGCTCGCCGACCGATGCTGGTTCCGCCTCCACCACCACAACAGCATCTGCTCCCAGACCTCGGCGTTCCACGACCACAGGGCTGGCTCGTCACCCGGCACGAGGCGCGAACGCAATTCCCGCACCGAATCCGTCAGGTCATGGGGGTGGCCGCGCCGGGGATCAGCCGCTCCAGCCAGTGCACGGTCTCGGCCACGGACTGCGCCCGCGCCTGGTCCGCCGCCACGCGCGCGATCGTGGCTGCCGCCACAAGGTGCTGATCGCCGAGGTCAGGGGAAGCAGATCGTCCAGCCGGGCCCCACCGTTCTTCAGGACCTGGGCAAGGTCCCGCACTCAAGCATCAAGCCATTCTTGACGCTGTTTCCTGAAGACGCCCTCCGACAGCGATTCCGGGCCCCAATAGTTCACGTGAACGAATGGGGCCTGGACCAGTACGAAGTCCGCCGCTACGCCGGCTGGTACCAGCAGATCACGTCTCACCGAGAAGCCGCCACATCCCCTCAGGACCGACGCACTGCCAGGTCCTGAGGGGGGCGGCAGGCGATCGCGCCCGGCGTCAGGGCGCCGGGCGGGGTTCCGGGGTGGGGAACCAGCGGGTCATGGCGACGGGTTCGGTGCCGGAGCCGCCGTCGATGGTGAACCACTCGCCCGGGCCGGTGCGTCGTTCCCACGCCTGGTGGAGTTCGGACAGTGCCTGGACGAAGTCCGTGGCGAGAGCCGCGGCTTCGTGGAGGTCCTGGTCGGGGCTCTGCGAGCTGGCCCCGACGATCTGGCCGCGCACTTCCGCGGAGTGGCCGTAGCGGAAGCCGCCGTCGCCGCACAGGTGCGGGTCCACCAGGACGGCGGTGCCCCAGTTGTGGCCGGTTCTTCGGTGCCCGGCCGCCTTGGCCGCGGCGTAGGGGAGGAAGTCGTGTCCCCGCTCTCCCAGGGTGACGGCCGCCAGGACGGCGTCCTCGTTGGGTACCCAGGGGCCCGCTGTGGCGTCCAGCAGGACGAACGCCATGTGCGGCCTGGGGTAGACGCCGTGGGGTGCGCGCTCCGGGGAGATGTGGTGGTTGCGCCAGACGCTCTCCGCCCGGCGCAGCGCGAGACGGGTGAGCAGTGCGTCGAACTGTGGGCCGGACATCAGGTACTGGTAGGGGTTGCGGCGGTGGGCGCCGCGGACGGGGAGACCGTCCGGAGAGATCGTTTCGTGGACCATCGTCGTTGCTCCTCCAACGGGCGGCCGGTGTACGGCCGGTGGTCAGGCGGTGGCCGTGTGCACGGCGCGGGAGAAGTGCTCCCAGGCGGTGAGCGTGTCCTGCTCGAACTTCTCCCGGGAGATCTCGGTGGAGATGTCCGCGCGCAACTGCTTGCCGAGCTGCTCGATGCCCAGATGGCTGTCGTGCACGCGGACGACGGCGTCGGCCAGCGCGTCACCGGTGGGTCCGAAGAGATGGGTCCGGGGGAAGAACCTTCGGGCCTCGACCTTGTCCGAGTCGATCATGAGGGTGCACACGCCGGAGAGGGCGGCCTCCAGCGGGGTGATCCCCAGGGTCTCGTAGCGCGAGGGGCAGATGAAGACGCCGACCGGTCTCGCCTTGTCGAACAGCGCGTAGAGCTGCGGTTTGGGCAGTTTGCCGACGGCCATGAACGCGTCGGCGTACTCGGCGGGCACGCGCGAGCGCAGGCTCTCGCGGGCGGCGGCGTCGTCGACGCCGTCCCCGACGACCAGGATGCGCAGCGGGACACCGCGCCGGCGCGCCTGGACACAGCCGTCGACGAGCAGTTCGACGTTCTTGAAGTAGTCCAGTCGCGCGACCGCCGTGAAGGCGAGCACGGCAGCGCCCTCCACGAAGCCCTGGAGAACCGGGTCACGCAGGGGTTCGACCGTGTCCGGCAGCACGATGGGCGGTCGCACGGCCCGGATGCGACGCTCGTCGACGCCGCGGTTGATCAGGTGGGTGCGCTGCAGATGGGAGTGTTGCAGGACGAACATGCGCTCGCTCGTACGGACCCTGTCCAGACCGAGTTCCTGGTGCTTGAGCAGGTGCAGTGCCTTCGTCGCGTCGCCGAACGCGCGACCCGTCGCGTCGGCCGAGAACGTCCCGACGAAGTCGTGTACGAACGGGCCGTGATGGGTCACGCAGCAGGCGAACTCATCGGGGTGGAAGCCCAGGAGGGAGTCGGTCTGGTAGTAGAGCATGGCCTGGCGCGTCTCGCCGTGCTCGGCGAGCAGGAGCCTCGCGGCCTCGGCGATGGCGCCGCTGACCACCCGCTGCGCCATCCGGAAGTTGAACTGCAGGAGTGCGCAGACGACTCCGGAGCGACGGGCCAGGCGGATCCGGGGCTCGACGAGGTCCTCGTCACGCTGGTAGAGCAGGACGCCCGCGGACAGACCGGCCGCCTGCAGGCAGCGCAGTACGGAGCGGGCGAAGGACGTCGCGCCGACATGGGCCGGGGCCAGTTCGCTGTCGGGGAAGTAGCGTTCGTTGACGACGATGATGCCGGTCAGCTGAGGATCGTGCGGAGACACGGGGAACACTCCAGGTCTGTCGGCGTGGCAACGTGGTGGGGCGCAGGGCGTGCGGGGTGTCGGTGCCGTCCCGGTTCAGGGGCGGCCCGGAGCCCGGTAGTTCCAGCCGGCGGTGCGCCAGGCGGCGGCGTCGAGGACGTTGCGCCCGTCGACGATGTTGCGTTCGCCGCTGACGGCGCCGAGCGTGACCGGGTCGAGGCCGGTGAAGTCCGCCCATTCGGTGAGCAGCAGGGTGACGCGCGCACCGGTCGCCGCCTCCACCGCGGAGCCCGCGTAGCCGAGTTCCGGGCAGGACTTGCGGGCGTTGTCGAGCGCGGCCGGGTCGTAGACCGACACCCGTGCGCCTTCTCCCGCGAGCGCCTTCGCCACGGCCAGGGCCGGGGAGTCACGGATGTCGTCGGAGTCCGGTTTGAAGGCCGCGCCCAGGACCGCGACGGGGCAGTTGTCGAGCGACCCGCCCGCCAGGTCGCGGGCCAGCTCCACGGCCCGTTCCCGGCGGCGGGTGTTGATCGCGTCGACCTCGCCCAGGAACGCCAGCGCGTGGCCCACTCCGAGCTCCTCGGCCCGGGCCCGGAAGGCGCGGATGTCCTTCGGGAGACAGCCGCCGCCGAATCCGATGCCCGGGTGCAGGAAACGCTTGCCGATGCGGTCGTCGTGGGACAGGGCCTCGGCCAGTGCCACGACGTCGGCGTCGACCGCCTCGCACAGTTCGGCCATGGCGTTGATGTAGGAGATCTTCGTGGCGAGGAAGGAGTTCGCGGCGGTCTTGACGAGCTCCGCGGTGGCGAAGTCGGTCACGACGCAAGGGGGGTCGCCCAGCGGGCGGTACAGCTCGCGCAGGGTGCGTTCCGCCTGCGCGGTCCGCACGCCGAGAACGATCCGGTCGGGGCGCAGGGTGTCCTCGACCGCGAACCCCTCGCGCAGGAACTCGGGGTTCCAGGCCAGGTCGGCGCCCGTCCCGGCGGGTGCCAGTTCCTGGAGCCGGCGGGCGAGCCGGTCGGCCGTGCCGACCGGCACCGTCGACTTGCCGACGACGAGGCACGGCCGGGTGAGGTGGGGGGCCAGGGCGTCGACGGCCGCGTCGAGTTGGGAGGTGTCGGCGGCGTGCCCAGAGGCGGACTGGGGGGTGCCGAGGCAGAGGAAGTGCACGTCTCCGAAGGCCGCCGCCTTCTCGAACGAGGTGGTGAACCCCAGTCGTCCCGACTCCAGGCCGTTGCGCAGGAGGGCTCCGAGTCCGTTCTCGTGGATGGGCAGGTCGCCGTTGGCGAGTCGACGGACCTTGTCCACGTCGATGTCCAGGCCCAGGACCTCGTAGCCCAGTTCGGCCATGCAGGCCGCATGGGTGATTCCGAGGTATCCGGTGCCGATCACGGTGATTCTGCGGGGCGCGTGCAAGGTCGTGGTCCTTCCTTCAGTGGTTTTCGGGCACGGGTGAGGAGCGCCTCGGGCATACGGGACCGGAGGCGCCGCGGATGGCCGTTGGGTGCGAAGTGGCCGGTGACCGATGGGTGCGTGGTGGCCGGTGGCCTGCGGGTGCGTGGTGGTCGGTGGCCGATGGGCGCGTGGTGGTCGGTGGCCGATGGGCGCGTGGTGGCCGGCGGGTGCGGGGACGGGGGTCGGTCAGGGACGGGCGCGTGGCAGGTTGCGGATGGCGGGGATGGCGAGCAGGGCGAGGGCACAGGCGACGGCCGCCACGGTGGAGGCCAGCAGGAGCGACCGCAGGTCGGCGAGGTGGGTGGCCGGACCGGCGACGACCTGGCCGAGGGGGACGGCGAGGATGGATCCCGCGACCTGGTAGGCGGCGACCCGGTTGAGCCGGTCCTCGGGGATCTGGGTCTGGACCGTGGTGGACCACTGGACCCCCCAGAACGCCCAGCCGATGCCGCTGATCGCGTACCCGGCCATGAGCAGGGGCTGGACGGGGACGAGGGCGGCGGCCAGAGGCATGAGGGGGAACAGGAGCATGGCGATGCCGCCCGCGCGCAACGGACGCGCGGCGCGGACGCGGATGGCGACGAGACCGCCGATCGCGCAGCCGGCGCCGAAGGCGGCCTCCGCGTAGCCGAAGGCGGCCTTGCCGTGCTCCGCGATGATGGCGGCGGAGCCGAGCGGGACGATGGGGCCCCAGACGAAGACGCCCAGGACCCACCAGATGAGGATGACGGACCACAGCCAGGCGCGGGAGCGGAACTCGTGCCACCCGGTGAGGAGGTTGGTGAGCGTGGAGGCGTCCCGGTCGGCCTGGCCGGGTGCGAGGCGCAGTGCCAGCAGGCAGAGCCCGCTGACCGCGAAGGTGACGGCGTCGAGAGCGAAGACCCAGGCCGGTGACGCCATGGCGACGAGGGTGCCGGCCAGCGCCGGACCGGCCATGGTGGCGAAGCCCTCGCTGACCCGCAGGACACCGTTGGCCTTCTGCGGGTCGGCCGCGACCTGGGGCACGAGACTGGAGGTGCCGGGCTGGAACATGGCGGTGGCCACCCCGCCGATCAGCGATCCGACGATCATGACGGCGAGGGGCGGGTGCCCGAGCCACAGGTAGGCGGCGAGCAGCAGTTGCACGAGGAACCGTGTCGCGTCCGCGCCGATCATCAGGGGACGGGGGTGGAAGCGGTCCGCGAACACGCCTCCGAAGACGACGCAGAGCGCGAAGGCCCCCATCCAGGCGCCCAGCGAGTAGCCGACGCCACTGACCCCGTAACCGAGGGAGAACATCGCCACGGCTGTCGCGACCGGGATCATGGTGTCGCCGACCTGCGACGCGACGCGGGCGGTGAAGTAGAACGCGAAGTTCGGCGTCCACAGACGGGACGGCAGGGCGAGGGACAGGCTCATCTGACTTTCCAGGGCTGTGGACAGGAAGGGGGCGCCGCCGCAGGCGGGTTCCCGGCGTGCTGCGCGTGGCCGGGGCACCGCCTGCGGAGGCAGGGGCTCACAGAGCGACGCGGACGTCGTAGGAGGTGAGCCAGGTGTCGAGTTGGAGGGCGGTCTCCAGAGCGGCCCGGCTCACGCCCTGCCGCAGCCCGTCCGCTCCGTGCGACGCCACCGCCTGCTTGAGTTCCTCCGAGAAGAGCGGGGCGCTCGGGCTCTGCGGGTCCCGGACGATCCCGGCGAGGCGCTCGCGCAGGACACGGTCGTAGGCGCCGGTGCGCAGATTGGGGTACGGGGTCTTGATCCGCATGGCCACGCGTTCGGGGAGCAGATCGCGCATGGCCGCGCGCAGCAGGCTCTTCTCCCGGCCGTCGAAGCTCTTCATGGCCCAGGGGACGTTGAACGTGTAGTCGATGAGCCGGTGGTCGGCGAAGGGGATGCGGATCTGCAGGCCGCAGCTCATGCCCAGCCGGTCGAGGCGGTCGAACAGGACGCGGGAGTGGCGGGTCAGCGCGAGGTAGGTGACCTCACGGTGCCGTGCTTCCTTCGGGTCGGAGATCTGCCCGGCCGCCCCCAGTTCCGCCAGCGCGGCGCTGTGCGTGTCGAGTTCGTAGGCGGTCAGGTCGAGCTTGGCCAGCAGGCCGGCATCGAATATCTCGTCGTTCCCGACGTAGCGGTCCCGCCCCTGCGCCACCCAGGGATACGTGCCGGCGAAGACCCATTCCGGCAGACGCTGCCAGTTGTAGCCGCCGAAGACGTCGTCCCCGCACTCGCCGGACAGGGCCACCGTGGCGTGCCGGCGAGCGGTGCCGAACAGCCGGTACAGGGAGGCGTACTGGTCGCCCTTGTTGATGGGCAGGTCGTAGGCGCTCAGGACGGACGCCCGCAGGGCCGGGTCGAGCAGGTCCAGCGAGCCGAGCGGGATCTCGGTCAGGTCCGAGCCGACGTGGTCCGCCATCAGCCGGGCGTAGATGTGGTCCTCGTTGCCGGAGCTCCCGTCGGGCAGCGAGGGGTCGTGGTCGTCGACGGCGAAGGAGCGCAGCGTACCCAGTCCTTCGCGCCGGGCGACCCGGGCCGCCAGCGCCGTCAGGGAACTCGAGTCCAGCCCTCCCGACAGCAGCGCCGCGGGCGGGATCTCGGCGACCATGTGGTCGCCGACGACCGTTTCGAGCAGTTCGCGCACGGTGGAGACGGTCCGCTCCAACGAGTCGGTGTGCTCCCCGAGCCGCAGGCCCCAGTACCGTTCCTGCGTCGTGCCCTCCCGGGTGACACGCACCGTGCAGCCGGCCAGGACCTCCCGCATGCCGCGGAAGACGGCGTGGCCGGGGACCCTGGCGACCGACAGGATGTCCCGCAGCCCGTCCGCGTCCAGGACGGGGGAGAAATCCGGGTGCGCGAGGATCGCCTTCGGTTCGGACCCGAACACCACGCCGGTGTGCGCGGGAGCGTAGAAGAGCGGCTTGACGCCCAGGCGGTCGCGCACGAGGAGCAGCTCCTGGCGCCGTTCGTCCCAGAGGGCGAAGCCGTAGACGCCTTCGAGCCGCCCGACGAAGTCCGCGCCCCATTCCAGGTAGGCGTGGAGGGCGACCTCGGCGTCCGTGGGGGTTTCGAGGATCCGGCCGAGCGAGCGGAGCCGGGCGCGCAGTTCCCCGGCGTTGTAGAGCTCGCCGTTGAAGGAGATGACGGCGCGGGTGCCGGAGCCGTCGGCGGCGGTGAGGGGCAGGCTACGGCCTTCCAGGCCGTGGGCCGACAGGACCCGCTGTCCCAGGGCTGCGTGTTCGGAGGTCCAGGTGCCGCCGACGGCCGGCCCGCGGCGTGCCATGGTCCGCGTCAGTGCGTCGGCGACGTCCTGCCGTGCCGACACGTCGCGCGAGAAATCTACCCATCCGGCTATACCGGACATCGAGTGCTCCTAGGGGTGTGGAGGGAGGACGGTTGCTGAGGAAACGGTTGGTCAGGAAGGGAGCCGGGGCGGGAGTCAGGGAAGGAGGTCGCCGCCGTGGATGTCGCAGGCGTACCACTGCGCGAGATCGCGCAGCCCCTCGACCAGGGACGCCGAACTCGTCCAGCCCAGCTCGGACTCGATGAGATCCGTCGTCATGTGCCGGTTGCGCGGCGCCGTGTGCGGTCCGGTCTCCCGGGGGGTGCGGCGGGAGACGTCGGCGACCAGGCCGGCCAGTTCCTCCTCCGCGCAGGCCGCCGTGGCGATGTTGAACACCGGCCGCGACGGCTCGGCGGCGAGGACGGCCCCGATCGCGTCGGCCATGTCCCGGTAGTCCAGGACCTGGTGGATCTCTCCCGGGGCGAGAGTCAAAGAATGTCGCGTCCATGCCAAATGCACCCATTGCACGCACGCGCCGTCGCGCGGTGCGTACGGCCCCACCGGCTCGCCCAGCCGCAGCACCTGCACCGGGATGCCGGTGCGCTCGCCCCACTCCCGGCACCGCTGCTCCTCCTGCCACCAGGCCAGCGCGACGGGGTCCTGCGGCGCCGCGGTCAGCGCGTCCTCGTCGATCCGCTCCGCCGCGCTCCCCCGGTACACGGCGTACGAACCGGCGTACACCAGGCGCTCCACGCCGGCGGTCTCCGCGGCCTTCAGGACGCCGTCGAGCCTCTGGTCGTCGCCCCGGACGGCGCCGCCGAGATGCACCACGTACCGCGCCCCGGTGAGATCCGGTACCGACGGCGGCTCCGCCCGGTGCACGGCGTCCAGACCCCCGTCGCCCAGCAGACCCGCGAGCTGCCGGGCGAAGCGGCTCGAACCCCCGGTCACCACGGTCCTGCTCCCGGCCGGGGCCGTCGGCCGGGCGGCGTCGGCGCGGCGCGCCCGCCTCCCCGCCGAGAGCGCGTCCGTCGCGAGACCGGCGATCGGGCGGGCCAGGGCGAGCAGTTCGTCGACGGGGTAGTCCTCGCACAGGCCACCGGGCCCCAGTGTCCTCATCGCCGCTTCGGCGGTGGCCGCGTCCGGGGCCGGGGAGCCGGCCGTGACGACTCCGATGGTGTAGGCCGTGACCCACACCGCCCTGCGCGTCTCGTCGGACAGCGGGGACGGAGCGGCCGACGCCAGAGCGGCGAGGCAGTCGTCCAGCAGCCCGATCCGCTTCAGGTGACGCTCGGTCTCGACGTATTCCCAGCCCTCCTCGTGCCGGACGGCACAACGGGCCAGGCCGTACTGGTAGAAGGGCACCACCGGGAAACGGACCGCGTCGTAGGGCTCCGGATCCCCGGCCCGCTCCGCGAACCACGTCGCCTGGCGCAGCCCGTGATAGGCGTTGCCCGCGAGACTGGGCATGTCCATGTGCTGCACCAGACTGGGCGTGCAGAACCTGACCCGGACCCCGCGGGCGTTGAGATAGCGCTGCACCACGACGTCGTAGGGCCAGCCGGGCTCGTCCTCCGCCTGGAACCGGGCGTAACCACGGGCCAGTTCGGCCGGCAGCATGAGCGCGTAGCACGGCACATGCTCCTGGAGCGCGTAGGCCCACGGATCTCCGGTCAGGGCCGCGAGCCGCGCCACGGCGCCGTTGCGGGTCTCCCAGCCCGCGTAGAACGCGACCGCTTCGTCACCGGCCACGGCGGCGACCTGCTCGGCGTAGGTGAAGAAGCCGTCGGCGATCGCCACGTCGTCCTGCAGCACCATGTGGTGCGTGGCGTCGGGGGCGACGCAGTCCCAGGAGAGCGGTGCCACCCGCAGCGCGGTGGGGCGTCCGTCGGGCTCGGGGTCGACGACCACCGTGACGCGGCCCCGGGGGTCGGTGGCCGCGACCTCTCGGGCCTCTTCCAGCCGGCGCGGGTGGGTCATCACCGCACCACTCAGTTTCACCGGGCGGTCCGGAGTGTTCATGGGATACCTCGATGGTTTCAGGGGGTGGAGGGGCCGGGGCGTTCAGCTCTGTGCGTCGAACTCGCTGTTGCGGACGAGCCTCACGTTCTCCGTCAGCCCCACGTCGTAGCCGCGTTCCCGCTCCAGCCGGAGCATCTCCGCGGGCCGGAAGTTGAGGATGTAGGCGCGGCGCACTCCGTCCGTGGTGTTGCCGCGCGAGTAGTGCAGGGTGGTGCCCGAGTGCGCGACGCCCTCGCCCGCGGACAGCGGCACCGCGGTGGCGCCCGGCTCCGTCTCCGCGCAGTCGCACTGGATGTTCTTGCCGTCGCTCGTCGCGTAGTGGGGCCGGATCGGCTCGCGGTGCGAGCCGCGGACGTACCACATGCAGCCGTTGTCCAGGACGGCGTCGTCCAGCGCCACCCAGATGGACACCGCGCGCTTGTCGGGCAGATCGATCCAGTACGCCGCGTCCTGGTGCCACGGGGTCGGCACACCGGTGCGCGGGGCCTTGTGGATCAGCATGTCGAAGTCGAACACGGCGTCGTCGCCGAT
The DNA here is from genome assembly GCF_040636995.1 of Streptomyces sp. NPDC032161. Classification (NCBI taxonomy): domain Bacteria; kingdom Bacillati; phylum Actinomycetota; class Actinomycetes; order Kitasatosporales; family Streptomycetaceae; genus Streptomyces; species Streptomyces sp. NPDC032161. Next base: position 91,224 of record NZ_JBEZVN010000004.1, on the reverse strand, counting down.
CAGTTCCTTCGCCGTCTCCAGTGCCCTGGCGTGCAACGGCATCTCCCGCAGGGGTTCGTGGAGCGCGGAGGGCCACATGATCTGGGTGATGTTCTCCTGGCCGCCGCCCCGGCGCGGCTCGTGCGAACCGAGGTCGGAGCGCTTGTCGCCGCTCGCGATCTCGCCGCTGAGGAACCGGTCGTAGACGTCCCGGTAGGTCCTCACCTCCTCCCTCGACAGCAACGGGCCCGTGGTGACGAATCCGTCGTTCGCGAAGGTCTGCGCCCGGTCGATCTCAGTGTTCACTGTCATGGGAATCCTCCGTGTGACGTGATGCTCAGGTGATCTGCGGTGCGGGTGAGGGCAGTTGCGCATGCGGCACCGACGGGACGACGGGCAGGGGCGTCGAACGGAAAGCCGCGTGACCAGGACGGTTCGCGGCCCGGAAGATGGCACCGTCGACGTTGACGGAGCGCCGGGAAGGGCAAGGAGCGCCGGTCCGGGGCACACCCCGCAACCGGGGACGGCGCACACGGGACGGCACCGGAAGACGCGTCGGGAGCGTGGAGAATGCGATGGCCCCGAGGGGCTGGCACGGACACGTCTTCGTGCTGGTCCTCAACCGTCGGAACGGCTCATGGAATTGCCCGGTCGATGCCGGGCGGACACAGCGGCCCCGGTCATCGGAACGTTCGCCCGTCGAAGAGACGTCATGAACTCGGCGTGCCGGGCGCCGCACGGCGGTGCCGGCCGTCGAAGTCCCTCCCCCTCCTTCCCCCGGTCCTTCGCGAGCGAAACGCGCGCAGGTGCACCCGGCCCGTTCGAGCCCTGGGGCGCCCGCGCCCATGAAACATACAGAATCCGCGCTTTGTTTACTAGGGGATCAATACTGTCCGCTCAGGATCGGTGACCGGAGCGTGCGGAGTCCTGCCGCCGGTCGCCCGATTCGCCCGGCGTACGGGCGGCACCGCCCAGCACCACCCGCCACATGGATTCGAGCTGGTCGACAGCCCCGGCGGGAGCGGCTTCGTCCGGCGTCCTGGCAAGGGCCTCCGCCCCCGCCAGCAGGCAGGCGGCCAGCGCGACCACCGTGTCCGGATCCACGCCCGGCCGCAGTTCCCCCTCGCGGTCGGCCCTGAGAAGAAGCTCGCGCACCACGGGGATCCACGCAGCCGTCCAGTCGACGGCGCCACGGGGATCGTCCCGGGCCAGACGCGCCGCGGAACGCACCACCGGCTCGCCCTCCAGCAGACGGGCGAGCCCCACGGTCAGGCCGACGGCGGAGCCCAGGGCCGGCGACGGGTCGTTCGCCACCTGTTCCATCCGGGCGTCCGCGAGCGCGCGGGCATCGGCCCGAACGGCGTCCGCCAGCTCACCCTTGGAGGCGAAGTGAAAAGTCAGGGCCCCCATGGACACATCGGCCAGTTGACAGATGCGGGCGAGCGTGGCGCGCTCGTAGCCGTTCCGGTCGATCTCGACCGCCGCGGCCCGGATCAACCGCCTCCGGGTGCGATCGGATTTCTTCTCGGTCCCCATGTCACCTCTTCCAGTGGGCCGGCACGCCGCGGACCGGGACGGGCGAGCGATCGGCGGTCCGGCCGGGCAGCAGCAGAAGCAAACCAAACGCTCGTTATATTTTTCCAGAGGCGTGCGGACCCCAATGTCCCGGTACCGGAGCGAGCGGGCCCCCACGGCGGAGGGGGGCGGCCCCCTCTCAGGGACGCTGTTGGTTTGTTCGGTCCCGCGCGTGACGTCGGTCTTCACGATCCGGTTGTGGTCGTGGAGACCGACGTTGTTGTGTGGGGCGGGTGTCGATGCCGATGCAGCCGAAGGGGCCGGGGGAGATTCCGGCGGAGACGGTGCGGGTCGCCCGGGCAGCGTTCCCGAAGGGAAGCCTGGCGATCCGGGCCCGGGACGAGTTGGGGCCGATGTTCCGCGATGAGGACTTCGCGGATCTGTTCGCCACGCGATGCGCCTGGTCGGCCCCCGAATTAGCCAACGGCGTCCCCTCTCAGGGACCGCCCCCTCCGCCGTGCGCGCCCGGATGCGCGGTGTCAGACCGCGGTCCGGCCGCCGTCCACGGGCATCGCGATCCCCGTCACGAACGACGCCCGGTCGCTGCAGAGCCAGGCCGCGGCCTCCGCCACCTCCTGGGCGGACGCGATGCGCCCGCGCAGCGTGTGCGACCGGAAGCGCTCCTCCAAGTGGGGCGAGCGGGAGATCAGTTCGTCCATCATCTCCGTTCTCGTGCTGCCCACGACCAGGGCGTTGACACGGATACCCCGGTGCCCGTAGTCCTGTGCGGCGGCCCTGGTCAGACCGATCACGGCGTGCTTCGCCGCGATGTACGCGGCGGAAGCGCTGGTGGCGCGCACACCGGCCACGCTGGAGGTGTTGACCACCGACCCGCCGCGGCCGGAGGCGAGCATCGCCGGGATCTGGTGCCGCAGGCAGTTCCACACGCCGCGCACGTTGACGTCCATCGTCCGGGCGTACACCTCGTCGTCGATCTCGTGCAGCGGGGTGCCGGCCGTGGCGAACCCGGCGTTGTTGAACGCGGCGTCCAGCGTGCCGAAGGTGTCCACGGCCATCGACACGGCACGCTCCACGTCCTGCGGGACCGTCACGTCACCGGGGGCGGCGAGAGCCCGGCCTCCGGCGCCACGGATCTCCTCCTCGATCCGCGCCAGGGGCTCCCGCCGACGGGCCATCAGCACCACCGCCGCGCCCTCCCGGGCGAACAGGCGTGCGGCCGCGGCACCGATCCCGCTGGACGCCCCCGTGATCATGGCGACCTTGCCGTTCAGCATCTCAGTCCCCCCGGCCCCGGTCGTCCGCGCCACCCGGGGAGCCGGGGCCCGCGTCGGCGCGCCGGTCGACGGCGACCGCCTCCATCAGCGGGCGCACCCGGGCGGGGCTCACCTCCGTGCGGGCGATCACCGACGGCACGGCGACGCCGGGCAGGACGAGCCGCCACATCCGCACCACTCGTTCGGGGAGGTCGGCCCGGCCGTTCTCCACCGCCGCGTACATCTGCATGCCGGTGCAGGACTCGACGACGAGTTCGGCGAGTTCGCGCGGCTCCACGCCGGGCAGCAGCTCGCCCTTGTCCCGGGCCACCCACAGGCAGTCCTCCATGATGCGCACCCACTCCCGGTAGGGGTTGGCGTCCCGCATGCCGAAGGACTCCTGTTCACCGGTCAGCCGTACCCCGGCCCGCAGAAGCACGTCGACCTGCAACTGCTGCGACCAGACCATGGTGATGTCGACCAGGCGCTGCATCCCCTCCGATGCGAGCAGCGGCAGGATCGTGTCCGGCTGCGCGTTCATCACGGCCCGCGCCAGTTCCTTCTTGGAGCTGAAGTGGAAGTAGAGCGCCCCCGCCGTCACTCCGGCCGCCCTGAGGATCTGGTTGATGCTCGAACCGGCGTAGCCGTGCTGGTCGAACGCCTCGGCCGCAGCCCGCAGGAGCGCTTCGCGCGTCCGCGCGGCCCGTTCTTGTCGTGGCCGACCCATCGGCTCTTGTCGTGGCCGACCCATCGGCCGCCCCTCTCCACTCCGAATGAAACGTCCCTTCTTATCCTAAGAGCGGTGCACAAGGAGGAATCCGGGCTGCCGCGCGGCGTTCGCGACTCCCGGGCGGATCAAGGTTCTTGACCGGACTCGCGGCACGGCGGAGCGAGTTCTCTGTAGGTTGCGCCCATGACATCGAGCCACTTCACGCCCAGCGAGATCAGACCCGTGCCCGCATCGGGGAGGTCCATGTGATCGACGACGCTCCGGGGGTCGACTGCCTGGGCCGGGCACCCGGCCTCGTCGACCGCGTACCGGGTGTCTACGTGCACAAGACCGACGAGTCCGAAATCCTGCTCGCCGCCTACCGGCGCTCAGGCCCCGACGCCTTCCGTGTCGTCGCCCGCTGGCCCACGCACCATCGCTTCTATCGCCCGGTGCACGGCGGCTACGATCCGCTGCTGGTCGCCGAGTCCGTACGGCAGGCGGTGCCGCTGCTCAGCCATGCCGGGTACGACGTGCCCTTCGGGCACAGACAGTCCTGGGACTACTTCCGCTGCACGGCCGACATGGCCGCCCTGGCGGCGACCGCCGACCGCCCCGAGGTGGAACTCCTCATCACCTGCGCGGACATCGTCCGGCGCACCGGACGACTGGTGTCGCTGTCCATGCGGGTACGAATGGTCCGCGGCGGGCGGACGATCGGCCGCGCCGAACTGGGCTTCCACAACCACCCCCCGGCCATCTACGCCTGGCTGCGCGGCCGTTACGGAGACCTGGAGGCCGCACTCGCCGGCGCCGTTCCCCCCGCCCCGCCCGTGGCTCCCGCCGACGTCGCCCGCGACAGCCTCACCGATGTCGTCCTCTCCCCGGCCGGCTCCCCGGCCCGCAGCCGGCTGCGCGTGGACCTGACCCATCCGGTGCTCTTCGACCACCCCGTCGACCACATCCCCGGGATGCTGCTGCTCGAGGGCGCCCGCCAGGCGGCGCACGCCGCCCTCGCCCCGACGCCGATGGTCGTGATCGGCATGGACGCCTCGTTCCACCGCTATGCCGAGCTGGACGCGCCCTGCTGGATCGAGTCCGAGTCCGAGTCCGGTTCCGGGACGGCGGACGGCGCGGCGGCCCGCCGTACGGTCCGGGTGACCGCCCGGCAGGGAGCCGTACGCCGGTTCACGTGCACCGTCCTGCTCGATCCTCCCTGACGGCCGCCCGGCTCCCGAGGCGGACCCGACGCGTTCCGCGGCCCGGCGGGATCACCCCCTCCCGCGTCGGGAACACGGGCCCCGCCGCATCGGCGCGGGGACGTGGAACGGCCGCGGGAGCCGACGGGTCGTGCCCGGTGCTCACAGTGTGTTCGCGCCGACCGCGGCCAGCGGGGTGGTGTCCCGGCTCACCAGGAATTCCGGCCGGGTCAGCCGCTCGGGGGCGTTGCTCACGGCGTTGTAGGTCACCAGCAGCATCGCCCGGCGGTCGGGCGAGAGGTTGTTGGACGACGCGTGGACGATCGTCGGGTGGAAGGCGTAGACCGTGCCCGTCGGTCCCGTCACCAGGGCCGTGCCCAGCTCCTGGGCCAGGTCCTCGGCCCGCTTGTCGGGGACGGTGTGCTCCAGGTCCGCGGAGACGTGCTTGCGCCAGTCGCCTCCCGGCCCGCCGGAGACGCCGCCGGTCTCGGAGTCGATCAGCCCCTCGCGGTGACTGCCGGGGATGACGCGCAACGGGCCGTTCTCCTGGTGGACCTCGTCGAGCAGGACCGCGATGTTGACCGCCTTGTCGGCGGGCATTCCGTCCTCCCGGCTCCAGAACGCGAAGTCCTGGTGCCAGGGCCACGCGGCGCCCTCACCGGGCTGCTTCATGTTGACCTTGAACTGGTAGACGTAGACCGGCTCGCCGAGCAGTTCCTCGGCCAGTCCCAGGAGCGCGGGCAACCGGACGAGACGGCGGCACACGTCGTCGAACAGGTGGCATCCATGGATGCCGCGCACGGTCCGGGTGTCCTTCTCGTACACGACCTCGGGCCGTTCCTGGGTGCTCAGGGCTTCGATCCGCTCCGTCACACGGGCGATCACCTCCTCGTCCAGGGCCTCCGGTGACCGGAACCAGCCCTCCCGCTCGTAGCGGCTCCTGGTGCTCGCCGATGTCTGGATCGAGTCGTTCACGGCGCCTCCCGGCACTCGGGCTTGAACTGCATGGTCGTCATCGGGCGCGCGTCCCCGGAGCGGCCCCTACGGGGACGGCGCTCTTCCGGCCGCCCCGCGTCCGCGGGAAGGCCGTCGTCGGGCCGACGGGGCCGGGCGGCCGCCTCGGTGGCACGCGTCACCCGCCTCTCCGAGGCGGACCGCGCACATGGGTTCTCGCGCGGGAACTCGCCGTTCCTCGCGTTCATCTCGCCGGATCGGTCCGGCCCTCGTTGCGTACCGGCCTTCTGCGTACGGCCGTGAGCCCGCGGGGGGACCGTGCCGGCTCCAGGGGGTCCTCCGGGCGGGCCGCGACCGTACGCAGCAGCTCCACGAACCTCTCCACGAGATCCTTCACCGTGGAGTGCTCGAAGAGGTCGACGCTGTAGCGCAGTTCTCCGACGACTCCCTCGCACTCCCCTTCGCGCGACTTCGACTCCGTCAGGCCCAGCCACATGTCGAAACGCACCACGGGGAAGTCGACGGGCTCCTCCGCGCATCGCACGCCGGGCAGCCGCAGCACGTCGCCCGACTCGTTCAACATGAACATGATCTGGAACAGTGCGTGGCGGGACAGCGAGCGGTGGGGGTTGAGTTCTTCCACGAGGCGGTCGAAGGGCACGTCCTGGTGGCTGAACGCCTCCAGGTCCACGTCCCGCACCCGCTTCAGCAACTCCTCGAACGTGGGATTGCCCGAGGTGTCCACCCGCAGGACGAGGGTGTTGACGAAGAAGCCGACCAGGTCGTCGAGGGCCTGGTCGGTGCGGCCGGCCGTGGGAGAGCCGATCGGGATGTCGTGCCCCGCACCCATCCGGGTCAGCAACGCGGCGAACGCGGCCTGGAACACCATGAACAGGCTGGTCCCGGTGCGCCGGGCCAGCCCGGTCAGCGCCCGGTGCAGTTCCGCGTCCAGGACGACCGGTACCAGATCGCCGCGATGCGAACTCACCGCCGGACGCGGCCGGTCGTAGGGCAGCGCCAGCCCCTCGGGTATCCCCGCCAGCGCCTCGCGCCAGTACCGCAGTTGGCGGCCGGCCAGGCTCTCGGGGTCGGACTCCTCACCCAGCACCTCGCGCTGCCACACCGCGTAGTCCGTGTACTGCACCGGAAGCGGCGCCCACTCGGGCTCGTGCCCCGCCAGCCTGGCCGTATAGGCCGTCGAGAGGTCCCGGAACAACGGCTCCAGCGACCATCCGTCCATCGCGATGTGGTGCATCGACAGCAGCAGCACGCTCTCCCGGGGGCGGATCTCGAACAGCCGGGCCCTGAGCGGGAGTTCCGCGGAGAGGTCGAAACCCCGGTTCGCCTCGGCGGCCAGCTCCCCCTCCAGGTCGTCCTCCGTCACCGCCACCACGCTCAACGGAACCTCGAACTCCCCCGGCTCCAGCACCCGCTGCGAGGGAACACCGCCCTCGTCGACGAAGACCGTCCGCAGACTCTCCTGCCGGACCATCGTGTCCCGCAACGCGGCCCGCAAGGCGTCCCGGTCCACGGTCCCGCGCAGCCGCAAGGCGACGGGCACGTTGTAGGTGCCGCTGGAGTCCTCGAGCTGGTTGAGGAACCACAGCCGCTGCTGCGCCAGCGAGAGCTCGACCGGCCCGGTGCGCTCCTGACGCCGCAAGGGGGGACGGGATTCCTCGTTGTCGCTGATGACTCCCATCAGTGAGGCCACGGTCGGCGCCTGGAACAGTGCCTTGAGCGGAAGCTCCACGGAGAACGTGGAGCGCACGCTGTTGATCAGTCTGGTGGCCAGGAGCGAATGGCCGCCCAGGGAGAAGAAGCTGTCGTGCAGGCCGACCCGTTCGAGGCCGAGCGCCTCGGCGAACAGGCCGGACAGGACGCGTTCCTGTTCGGTGGCGAGCGTACGGTGCGAACCGGCGGGCCCGGCCCCGGAGCCGGCCGCGGCACGGCCGGGCGCGGGCAGCGCCCGGCGGTCCAGCTTGCCGTTCGCGGTCACCGGTACGGCGTCGAGCACGACCACCGCGACGGGGACCATGTACTCCGGGAGCCGTGAGGCGGCGAACCGCCGTACCGACGAGGAGAGTTCGTGGTCGTCGATGGTCCGCGGCGCGGCGTCGCCGCCCGTGCGGGGCCGGCCCGCCGGGACCACGTACGCGACGAGGCGCCGGTCACCGGGGGTGTCCTCGCGCACCACGACCACGGCCCGGCCCACCCCCGGTGTCTCCAGGACCACCGTCTCGATCTCGCCGGGCTCGATCCGGAATCCACGGACCTTCACCTGGTCGTCGGCGCGGCCCGCGAACTCCAGCACCCCGTCGGGGCTCCAGCGGACCAGGTCCCCGGTCCGGTACATGCGTGCGCCTGCCGGACCGAAGGGGCAGGCGACCAGGCGCTCGGCGGTGAGCCCGGGGCGGTTGTGGTAGCCGCGGGCCAGACCGGTGCCCGAGGTGTACAGCTCGCCGACCACGCCCGGCGGCACGGGGGCGAGGTGTTCGTCGAGCACGTACACCCGTGTGTTGCCGATGGGCCGCCCGACGGGCACGCCGGCGCTCCCGGTCAGGTCGGCGGCTCGTACGGGGTGGGTCGTGGTGAACGTCGTGTTCTCCGTCGGCCCGTATCCGTTGATCAAGGCGACCGAGGGGGCGGATTCCAGCAGCGCCCGGCACTGCGACGCGGCGAGCACATCGCCTCCGGCCAGCAGATACCGCAGACCGGCGAACGCCTCGGCGTCCGCGTCGACCGCCTGGTGGAACAGCTCGGCCGTCAGCCACAGCGCGGTCACCCGGTGCGTGGACAGGAAGGCGCGCAGTTCCGCGGTCGAGAGGAGTCCCGCGGGGGGAATCGCCAGGGTCGCGCCGTTGAGGAGCGTTCCCCAGATCTCCAGGGTGGCCGCGTCGAACGACACCGAGGACATCTGCGCGAAGACGTCGCCGCGGCCGAGCTCCATGAAGCCCGAGCCGCGCGCCAGCCGGATCACGGCGGCGTGCGGGACGGCGACCCCCTTGGGCCGGCCGGTGGATCCGGAGGTGTAGACGATGTAGGCGAGGTGACCGGGCAGCAGCGGGAGGGCGCGGTCGGTCCCGGTCGGCTCGTCCGGTGCGGCCCCGGCCGGCGCGGCCGTCGGCCCGGGAGCGTCGAGCGTCAGCACCGGGGTGTCGGTGTCGTGCGCCGCCCGCCGGACGGTGTCGCGGACGGTGCCCGCCGTCACGATCAGGGCCGGTCGCGCGTCGTCGAGCATGAACGCGACGCGATCCGTCGGGTACCGGTCGTCGACGGGCAGGTATGTGCCGCCCGCCTTCAGCACGGCCAGGAGCACGGCCACGAGCTCGGCCGAGCGTTCCATGGCGACCGCGACCACCGCCTCGGGTCCGACGCCGTGAGCGGCGAGGGTCCGCGCCAGACGGTCGGCCCGTTCGTCCAGTTCCCGGTACGTCCATGTGGTCCGCCCGTCCACCAGCGCGATCGCCTCCGGGGTGCGGGCGGCCTGCGACTCGAACAGGTCCGGGATCGCGCCCTCGGGCAGCGGGCGGGTGGTGTCGTTCCACGTGTCGAGGATGCGTGCGCGCTCGTCCGGGGCGAAGAGGTCGATGTCACCGATCGCCCGCCTCGGATCCGCGCAGACCTCTTCGAGGACTCTCACCAGCCGCAGCGCCAGAGCCTCGGCGGTGGCGCGGTCGAACAGATCGGTGGCGTACTCCAGGTACCCGGTCAGTGCGCTCGGGGCGCCGTTGTGCCGGGGCGTCACGGTCAGGGTCAGATTGAGATCCCACCGGGCGCTGGGGAGGTGGAGGGGCCGCTCCTCGCAGACCACCCCGGGCAGCCGCAGGGTCCCTCCGCTCTCCTCCAGCGAGAGCATCACCTGGAACAGCGCGTGGCGGGACAGCGAGCGGTCCGGGTTGAGTTCTTCCACGAGGCGGTCGAAGGGCACGTCCTGGTGGCCGAAGGCCTCCAGGTCCACGTCCCGCACCCGCTTCAGCAACTCCTCGAACGTGGGATCGCCCGAGGTGTCCACCCGCAGGACCAGGGTGTTGACGAAGAAGCCGACGACGTCGTCCAATGCCTCGTCGGCACGGCCGGCCGCGGGAGAGCCGATCGGGATGTCGTGCCCCGCGCCCATCCGGGTCAACAGCGCCGCCAGCGCCGTCTGGACCACCATGAACAGGCTCGTCCCGGTGCGCTGCGCCAGATCGGTCAGAGCCCGGTGGCGTTCCGCGTCCAGGACGACCGGCACCAGATCGCCGCGACGCGAACCCACCGCCGGGCGCGGCCGGTCGTACGGCAGGGCCAGCTCCTGCGGGACACCCTCCAACGTGGCCCGCCAGTAATCCAGTTGTCGGCTCACCAGGCTCTCGGGGTCGGACTCCTCACCCAGCACCTCGCGCTGCCACACCGCGTAGTCCGCGTACTGCACCGGAAGCGGCTCCCACTCCGGCTCCCGGCCCTCCAGCCTCGCCGCGTACGCCGTCGACACATCACGGAACAACGGTTCCAACGACCAGCCGTCCATCGCGATGTGATGCGCCACCAGCAACAGGACGTGTTCCTGCGGCCCCACCTCGAACAGCCGGGCCCTGAGCGGGATCTCCGAGGACAGGTCGAAGCACCGGCTCGCCTCGGCCGCCAGCTCCCCCTCCAGTGCGCCCTCGGGCACCGCCACCACGTCCAGCGGTACCTCGAACTCCTCCGGCTCCAGCACCCGCTGCCAGGGAACACCGCCCTGGTCGACGAAGACCGTCCGCAGGCTCTCCTGGCGGACCACCGTGTCCAACAGGGCGGAACCCAGCGCCCCCCGGTCCACCGGTCCCCGCAACCGCAGCACGAAGGGCAGGTTGTAGGCGGCGTCGGCGTCCTCCAACTGATTGAGGAACCACAACCGCTGCTGCGCCGGGGACGACTGGATCATGCGGGCTCTCCCAACTGGCGGGCCTGAAAGGACCAAGGCGCGTGCGATCGAAACCGTCAGCTTCCTGCGAGACCACGGCGGGCGCCGATGAGGGCCGCCCGACGCCGCTGGGACCCCGCGACGCCGGACATGGGCGCCGTCCGACGCCGTCGAACGCGACGTGCGGTTCCCCGGGCCCGGCACACGCCCGCTCCGACGGGCGAAGTCCCCCGCGGACCGCACGAATCCGCCCGGTCTCCCCCGCCCTGCTCGACGGCGTACGCGATCCACCGCACCGCCGACGCGCATTGCGTCGCCCACGGGCATCCGTGGGCGTGGAGAACCGCCTCCCGCCGACGCTTCATCGCCTCCGAACGGGCCCAGAGTAGGCGGGCCCAGTTCTGGTTCGGTTACGAGCCTCGACCGACGGCTTCGACCGGTCGCGCAGCGCTTTCCAAGGGGCCCACGGGCCCAGGCGGCGATTTCGGTCGCGTCCGCCTGTTCGGCTCGAGCGGTGGTTCGCGGAGCCCGGCTTCCGCGGCTGCGCCTGGATCGACGCCCATGGCGAGCCGGGGACCGCCGTCGGCGACGCCTTGGTCCACGAGAGCTGCCGTGGACCACAACAGCCGGAGAGCCCCGGCCCGGTTCGGGCTGGGGCTCGAAGGGCTCACCGGGAGCTCGCCGGTGCGCGTTCCGGTTCGGTGGACACCGTCGTCCTCGGGCGGTGTCAGCAGCCGCTGCCGATGCGAAGAGAGGTCATCTTGTCGTTGAAGTGCGAGGCCACGGCCGCTTCGAACTTGCCCGGTGCGACCGTGAACATGCACCCGACGTACTTGGAGTGCTCGTAGACGCCGACCGTTTTGCCAGTGCGGTTCCAGTACGAGGTCATGCGGTCGTTCATGTAGTCGCCGACGTTGGGGTTCGACGAGGTGTAGTGCCGGAAGTCGCCCCGGTAGCTGGATTGCTCCCATACGCAGAAGGATCCGGACGGGCACTGGTCGGAGTCGGCCGCCGCCGGATTCGCGGCCATGGAGGCGGCGCCCGTGGTGAACGCCAGGACGGCCGCGACGGCCCACAGACGCGAGGAGAAGCTTTTGAATCGGACCAAGTTTTTCTCCGTTTCGTATTCCGTGGTCGACCGCATAGAGTCAACCGCGGGCACCCTGGGAATGCCGCAGGCCGGCTGACAATAATCACTCGGGGCGGGCCATTCTACGGATAAAGGTTTCTCCTCTTGATTTCAGGGGCTTCTCGGGATTTCAAGAGATGACGCCGGTCAGCACGAACAGGTGATATTCCGGCGCCTCTTCACGGGCGCCCCCGGTACGTCCGGCGGACCGCCGCCCTCGCGCCACCGGCTCCCGCCCCTGCCGGCCCTGGTTGTCTGCGCGATGACACCAGCGGGCCGCGACTCGGCCACCGCGGCAGCGGCGCGGTGCCGACGTGCGGCCCCCGAGAAACCGGCCGCCTTCGACCTGCCTACCACCCGCTCCCGGGCCGCTACCGGGTGCCGGGCGCGAAGGCCCTGCGCAGCTCGCCCCGCGTGAGATCGGCTCGAAGACGAACGCGATGGCCGAGTTCGCGCCCCTGCCCGCGGTCACGGTCGCCACGAGCCACCGCGTCCTCCCCCTCTACTGCACCACGTGATCAACCGGACATCCGAGGCGAACGCCGGGCCCCTGGGAACCGAGAGGCCTCCTCTCGCGCCGGAAGGGCCGGTTCGGCGCCTTCCGCCTGCATAACCGTCCGATAACCAAGGTGGGTTACTTTCACCGCTGCTACGGCGCAGGAGGGGGCCACGCCACGTTCGGCGACCACCCTCGTATTTCTACCGGCGAGGGCTTATGGACGATGTGGTGTCCGCGCGGCAAAAATGGTGGTCGTTCGCTGTCGAGCGGCCGAACTTCCGAAGACTCTGGTGCGCGCAGTCCATCTCGGTCTTCGGTTCCCAGATCACCCTCATCGCCTTTCCTCTCATAGCGATCTCACTGCTTCACGCGAGCGTGTCGGAAGTGGGCATCCTCTCCGCGCTGGAGAGGGCGCCCTTTCTGGTGTTCGGCCTGGTCGCCGGTGTTCTCGTCGATCGCTGGCGGCCGCGGACCGTGCTGATCGTCACGGACTGGATCCGTGCCGTGCTCCTGGGCCTGATCCCGGTGGCGGCGTTCTCGGACGCCCTGACCATCGAGTGGCTCTTCTTCATCGCTTTCGCCGTGGGTTCCTGCACCGTCTTCTTCGACATCGCCTATCAGAGCGTCCTCACCTCCCTCGTGGAACCGGGTGATCTGCTCACGGCCAACCGCTGGCTGGAGACGAGCCGTTCGGTGGCGGAGATGTCGGGGCCGGGTGTCGCCGCGGGCCTCCTGAAAGTCGTTTCCGTACCGGTCTCCATTGCGGTGGATGCCCTCTCGTTCGTATTCTCGGCACTGTTCGTCCACTCGACACGTCCCACCGAGCCGGCTCCCCGGGCGCCGCGCGATTCCTCGCTCTGGTCGGATTTCAAGGCCGGCCTGCGCTTCGTCCGCGAGACCAGCTTTCTTCGCTGGAACGCCGTCATCGGCGCGACATGGAACCTGCTGTACCAGGCCCTGCTCGCGGTCTTCTTCGTCTACCTCGCGCGTGAGCTGCGGCTCAGCGCCGCGAACATCGCGATCGTCGTGCTCGCGGGCAGCGTGGGCGCCGTGCTCGGAGTCCTGGTGATGGGCACCGTCAACAGGTGGTGCGGACTGGGCCGGGGCATCGTGCTCTCCATGTGCTCGGCCGGCGCCGGCGGAATTCTCCTGGTCGCCGCCGACGGTTCGTCGCTCCTGGCGATCGTCGTCGTCGCGTCCGGCTTCATGCTCATCAATGCCAGTCAGCCGCTCTTCAATGTCAATGTCATCAGCATCCGGCAGATGATCACCCCCGATCACCTGATGGGGAGAACAACGGCCGCCATTCGATTCCTCGTATGGGGAACGCTCCCCGTCGGAGCACTCGTCGGCGGATTCCTGGGCGAGGCGTTCGGAACCCGGTCCACGATCGCCGTGCTCGGCGGCGGATACCTGATTCCGGCACTCATGACGATGATCTCGCCCCTTCGGCGAATTCGAGACATCTCTGATGTCGGAATCGAGAAAAGCAAGCAAACAGCCAGCAAGGAGTGTTAGGTGCTTGACGCTCAGGAATACCGGAGCGATCTCGTGCGGTTAGGGATGCACAAGGTCGCGCATCAGGACGTGACGTTGATGGACCACATGCTTCGCGCATGTACCATCCTCCAGGACATGAAGGCGAAGGAGCACATCTGCCTCGCCGGTCTCTTTCACGGTGTCTATGGAACGGAAGGGCTGCACAACGACGATGTCGAGTCCATTCCGGACTGGAAGCGCGTCGAGGTCCGGGAGGTCGTCGGACCGCAGGTCGAGCAGGTCATCTTCAATTTCTCCGTCATGAGTTACGCATCCCTGGGGAAGAGCTTCCGCAACGTGATGCGTCCGACCGGGAAACCGGATATCAAGGACCGCCGGACCGGCGAGGACATTCCGATGGACCGGGACGAGTTCCTGGACCTCCTGCGCATGAAGCTGGGCGATGTCCTGGCCCACATGCCCCCGCAGGTCGGTCACTCCCTGGTGGACCTTCCGACGGAATACGGAGGGTTCTGGAAGATGGCCGCCGAATACCTGGGTCCGGACGCGATCAGCACTTGGAACAAGTTCACGGGAGGCGAACTGTGCATCGACACGGAACAGAACTGACTTCCCAGACGTGGGACGGATTCCGGCTCTCCAAGCAGCAGGAGCACGTCCTCGGTCTCGTGTCCGGCGCGTCGTCGAGCAGAACGGTGGCCGGAGTGCGCCTCGCGGCCCCGTGCGACCGCGAGGTGCTGGAGCGGGCGGCGCACGACGTGGCGTCGGTGCACGAGAGCCTGCGCACCGCCTACCGCCAGGTCCTCGGCGAGAACAGCGGCGTGCTGATGGTCATCGAGGACGAACCGCGGATCCTCGTGTCGGAACGCTCCGGTGACGAGGACGCGCTGAGCGCGCTCGTCCGCGAGGAACTGCGCGCAAACGCCGACGAGGACCAGGCGTGCGCGGTACGTCTGATCCTGTTCACCCACACCGACCGGAGCCGGTCGCTCGTCCTGTCCGCTCCGCGGCTGAGCGTCGACACGGCGTCGGTCGAGATCTTCTTCCGGGACCTGCGGCAGGCGTACGCCTCGCGGCTGAACGGCACCCCGTGGCACCGAGAGGACGTCGTCCAGTACGCCGACTACGCCCAGTGGCAGTTCGAGGAGGGGCCGCCGAGCAAGCGGCAGAAGGAGATCGCGGCCGACCGCGAGGCCCGGCTGGCGGCCCTGCCTCCCCTGCGCCTGCCGCTCGAACTCCGCTCCGACGAGGCGGGGCACGAAGAGGTGCGGTGGACGGTCCCGGCGCCCCTGGCACAGAAGCTGCGGAGCCTCGGCGACACGTCCGACGGCGGGCTGCGCACGGTCCTGCTGACCGGCTGGATCACCGCCCTCTGGCACGCCACCGGACGGCCGGAGGGCCTGGCGGTCGACACCTTGATCACGCGGCGGCCGTTCGGCGAAATGGCCTCGTCCATCGGGCGTTTCGAGAGCCCCATGCCGGTCTTCGCCTCGATGGCCGACGAGACCACGCTGAGCGATCTGCTGCGCACGGTGGGCGTGGAGACCGACTCCTACGAGCACGCGGACGAGAGCTCCATGGAGCCGGCCAGGCAGCACACCGCCGGCATCCCGGGCTTCCGGTTCAGTGACGCCGCCGGTCTCGCGGCGCAGGACGCCCCGGCCTTCTCCGGTCTGTGGATCGAACCGGACGACGACGGCAGGAAGATCGGTCTGTGGGTGGAGTCCTCGGGCGAGGAGATCCGCATCCGGCTGCGTCACCAGCGACTGGGCATGGCCGAGGGAGGCGCCGAGGCGCTCCTCGCCTGCCTGCGGGCCGCCCTGTCGGCGCTGGGCGAGGACCCCGCGGCCCTCGTGCGTGCGCTGCCCATGCTCGACGAGGAGGGCGCGCGGGCGGCCGTCGCGGCCACGAACGGCGCCGAGCCGCCGCTGCGGCCCGCCGAGCACTGGCACCGGCGCGTCGAGCGGACCGTCCGGCGCACGCCCGACGCCGTGGCGTTGCGGTCCGACACGCGTGACTGGAGCTACCGCGAACTCGACGAGGCCGCCAACCGCCTGGCCAACGAGCTGATCGCACGCGGCGTGACCGCCGGGGCCCTGGTGGGTCTCTGTCTGGAACGCTCCGACGTCGCCCTCGTCTCGATGCTCGCGATCGCCAAGGCGGGCGCCGGTTACGTCCCGGTCGACCCGAATCTGCCCCCGGGGCGTCGTGCCGCCATCGTCGACGCCGTCGGCTTCACCCATGTGGTGGCGACCGGGGAGACGGCCCCTGACCTGCCGCGGGACCGCGACGTCGTCCTCGTCGACGCCGAACTGACGGTCTGCGCCGACCGCGACGACACGTGCCCCGACGTGGTGACGGCCGACGACGACCTCGCCTATGTGCTGTTCACCTCGGGCTCCACCGGGACACCGAAGGGGGTGCTGGTCGGCCACGGACAGCTCGCCGCCTACCTGGACGGCGTGCTCGGCCGGCTGGACCTCGACGGCCCGATCGACTCGGTCGCGCTGAGCACCCTGGGCACCGACCTGGGCAACACCGCCCTCTTCCCTCCGCTCATGACGGGCGGCCGGCTCCGGGTCGTCGCCGCGGAGGTCTCCTCGGACGCGCAGGCGCTCGCGGAGCTGCTGGCCGAGGAGAGCTACGACCTCCTGAAGATCACGCCCTCGCACCTGGAGGCCGTCTTCGCCGTGGCCGACGCCCCGGACGAACTGATGCCACGTCAGGCGCTGGTGGTGGGCGGCGAACCGGTCGGCTGGGGCACGTACAACCTGTTCCGCGGCTTCCTCGGCGACTGCCGGCTCTACAACCACTACGGTCCGTCCGAGACGACCGTCGGCGTGCTCTGCGGGCGGATCACCTCCGACGACCTGGCCGGCCTGGCCTCCACCCTTCCGCTCGGCAGGCCGATGCGGCACGCACGCGCCTACGTCCTGGACCCGGAGCACCGGCCGGTGCCCGCCGGCGTCCCCGGTGAGCTGTGGATCGGCGGGTCCTCGGTGTCCCAGGGCTATCTGGCCGGGACGGCGGACCAGCGGGAGCGGTTCACCGACGACCCGTTCAGCCCGGTCCCCGGGGCACGGATGTACCGATCCGGCGACCGGGCGCGGCTGCTCCCCGACGGCAGCATCGAGTTCCTGGGCCGCGTCGACCGGCAGATCAAGGTGCGCGGGTTCCGGGTGGAGCTGGGTGAGATCGAGGCGGTCATGCGCCGGCACCCGAGAGTGACGGGCAGTGTGGCCGTCGTGGCGGGCGAGAGCACCGCCCGGCACATCGTGGGCTACGTGACCGATGCCGAGGGAAGCCGCGGGTCCGCGGAGTGGCTGCGCGAGTTCCTGGCGGAGCATCTCCCGGAGTTCATGATGCCCGCGCACTTCGTGGCGCTGGACGCCTTCCCGCTGACCGGCACCGGGAAGATCGACGCCTCGATGCTTCCCGCGCCCGGCTCCTACAGCGAGGTCCCCACCTCGTACGTCGAGCCCCGGACCCCGACCGAGAAGAAGGTCGCCGACATCATGGCGCAGCTCCTGCTGCTGAAGTCCGCGGGTGCCGACGACGACTTCTTCGAGATCGGCGGCCATTCGCTGCTGGCGACCCAGCTGATCGCCAGGCTGCGCGACGAGTTCAAGGTGAACATCAAGCTGCGCAACCTCTTCGAGCGGCCCGTCGTGTCGGAGCTCTCCGAGTTCGTCGACCAGCTCCTCGACAAGAAGGCGGGAGGCGAATGATGTCCCGGGGGACCGCGGCGAGTCCGAAGGGGCGCTTCGGCAGCGCCCGCAAGTCCATCTCGGTCAGCAGCGAGGCGCTGGTCCGGGTGGCCCCGCTGTTCGACGGCACCCGCGCGGTGTCGTGCACCCCGGCCGTCTCCCGGCTCGACGCGCGGGAGTGGCTGGCCGGTTCGGGGAGCACGCTGGCGCGGCTGCGTGACGAGCACGGTGCCGTGCTGCTGCGCGGCTTCAGCCCGCTCGACGCCGAGGGGCTGGGCGAGCTCGCCACGGCCCTCGCCGGTGAGCTGCGCGACTACGACAACCGCTCCACCCCGCGCACGCGGGTCAACGACCGGGTCTTCACCTCGACGGAGTACCCGCCGGACCAGACCATCCCCCTGCACAACGAGATGTCGTACACCGACTCGTGGCCGGGGACGCTGTTCCTCGCCTGCATGGTCCCGGCGGCGACGGGCGGCGAGACGCCGCTGGCCGACAGCGCCCGCGTCCACGACCGGGTGCCGGCCGCGACGCGCGAGCGCTTCGAGCGCCACGGCGTGATGTACGTGCGCAACTTCGGGCACGGCCTGGACCTGAGCTGGCGGGAGGCGTTCCAGACCGAGGACCGGGACGAGGTCACCGCGTACTGCCAGCGGCACGGCATCCAGGCGGAGTGGCTGGGCGGCGAGCGGCTCCGTACCCGGCACGTGGTGCAGGCGACCCTGGAGTCGCGGCAGACGGGCAGGCGGGTCTGGTTCAACCAGGCGCACCTGTTCCACGTCAGCTCGCTGCCCGGGAGCGTGGAGCGCGAGCTGCGCGAGAGCTTCTCCGAGGACGAGTTGCCGCGCAACGCCATGTACGGGGACGGCAGTCCGCTGGACCCGGCCGACCTGGCCGCGGTCCGGGACGCCTACGCGGCGGAGGAGATCGCGTTCCCGTGGCAGGAGGGCGATGTCGTGGTCGTCGACAACGAGCAGTTCGCACACGGCAGAAGGCCCTACACCGGGGCCCGTTCAGTGCTGGTGGCCATGGCATGAGCGACGCGACCGTGTTCGAGGCCGTGCGCGAGGAGATCGCCTACGCGTACGACAGCACCGTCTTCTTCCGCGAGCACATGGACGCCAACGGCCTGCGGCCGGAGGACATCCGGGACGCGGAGGACTTCCGGCGGATACCGCCGACCTCGAAGCCGCACTACCGGCGCAACTTCCCGGCGGGCGTACTGGCGAAGGGGTACACCCTCAACTCGCCCAACGTCATGCGGTTCCAGAGCTCCGGAACGTCCGGGGACCGTCTGAACAGTGCCATCCTCTCCTTCGACCTGGCACGCCGTCAGGCCACGGCGATCAAGGTCAACCGTCGCTTCGACACGCTGTGGCGTCCCGGCAGCCGGCCGAGGATCTGCCGGTTCGCGCCGCCCAACTGCTCGGACGTGGAGTGCGCGACGGGGTTCTCGACCCTGGAGGAACGTACGCTCCCGGACGGCACACTGGTGCTGACCGTCGCCCACGACCTGCTGGCGACCCCGGAGTGGCAGATCGTCAAGGCGCTCGACGAGATCGAGATCTACCAGCCCGACATGCTGGTGGTGGATCCGACGCACTTCGCCTTCCTGACCCGGTGGGCGCGGCGGCTGGGTCGGCGGATCACCTCGCCCCGCACGTTGCACATGGTGTGCGGCTACACCCTCATGACCCGGGTCGCCCGGCGCCAGATCGAGGACTTCATGGGTGCGGAACTGCCGATCGGCGACATGATCGGCATGTCCGAGCTGGGGTACCTGGGATTCGAGTGCCACCACGGGAACCGGCACGTCAACGACCGTGATTTCTACATGGAGTTCGTCCGGGACGGCAAGCCCGTCGAGGAAGGCGGGACGGGCGAGTTGTACGTCACCACGCTGGACGACGGCCTGATCCCGCGCATCCGCTACGCCACCGGCGACCACTTCACCCCGCTGGGCAGCGCCTGCGACTGCGGCAGTGATCTGCCGGTGGTGCGGATCGAGGGACGGGCCACGCACATGGTCCGGCTGCGGGACGGCCGCGTCGTCACCCCGGGCGCCGTGGACGCCGTGGTCGGCGCCGCGCCCTGGCTCGATCTCTACAAGCTGGAACAGGACCGCAGCGGTGACTGCGTCCTGCGGTACGTCCCGAACGACGGGGCACGGGACGAGGACGCCGCGGCGCTCGCGCTCCGGCTGGCCGAGGCCCTGGCCCCGAACGACGTCCATCTGGAGGCCGTGGACTACATCGCCTGCGAGCGCAGCGGGAAGTTCCAGCCGTGCGTCTCCCACATCTCGGCGGAAGGTGCGTGATGACCATGCGGAAGAGCCGCCGGGACGACTTCCCGGCGCTGCGGCGGGAGATCGACGGACAGGCGATCTCGTACCTGGACAACGGCGCCACGACGCTGAAGCCGCGCCAGGTCGTCGATGCCGTCAGCGAGTACTACGAGACGAACGGCGCGAACATCCACCGCGGGAAGCACCGGCTGTCGGAGGAGGCGTCCGACGCGTACGAGGCGTCCCGCACGGTGCTCGCCCGGTACATCGGCGCCGCGGCGAACGAAGTGGTGCTGGTCCGCAACACCAGCGAGGCCCTGAACCTGGTCGCGAGCGGTCTGGGCCTGGGCCCGGACCCGTACGTCGTGGGCTGTCTGGACGCGCACCACTCGCAGATGCTGCCGTGGCGGCGCGTCGGGCGCCTCGACCTGACGCGGGTGGACGCCCACGGCCGCCTCGACCGCGACCACTTCCGGTCGCTCCTGCGCGGCCGACCGCAGGTGGTGGCGCTCACGCACTGCTCGAACGTCACGGGGGTCGTCCACCCGGTGGAGGAGCTGATCGCCGAGGTCCGCTCCGTCTGCGACGCGGTGATCGTGCTCGACGCCGCGCAGTCCCTGCCCCACCAGCGGGTCAACGTGCACGAGCTGGGCGTGGACTTCATGGCGTTCTCGATGCACAAGATGCTCGGCCCCACCGGGGTCGGCTGCCTCTTCGGCCGCAGCGAGCTCCTCACGAAGCTGCGCCCCCTGTCGGTCGGCGGGGGCATGGTCGACTGGGTGGACCTCGACGGCAGCGTCGACCGGCGCATCCCGTTCAAGTTCGAGACGGGGACGCCCGACATCGCGTCCGTCATCGGATGCGCCGCGGCGATCCGCTACCTGGAGGCCGTGGACGGCCCGGAGCACCACCAGCACGCCCGGGAGCTGTGCGCCGCGCTGGTGGGCGGGGCGCTCGCCCGTCCCGGGGTGCGCCTGATCGGGCCCCCGGACCAGCACGACCGGATCGCGCTCGCGACCCTGCGCCTGGAGGAGGGGGTGCCCACCGGCGAGATCGCCCGTCTGCTGAGCGACTCCTACGGCTTCATGGTGCGCAGCGGTCATATGTGCGCGCAGCCCCTGGTCACCGAGCTGGCCGGTGGGGAGACCCTCCGGGTCTCGGCGTATCTGTACAACGAGGTCGCGGAGATCGAGGGCTTCTACCAGGCGTTGGACGAACTGCTGAGCCTGATGGCCCCGGTCGCGGTCGGTGCGGCCCGGTGACCGGTCGGGACAGGAGCGGACCCATGAGCACCAATCCCTTCGACGGCGAGGGCGCGTTCTACGTGCTGGTCAACGATGAGGACCAGCACTCCCTGTGGCCGTCCCACGCGGACGTGCCCGCCGGCTGGAGCGTCGTCTTCGGCCCCGGTGACCGCGAGGGCGCCGTGGAGTACGTGGAGGCCAACTGGACCGACATGCGGCCGAGGAGTCTGCGCGCGCTCACGTCCCACGGTTCGTGACCCCGCGGGAGCGGCCGTGCGCGTCCCCGGACGGGTACGGCCGCTCCCGCCGGGAGCCGCGGGGCGGGCGGGCCCGTCCGGCGCGCGCCTCCCCGCCGTCGGACGGCGGGGACCGGGGCGGCCGGGTCCGTACGCGTCGGCGAGGGCCCGTCCTCGAACTGCCGGCTGCCGTGCGACGGCGGTTCGAGGACGGGCCCGGCACGCACGGCCCGGCCCCCTGCCGGACGTCGGCGGTTCGAGGACGGGCCCGGGGCCGGCGGGCCCGGCGGCGGGACCGCGCACCGGCCGTCGCACCACGACGCAGTTGACCGTGTCCGGAACGGAGCAGCCCGGCTGTCCGAACCGTCTCAGCCCAGGAGTACGTCTGTGAGTACGCCTTCCTCCCCCCGACCCCACACGTCCCCGACCGATGCGCCCGGGCCCAGGGCCGCCGAGCGGCACCGGCCCGGCGAGATCCCGGAGGCGTGGCAGGGCCCTGTCCTGCCGGAACCGGGCGCCACCCTGCCGGAGCTGTTCGAGCGGCAGGCCGCCCTGACCCCGGACCGGGTCGCGGTGGTCGCCGGCCGGGCGGAGATCCGTTACGGGGATCTCGACGGCCGGGCCAACCGTCTGGCGCGCCTCCTGCTGACGCGAGGCGTGCGGCCGGGAGACCGTGTCGCCCTGGTCCTGGGGCGCTCGGTGGACCTGCCGGCCTGTCTGCTGGCGGTGCTCAAGTGCGGTGCGGCCTATGTGCCGGTGGATCCGGCCTATCCGGCCGAGCGCGTCGCCGACGTGCTCGCCGACGCGGCCCCGGCGCTGGTGGTGGCGCAGACGGCGACGCGGGACCGGCTCCCGGCGTCCGGCACTGCCCGGCTGCTGCTCGACGACCCGGACAGCGTCCGCGCGCTCGCCGGGCTCGACGGCGGCACACTCACCGACGCCGAACGCGGCATGCAGCCGCACCCCGCCTCGGCCGCGTACGTGATCTACACCTCGGGCTCGACCGGCCGCCCGAAGGGGGTGGTGGTCACCCATGCCAACCTGTCGAACTTCCTCGCGGACATGGGCGCCCGGTTCCCGCTCGACGGGAGCGACAGCTGGCTCGCCGTCACCACGATCGCCTTCGACATCGCCGCACTGGAGCTGTATCTGCCGCTGGTCAGCGGTGCCCGGGTGGTCCTGGCGGACCGGGCGGCGGTGCTGGATCCGGCGGAGCTGATCGCGCTGCTCCACCACCACAAGGTGACGATCATGCAGGCCACGCCCTCCCTGTGGCGGGTGCTGTCGGCCGAGCTGTCGGAGCGCGACGAGGTGCCTGTGGCGCTGCGCGTCCTCGTCGGCGGCGAGGCCCTGCCCGCGCGTCTCGCCGACGACCTGCGGCGGATCGGCGGGACGACCAATCTCTACGGCCCGACCGAGACCACGATCTGGTCCACGGCCGCGCGGATCGACGCGGGCGCCCCGGACGGGCCGCCGCCGATCGGCCGTCCGATCGCGAACACCCGCGCCCATGTCCTGGACGACCGGCTGCGGCCGGTGCCGCCCGGGGTGACGGCGGACCTGTACCTCGCCGGGGCCGGGGTGGCCCGCGGGTACCACGGGCGGTCCGGCCTCACCGCGGAGCGTTTCACCGCCGATCCGTTCGGGCCGCCGGGGTCCCGCATGTACCGCACGGGGGACCGGGTCCGCCGGACGCAGGACGGCGAACTGGTCTTCGTCGGCCGCGCGGACGGCCAGGTCAAGGTCCGGGGTCACCGGATCGAGCCGAGCGACGTCGAGGCGGGGCTGGCACGCCATCCGGACGTGGACCAGGCCGTCGTGGTCGCCCGCGCGGACGCGGCCGGGGACCAGCGCCTGGTCGCCTACGTCACCTCCGCGGCGACGGACACCGGCCGGCTTCCCGCCGCCGTCCGGGACTTCGCGGCGGAGCGGCTGCCCGAGTACATGGTGCCGGCGCTGGTGGTGGTCGTGGACGCGCTGCCGCTCACCGCCAACGGGAAGGTGGACCGCAAGGCCCTGCCCGACCCCGATTTCGCCGGGGGCGCCGGAGCGGGCCGGTCGCCCGCCACCCATCGGGAGGAGATCCTCTGCGGGCTGTTCGCGGAGGTCCTGGGCCTGCCGCGGGTGGGGGTCGACGACGACTTCTTCGCACTCGGCGGGCATTCGCTGTCGGCGTCCCGGCTGGCGAGCCGGGTGCGGGCCGTGCTCGGTGCGGAGCTGCCGATCAGGACGCTGTTCGAGGCGCCGACCGTCGCCGGGCTCGGCGCCCGTCCCGACGGCGCGGACGAGGCCCGTCCGGCGCTGTCGCGCGCGGACCGCCCGCGGTCCCTGCCGCTGTCGTTCGCGCAGCGGAGGCTGTGGTTCATCAACAGCCTGGAGGGGCCGTCGGCGGTCTACCACCTGCCGTCCGCGCACCGCCTGAGGCGGGGCACGGACCGCGCGGCGCTGGAGGCGGCGCTGGGCGACGTGGTGGAACGGCACGAGGCGCTGCGCACCGTGTATCCCGAGACCGACGGGGAGCCCCGCCAGCTGGTGCTGGACCCCGCGTCCGCCCGTCCCCCGCTGCGGGTGGTCCGGTCCGTCCCCGAGCGGCTGGAGGCCGAACTGCGGCGGGCGGCGGCCGCACCGTTCGACCTCGCACGTGAAGTGCCTTTGCGGGCCGTGCTGTTCGAGGTGGACGCCGATGAGTCCGTACTGCTCCTGGTGTTCCACCACATCGCGTCCGACGGGTGGTCCGACGGTCCGTTCGGCCGCGATCTGGAGCACGCCTACGCGTCGCGGTGCGCCAAAACGGCTCCGGACTGGGCCGAACTGCCGGTCCAGTACGCCGACTACACCCTGTGGCAGCGTGAGCTGCTGGGCGGGGCGGCCGATCCGGCGAGCCGGTTCGCGGCCCAGCTGAAGTACTGGCGCGAGGCGTTGCGGGATCTGCCCGAGGAGCTGAAGCTCCCCTTCGACCGTCCGCGCCCGGCGGTCGCGAGCCGTCGTGGGGAACGGATCGCGTGGCGGATCGACGCCGGCCTGCACGCCCGCCTGGCCGGGCTCGCCCGCGAGAACGGCGGCACGCTGTTCATGGTCGTGCAGGCGGCACTCTCGGCGCTGTTCCACCGGCTCGGCGCCGGTGACGACATCCCCCTGGGGTCGGCGGTCGCGGGGCGGCCCGACGAACTGCTCGACGACCTGGTCGGGTTCTTCGTGAACACCGTGGTCCTGCGCACCGACGTCTCCGGGCGGGCCGGCTTCCGCGAACTGCTCGGACGGGCGAGGACGGCCACGCTCGCCGCCCTGGACCACCAGGACGTGCCGTTCGAACATGTCGTGGAGGCGGTCAATCCGCTGCGTGTGCAGGCGAGGCATCCGCTGTTCCAGACCATGCTGGTGTTCCAGGACGCGGGCGAGACCGGTCTCTCGCTGCCCGCGCTGGCCCGGACGTCCGAGGAACTCGGCACCGGTACCGCGAAGTTCGACCTCCTGTTCAACATCTCGGCGCACCGCTCCGAGGAGCGGGAGTGCGCGGGGATGACCGGAACGGTCGAGTACGCCACCGATCTGTTCGACCGTGCCACGGTGGAGCGGATCCTGGAACGGCTCGTCCTGCTGCTGGAGGCCGTGGCCGAGGACCCCGACCGGCCGGTCGCCTCGATCGATCTGCTCGACGACGCCGAGCGGCATCAGGTGCTGCTCGGCTGGAACGACACGGCCGCGGCGCTGCCGTCCGGCTCCCTGAGCCGTCAGGTGGAGGAGCAGGCCGCCCGCACTCCGGACGCGGTCGCGGTGACGGATCCCGGGACCACGCTCTCGTACGGTGAACTGAACGCCCGGGCCAACCGTCTGGCCCGGCTGCTGGTGGAGCGGGGAATCGGCCCCGAGGACCACGTGTGCGTGCTGCTGCCGCGTTCCGCGGAGCTCCTGGTCGCCTTTCTGGCGATCTTCAAGGCGGGCGCCGTGTACGTGCCGGTGGACCCGTCGTTCCCGCCGGACCGGATCGCGTACATCACCGAGGACTGCCGACCCGCGCTCGTCCTGACGAGCGGCGCCGCGAGCGGGTTGCCGCCCGCCGCCCCGGCGCTCCGACTCGATGCGCCCAAAACCGCCGAGGCGTTGCGCCGCCACTCGCCGGAGAACCCGACGGATGCCGAAGCCCCGGCGGCCGACCCGCAGTCGCCGTCGTACGTGATCTACACCTCCGGTTCGACGGGCCGGCCCAAGGGCGTCGTGGTCACGTACCAGGTGCTGGACAACCTGATCGCCTGGAACCGGCACGCCATCCCCGTCGAACCCGGGGCCCGGGTGGCCCAGTTCAGCTCGATCACCTTCGACGCCTCCATCCACGAGTTCCTGGCGACGCTGCTCAACGGCAAGACCCTGCTGGTCCCCACGGAGGAGACCCGGCTCGACCCGGCGGAGCTGGCCGCCTGGCTGGAGCGGGAGCGGGTGACCGAGTTGTTCGCACCCGATCTGGTCATGAGCGGTGTGTACGAGGCGGCCGACGAGCGGGATCTGGAGCTCGTTCCGCTGCGCCACGTGCTGCAGGCGGGAGAGGCGCTGCGACTGTCCGAGAACGTCGCCGCGTTCCATCGGCGCCGCCCCTGGGTCCGGCTCCACAACCACTACGGGCCCTCGGAGACCCATGTGGTGACCGCGTACACCCTGCCGGAGGACGTGGACGACTGGCCCACGACGGCCCCGATCGGGGCACCGGTGTGGAACAGCCGGACGTATGTGCTGGACGCATCGCTCAATCCGGTGCCGGTCGGCGTGGTCGGCGAGCTGTATCTGGCGGGCGACGGTGTGGCGCGCGGCTACCTCGGGCGCGCCGGGCTGACGAGCGAGCGCTTCGTCGCGGACCCGTTCGGACCGCCCGGCACGCGCATGTACCGCTCGGGCGACCTCGCCCGTTGGCGGCCCGACGGGCAGCTCGACTACCTCGGGCGCGCCGACGGCCAGGTGAAGATCCGGGGTGTGCGCATCGAGCCGGACGAGATCGTGAGCGTGCTCTCCGGCTGTCCCGGG
Source organism: Streptomyces sp. NPDC032161 (assembly GCF_040636995.1). Taxonomy (NCBI): domain Bacteria; kingdom Bacillati; phylum Actinomycetota; class Actinomycetes; order Kitasatosporales; family Streptomycetaceae; genus Streptomyces; species Streptomyces sp. NPDC032161. The sequence goes on along the minus strand of NZ_JBEZVN010000004.1, from coordinate 65,100 downwards.
GTGGCGCAGGTCGCCGTGGTGGCGAAGGCGTCGTCCTCCGGGGAGAAGCAGCTGGTGGCCTATGTGGTGCCGTCGTCCGGGGAGCGCTGCCCGGACACGTCGGTGCTGCGTGGGCACGCCGCCGCGGCGCTCCCGGAGTACATGGTCCCGTCGGCCTTCGTCGCGCTCGACGCGTTGCCTCTGACCGGAAACGGCAAGCTGGACCACCGGGCCCTGCCCGAGGTCCGCGCGGCCGTCGCCCCGGGCGGCGCGCCGCCGCGCGACGAATGGGAGCAGAAGGCGTGCCTGCTGATCGAGCACGTCCTGGACGTCACCTCGGTCGGCAGGGAGGACAACTTCTTCTCCCTCGGCGGGAGTTCGATGGCGGCGGCGAAGCTGGTGAACCGCGCCCGCTCGTCGCTGGGCCTGGAGCTCACGGTCCGGACGGTGTTCGAGGCACCCGTGGTGGCGGATCTGGCCCGGCGGCTCGCCGGTGCGGCTCCGGCACGGCCGCCGGGCATCTCCATCCGGGCTCTCGCGAGCCGTCGGCGGTCCATGACGACCGACGGCTGAGCGGTCAACGGGGCACCAAGGAACGGTAAAGCGAATTCCTTTGCCCTTCGGGGCGGGGGCCGGGCATCGATGCACCTCGCAAAGGAAAAGCCCGCCCCATGATCGATCAACACTGAGCTCGGGGAAACGGTTTTCACCGTTCCCCGAGTTCAGTGGGTTCGGATGTCGCGGCATATTCCGAAGGGAAGGGCGGGAGGTGTCACCCGCCTGTGAATCCGCTGTGATTCGCGTACGGCCCGCCGGTGACCGGAGTAAGCACCTCCGGTTGTTTTCACGGCCCCGGAACCGGAGGGCGGGATACCGATCGACCATGGCGCACCGAACGGACGGAACGGGACCGTACCCCCGCCACGGCATGGACCGAACATTTCTCCGGGAGATCGGGATTCATGGGGTTCGCGGCCGCACGCGTCCATGCCCGAGCGACCCGTGACCGTTTTCTTCCGGTGCTGCGGCGGAGATCTCCGAAGATTCCGGAAGGCCGAGCATGCGGAATGGGAGTGTTTGCGCCGGGAGAAGACGCGCTCCACCGCTCGGACGACTCCCCGACGAGGCGGATGGAGAGAAGATCCCCACAGCTCGGGGGGATTGACACAGGCGATGCGGACGAGCACGGTGATGCCAACGGGGAGGTTGGGGTGGACAGTGCGTTGTCGTGGGCCGGTCGGCGGTCCCCGGATTCCGTCGAGGAACCAGCGCCACGCCGGAAGGGACTGCCCCCGGCAGCCCCGGGCGCGCGGATCCGGACGCCATCGGGCCGAGTACGGCGCCCTCCCGACCGCCGGGCCGGATGCCTGGTGATGAAGCGGTCGATGTCCAGCGCAGCAGCGTAGGTGACACCCCAGGTCCTGCGGAGCCCCTCGGTCGGACGCGTCCTCGGCGAAATCGTTCCTGCCAGGGGCCTTCTGCTGTGGGGAATTCGAGAGCCTGAGCGGCACACGGGCCACGAGCCACGAGCCGCGATCGGTGTCACCGAGCATGTCGAGACGTTACCGAGAAAGGTTCACGGGTAGTTTCATGAGTGGCGACTGTACTATTTCGGTACGCGCTTTGGGCGCCTTCAAGGTTACGTTCAACGGAGACCCCGTTGAAAGGTGGCAGGCCGGAAAGGCGCGGAAATTACTTCAGTTCCTGTTGCTGCACCGGGATCAGGTGGTGTCACGCGACAGCCTCTACGACGCACTCTGGCCGGACGCATCGACGGCGGCCAACTCCAGCTCGCTCAAAGTCGCGGTGCACGCACTCAGGAAAATATTGCAGCAGGCACAGCGCCTGCACGGTTCGGAGCATCTGAACTCCTCATTACGGGTTCACACGTACGAATCCGGCTACAAGCTGGAGACGCGCAACGTCTGGACCGACTTCAACGAGTTCGAATCACTGGTCGACCGGGCGTACAACGCCCAGAAGAACCATGAACTCCACCGCGCGGACGAGCTCTACAGCAAAGCGAGCGAAATCTACGAAGGGGAATTCCTGCCGGGTCTCACGGACGACTGGGCGGCCACCCAGCGCGAGTGGCTGAGGAGCCGTCAACTCGTCGCGTTGAACTTCCTTTCCGAGAGGCACCTCAAACAGGGCGATCACCTCGGTGTCATCGATGTGTGCCGCCGCATGCTGGCCGTCGACTCCCTGCACGAGGATTCGTATCGCATGCTCATCTCCGTGCATGCCGAACTGGGCCAGCTGACGCAGGTCCAGCGGTGGTACCGGCTCTGCGTCAAACGGCTGCGCGACGAGCTCCAGGTGCCCCCGAACGACAAGACCCGACGCATGTACGAGCACGCTCTGCGCGGTGAACAGCTGAGCTGGTGACCACGGCGCCCCGACGGTGATCGACCTCCGCATCCCCTCCCGCCGTCCCCGATGCTCACCGCGACCGGTCCACCGGTCGGCGGACGGGCGGTCCCCGCCCCTCTCACCCTGACCGCGGTCGCGCTCCGCCCCCGGACGCCACCGCACGGCCCCGCCCCTGCCGGCGCCGGCACTGGTGGGCGTGCTCCCCTCGGCCGTCGCCGACGTCCGAGGGGACGGACACCCGCCGCGCCCCGTGCGCAGGACGGCCGGTTTCAGCCCTCGCAGGCGCATCGCTCCATCGACGGCGCGACCGCCTCGGCCGCGGGGTCGGCGACACCGGTCCGGCCGGAGCAGCAGGCGTCGTCGAGGACGGTGCCCTTGCCCAGCCCGTCGGCGTCGGCCTTGACGACGTAGACCTCCCACGGCTCCTTGCCGGGGCCGTGCACCCACACCTTGTCCTGGAGCGCGTAGCAGCAGGACGTGTCGTTCTCCTCGAACGTCGCGAGTCCCGCGTCCTCGAGACGGGTGGCCGCCGCGGCGACCTCGTCGGTCCTGGCGACCTCGACGCCGAGGTGGTCCAGGCGGGTGGCGCGACCGGGCTCGCCCTCGATGAGGACGAGCTTGAGCGGCGGGTCGGTGATGGCGAAGTTGGCGTAGCCGGGGCGGCGCTTGGCCGGCTCCACGCCGAACAGCTTGGCGTAGAAGGCCACCGATCCTTCGAGGTCGGCGACGTTGAGCGCGAGCTGGACACGGGACATGACAGTCTCCCCGATCACGTTGTATCGATGTCGGTCGATGCAACCTTGCGCCTTGGATCGAAGAACGTCAACATAGAAGCATGTCGAAACAAGAGCTGGTGGTGCTCGGCGGGGACGGCGCCGGAGAGTGCTGCCCCACACTGCTGACCACCCCGTTGGACGAGGACCGGGCCGAGACGCTGGCGAAGGTGTTCAAGGCGCTCGGCGACCCGGTGCGGCTGCGGCTGCTGTCCCTGATCGCCTCCCGCGAGGGAGGAGAGGTCTGCGTCTGCGACCTCACCCCGGCCTTCGACCAGTCGCAGCCGACGATCTCCCACCACCTGAAGCTGCTGAAGCAGGCCGGGCTCATCGACTCCGAACGCCGCGGCACCTGGGTGTACTACCGGTTGCTGCCCGAGATGACCGACCACCTCGCCCGGATCCTCGCCCGACCCACCGGGCAGCGGCATGCCGAACCCTCCCCTGCCGGGGCCGCCTCGTGAGCGAGGACGGGATCCCTGCCATGCCGGTGGCCGGGCGGCTGTCGTTCCTCGACCGCTTCCTCGCCGTGTGGATCCTCGCCGCGATGGCCGCCGGCCTGGGGCTGGGCCGCCTCGTGCCCGGCCTGGGGGACGTGCTCGCCGGAGCCACCGTCGCGGGCGTCTCCCTGCCCATCGCGCTCGGCCTGCTGGTGATGATGTATCCGGTGCTCGCCAAGGTCCGCTACGACCGTCTCGACACCGTCACCCGCGACCGGCGCCTGCTCGTCCCGTCGCTGGTCCTGAACTGGATCGTCGGCCCGGCGCTGATGTTCACCCTGGCCTGGACGTTCCTGCCGGACCTGGCCGAGTACCGCACCGGGCTGATCATCGTCGGCCTGGCGCGCTGCATCGCCATGGTCATCATCTGGAACGACCTCGCCTGCGGCGACCGTGAGGCGGCCGCCGTCCTGGTCGCCCTCAACTCGGTGTTCCAGGTCGTCGCCTTCGGCCTGCTCGGCTGGTTCTACCTGACCTTCCTGCCCGGCCTGCTCGGCCTGGAGCGGACCGCGCTCGACGTCTCCGTCCAGGAGATCGCCGGCTCCGTGCTCGTCTTCCTCGGCGTCCCGCTCGCCGCTGGGTTCCTGACCCGTCGCCTGGGCGAGAGGGCCCGGGGCCGTACCTGGTACGAGACGAAGCTCGTGCCGCGCATCGGCCCGTTCGCCCTGTACGGACTGCTGTTCACCATCGTCGTCCTGTTCGCCCTCCAGGGCGAAGCCGTCACCTCCCGGCCGCTCGACGTCGCCCGGATCGCCCTGCCGCTCCTGGTGTACTTCGCCGTGATGTGGGCCGGGTCCATGGCGGTCGGCCGCGCGGCCGGACTGGACTACCCGAAAGCCACCACGCTGGCGTTCACCGCGGCGGGCAACAACTTCGAGCTGGCCATCGCGGTAGCCGTCGCCACCTTCGGCGCCGCCTCCGGCCAGGCCCTCGCCGGAGTCGTCGGCCCCCTCATCGAAGTCCCCGTCCTGATCGGCCTGGTCCATGTCTCCCTGGCCGCCCGCCGCTGCTTCCCCCGACCCCGTCCCGCCGAACCGGCGGCGTCCCCGGAAGGTTCCGCCCGTGTCTGAGTCCGCGAAGCCGTCGGTGCTGTTCGTCTGCGTCCACAACGCCGGGCGCTCCCAGATGGCCGCCGCCCTCCTCACCCACCTGGCGGGCGACGCCGTTCAGGTCCGCTCCGCCGGATCCGCTCCGGCCGACACCGTCGACCCTGCCGTGGTCGAAGCGCTGGCAGAGGTCGGCATCGACATCTCCGCCGAGACCCCCAAGGTGCTGACCACGAAAGCCGTACGGGCGTCCGACGTCGTGATCACCATGGGCTGCGGCGACACCTGTCCCGTCTTCCCCGGCCGGAAGTACCTCGACTGGGAACTGGACGATCCCGCCGGACAGGGTGTCGAGGCGGTCCGTCCCATCCGGGACGAGATCGAGCAGCGCGTCCGCGGCCTGCTCGCCGTCCTCCTGCCCTGAGGACCGTCGCCGGACCGCCGCCCGCCACGCACGGATGCCCCGACGGCTCGTCAGTGCCCGATGTCGCGGGCGAGGTCCAGGCCGAGGACGCGGTCGAGATGGGCGAAGGTCTCGAACTTGGCGCCGGACCGCACGTCGCCCCGGGCCGCCGCGTCGGCCAGCAGGTCCAGGACGGCGTGGACACCGAGGTCGTCGACGAGCGCCTCGTGCGAGCGGCGCAGCAGTTCGGCGGGGATCGGCGCGGACGGCTCGCGTGCCCAGCCGGCCACCTGTCGGCGCCACTCGCGCAGGGTGTGCCGGGCGGCGGCCAGGGCCTCGCCGGTGATCGTCACCGGCGAGGCGTAGGGGCACCCGAGCAGGAGCAGGCGCAGGGCGAGCGGATCGGCCGCGTCCGATGCGCTCGCGGTGCCCGTGTCCGGCACGGTGGGCACGGCCGGGACGGGTGTGCCGGGCGTGGTCGGCGGGGTGGCCTCGGCTCCGGCCGGGGCCGGGCTGTCCGGGGGACGGGGGCCGTCCGGCGGGGTGCCCTCGCCCGACGGGACCGTGGTGACCGGCCCCACCTCGATCCGGACCCCGCTCGTGACGTCGGCCGGACCCTCGCCCCGGGCGGTCACGTGGACGTCGGCGGGGCCGCCGAGCGCGGCGTCCGGATGGCGTGCCCCCACGACGACGGGCGGGTGGATGCCCAGCACGTCCAGGACCCGGTCGAGCGCCCGCGACCGGTCCCCGGCCGGAGGCGCGGTGGTGGTGAGGACCGTGACGACCTGCAGGCCCTGGAGCTCCGCCACGCGCGCGAGCACGTCGCCGGTCAGCAGCACACGCAGATGGACCGGCCGGATCCCGGTGCCGTCGTCCGTCCCCGCGTCGAGGGAGGGCAGGTGGACGCGGCTGCGCAGCAGCCGGCGCGGCGGGGCGGGTACCTCCACGAGGCGGCCGGTACGGGTGTCGGTGACGCGCAGCATGATCAGTTCCCCTCGGTCAGTTGCTCGTCGAGTTCGTCGAAGAGCAGCTCGCTGTGGTCGATCTGGCCGGTGCGGTAGGCCGCCCGCGCCACCAGGTGCGCCGCGACCGGTCCGGTCATCAGCTGGAAGAACGCGATCAGCGCCAGGGTGGCGAGATCCACGCCGCTGCGCAGTCGCAGGGCGACCCCGACGAGGACCAGGATCATGCCGAGAGTCTGCGGTTTGGTGGCGGCGTGGCTGCGGGAGAGCACATCGGGCAGCCGCAGCATGCCGATCACGCCGAGCAGGCAGATCGCCGCGCCGGTGAACACCAGTGCCGCACCGGCCGTGTCGAGGACCTGGACCCAGACGTTCACCGCGTCTCCCCCTCGCCCCCGTCGCGTCCGCCGCCGTGCGCGGCCGGGCCCGTTCCGTTCCGGGGCACCGGGCGGTCGCGGGCGGCGATGAAACGGGCGATGCCGACCGATCCCGTGAATCCCAGGAAGGCCAGCACCAGCATGATCGGGAAGTAGAACGGGTCGCGCGCGAAGGCCGATTTCGCACCCAGGCCCGCGATGATGAGCGCGGCGGCCACGTCCAGCGAGATGGCCCGGTCCAGCATGGAAGGGCCTCGCCGGATGCGGGCGAGCAGCAGCGCGCCGGCGATGACGATCACGACCACGGCGGCGGTGAGCAGCACCCGGTCGACGGTCTCCGGAACACTCATGCGCCGTGCCTCCTCCTCATTCGCCGTACCTCCTCATGTGCCGCCCCCTGTTCGTACGAGGTGGTTTCTCATGCTTCGCGCCTCCCCCGGTGGGCGACGGATGGCGGTGGTCCGGCCACCCGGGCGATCTCGTCGGGGGTGCCGAAGGCCCGTACGACCAGCCGCTCCAGGCGCCACACGGATCGCCGGGCCGCGTCCAGCGCGGCGGGCCGGTCCGCGTCGAGGACGTGCAGGAAGACGGTGGCGGTGGCGCGGCGCACCTCGACGATCGATCCGCCGGGCACGTTCGACACGGCGACCGCGGTGGCCGCGAGCATCAGGTCGGAACGGCAGCGCAGCGGTACGGCGATGACCGCGGCCCGGTGCGGGTGGCCGACGAAGATCTGCCGGGTGACCCGCACGCCCGAGGTGTACATGTCGTGGAGCAGGAAGCCGGTGAGCACCAGGATGCCCCAGGGGTGCAGGCGGAGCCCGAGGTCGACCCGGGGCAGCGGGAAGGCCAGGCACACGGCGATCGCGACGACCGCGCCGGTGACCACGTTGGCCCAGTTGGGCCCGGACCAGAGCAGCACCCAGATCAGGGTGAGCCAGGCGATCAGCGGGAGGTCCAGCACGCGTCGCCGCGCGTACCAACCCCGGTAGGGCGGCGTTCCCTTGTGCCGGAAGGACAGCGTGATGACGCGTTTCACCGGCCGAACACCGCCTCCGTGTAGGGGGAACGGCCGAGGAGTTCGACGGCCGAGCGGTCGGCGTACGAGGTCAGCGGCCCGGCGAACACGGTGAAGGCCAGCCCGAGGGCTACGGCCGCGGCGGTGGCCGCCGTCATCGGGCGCGGCAGCTGTGTGGTGGTGGTGACGGCGTGTCCGTGCAGGGTGGCGGCGACCGCGCGCCCGGCGGGCTCGTGGCGGTGCGGGACCGGTTCGTCGCCGCTGCCGGGGATGTGGTCGGGGCCCGGACCGATGTCGATGTCGCCCTCGTCGGAGCCGGACTCCAGGACGGTGCCGTACGCCGCCTGCCCCGGGGGCGCCGCCCGCCAGAACGCGAGGTTCCAGACCTTGGCCACCACGTACAGCGTGAGCAGGCTGGTCACGGCCGACCCGATGACGAGGAGCCAGGCCCAGGCGCCGCCGTCCTCGACACCGGCCCGCATCAGTCCGAGCTTGCCGATGAACCCGGACAGCGGCGGAATACCGGCGAGGTTCATGGCGGGGACGAAGAAGAGGGCGGCGAGCAGGGGCGCGGCCGCGGCCAGTCCGCCGATGCGGGTGAGTTCGGTGGTGCCGCTCCGGCGTTCGATCAGCCCGGTCGCCAGGAACAGCGTGGTCTGGACGGTGATGTGGTGGGCGACGTAGACGATCGCGCCGCCGTACGCGTCCCGGGTGGCGAGGCCGATGCCGAAGACCATGTAGCCGATGTGGCTGATGAGCGTGAAGGAGAGGAGCCGCTTCAGGTCGGTCTGGGCGACGGCCCCGAGGATGCCCACGGTCATCGAGGCCAGGGCGACGGCCATCAGCAGGTCCCCGAGCCGGTTGCCGGGGAAGAGCAGCGTCTCCGTACGGAGCATGCAGTACACGCCGACCTTGGTCAGCAGCCCGGCGAAGACCGCGGTGACGGGGGCGGGCGCGGTCGGATAGGAGTCGGGGAGCCATGCGGCGAGCGGGAAGGCGGCGGCCTTGAGGGCGAAGACGGTGAGCAGCATCGCCTGGATCAGGGTCTGGACGCCGGTCGGCAGTCCGGCGATCCTGCCCGCCAGCTGGGCGAAGTTGGCGGTGCCGGTCGCCGCGTAGGTCATGGCGATGGCGGTGAGGAACAGCATCGACGAGAGCAGCGAGACGATCACGTAGGTGGAGCCCGCGCGGACGCGGGGGCCGGTGCCGCCGAGGGTGAGCAGGACGAAGCTCGCGACGAGCATGATCTCGAAGCCGACGAAGAGGTTGACGAGGTCACCGGCGAGGAACGTGTCGGAGACCCCGGCGACCAGAATCAGATAGGCGGGGTGGAAGACCGCCACGGGCGTCTGCTCGTCCCGGTCGGCCATGCCCTGGCCGATGGAGTAGACGAGCACGCAGAGCGTGATGGCGGAGGAGACGGTCAGCATCAGCCCGGACAGCCGGTCGGCCACCAGGGTGATGCCGATCGGCGGTGCGAAGTCGCCGAGATGGACGGCCAGCGGGCCGTGCAGATCGGTGACGATCATCAGGGCGGCGGAGAGCGCCAGCACGACGGTGAGCACGGCGACGCTGACCAGTCGCTGGACCTGTTTGAGCCGGGTGCCGAACGCGAGGCTCAGGCCGGTGGCGCAGAGCGGCAGCAGCACCGGCAGCGGGACGAGTGCGTTCATCAGCGGGACGAGGACGTTCATCCGGTGGCTCCCGGGTCGGTGTCGTCGGGGCGGGGCGGCCGGGGCGGACCGTCCCCCGGGCGGGACCGCCGCGAGGGGCCGTCGTCGTGGCGGGGCTCCTCCGGGTGCGGCTCCCCGGGGCGGGGCGGTCGCTTCGGACCGCCGCGCGGGCCGGGCGCGCTCGGTGCGTGGTTCTGGGGACGGGCCCGTCCCTCCGCGTAGTCCTCGGGGTCCGCGCCCAGGACGTCGTGCCAGAGGTCCCCGGTGGCATACCGGCCCCGGGCCTGGAGCGCGCGATCGGCGCGCAGCCGGGCGCGCAGCCGGCGGCGCTCCTCGCGGTACCGCTCGCGGACCTCGGCCGTGACGTCGGCGGCGGCCCGGTAGCGTTCACGCAGTTCGGCCCGCTCCCCCAGCACCTCGGCGCGCAGGGCGATCCGCCGGTCCTCGTCGTCGTCGTGGACCTCGTCCGTGCCGTTCAACTGGTGGCTGCGGTAGGCCATGGCCAGGAGGAACGCCGTGGTGGCGAGGGTGATGACGATGGCTGTGAGTGCGATGGCCTGCGGCAGCGGGTCGGTGACGAGTCCCAGGGGGACGCCGTAGAGGAGCGGTTCCCGGCCGGCCGGTCCGCTCGCGGCGAGGACGAGCAGGTTGATGCCGTTGCTCGCGATCACCGCGCCGAGCAGGATGCGGGTCAGGGGCCTGGTGAGCATGAGGATGCCGCCGACCGCGCACAGCACCGCGGCGGTGGCCAGGAGCGAGGCGCTCACCGTCATGCGGGGGCGCCTCCCGTCCCGGGCCCCTGCTCCGGTCCCCCCGCGACCGCCTCGACGGCCGCCGCCCGCTCGATCTGCCGGTCGATCTTGGCGCCGAGCGCGCGCACGATGTCCAGCACCACGCCCAGGACCAGCAGATAGACCCCGAAGTCGAAGAGGACGGGGGTGGCGAGGTGGTACTCGCCGAACAGCGGCAGCCGCCCGTGGTGGGACCAGGAGTGCAGGACCGTTCCGTCGATGAGACCGAGCAGGGCGACACCGGTGGAGACGAACAGCCCGAGGCCGGTGAAGAGTCCGGGTTGCAGCGGGGCCGCCTCGGCGAGTTCGAAACGGCCGCCCGCCAGATAGCGGGTGATCAGGGCGAGTCCCGCGACGAGACCGGCGACGAAACCGCCCCCCGGCATGTTCTCGGCGCAGAACAGCAGGTACAGCGAGAGCACCAGGACGGGATGGAACAGCAGCCGCGTCACCACCTCGAAGACGATCGAGCGGTGCTCGGGGGCGAGCGTCGAACCTGCCGCGAGCCAGCCGCGTTCCGGTGCGCCCTCGTCACCGCGCGGCAGACCCGTCATCGCGGGCGCGGACAACGACCAGGCGGTACGCCCCCGCACCTCCTCCCTCAGCCACGGCTCCTCGGTACGGCGGTGCAGATAGATGAGGCTCGTCACCCCGATCGCCGCCGCGGCGAGCACGGCGGACTCCCCCATCGTGTCCCAGGCGCGCAGGTCCACCAGGATGGTCGCCACGACGTCCTTGAGCCCGTGGTGGGCGGTCTCCTCGACCATGGCCGCACCCGCCGGGGCGGCGCTCCGGGCGGCCGCCGCGACCCACACCACCACGCTCAGCGTCGCCGCCGCGGCCAGCGCCACCGGGATGCGCACGGCCCGCCGCCGGCTGCTGACCGACTCCTGGAAGCGCACCGGCATCCGGCGGAGCACCAGCACGAACACGATCATCGCCACGGTCTCGACGCAGAACTGGGTGAGCGCCAGGTCCGGCCCGCCCTCGACGACGAACAGCAGCGCCGCGCCGTATCCCGTCAGACCGGCCAGGACCACGGCCTTCATCCGGCGTCTGACGGCGAGGCAGAGGAGCGCCGCCGCGCAGGTCAGCACGGCGACGGCGCCCTGCAGCGGGGCGTCCCAGAGGCGCGGGGCCACGGCCCCGCGCCAGGGCTGGTCGAACACCAGGACGGTGAGCTGGCCGGCCAGCATCACCAGCAGGGTGGTGGCGAGGTAGACGGAGAGCGAGCCGCGCTGGACGAAGCCGGTGAGCTGGAGGGAGAGCCGTTCCAGGCCGAGCAGCAGATGGCCGAAGACGCTGTCGGCGGTCGGCCAGGCGATCCGCCGGGAGATCCGGGTGACGGTGGCGCGTCCCATGAAGAGCAGCACCCCGCCCGCCGTGGCGAGGGTCGAGAGCAGCACGGCGGTCCCCATCCCGTGCCAGAGCGCGAGGTGGTACGGGTGCGCGGGCGCGGGGAACGCGTCCGCGTACGCGCCGAGCAGCCGGTCGGCCCGTCCGGCACCGGGCCCGAGCAGCAGCCCGCACACCGCGAGGAGCGCGGGCGCCGCGAGGAATGCCGGACCGACCCGGTGCACGGGCGTGTCCTCGACCCCGGGTTTGCGGGCGAAGGCACCCCATACGAACCGCAGGGTGTACGCGACGGTCAGGGCGGAACCGACGACGAGGGCGGCCAGGACCCAGCGTTCCCCGGTGTCGCCGTGCGGCAGCGTGTCGAACGCGGCCTCCTTGGCGGCGAAGCCGAGCAGCGGGGGCAGGGCCGCCATGGAGGCGGCGGCCGCCACCGCGACCGCGCACACCTGCGGCAGCGCCCGTCCGACGCCGGACAGGGCGCGCAGGTCACGGGTGCCGGCCGCATGGTCGACGATGCCGGTGACCAGGAACAGCGGGGCCTTGAACAGGGCGTGGGCCAGGATCATCACGGCGGCGGCCAGTGCCGTGTCGCGGCTGCCGAATCCGGCGAGCACGGTGAGGAAGCCGAGTTGGCTGACGGTGCCGTAGGCGAGGACGAGCTTGAGGTCGTTCAGGCGCAGCGCCCGCCAGCCGCCGAGCAGCATGGTCGCGGTGCCGAGCACCAGCACCACCGGCCGCCAGACCGGAACGTCGGCGAAGGCGGGGGCCAGTCGCGCGATCAGGTAGACGCCTGCCTTCACCATCGCGGCGGCGTGCAGATAGGCGCTGACGGGGGTGGGCGCGGCCATGGCGTTGGGCAGCCAGAGACTGAACGGCCAGATCGCCGATTTCGACAGGGCCCCGCACAGGATCAGCACCACCGCGGTCGAGACGGCGGCGTCGGCCGGGGGCGGGTCGGCGAGGATGGCGGAGATCCGGTAGGTGCCGGTCACCTGACCGAGGATCAGGAAGCCGACGAACATCGCGAGGCCGCCGAGCGTGGTCACCACCAGCGCCTGGAGCGCGGAGCGGCGGCTGTGCTTGCGCTCGCTGTCGTACCCGATCAGCAGGTACGAGAAGACCGTGGTCAGTTCCCAGAAGACGTAGAGCGTCATCAGATCGTCGGCGAGGACCAGTCCGAGCATGGCGCCCGCGAACGCCAGCAGGTTTCCCGCGAAGCCCGCCAGGCCCGGGGTCGAGTCGGTGAAGTACGAGGCGCAGTAGAGCAGGACGAGCGTGCCGATTCCGGCCGCGAGCAGCACCATCAGCTCGGCGAGCGCGTCGAGCCGCAGGTCGGCGCCGACGCCGTACGCGGGCATCCACGACCATGTCCAGGTGAGCACGTCGCCCGACGCGGTGGCGTTCCACCGCGTGGCCGCCCACACGGTGGCGGCGGCCGGTGCCGCCGCGAGCACGACGAAGGCGCGCCTGCCCAGGAGTCGTACCAGCGGGCGCGCGCAGCCGGCGAGCACGAAGTGACAGACGACGAGCGCGGTCATGCGGCCCCGGAAGGCGCCGCGCGCCCACCCCGGTCGGAGATCCGGAAACCGGACGACGCATCAAGGACAAAAGCCACTCAATACAGATATATCCCCGATCGCATCCCACCCCTACGGCGCGCCGCACCCGTCCCGGCGCACTGCGTCCGCCGCCGGGCGCGGTCCGAGTGCACCGCCGGAGCGCGGCGGGCCCGACGCGCACGGACACCGACCGCGTCCGCCCGGGCCGACCGCCTCGCCGCCCGAACCGGTATGGAACGGTCGCTTCCGGACCCTGTGATGGCACTGTTCGTGATCAGTAATGCACCTGTGAGATCACTTCCTTTTCATTTTTTGCGGTGTGACTACTATCTAACTGTCGAAGTTCTCAACGGATTTGGCCAGTCCTGAGGCTGGCACCATCGTCAAGGAGCACGCCCTGCGCACGCGCGTCTCACGGCGGACCAAATCGACCACCATGTCGCTGCGGACGGCCCTTCTCGTACTGGCCATCGTTCCGGGAGTCGCGCTGGCCGCCCTCTGGGCCGTCACCAGTGGCCAGACCCTGTGGGACTTCCAACGGCAGGCGGCCCAGGGCCGGTTGGCCGAGAAGGCGGGTCAGCCCTCCAACATCGTGTACTACAACCTTCAGGAGGAGCGGCGGCTCAGCGCCGACGTGCTGGACGGCCGCAAGGGCTCCGAGGAAGCGCTGCGACGGCAGCGCGAGCTGACCGACGACGCCATCGAGAGCTTTCAGGGGCTCTCCGACGTGGCGGCCGACGACGCCCCCGCCGAGGTCCGTGACGCCGTACGCGCGGCACGCACCGCGATCGGTCAACTGCCCGCCCAGCGTGCCCTCGTCGACGACGGCGGCGCCGGACAGCAGAAGGCCGTGTACGGCTACTACTCGGACCTGATCGCGGTGGATCTCAAGCTGTTCGCCGCACTCAGCCACGTCGACAACGGCCGGATCACCACCATCTCGCAACCCCTCGTCCACCTCTTCTGGACCAAGGAGATGATCTCCCGCTCGGACGCCCTGCTGGCGCGCGGCTGGTCGAAGGGAAAGCTCAGCGGCGAGGATCTCGCCCAGGTGCGGGAGGCCGTCATGGGCCAGCCGCTGCTGTACTCCACCCAGGTCGTGCCCTACCTGTCGAAGGACGAGAGGGCCGCGTGGGAGAAGCTCATCCACAGCCCGGCCTGGAAGACCAAGACGCGGGTGGAGAACCAGGTGCTGCGCGCGGCGGGCGCCGACGGTTCCGGCCTCGTCACCGTCGACGCCGACGAGAAGACCTGGCGCGGCGCGATGGACGAGGTGAACGATCAGCTCGTGGACCTGCTGGAGAAGCGCACCGCCTCCGTGGTCGACGAGGGCAAGAACAGTGTGCTGTCCCTGCTGTTCAGGATGGTGCTGACCACGTCCGTCGGCCTGCTCGCCGTCATCGCGGTCATCTGGACCACCTGGCGCCTGACCCGTATTCTCCGCCGCCGGATCGGCGGTCTCCAGGAACGGGCCGAGGAGCTGGAGAAGGCGCTCCCCGACGTGGTCGAGCGGCTGGCCGGCGGCGAGCGCATCGACGTCGAGGCCGAGGTCCGGGCCATCGAGCAGGACGCGGGGAGCGGCGAGGGCGACGAACTGGCCCGGCTCGGTCACGCCCTCAACCTGGCCCGCACCAGTGCGCTGACGGCTGCCGTCAAGCAGGCCGACCAGCACCGCGGGTTCGAGAAGCTGCTCCAGCGGATCGCCCGCCGCACCCAGCAGTTGATCGGCCAGCAGCTCAGGAAGCTGGACGACCTGGAGCGCAAGCACGAGGACCCCGAGATCCTGGAGGGTCTCTTCGACCTCGACCACCTCACCGCACGTCTGCGCCGGTACGAGGAGAACCTCGTGATCCTCGCGGGCGGCACCCCGCACCGGCGCTGGCGCAAGCCGGTCCCGCTGCTGGACGTGATGCGTTCCGCCCAGGGCGAGGTGCAGGACTACCGGCGGGTGGCGCTGGACCTGAACGACAGCCCCTGGCTGTCGGAACGGGCCGTCGGCCCGGTCACGCACGTACTGGCCGAGCTCATCGAGAACGCGCTCACCTTCTCCCGGCCGCCGAACCCGGTCGAGGTCCGTGCGGCCAGGGTGAGCCGCGGTCTGGCCATCGAGGTCGAGGACCGGGGCCTGGGGATGGACGACCAGCAGCTGGCCGAGGCCAACGAGCTGATGGCCCGTCCGCCCCGGATGGACGTGCTGGCCCACTCCGAGGACATCCGGCTCGGCCTGTACGTGATCGCACGGCTCGCGAACCAGCACGGACTGCGGGTGGAGTTCCGCTCCTCGGCGTACGGCGGCACCCGCGTGGTCCTGCTCGTCCCCGACGAACTCACCGTCCCCGGACCGAACTCCGGCCCGGTGGCCGTGGCGCCCCCGGCCGCCGCGCCCGCACCCGCGCAGGCCCCCGCGTCCGCGTCGACCCCGTCCCTGGCACCGGAGACGGCCGACGGGCAGCCGCTGCCCACCCGCGTCCAGGGCCGCGCCCTGGCCGACGTCACCGCGATCAACACGGCGAGCACCCCCTACGCCCAGCAGCCGCACCAGCCCGCCGAACAGCCCCAGCAGCCGTCCGGGACCACATACCCCGCCGCCCAGGAGCACCCCTACGCGGCCCCGAAGAACGCCGCTCCCGCCCCGCACCCCCCGACGCCGCAGGAGCAGTACGGGGCGTCTGCGCCCACCGGCGACACGTACACCGCCGCGCCCGTCGGGCCGTACGCCTCGCACCCGTCCCCGTACGGCACGGACGAACAGCCCTACATGACGGCCGCCGGGCAGTACCCGGTGGACCCGCCGCCGCCCTACCACACCCCCGCGGGACCGGAACAGCCCTACCCCGCTCCGTACTCCGCCGACGCCGAGTCCGGTCACCCGCCGCTCGCCGGGCCCGCAGGTCTCATGGGCCCCGTGGACACCGTCGGCCTCCCGGTCCCCTACCGGTCCGGGCAGGATGACCACCGCCCGGCGCGGCTGCCGGTGTCCGAGCCGGACCACCCGGCACCGCCGGACCCGGAAGCCGTCCCCGCGGAGCACGGCTCCGGCCGGGCCGCGCCGCCCGCGCCGGGCACCCCGCCCGCGCCCGGTACGGAACCGCCGCTGCCGCGCCGCGTGCGACAGGCCAGCCTGGTGGACGAGCTGCGGGTCGCCCCGGCCGCCCGGAACACCGTGCCCCGGCCGCCGGGCCCGGACGAGAACCCGCAGGCGCGACCGGCCCCGCACCGGGCCGGGGCGGCGATCGGCGCCTTCCAGCGCCGCTCACGCGCGGCCCGCGCGACCACGGAGGCGACACCGCCGCCCGCGCCGCCCGCCACCCCGCATCCCACGAGAGAAGAACGGTCATGACACGCACAACCGCCACGCATCAGGACCTCGACTGGCTGCTCGACGGCCTGGTGGACTCGGTGGCCGAGACCCGCAACGCCGTCCTGCTCTCCGACGACGGTCTCGTGGTGAGCCATTCGCGCACCATCGAACGTGCCGACGCCGAGCGGCTGGCCGCCATCTGCACCGGTCAGCAGAGCCTGGCCCGCGGTGTCGGCCAGCTCTTCGACGGCGGCGGCGTCCACCAGGTGGTCGTCGAACTCGCGGACCTGTGGCTGTTCATCATCTCCGCCGGGCAGGGCACCCACCTGGCCGTGATCGCCTCCCAGGAGGTGGACGCCGAGATCATGTCCCTCGCCATGCACAACCTCGTCCAGCAGGTCGGCCAGAAGCTCTCCACCCCGGCCCGCGGCGAGTTCGACCCCTTCGGTACCGGGGACGGGCAGCGCGCGTGACCCCGTACTGGGATGAGGACGCCGGGGAGGACGGGGCGGGCACGATGGTGCGCCCGTACACCATCACGCGGGGCCGGACCGCTCCCGAGCGCGACGACTTCAGCCTCATCACCGTGCTGACGACCACGCAGGACCCGAGGGACGAGCACGGTGCGCCGGTCCTGCCGGGGCGGCTCCAGCCGGAGCACCGGCTGATCCTGGAGCGCTGTCGTCGGCCGTCCGCGGTCGCCGAGGTCTCGTCCGGCCTCGGCCTCCCGGTCTCGGTGACCAAGATCCTGCTGGCCGACCTCGTCGCCCAGGGCCTGCTGACGGCCCGCGCGCCGCTCTCGGTGGCGCGGGCGGCCGGCGGCGCCGACATGGGCCTGCTGGCCGCCGTTCGTGACGGACTCCGGAGACTCTGAACCAACATGACAAGCAGTCAGGCGGCCCCCGCCGCCGTCAAGATCCTCATCGCCGGAGGCTTCGGCGTCGGCAAGACCACCATGGTCGGTGCCGTCAGCGAGGTCACCCCGCTGAGCACGGAGGAGTATCTGACCCAGGCCAGCGTCGGCGTCGACGACCTGGCCGGTGTCGGCCAGAAGGACACCACCACCGTGGCCCTGGACTTCGGCCGGATCACGGTCAGTCCCGATCTGGTGGTCTACCTCTTCGGCACGCCCGGCCAGGAACGCTTCTGGTTCATGTGGAACGACCTGGTCAACGGGGCGCTGGGCGGCGTGGTGATCGCCGACACCCGCAGGCTGGAGACGAGTTTCGCCTCGATCGACTTCTACGAGAGCCGGAACATCCCGTTCGTCGTGGCGATCAACTGCTTCCACGGCCACAACACCCGTACCCCGGACGAGATCAGGGCCGCACTCGACCTCGATCCGCAGGTCCCGCTGCTGATCGGTGACGTCCGTCAGCGGCCGTTCTCCCGGGACGTGCTGCTGGCGCTGGTGGACCATCTGATGGGTCTGCCCGCGACGGCCGGCTGACGCCCCGTCCCTCCCCCTTCGTTCCGCCCTTCCCCGTTCTGGAGAGCTCTGAGATGGCATCACCCCTGCGTGTCCTGATTCACGGTGGCGGCATAGGCGGGCTCGCACTCGCCACGGCACTGGGCCGTCGCGGCCACACCGTCGAGGTCGCCGAGATCCGCGACGAGCTGGACGCGCTGGGCGTCGGCATCATCCAGCCGTCCAACGCCCTCCACGTGATGCGCGAGATCGGGGTCCTCGACGCCTGCCTCGAGGTGGGCTTCGAGTGGGAGATCCTGACCATCGTCGACCCGACGGGCAAGCCGCTCGCCGAGATTCCACAGCCGAGAATGGACGACGCCCCCTCCAACAACGGCATCCCGCGCCCCGCCCTGGCACAGGTGCTGAACGCCGCCGCGGTCGCCGCGGGCGCCACGGTCCGCTTCGGCAGCACCATCACCGAACTGACCGACGACGGCGGCGGCGTGGACGTCACCCTCTCCGACGGCTCCACCGGTCGCTGGGACCTGGTCGTCGGGTTCGACGGCATCGGTTCGCCGTTGCGCACCCGGCTGTACGGGGACCGTTACGTGCCCGAGTACACCGGCTTCGCCAACTGGCGGGTGACGGTCCCCCGGCAGCCCGGGGTCCGGGGTGTGGTGATGGGCACCGCGGGCAAGGACACCAAGGCCCTGCTGACCCCGATCACCGACGAACTGATGTATCTGGCCGCGGTGTTCGCGGAGCCCGAGGACTTCCGTCCGGATCCGGAGCGCGCGCACGAGCAGCTCGCGGAGCGGCTGACGATGTTCTCCGGTCCGGTCGCCGAGGCGCTCGCCGCGGTCACCGACCCGGCCGCGGTGGTGTATTCGCGGATCTCCCAGGTCACGGTCGAGGAGCCGTGGCACGTCGGCCGGGTGGTGCTGGCCGGTGACGCCGCGCACGCCTCCACTCCGCACATCGCGCAGGGCGCGGCCATGGCCGTCGAGGACGCGCTGGTGCTCGCGCAGTCGCTGGACGTCGAGGACGATGTGGCCGCCGCCCTCGACGCGTGGGAGGCCCGCCGCCGCCCCCGGGCCATGTGGGTGCAGGCCATGTCGCGTGCCGTGCTCAAGCAGGAGACGGGCCTGGAGACCACGCCCGTGGAGGACGAACTGCTGAAGATCGGGATACCGGGCGCGGCCCACGCACTGGTGAAGCCCTACTGACCGGCGCCCGCCTCCCGTCCGTTACCGGTCTCCGTCGCCGCCCATGAAGAGGCGGGGGCGGAGACCGGTAACGGACGGCCGGTTCGCGACCGCCCTACGCGCTCAGGGCAGGACCGCCACCCCGTCGAGTTCGACGAGCGCCCGCTCGTCCCAGAGTCTCGCCACCCCGATGACCGCCATCGCCGGATAGTCGCGGCCCGCCAACCGGCGCCAGACCCGGCCCAGTTCACCGGCCCGGGCCCGGTAGTCGGCGACATCGGTGGCGTACACCGTCACCCGGGCCAGGTCCGCCGGGGCGCCACCCGCCGCGCGCAGGGCGGTGAGCAGGTTGGCGAGCGCCGTCGCGAACTGCTCGGGCAGCGTGGCGCCGACGATCCTGCCGTCCACGTCTAGCGCGGTCTGCCCGGCCAGGAAGACCAGTTGGCCGCCGACGGCCGTCGTGGCGTGCGAGAACCCCGCCGGGGGCGACAGTTCGGCGGGGTTGATCCGGTGCACCGGACTCATGCGGACGCCTCCCTGTTCGCGTACGACTCCCGGGCGATGATGGTGCGCTGCACCTCGCTGGCGCCCTCGTAGATCCGTGGGGCGCGGACCTCCCGGTAGAGGTGTTCGAGGAGGTGGCCGCGGCGCAGGGCGCGGGCGCCGTGCAGTTGGACGGCGGTGTCGACGACGTACTGCGCGGTCTCGGTGGCGTACAGCTTCGCCATGGCCGCGCGGCGCGGCACGCCCTCTTCGCCCGCGTCGTGCGCGGCGGCCGCCGCGTAGACCAGGAGCCGGGCGGCCTCGGTGCGGGTGGCCATCTCGGCGACCTGGTGGGAGACGGCCTGGAGGTCCTTCAACGGGCCGCCGAACGCGGTGCGTCCGGCGGTGTGGGCGAGCGTGGCGTCCAGGGCGGCGCGGGCCATGCCCACGGCGAACGCGCCCACGCTGGGGCGGAACAGGTTCAGGGTGTCCATGGCGACCCGGAAGCCGCGGTCCGGTTCGCCGAGCACGTCCTCGGCGGTGACGGGGACACCGTCGAAGCACAGGGTTCCGATGGGGTGCGGCGAGAGCATGTCCAGTGCGGAGCCGGTGAGTCCGGGACGGTCGGCGGGCACGAGGAACGCGGTGACGCCGCGTGATCCGGCGCCCCGGGTCGTACGGGCGAAGACGGTGTAGAAGTCGGCCTCCGGGGCGTTGGAGATCCAGCACTTCTCACCGGTGAGCCGCCAGCCGCGGCCCGTGCCGGAACCGGGACCGGGGCCCCCGTCGGGGGCGGCGTCCAGGGCCAGGGCCGCCGCGTCGGAGCCGGCGCCCGGCTCGCTGAGCGCGAAGGCGGCCACGGCACGCCCCACTCGCACCTCGGGCAGCCAGCGCGCCCGCTGGGCGGGCGTACCGGCCCGGAGCACCGGGTGGCTGCCGAGACCCTGGAGGGCCAGGGCGGTCTCCGCCTCGGTGCAGCCACGGGCCAGGGACTCGCGGAGCAGACAGAGGTCGAGCGCTCCGGAGTCCAGCATCCGGTCGAGCAGACCCGACGCGCCGAGCGCGGCGATCAAGGGGCGGTTCACGTGGCCCGGTTCGCCCTTTTCGGCGAGGGGGCGCAGTCGCTGTTCGGCGAGGGCTCTCAACTCCTCGCACCATGAGGTCCGTGCCGGATCGAGCGAGAATGCCGTCATCGCGGCGTCTCTCCTGTCGCGTCTCGTCTGAGTCGTCCTTCTCGTTCTGTCGTCTTCCCCGTTCTTGCGTCTCCTGTCCGCCGGACTTCCGTCCTCCGCGCACCGGACCCCTCGGTACGTCATGTTCCGTACCCGGTCCGCACGTCGGCCCTTCTACGGTTTCGCGCCCGTTCGTCCATCGCGGACCGTTGACTACCGTCACCCGAACGATACGCTCCAGAGGCGACAAGGGGGCGATCCTTCATGGACCCGAAGACCTCAGCGCACCTCGACACCTTCGCCCGGGAGCACCTCCCTCCCCCGGACCAGTGGCCGGACCTGCTCTTCGATCTCCCCGAGCTGCGCTATCCGGCCCGGCTCAACTGCGCGGCGGAACTGCTGGACCGGACCGTCGACCGGCTGGGCCCGGACCGCCCCGCCTTCCGCACCCCCGACGGCGGGGTGTGGAGCTACGGGGAGCTGCGGGAGCGGGTGGACCGGATCGCCCACGTCCTGACCTCCGATCTGGGGGTCGTCCCCGGCAACCGGGTGCTGCTGCGCGGTCCCACCACCCCCTGTCTGGCAGCCTGTTGGCTCGCGGTGCTGAAGGCGGGCGCCATAGCGGTCACGGTCCTGGAACGGCAGCGGGCGGCCGAACTCGCCACCATCTGCTCGATCGCCCGGGTGAGCCACGCCCTGTGCGACGTCCGGTCGGTCGACGACCTGGTGCGGGCAGAGGTGCCGGGGCTGCGGATCACGGTGTACGGGGGTGACGCACCGGACGATCCGCTCCGCCCGACCGGTGCGGGGACCGGGACCGGGACCGTCACCGAGAACGGGGCCGAGGACGGAAGAGGACCGTACGTCCCGGTGGACACTGCGGCGGACGACGTCGCGCTGATCGCGTTCACCTCGGGCACCACCGGACGTCCCAAGGGCTGCATGCACTTCCACCGGGACGTGCTCGCCATCGCGGACACGTTCTCGCGCCATGTGCTGCGCCCCACGCCCGACGACGTGTTCGCGGGAAGTCCCCCGCTCGGTTTCACCTTCGGACTCGGCGGTCTGGTGGTCTTCCCGCTCCGGGCCGGTGCCAGTGCGCTGCTGCTCGAACAGTCCGGCCCGGAACGGCTGCTGCCCGCGCTCGCCGCCCACCGGGTCTCGGTCCTGTTCACCGCGCCGACCGCCTACCGCCTGATGCTCGACCACGTGGACGCGCACGACCTGAGCGCGCTGCGGCGCTGCGTCTCCGCCGGGGAGAACCTTCCGGCCGCCACCTGGCGGTCCTGGTACGAGCGGACGGGGCTGCGCATCATCAACGGCATCGGCGCCACCGAGCTGCTGCACATCTTCGTCTCCGCCGCCGACGACGCGGTCCGCCCCGGCACCACCGGGGTTCCCGTGCCCGGCTGGCAGGCGCGGGTGCTGGACCGCGAGGGGCGCGAGGTGCCGGACGGGGAACCCGGTCTCCTCGCGGTGCGCGGTCCGATCGGCTGCCGCTACCTCGCCGACGAACGCCAGCGGGAGTACGTGGCACACGGCTGGAACATCACCGGCGACACCTATGTGCGCGACGCGGACGGCTACTTCCGCTACGTGGCCCGCGCGGACGACATGATCATCTCCTCCGGCTACAACATCGCGGGCCCCGAGGTCGAGGACGTCCTCCTGCGCCATCCCTCGGTCGCGGAGGCGGCGGTGGTGGGCAGGGCGGACGAGCTGCGCGGCCGGATCGTGGTGGCGTACGTGGTGCTGCGCGCGGGCGCGGAGCTGTCGGCCGAGGCGTTGCGTACGTACGTGAAGGGCGAGCTGTCCCCGTACAAGTGTCCGCGCGTCATCGAGTTCCTGCCCGCCCTCCCCCGCACGGCGACCGGGAAGCTGCAGCGATTCCGTCTCCGCGAGGAGCGTCCCGAAGGTGCCTGAGGGAAATGCGGGTGCCCCGTCCCAGGCGTTCCCGGCAGGATGAGGCATGGCCTGGACCCTCACCCATGACGTCGAGGTGTTTCTCGACGCGGCCGGGGCCTCGCTGACCGCACGGCCCGCCGAGAACACCCTGGTTCTGACCGTCACCGCCGCCCTGCGGCTGGGCGGCCCCCGTGCCTTCGGTGACGCCGATCCGCTGCTGGGGTGGTGGCGCGGCGCGGACGGGCGGGTCGCGGGGACGCTGGTGCAGACCCCGCCCCGGCCGCCGGTGCTCGCCCTCGTCGCCCCGGAGGCGGTCGGTCCGCTGGCCGCCGCGCTCTCCCGGACGGGCACCGTCCCGGCGGAGGTCAACGCGGACCGGGCCACCGCCGAGGCCCTGGCCACCGCGCTCTGGCCCGGTCACCGGGTGGTCCAGGAACAGCGGCTGTACCGCCTGGGAACGCTGACCCCGCCCGTCATCGCACCGCCCGGCCGGGCCAGGGCGGCCACAGGGGCCGACCGGGAACTGCTGGTGCGCTGGCACCACGCGTTCGGCGAGCGCACCGGCCAGTCCGTTGCCCATGTCGAGCGGCTGGTGGACGAACGGACGGCGTCCGGCAGGCTGACGCTCTGGGAGGACGGCGGCGTCCCGGTGTCGATGGCGGGCGTCTCGCCGCGCATCGCCGGCATGGTGCGGATCACCGCGGTCTACACGCCTCCCGAGCACCGCCGCCGCGGTTACGCGGCCGCGGTGACGGCGGAGACGAGCCGTGCGGCACGGAAGGCCGGCGCGGCGGAGGTGCTCCTCTTCACCGACCTCGCCAATCCGACGAGCAACGGGGTGTACCGCCGCATCGGCTACCGCCCGGTCTCGGACCGCCTGCTGCTCGCCGCGGCGGACCGATGAGCGCGTCTCCCGGACCCCGGCCGTCCGCACCCCGGCCCTTCGAACCCGGGCCGTTCGCACCCCGGTGGCTGGTCACGGCGACCGTGGTGCGGTGGCGGCGGTACGGGGACCTGGGCCGGGAGTTCCGCCCCGGGACGAAGGCGTACCGGGGCGGGGCGAGGGTGTACGTCGTCGACACCCACCCGGGGGCGGGGCACGAGCAACTGACGGCGGTGGGGCACGCCCGGCGCACCGGTCGCTGGATCGCCATCGACATGGGGACCCGTCATCTGCACACCTTCCGGGCCCGTTTGGTGTACGCCCCGGCGGTACTGCGCAGATGCCCGGGGCAGGTCGGCGCCACACGGGAGGAGGCCGAGGAGCTGGCCGTCCTGCTGGAGCGGGTGGCGCAAAAGGAGCGGCACGCCCACCACGGGGCGCCGCATCCCGACCCGTGCCTCTGCCACGAGTGCGGGCCCGTCACCCCAGGGTGAGCCGGGGTCTCGGGGCGTCGGTGCGGCCGGTCGGCGGGGTGCGACTGCCCGCGCGGTACGGGGGCGGCCAGGGCGCGCCGGGGCCGCCGTAGTCCTGTTCGGCCGCGGCGTGCAGCGTCCAGTGCGGGTCGTAGAGGTGCGGGCGGGCCAGGGCGCAGAGGTCGGCGCGGCCCGCGAGCAGCAGGGAGTTGACGTCGTCCCAGGAGGAGATCGCGCCGACCGCGACGACGGGCACGCACACCGTGTTGCGGATCCGGTCGGCGTACGGGGTCTGGTAGGAGCGGCCGAACTCGGGGCGTTCCCCGGCGACGACCTGCCCCGTCGACACGTCGATGGCGTCGGCCCCGTGGGCGACGAAGGCGCGGGCGATCTCGACGGCGTCCTCGGCCGTGGTGCCGCCCTCGGCCCAGTCGGTGGCGGAGATGCGGACGATCATCGGGCGGTCGTCGGGCCATGCGGCACGGACCGTGTCGAAGACCTCGAGGGGGTAGCGGAGCCGGTTCCTCAGCGGCCCGCCGTACGCGTCGGTGCGGTGGTTGGTGAGCGGCGAGAGGAAGCCGGACAGCAGATAGCCGTGCGCGCAGTGGAGTTCGAGCAGGTCGAAACCCGCGTGGTCGGCGCGCCGGGCCGCCGCCGCGAACTGTTCGCGCACGGCCGCGAGCCCGGCCCGGTCCAGGGCGTGCGGAATCTGGCTGACACCGGCCGTGTACGGGATCGGGGACGCGGCGGCCACGGGCCAGTTGCCGTGGTCGAGGGGCTGGTCGATGCCCTCCCACATGAGCCTGGTGGAGCCCTTGCGCCCGGCGTGGCCGAGCTGGACGCCGATGGCCGTCCCGGGTGAGCTCGCGTGGACGAAGTCGGTGATCCGGGCCCAGGCCGCGGCCTGTTCGGCGGTGTAGAGCCCGGCGCAGCCAGGAGTGATGCGGCCTACGGCGCTCACGCACACCATTTCCGTCATGACGAGTCCGGCCCCGCCGAGCGCCCTGGCCCCCAGGTGGACGAGGTGGAAGTCGCCGGGAACTCCGTCGACGGCCGAGTACATGTCCATCGGTGAGACGACGACGCGGTTGCGGAGCGCGAGACCGCGCAGCCGCAGCGGGGTGAACATGGGCGGGGTGCCGGGAGCGGTGCCGAACTCCTCCTCGACGGCGGTGGTGAAGGAGGCGTCACGCATCCGCAGGTTGTCGTGGGTGACGCGGCGGCTGCGGGTGAGGAGGTTGAACGCGAACTGGCGGGGCGGCTGGTCGACGTAGGTGCCCAGTTCCTCGAACCAGCGCAGGCTGGCCGTCGCGGCCCGCTGGGTCGACTCGACGACCGGCCGGCGTTCGGCCTCGTACGCGGCCAGCGCGGCGGGCAGGCCGGGCTGCTCCTCGACGCAGGCGGCGAGTGCGAGGGCGTCCTCGACGGCGAGTTTGGTGCCGGAGCCGATGGAGAAGTGCGCGGTGTGGGCGGCGTCGCCGATGAGCACCGTGTTGCCGTGCGACCAGCGGGCGTTGACGACGGTACGGAACGTGAGCCAGGCGGAGTTGTTGGACCGCAGCGGCCGGCCGCCGAGTGTCTCGCGGAAGATGTCGGCACAGCGTGCGATCGAGTGCGTCACGTCGGCGGTGTCGAATCCGGCGGCGCGCCACACCTCCTCGCGCATCTCGACGATGACGGTGGAGGCGTCGGCGGAGAAGGGGTAGCCGTGGAGCTGCATCACGCCGTGCGCGGTCTCGGCGATCTCGAAGCGGAACGCGTCGAGGGCGAAGTCCGCGGCGAGCCAGATGTAGCGGCAGCGGTGCGGGGTGAGGCGGGGGGCGAAGACGTCGGCGTGGGCGGCGCGGGTGAGGCTGTGCACCCCGTCGGCGGCGATCACCAGATCGTGCGCGGCGGCCAGTTCGGCGGCGGGCGGGGCCTCGGTGCGGAAGCGGAGCCGTACGCCGAGGGAGTCGCAGCGCGCGTGCAGGATCTCCAGCAGCCTGCGTCTGCCCAGCGCCGCGAAGCCGTGCCCGCCGGAGGTCTGGGTCACCCCCCGGTGGACGATGTCGATGGCGTCCCAGCGGACGAACTCGTCCTGGAGGGCGGCGTGGACGACGGGGTCGGCGTGCTCGATGCCGCCGAGGGTCTCGTCGGAGAGGACGACACCGAAGCCGAAGGTGTCGTCGGGGGCGTTGCGTTCCCAGACCGTGATGTCGCGCTCCGGGCCGAGGCGCTTGAGCAGGGCGGCGGCGTAGAGGCCGCCGGGCCCGCCGCCGATGACCGCGATCCGCCGCACGCCGGTCCGTCGCCCGTCGGCCGGCTTCGCACCGGCCGTCACCGAGCCGAGGGGCGCCGCCCCGCACACCGCCGCATCGGCCGCCGACGCTTCGGGCACCGTCGCATCGGGAGGCACGGCGCTACCGCCCCTGCCACTTCGGTGGCCGTTTCTCGGTGAAGGCGGCATGGAATTCCGCGTAGTCCTCGCCGTTCATCAGCAGGGCCTGGGTCGCGGCGTCCATCTCCACCGCGGCGGCGAGGGGCATGTCGAGTTCGGCGGTCAGCAGCGCCTTGGTCTGGGCGAGGGCGAGCGCCGGTCCGTCGGCGAGGCGGCGGGCCAGCGCCGCCGCCCGCACGTCCGCGCCGCCCTCCTCGGTCAGCTCGCTGATCAGCCCGATCCGCTCCGCCTCCGGGGCGCGAACCGGTTCGCCGAGCATCAGCAGCCGGGTGGCGTGTCCGAGGCCGACGACGCGCGGGAGCAGATAGGCGGCGCCCATGTCGCCGCCGGAGAGACCGACCCTGGTGAAGAGGAAGGCGAAGCGGGCGGAGGGGTCGGCGATCCGGAAGTCCGCCGCCAGCGCGAGAACCGCCCCGGCACCGGCGGCCACGCCGTGCACTGCGGCGACGACGGGGAACGGCGCTTCGCGCAGGGCCCGCACCACCTGGCCGGTCATGCGGTTGAAGTCGAGCAGTCGGGCGGTGTCCATGGCGAGGGTGGCGCCGATGATGTCGTCGACGTCCCCGCCGGAGCAGAATCCGCGCCCCTCCCCCGCGAGGACCAGAGCGCGTACGGCACGTTCGCGGGACAGTTCGGCGAGCAGGTCGCGCAGATCGGCGTAGGCGCCGAAGGTGAGCGCGTTGAGTCTCTCGGGGCGGGCGAGGGTGACGGTGGCGACCCCGTCGTCCGTCGTCAGCCGCAGATGACGCCAGTCATCCGTTCGGGGGGCGGAGCTGGGAAACGGACTCATGGAGGGGACTCCCCTTCAGCCGTCGGGCCGCTGCCTGCACACGAACGTATCACTCGCATGTGACTCCCGTCATGGGAACGAGATAAGCGGGGCCGTGAGAGCGTAGTGCCGAACGTCCCCCTTCGTACCGGTCGGCGGACCCTTGTCTGTGTTGTTGCGCTTCGTAAGGTTGAAGCTCAGAAGTTATTGACCTAGAGAGAGTCCCCGACTCCGGAACGGAAACGCTGCCGTGCCCTCCGATGCCCCCTTTCCCGCCTCCTGGCGGATCGCCCTGCCGCACTCGACGGTGGCCGTACCGGTCGCCCGCGCGCTGATCCGTACGGCACTGGCGGACATCGGGGAGGCGGCCGACTCAGGGACCGCCGAGCTCCTCACCGCGGAGCTGGTCGCGAACGCGGTGGAGCACACGCGCGGCGACGAACCCATCGAGCTGGTGGTGGAGCTCTGTCCGAGCGGCTGGCAGGTGGAGGTGCACGACCGCGATCCCACACCGCCGGGCGACCTGTCCCGTCCCGCGCCCGGCGGCGAACCGGACCCCTGGCAGGAGCACGGCCGGGGCCTGCTGCTCATCCGTACGCTCAGCGCCTCCTGCGGTCATCGCACGACGGAACGGGGCAAGGCCGTGTGGTTCACCCTGCCGTCCCAGGCGTCGCCCCGGGACTGACCCCGCCGCGACGGCCGCCGCCCGGCGGGCCGGGATCCGGGGAACGGGAGCCGCCCGGGTCTATCGGGGCTCCGCCGCGCCCAGCCGGGAGCGGCTGCGGCCGTAGCAGGCGTACACCCCCGCGCCCACCAGCAGGAACACGGCGAACTGCACCCAGGTCGCCCAGCCCGTCCCATACATGAGGTACAAGCAGAAGACGACGCCCAGGAGCGGGCTCAACGGATACAGCGGCACCCGGAACGAGCCCCGCACCTCGGGGTTGCGGCGGCGCAGCATGATCACCGCCAGGTTCACCACGACCATGGTGCCGAGGGTGCCGATGGTGGTCAGGTTCACCACCACGTCGAGCGACGAGAAGGCCGCCGGAACGGCGAAGACGACCGCCACGATCCAGGTGTTGGCGACCGGCGTCGACGTGCGCGGCGAGACCCGTTCGAAGACGCGCGGGATCAGGCCGTCGCGGGACATCGACATCAGGATGCGGGTCTGCCCGTACATCACCGCGAGCACGACGGAGGCGATCGCGACGACCGCCCCGAAGGCGATGACCGCGCCGCCGACGGCCGAGCCGGTCACCTGGTCGACGACGATCGAGAGCGCGGCGGGCTTGTCGGCGACGTCCCGCGGGCCGAGCGCACCGATGGCGGCGAGCGCGACGGCGCAGTAGAGCAGGGTGACCAGGCCGATGCAGACCATGATCGCGATCGGGATGTTCCGGCGCGGGTTCCTGACCTCCTCGCCGGCCGTGGTGATGGCGTCGAAGCCGATGTAGGAGAAGAACGCCAGCGACGCGCCCGCGGTGATCCCGCCCGCCCCGTGCGCGACGAAGGGCGTGAGGTTCTCGTGCTGGTAGGCGGTGAAGGCGATGGCGCAGAACAGGGCCAGAATGCCGATCTTGAGCACGGCCATCGCGGCGGTGGCCCCGGCGCTCTCCCGGACGCCGCGCACCAGCAGGACGGCGGCCATCATGATCACCAGCACCGCCGGCAGATTGATCAGCCCGCCGTCACCGGGCCCCGCCGAGAGGACGGCGGGCAGCTGCCCGCCGAACAGACTGTCCAGGAGTTCGTTGACGTACTGGCTCCAGCCGACGGCGACCGCGGAGACCGAGACCCCGTACTCCAGCAGCAGGCACCAGCCGACGAGGAACGCGACGCGCTCGCCGAAGGTCGCGTAGGCGAAGGAGTACGAGCTCCCGGACACCGGGATCGCGCTGCCCAGCTCGGCGAAGGAGAAGGCGGTGAAGACACAGGTGATCGCGGCCAGCACGAAGGAGAGCACCACGGCGGGACCCGCCTCGGCGACGCTGTCGGAGAGGCCGACGAAGATGCCGGTGCCCACGACGGCGCCGACACCGAAGCACACGAGCTGGAAGAGGCCCATGGTGCGCTTGAGGCCGTGCCCCTCCAGGTCCGCGCCGGATTCGGCGATCAGCTGGTGGGGGTTCTTGACGCGCGGACCGGACGGGATCGAGCGGTTCGGCGGGCGCAGCGCACTCACGGCGGGGATCTCTTCTCTGGTGGAGCATGTGGGGGGCGGCACGCGGGTCTGTGGGGGACCTCGGTGCCGGTGGGACCTCGCAGCCGCCGGGGCTTCGGGGCCGCCGGGGCTTCGGAGCCGGACGGGAGTACGGCGGCCGGTTGGGGACGAGGCTGCCGGACGGGGTCGCGATGCCGCGTGGGCGGCACTCACGCAAGCGGGGTCCGAGCGTCCGGGCCCGAACCCCACCAAGAAGCACGATATTAATCGCCTCTGCGCATGTTCACCCAATTGGGCGCATGATCATGCAGTCAGTCGCCTTCGGCCGGGGCCGCGACACCGGCCGCCGGGCCGGCGAGGGTGGCCACCAGGACGGCCTTGATCGTGTGCATCCGGTTCTCCGCCTCGTCGAAGACGATCGAGTGCGCGGACTCGAAGACCTCGTCGGTCACCTCCAGCTCCGTCAGACCGTGGGCCGCGGCCACCTCCCGCCCGACCGCGGTGCCGAGGTCGTGGAAGGCGGGGAGGCAGTGCAGGAACTTCACGTCCGCGTTGCCGGTGGCCCGCAGGACGTCCATGGTCACGGCGTACGGGGCGAGAGCCTCGATCCGCTCGGCCCAGACCTCCTTGGACTCCCCCATGGAGACCCAGACGTCGGTGGCGACGAAGTCCGCGCCCCTCACGCCCTCGGCGACGTCCTCGGTGAGCGTGACGGTCGCACCGCTCGCGTCGGCCAGCCTGCGGGCCTCACCGACGACCTGGTCGTCCGGCCAGTACGACCTCGGCGCGACGATCCGCACGTCCATGCCCAGCAGCGCAGCGGTGACCAGGTACGAGTTGCCCATGTTGAAGCGGGCGTCCCCGAGGTAGGCGAAGGCGATCCGGTCCAGCGGCTTCTCGCAGTGCTCGGTCATGGTGAGGACGTCCGCGAGCATCTGCGTCGGGTGCCAGTCGTCGGTGAGCCCGTTGAACACCGGGACCCCGCCGTGGGCGGCCAGCTCCTCGACGGCCGCCTGGCTGTCGCCGCGGTACTCGATGCCGTCGAACATGCGGCCGAGGACGCGAGCCGTGTCCTTCACCGATTCCTTGTGTCCCATCTGGGAGCCCGAGGGATCGAGATACGTCGTGGAGGCCCCCTGGTCCGCGGCGGCCACCTCGAAGGCGCAACGGGTGCGGGTCGAGGTCTTCTCGAAGATCAGCGCGATGTTCCTGCCACGCAGCCGCTGCACTTCGGTCCCCGACTTCTTCGCGGCCTTGAGCTCGGCCGCGAGATCGATCAGACCGCGGAACTCCTCGGCCGTGAAGTCCAGCTCCTTGAGGAAGTGGCGGCCTGCGAGGTCTATGGCCATGGGACAGCTCCTGGGTAGGGCGATGATCGAACGTACAGCGACTTTGGAAGTCTATACGACACAATGCATCGCTATACAGGCCTTGCCGGAAAGCCACGGCGAGAGACCCGCAGGCCGGCCGGCGCGGAGAGGCGTCGAGGGAGTCGTCGCTCACCGGGGCGCACCCGGTCACCGCACGGCGTCGCGTTCCACGGGGCAGCTCATGCAACGAGGCCCGCCCCTGCCCCGGCCCAGTTCGCTGCCGCGGATCTCGATGACCTCGATGCCTTCCTTGCGCAGATACGTGTTGGTGGTGGCGTTGCGCTCGTAGGCGACGACGACGCCCGGCTCGACGGCGAGCACGTTGCAGCCGTCGTCCCACTGCTCGCGCTGGGCTGCGTGCACGTCCTGGACGGCCGTCAGCACCCGGATCGAGTCCAGGCCCAGGGCGTGCGCGATCGCCTGGTGCATGTGCTCGGGCGGATGATCGGTGACTTTCAGGTCCCTCGGTCCGTCGCCCGGCTCGATGGTGTACGAGCGCAGCATGCCCAGGCCCGCGTACTTCGTGAAGGTGTCGCCGTCGACCATCGTCATGACCGTGTCCAGATGCATGAACGCCCGGCGCTTGGGCATGTCGAGCGCCACGATCGTGCGCGCCGACCCCGCGTCGAACAGCCCGCGGGCCAGCATCTCGACCGCCTGCGGGGTGGTGCGCTCGCTCATCCCGATGAGCACGGCGCCGTGCCCGATGACCAGGACGTCACCGCCCTCGATGGTGGAGGGGTAGTCGTCCTGCCCCTCGGACCAGTGGTGGAAGGCACCCGCGTCGGGGCCCGTGAAGAGGGGGTGGTGGCGGTAGATCGCCTCGAAGTGGACGGTCTCGCGCTGCCGGGCGGGCCAGCGCATCGCGTTGATGGACACCCCGTCGTATATCCAGGCGGAGGTGTCCCGGGTGAAGAGATGGTTCGGCAGCGGGTCGAGCAGGAAGTCGTCGAGATCCATGACGTGGAAGCGGACGGAGGTCGGCTCGCTGTGCCGCTCCAGGAACTCCCGCTTGGTCATCCCGCCGACCAGCGCCTCGGTCAGCTCGGAGGCGGGCAACTCCTCGAAGGCGGCCCGGAGGTGCTCGGTGGCGAGCGGCCCGTACTCCTTCTCGTCGAAGACCCGGTCCAGGACGAGCCGTCTGGCCACCGGGATCTCCAGTGACTCGCGCAGCAGTTCGCCGAAGAGGTGCACCTCCACCCCGCGGTCGCGCAGCACGTCCGCGAAGCCGTCGTGCTCCTGCCGGGCCCGGCGGACCCAGAGCACGTCGTCGAACAGGAGCGCGTCCTTGTTGTCGGGTGTGAGCCGCTTCAGTTCCAGATCCGGACGGTGCAGGATGACGCGGCGCAGCCGCCCGGTCTCGGAGTCGACATGGAATCCCATGTATCCATCCTCGCCGTGCGGAGCGCCGTTCACCCGGCGAATCGCCAGCGGGTTCCCGCACCGCGCGGCGCGCACGCAGTCCGTACCGGCCGCCGCGGGCCGGTACGGACGACGTGCGCGCCGTTTCCCGGCGCGACGTGCCGGGCGGGGCCGGGTGCCGTGACCGACGGGGCGCCCCCCTTGGCCCCACCGACGGACGGGGCCTCGGAGGCGGGCGTCAGAGACGGGGGTCGACCGGCTCCGACTCCAGGGCGAGCACCGCGAACACCGCTTCGTGCACCCGCCACAGCGGTTCCCCTCCCGCCAGCCGCTCCAGCGCTTCGAGCCCGAGCGCGTACTCCCGCAGCGCCAGCGAGCGCTTGTGGCCGAGGAACCGGCCGCGCAGCCGCTCCAGGTTCTCGGGGCGGGTGTACTCGGGTCCGTAGATGATCCGGAGGTACTCCCGGCCGCGCACCTTGAGACCGGGCTGGACGAGCCGTCCCCGGGCGTCCCGCACGAGCGCGGCGAGCGGTTTGACGACCATGCCCTCGCCGCCGCTCCGCGTCAGCTCCAGCCACCAGTCGATCCCGGAGCGCACGGATGCCTCGTCCCCCGTGTCGACGACCAGCCGACGGGTGACCTGGAGCAGTCCGGTCGGGTCGTGCTCGACCAACCGGTCGATCCAGGCGAGCTGCTCGTCGTGCGGTACCGGGGCCAGCGAACGGCCCGCCACGGCGAGGACCTGGAACGGCGCGAGCCGGACCCCGTCCAGGCCCCGGGTGCTCCAGCAGTAACGGCGGTACGCCTCGGTGAACGCGGCCGCGTCCTCGGCCCGCCCGCGCCGGCGGTCCGCGAGAGCGGTCACGTCCACACCGCGCGCCGCCGCTGCCGCGAGGGCGTCGCCCGCCGCGGGAAGCGCCGCCCCCGCCGCGGCGCCGACGGCGGCGTACTGCGAGCGCAGCAGGCCGGACGCCTTGAGGGACCACGGCATCAGCTCGGCGTCGAGCAGCACCCAGTCGGTGCCCCACTCATCCCAGAGCCCGGCCGCGGTGACGGCGGTGCGCAGCCGGTCGAGGACCGCCTCGGTGAGCGCGGCGTCGTCGAAGAACGGGCGTCCGGTACGGGTGTACAGCGCGCCGGTCGGACCGTCCGCACCGCCCGGGACGCGGGGGGTGTCCCCCACGCCGAAGCGCTCGCGGGCGGTCTCCGCGTCCCGGCAGACCAGGACCACCGCACGGGAGCCCATGTGCTTCTCCTCGCACACGACCCGGGCGACGCCGTCCGTCCGGTACTGGTCGAACGCCTCGGCCGGGTGCTCCAGATAACCGTCCTCGCGCGAGGTGGCCGTGGGCGCCATGGTCGGGGGCAGATGGCCGAGCAGCCGGGGATCGGCGGCGAACCGGCTCATCACTTCGAGCGCCGCCGCCGCGTTCTCCTCGCGGACCGCGACACGGCCCATGTGCCGGGTCTCCACGATCCGGTGGCCCTGCACGTCGGCGAGGTCCAGCGGCCGTCCCTCGCGGCCCCCGGGCGCCTCGGTGGCCAACGGTCTGACCGGCTCGTACCAGACCCGCTCGGCCGGTACGTCGACGATCTCGCGCTCCGGCCACCGCAGCGCGGTCATCCTCCCGCCGAAGACCGCGCCCGTGTCCAGGCAGAGGGTGTTGTTGATCCAGGAGGTACGGGGCACCGGGGTGTGGCCGTAGACCACGGCGGCACTGCCGCGGTACTCCTCCGCCCACGGGTAGCGCACGGGCAGACCGAACTCGTCGGTCTCGCCGGTGGTCTCCCCGTACAGCGCGTGCGAGCGGACCCGGCCGGAGGTGCGGCCGTGGTACCTCTCGGGCAGCCCGGCGTGGCAGACGACGAGCGCTCCCCCGTCGAGCACGTAGTGGCTGACGAGTCCGTCGATGAACTCCCGCACCTGTCCGCGGAAGGCCGGGTCCTTCTCGTCCTCCCGGTCCAACTGCTCGATGGTCTCGGCCAGTCCGTGGGTGTGCTGGACCTTGCGGCCCTCGAGGTACCGGCCGAGCTTGTTCTCGTGGTTGCCCGGCACGCACAGGGCGTTGCCCGCCGACACCATGGACATGACGCGGCGCAGCACGCCGGGGCTGTCCGGGCCCCGGTCCACCAGGTCGCCGACGAAGACGGCCGTGCGCCCGTCGGGGTGCGCGCCGTCGACGTATCCGAGCTTGCCGAGAAGTGTCTCCAGTTCGGAACTGCAGCCGTGGACGTCGCCGATGATGTCGAAGGGGCCGGTGAGGTGGCGCAGGTCGTTGTAGCGGCGCTCCAGCACGACCTCGGCGTGCTCGACCTCCTCCTCGGTGCGCAGGACGTGCACCTTGCGGAAGCCCTCGCGCTCCAGGCCGCGCAGCGAGCGCCGCAGTTCGCGGCGGTGGCGCTGGACGACATGGCGCGGCATGTCGGCGCGGTCGGGGCGGGTCGCGTTGCGGGCGAGGCAGACCTCCTCGGGCAGGTCGAGGACGATCGCGACGGGCAGCACGTCATGACTGCGGGCCAGCTGGACCAGCTGTCTGCGGCCCTCGGCCTGGACGTTGGTGGCGTCCACCACGGTCAGCCGGCCGGCGGCGAGCCGCTTGCCGACGATGGTGTGCAGGACGTCGAAGGCGTCGCGGCTGGCACTCTGGTCGTTCTCGTCGTCGGCGACGAGCCCTCGGCAGAAGTCCGAGGAGACGACCTGCGTCGGCTTGAAGTGCCGGTGGGCGAACGTGGACTTGCCGGAACCACTGGCCCCGATGAGCACCACGAGGGAGAGGTCGGTCACGGGCAGGGTGCGGGACGTACTGGTCATGCGGCTTCTCCCTCCTTCTCGGCCCGGCTCTCGGCCGGATTCCCGGTCCCGTTGTCGGATCCGTTCCGGGGCCCGTCCTGGGGTCCGTTGCCACGGTTGTCCCGGGGCGCGTTCTCGGGTGTGTCCCCGGCCCGGCCTCCGGACCGGTGTGGGGTGCCGGCGGCGGTCATCGTGAACACGGCCATCTGTGTCGGCGGCCCGACCTCCGGGTCGTCGGGCCCCACGGGGCGGAACTCGACGCCGTATCCGTGCCGCTCCGCCACGTCCCCGGCCCAGTCGCGGAACTCGGCCCTGGTCCACTCGAACCGGTGGTCGCCGTGACGCACCTGTCCGGCCGGGAGCGTCTCCCAGCGGACGTTGTACTCGACGTTCGGCGTCGTCACGAGCACGGTCCGGGGGCGGGCCGAACCGAATACCGCGTACTCCAGCGCGGGCAGCCTCGGCAGGTCGAGGTGTTCGACGACCTCGCTGAGAACGGCCGCGTCGTAGCCCTTCAACCGCTTGTCGGTGTATGTGAGCGAACCCTGCTGGAGCGTGACCCGCGCGGCCTGCCGCTCGCCCATCCGGTCCAGCTTCAGCCGCCGCGCGGCGATGGTGAGGGCGCGCATGGAGACGTCGACGCCCACGACCTCCGTGAACGCGGCGTCCTTGAGCAGTGCCTGCACCAACTGGCCCTGGCCGCAGCCGAGGTCGAGCACCCGGCACGCACCGGCCGTACGCAGCGCCTCCAGAATCGCGGTACGCCGCTGCTCGGCCAGCGGCACCGGCCTCTCCTCGGTGTCCTTGGTCTCGTCCACCGCGTTGTCGACGTTCTCGACGTCGAGGTCGTCCGACTCGGCGAGCCGCACCAGTTCGAGCCGCTGTGCCGCCTGCCGGGTCAGGCCCCACCGCCGGGACAGGTAGCGGCTGGTGATCAGCTTCTGCTCGGGGTGCGTGGCCAGCCAGCCCTCCCCCGCCCGCAGCAGCTTGTCCACCTCGTCCGGCGCGACCCAGTAGTGCTTGGCGTCGTCGAGCACCGGCAGCAGCACGTACAACTGCCGCAACGCGTCGGCGAGCCTCAACTCGCCCTCCAGCGCCAGCCGTACGTACCGCGAGTCCCCCCACTCCGGGAACCGCTCGTCCAGCGGTACGGCCACGGCGTCCACGCTCGTCCAGCCGAGCGGCCCGAACAGCCTGCGCACCAGCTCCGGCCCACCGCGCGCCGGCAGCGCCGGTACCTCGATCCGCAGCGGGAGCGGCGTCCGGGCGCGCTCGGGAAGTGCCTGGCACACCCCTCTCAGCGCGGACTTGAAGACGGTGCTCATCGCCACGGAGAGCAGCGAGGACGCCGCGTACGGACGGTCGTTGACGTACTGCGCGAGCGCCGCGTCGGGGGTTCCGCCCTTCCCCTTGCCCTTGCTTCGACGTACCAGCGCCACCGGATCCACCTCCAGCAGGAGCGCCGCGGTGCACCGCTCGGCGGACGCCTCGGGGTAGAAGACGTGGGCCGTGCCGTGGGAGGTGGAGAACGCCTGCGCCTTGTCGGGGTGCTTGTGCAGCAGAAAGCCGAGGTCGGTCGCCGGACGTTCCGGAGCGCCGGTGGTACTGATCGTCAGGAACACGCGTACGAGTATGGTCCGGTCCACTCGCCCACCACCAAGCATTTTCAGGTGCCTCGCCGCTGCCGTCCTTCCTGGTCGTTCCTCCCTTCCGCACGCCCGGCATCGGCATCGGCATCGAGTATTCGGGCCAGCGCCGCGACGGTCGCCGGTCCGACCCGGCAGCACCCGCCCACCAGCCGGGCCCCCTCGTCCCGCCAGGACCGCACCCTCCCCGGATCGAACGTGGCACCGCCCGTCCATCCCCGGCTCCGGACGTCCCACCGCTCGCCGCTGTTGGGATAGACGACGACCGGCTTCCCGGCCGTCTCCGCCGCCACCCGCACCGCCCGGTCCGCGTCCGCCGGCTCGCAGCAGTTCACCCCCACGGCAAGGACCTGGTCGCGCCCCTCGGCCAGGGCGAAGGCCGTCTCCAGCCGCTGCCCCGCCCTGGTGCGGTCCCCCGCCACGCTGTACGAGAGCCAGACGGGCAGGCCACACCCCTCCACCGCGCGCAGCATCGCCTCGGCCTCGTCGACGTCCGGCACCGTCTCCAGCGCCAGCACATCGGGCCCGGACCCGACGAGTGCCTCGACGCGGGGCCGGTGGAACCGCTCCAGCTCCCGGACCGAGAGCCCGTACCGGCCCCGGTACTCACTGCCGTCCGCCAGCATCGCCCCGTACGGACCGATCGAGGCGGCTACCCAGATCTGCCGATCGGCCCCGGTCGCGGCCCGCCGCGCGAGGCGAACGCTGCGGGCGAAGAGCTCCTCCGCCCCGGCCCGTGCGATCCCTCGCCGCTCGAAACCCTCGAAGGTCGCCTGGTAGCTCGCCGTGATGAGCACCTGCGCACCCGCCCGCACATAGGCCGTGTGCGCGGCCACGATCTGCTCCGGCCCGTCCGACAGCAGCCGGGCCGACCACAGGGCGTCGGACAGGTCGCAGCCCTGGGCCTCCAGTTGGTTGGAGAGACCGCCGTCGAGCAGGACCGTCGCCCGGGAGAGCGCGTGTCCGAGTCCACGGGCGGGCGCTCCCTCGACCGGTCGTCGAACGGGTTGCACGGTGACCTCCTTCATCGTCCGGGCCTCACCTCGGCCTCTTCCCACCAGCGGCCTCGACGGCCCCCGGCCGGCCCGCCGGGCCCGAGCCGTCTCCCCCGCGTCAGCGCCGGGGCCGCTCTCCGGCGGGGTGGTACGAGCCGGAGGCCGTCTCAGCCGAGCTGGGGCTGGATCCGGGACGAGATCAGCTCCAGGTGTTCCAGGTCCTCCAGGTCCAGGACCTGGAGGTAGATGCGGGACGACCCGATCGCCGCGTACCGGCCGATCTTGTCGACCACCTCGGCGGGCGAGCCCGCGAGCCCGTTCGCCTTCAGCTCCGCCACCTCGCGGCCGATGGCGGAGGCACGGCGCGCCACTTCCGCGTCGTTCTTGCCGACGCAGACGACCAGGGCGTTGGAATACACCAGATCGTCGGGCTCGCGGCCGGCCGCTCGGGCCGCTTCCCTGACCCGGCCGAACTGCTTCTCGCTGTCCTCCGACGACGCGAAGGGGATGTTGAACTCGTCCGCGTACCGAGCGGCCAGCCTCGGCGTACGCCTCGCGCCGTGGCCGCCGACCAGAATGGGCACCTTGGCCTGCGCGGGCTTGGGCAGCGCGGGCGAGTCGGTCAGTTGGTAGTAGATGCCGTCGAAGCTGAACGTCCGGCCGATCTCGGTCGCCCAGAGTCCGGTGACGATCTCCAGTTGCTCCTCCAGCCTGCCGAACTTCTCCTTGGGAAACGGAATGCCATAGGCCCTGTGCTCCTCCTCGAACCAGCCCGCGCCGAGTCCGAGCTCGACACGCCCGCCCGACATCTGGTCGACCTGCGCGACCTGGACGGCGAGCACACCGGGGAGCCGGAAGGTCCCGGCCGTCATGAGCGTGCCGAGACGGATCCGCCTGGTCTCGCGCGCCAGCCCGGCCAGGGTGATCCACGCGTCGGTCGGCCCGGGCAGTCCGTCACCCGGCCCCATGCGGAGGTAGTGGTCGGAGCGGTAGAAGGCGTCAAAGCCGAGGTCCTCGGCCGCCTTGGCCACGGCGAGCAGGGTGTCGTAGCTCGCCCCTTGCTGGGGCTCGGTGAAGATTCGAAGATCCATGCAACCATCCTGCACCTCGGGGCGCCGCTCGTGGACGTCGAGGACCGCGTCGCTCACGGTCGGCCCTTCACCGATGCGGCCGGTCCGCCCACCGCCCCGTACGGGCCGTCCCGCTCCCGGCCGCGCTCCAGATCCTGTTGTCGTTCACGCTCGTGCTCGTCGAGGCGTCGCAGCATTCCGTGCACCCGGTCCATCGACTCGTCGGCCGCGTCGATCGCCTCCATGCACTGCCAGTAGAGCGCCTGCTCGTCGGTCTCGCACGCCACCCCGACGAGTGCCATCCCCACCTCCCCGAGCAGCGCACCCAATCCCGTCAACGTCGCCCGGGGCTCGGCCAGTTCGGACAACTGGGCGGCCCTGGCCACCTGTGCCCGAGCCGCCGGATGGTCCAGTGGTCCCCCGCTCCTGCCACCGATCTCGCTGAGTCCGCGCGCCTCACCCCGTAACTCCTTCGGACCTTCCGCAGCCAGCCGGCTGCCGATCGCCTGGGCGAGCGCCTGGGCCTGCCATGCCTCGGCGATGATGTCCGGCGTGCCCCGGCTCTGCGCCAACGCACGCCGACTGACTCCCACAAGCCGCTCCGCTTCCATGTGTTACCCCCGTCCGTACGAAAAACCGCTCAACCCATCCATTACCCACAGTGAGGGCACCAGCACCGAATAGCCAGGGGAATTCGGAAATCTGTGGACACGAATTCAACTGTGGATAAGTTGATCACTCCGAAGAGTGACGATCCTGGGATTCGGCGGCCTCGGGGCGCTCCGGAACCGGAAATCTGATCTCATTCCGGTCGATCTTCTCCGACAGTGCCGCCAGCACGTCGACCCCCAGCACCTCGCACAACTGCAGCAGATACGCGAGGACGTCCGCGATCTCGTCCTTCACCCGGTGCGCCGAGCCGGGGCTCTCCATCACCCGCGCCGACTCCTCCGGAGTCAGCCACTGGAAGATCTCCACCAGTTCGGACGTCTCGACGCTGAGGGCGATCGCCAGGTTCTTCGGGGTGTGGTACTGCTCCCAGTCACGCGCGGCCGCGAACGCGGCAAGTCGTCGCTGCAGGGCCCGTACATCAAGTTCTGTCACCGTTACAGGTCTATCACCGTCACCCCGGCCGTCTCCCTGGCCCCGGCCGCACCCCGTTCCGTGACCGTGCCCACCAGCCCGATGTGCCCGGTCGCGCCGACCGACACCGCGAGATCCAGCAGTCCGCGCAACTGCCGTCCGTCCAGGTCGCGGTCGAATCCGTCGGCCAGCACGGTCAGTGTCTGCATGGCCGACGGCACCTCCCCGACGGCATCCACCGCCAGCGCCCCGGGGCCGATGAGCAGTACCAGCGCGTGCGCGAGGTACCTCAGCTCGCTGTCGCCGAGCCGTCCGAGCGGTGTGGTGCCCCCGCCGTCGCGGCCGAGCGTGGCGCGCACCAGCCCGTCCGCCGACCGTTCGACGCCCAGCGCGGTGACCGGCCGCGCGCAGCCGACGCGAGCCGCCGCGACCAGGCGGGCATGGCGGCGGACGCACCGCGTGTGCGTGCGCTCCAGCACCGCCGCGAGATTGTCGCAGCCCCGGCGCAGCCGGTCGTCGCCCGCCGGGACCGGGGCGCGCATCCGCGACGGCCGCGGTTCGCAGGAGAAGACGGACCGGAGGGCCACGATCGTCTGTTCCGCGGCGGCCAGGACCTGTAACTGTCCCTCGGTCCTGCCCGCCACCCGCAGGGGCAGCAGGGCCGTTCCGAGCCGGTCGTCGGGCAGCGGTGCCCGGGTGACCGGGACCGTGCCCGCCGTGTGCCAGGCCGCCTGGACCATCGAGCGGCCCGGATCGCGCAACGCGGTGGTGAGCAGCGTCTCACCGCCGCCGGTGAGGCGTTCTCCGACGACGCGGAGGGTGGGTTCCGCCTGGACGGCGACATCGAGCCGCACCGGCCCCGCCGGGCCGTCCGTCGTGCAGCCGATCCGGAACCCCCGCCGCCCCTGGGCATCAGCCGCGGCGCCCTCCGGTACACAGCCCGCCGGATCCGGGAACACCTCGCCGAGCGCATCCCCGCCGACCAGCCGGGCCAGTGCCTCGTACGCCCGCAGGACGCTCGACTTGCCGCTGCCTCCGGGGCCGGTGAAGAGCGTGACCGGGCCGATGGGGAACGTGGCCCCCCGGTGCGCGGCGAACGCGGAAAGGCGCAGTTCGGTCACCACCGGCCCGGCGGCCCGGACGGAGCCGTCGGACCGGCGGGTTCCGGCGTGGCGGAGGGGCTCGGTGGTGGAACCCGGCGCACCCGTGACGGCCCGCACGACGGTCCCGGCGTCCGCGACGGGCCGCACGACCGGGCCGGTACGGACGCGGACACCCTCACCGCCGGGCACCCCCGCGATGGCGACGGCACCGGGCCCCGACGTACCGGGAACGGGCGGCGGGGTGGTGACACCCGGGCGGAGTGCAGTCATGGGCGGACCGTATGCAGACCACGCAGAGCAGAATCGTTCCGCCAGACGGACCTTCCTACGATCGGGCTACGTCTGCCACGGCAATCCTGCACAGCCGCTATTCCCTCGATCGAGGGATCTGCCCCCACCGGAGCCACCCCGCCCCGAACCACCCCTGCACACCCGACGCCCCACCCCGAACCGGTCGGCCCGCCCCGGCACGACCACACCCCGCCCACCACGCGACCGTCGCACACCCGGTCGACCGGCGCCCGCGCACCGCCGCCGCCCGCCCTCCACGGACCGGGGGCCGGCTCCGCTACGAACCTGGGAGGCCCGCCGCCGCGGCCCCCTCGACCTCCATGCCGACCGGCGACAGCAGGAAGACGTTCCGGTCGACACGGTGCATCCCGCTGCCCAGCCCGAAGACGACCCCGCTGGTGAAGTCCAGGATGCGCTTGGCCACGTCCGTCTCGGCGCTGGTCAGGTCGAGCAGCACCGGAACGTGCGCGACCAGGTATTCCGCGACCTCGCGCGCGTCCGCGAAGACCTGGACCCGGATCACGACGAGGCGCCGTTGTTCGGCCTCCGGGATCTCGTCCGGGACCGTGCGGTGATCGACCCTGGACGGCCACTCGTTGCGGCTGCGCAGAGGCACGACCTGGGCAAGCCCCTCCCACTGCTCGTCCGTGACGTCGTACCTGTCATACCTGCTCACCGGACCACCCCGTCTGTACTTCGGTCGGCGTGGCGCCCGCTGCGCCCGCTGTTCATCGGGCAATTCTCTCGCCCCTCACCCGTTCGGCGTACTACCGACACGGTTCACGGACCGATCGGCGCCGCCGGCGGGCCTTCCCGCGTGAGGTCGTGCGCGACACCTCACGTGAGGTCGTGCGTGACGCCCCGTGCGAGGTCGTGCGCGATGTCGGCTGCGTCGTCCGGCGCCGTGGCCGCGTCCGTCGGCTCCATGGCCGCGTTCATCTCGACAGGAGTGAAACGTACCGGAAGCCTCACCAGGGCACGGTGGAAGGGTCCCGGCCGCCACTTCAGACCATCGACCGGAATGCTCAATTCCACATCGCAGAGCTGACTGGTGAGTTGCTCGATCGCGGTCATCGCGATGAGCAGCGCCGGCTGCTTGGCCGGGCACCGGTGCGGACCGGCCGACCAGGCCAGGTGGGCGCCGGATCCGGAGCGGGTTCCCGGGGCCGAGAAGCCGGGCCCTGACTGGGTGTTGGCCGCCGCGTAGGAGACCAGGACCAGTTGTCCGGCGCGCAGCCGGACGCCGTGGAACTCCGTGTCGTGGCGCGGGTAGTGGGCCGAGAGATTGGCCAGCGGCGGATCCTGCCAGAGAACCTCGTCGATCGCCTCGTGCGCCGTCATCGCGCCGCCGTGCAGCGAACCCGCGTAGCGGGCGTCGGTGAGCATGTGCAGCAGCGCGTTGCCGATCAGATTCGTCGTCGGATCGTGACCCGCACTCATCAGCAGGCTGATCTGACGCACCGTCTCGTCGTTGTCCAGGCCCGCCGGATGGGCGAGGAGGTACGAGGTCAGGTCGCGGCGCGGCCGGGCACGCCGGGCGGCGACCAGATCGGTGACGACGCGTACGAGGTCGGCGTACGCGGCGGCGGCGTTCTCGGCGGAGTTGAACATCCCGGCGATGCCGTCGACGACGCGCTCGGCATCGCCGGGAGCCACGCCGAACCAGGTGACGAAGACGTTCAGCGGGAGCCGTCGGGCGTACTGGGCGATCAGGTCGCCGCTGCCGGTGGTGGAGAACTCGCCGATCAGGCGGCGGGCGACCCCGGCGACCTCGGCCCGCAGGACGTGCGGCTCGATCAGGGCGAGCCCGTCGTTGATGGCCTCGCGGTAGCGGGCGTGCACCTGGCCGTCGCTGAACAGCGCGGTGGGCCGGTATCCGAGCATCGGCAGGACCGGTGAGTCCTCGGGGACGGTGGCCTGCCAGGCGCGTGGGTCCTTGGTGAAGGTGTGGGTGTCGCGCAGCAGGTCGACGGCGGCCTGGTAGTCGATGACCAGGAGCGCGTCGATGCCGGGGGCGAGCCGGACGGGGGCGAGCGGGCCGTGCTCCCGCAACCGCCGGTAGTGCCCCTGCGGATCGGCGGCGAAGTCCGGGCCGTACAGCGCGAGGGGCTGCGGAGGCTGTGCGAACGGTGTCATGACGCGTCCTCGGGGCGGGGCAGTCGGGTCAGCACGTGCTCGGCCAGTGCGATCAGCGCGTCGATGCTGCCGCGGCGTCCGCGTGCGTCGCACTGCACCAGCGGGGTCTCGGGGGCGAGGTCGAGGTGCTTGCGGAGGACATCGTCGCTGTGGGCGGGGGCGTCGGGGAAGCGATTGACGGCCACGGCGTACGGCAGCCCTTGCTCCTCGACCATGTCCATGACCGCGAAGGAGTCGGCGAGCCTGCGGGTGTCGACCAGGACGAGTGCGCCGAGCGCGCCGCGCGCGATGTCCTCCCAGAGCGGGAAGAACCGTTGCTGGCCCGGGGTGCCGAACAGGTAGAGCACCAGGTCGTCGAGGACGGTGAGCCGGCCGAAGTCGACGGCCACGGTGGTCGTGGTCTTGTCCGGCAGGCCCGCGGTGTCGTCGAACCGGGTGCTGGACTGGGTCATCGCCTCTTCGGTGTGGAGCGTGGCGATCTCCGAGAGCGTACGGATCAGCGTGGTCTTGCCCACGCCGAACGGACCCGTGACGACGATCTTCATCAGGGTCCGGGCGGCGGACGGCAGATAGCCGACGCCCGCGCGGTCAGTGGAGGGAGCGGAGTCCAACGAGCAGCCTCTCGACGAGCGACCGGTCGATCTCCCCTGCGCTGGGGATGGGCGGTCGGGTGTGCAGATGTCCGGCGGCCGCGAGGTCCGTGGCCAGGAAGACGGTTGCGCTGACCGGCAGATCCAGGTGGGCGGCGCACTCGACGACGGTGAGCGCGCCCGGCTCCAGCAGTTCGCACAGTCTGCGCTGCTCGGAACCGGTGTCCGGGGACAGTGCCGTGTCGGTGCGTACGAGTACGGCGAGCCGGTCGAGTGCGGGCCCGGCGGGCCGGGACCGGCCGCCGGTGACCAGGTAGGCGGGGATCAGGCGGCGTCCTCGGCCGGCGGTCATGGCCGTTCGGCGGTGTCCGGTCGGCGGGCGGGTGCGTTCATCGCCCGGATCAGGGCGCTGACCTGAACCTGCATCTGGTACGCGATGTCGCCGAGCTTGGCCCCGGGCTCCGCGAACAGCGCGAGCGTGGTGTTGTTCCCGGCCGGTACGACGATGGCGAAGCCCTGGTCGGACTCGACGACCGTCTGCGCCAGGTGCGGCGACTGGACGTCGGTGAAGGCGGTGGTGAACGCGCGGGCCGCGGCGTGCAGCGTGGCGGTCATGGCGGCGACCCGCTCGCCCGAGGCCTGGTCGAGGCCGGGCGACGCGCCCTCGACGAGGCCGTCACCGGTGGCGACCACGGCGTGCTGGACCCCGGGGAGTTCCAGCAGGGGGGTCAGCACCCAGGCGAGGTCACCGGTGGTGGGGGTGGGGGCGCTCACGTCTCGTCTCCTTGGTCGTCCTGGCCGTCGTGGTGGTGCTTCTGGTCGTGGTGGCTGTGCTCGTCGTCGGGGCGGTGGCGCGCACGACCGTCCGGTGCCGGTGCGGCGGCCGCCCGTCCGGTCGAGCTCCTGCCGTTGAGGGTGCCTTGTTGGAGTGCCGCCCAGGAAGCCCCCGCCTCCTCCGGTGTACGGGGCACGCTTTCGTGGTCCCGGGTGCCCGTCGTGGCGGAACGGGCCGGTGCCGGTCTCGGGGAGCGTCGG
Organism: Streptomyces sp. NPDC032161; assembly: GCF_040636995.1. Classification (NCBI taxonomy): domain Bacteria; kingdom Bacillati; phylum Actinomycetota; class Actinomycetes; order Kitasatosporales; family Streptomycetaceae; genus Streptomyces; species Streptomyces sp. NPDC032161. The sequence goes on along the minus strand of NZ_JBEZVN010000004.1, from coordinate 20,615 downwards.
CGGCGGGTGGGGAGCCCGGCGGGCTGCCCGGCGGAGGCGGACACCTGCCCGGAGGCGGAGGCGGGGGTGGAGGACTCGGCGGAGGCGGAAGCGGTGGACGAAGCCGTGGCCGTGGTCGCGGCGGCGGGCGTCTGCCCGGTTCCGGAACCGGAGGATCCGGGGGACACCGCGGAACCGGAGGGCGCCGTGGGGCCCTGCGCGGAACCGGAAGGTGCCCCGGCACCCGCCGGGACGGCGGACCCGGACGCCGGTGGCGGACCGGACGCCGGGCCGTGGGACCGGATCGGTGCCGGGGCGAGCGCGGACAGGCTGTGGTCGTCCTCCAGCACGGTCAGCAGGTGGGCGGGGACGCGCAGCATCGTCCGCATGCCGCCGAACGGCGACGCCTCGATGTGGCAGTCGAAGCCGTACTGCGCCACGAGCCGTCCGACGACGGCGAAGCCGGTCCTGGGCGGGTCGCCCAGCTCGGTCAGGAGCACCTCGGACCGGCCGGCCAGCAGCCCGCGGGCCCGTTCCAGCTGGTCGTCGTCCATGCCGATGCCACCGTCGTCGACGACCAGGAACGCCCCGCGTCCCCCGCTCTGCTGGACGGTCACCTGCACGTCGGTGTCGGGATGCGAGTACGCCGTGGCGTTGGCCAGCAGTTCGGCGAGCGCGATGGCGAGGGGTTCGGCGGCGCGGGCGACCAGCGCGAGCCGTTCGTCGCGCAGATGGTTGGCGACCTTGATCCGTTCGTAGCCCGCGACGCGGGACTGGGCGCCGAGCACGATCTCGACCAGCGGCGAGTTCTGACGGGCGAGCCCCGGCCAGGCGTCGCACAGCACGGCGGTGGCCTGGGTGCGCCGCAACGCCAGTTCGTTGCGGAAGTCGAGCTGCAGGATCCGCGGGTCGTCGTATTCGTGCTGGAGCTCGTGGAGCAGTTGCTGCGACTGGTTGAGGAGGGACTGGATCTTCGCGGAGGTGCCGCGCATCGCCGCGCGAGCGGCGGCGTCGACCCGTCCGCGCTCCTCGACCACCGCCGCGCGGGTGGCCTGCACGGCCTCGGCGAGCAGCCGGGCGGCCTCGCCGTCGATCTCGGCCGGTTCCCTCAGCCCGGGGACCGGTGCGGTGGGGTGGGAGAGGGCGAGCGCGGCGGCGGGTATGCGACGGCGGGCCAGCTGCCGGATCTCGTCGGTGAGGGCGGCGGTACGGGCCTCGGCGGCCTTCGCCTGTCGTTCGGCCATCTCGGCGCGGGCCAGCGCCAGGTGCTCCGAACGCGTCACGTCCCGTGTGCGGACGCCCGCCGCCGCGGCCACGAAGGCGGCGATCAACGCCACGATCCATCCCATGCCGTCACCACATCCCTGTCGTCGGACCGGTCGTCGGCCACGTGGGTCTTCGGCCGGACCGGGCCTCCGGCTGCCCGGACCGGTGTCCGGCGGAAACGGCCGCGGAGACTCTGCTCACTGCTCGGCCGTACCCACCGGCTCGCGGGACTGCTCCACTTCCCTGGCGACGACGGCGACATCGGTCATCACCTGGAGCACTCCGGGCAGTTCGGAGCCGTCGAGCTGCCGGTACTCGCTGCCGATGGTCACCACCAGCCGTTCGGGGAGCCCCAGTTCCGGATAGCGGCCCTCGCCGATGACCCGGCGGGCCGCCTCCAGCGCGGGGACGCCCGCGGTGTGGAAGGCGTGGGCGCGCTCGCGCACGTACTCCAGGTACACGATGTGCTCGCGCACCCCGGCGCGGTCGAGCACCGGTCCGTGCCCCGGAATGATGGTCTCGGCGCCCGTGGCGAGGACCTGTTCGCAGGCCGCGATCACATTGCCGAGCGGGCCCGCCCAGTGCACCGCGTGGTCACCGGGCCGGGCCGCGGTGGAGGAGAAGATGACGTCCCCGCTGAACACGGCCTTCTGCTCGGGCAGATGGACCATCAGGTCGCCGGTGGTGTGGGCGGAGGGCAGGGCGGTGAGCCGGACCGGGTACTCCCCCAGGGTCAGTTCGAGCTCGCCGGTGAAGTACGTCGTCGGGTGCACGGGCTCGGTCCGCGACCAGTCGAACGGGCCGAAGTGGCGCGCGAGGTAGTCCCCGAGCGGGGACTTCCGGTCGCCGCCGGTGACGAGCGCGTGCTGCTGCTGCGGCGTGGGTTCGTAATGGATGTGCTCGCGGGCCTCGCGGGTCGCGATGATCTCCGCGTCCGGGAGCACACCCGCGCCCCAGAAGTGGTCACCGTTCGCGTGGGTGACGATCACCCGGTCGATGGAGACACCGTGGGGCAGGAGCGCGGTGGACTCGGCCAGGAACCGGCCGGCCAGCGTCCTGTCGTACGGGGTGTCGATCCAGAGCGCGCCGCGGGGTGAGACGAGCAGACCGCAGTTCGCCAGCCCCCAGCCCCGTTTCGGCGGGAGCCATGCGTACAGGCCCCGCCCGAGATCAACGACGTCTCCACCCGTGATCGACATGGACGCGATTATGCCGACCGCGATCCGGCCACGCGTTCGAAGTCGGCCATCAATGTGCCTCATTGGCGTGAAATCGATCACACCGAACTCTCATGGTGGCGGTCCGGTGACCCTGAGAGACCGACACCTCGAATCCCGGCATGGGACTTACCGGGTGAATGCCATCAACTCCCCCGGAGCCCTCACGCATCACAGCGAAGCGTCTCCGGGCGGTCGTCAAACCCGCCGACGCCGGTTACCCACCGCGCATGACCAAAAAGTGACGCCGCGACTCCTTCAGTGAAGGGCGCGGCGATGCGGGCGACACCCTCATCGGAGGGCCGGAGGAGGGCGGGCCGGAGGGGCACGGCACCCTCCGGCCCGGTCGGCCCGGTCGGCTCCACCGGCTCGATCGGGACCCGGGGTGCCTCAGCGGACCTGGCCGCGCTCGAAGTAGGCGACCAGCTCCGGATCGAGGCCCGGCACCTCGTACGGCACACCGCCCTCGCGCAGGGAGCGCGTCGCGAGCACACCGGCGGCCACGCTCATCCGGGCGGCGACCGGCGAGGTGTCGGTGACGCCGCCGTCGCGCACGAAGCGACAGAACTCCGCCATGATCCGGGTGTCGCCACCGCCGTGCGAGCCGCCGGCGTCCGGCACCCGATAGGTCATGTCGGCGTCACGGCGGTATCCGGTGGGTCCGGAGTTCCACACCCTGACCTCGTCGCCCGGACCGTCGCCGAAGTTCTCCAGGCGCCCCTCCGTGCCGATGACCGTGTAGTTCCGCCAGTAGTCGGGGGTGAAGTGGCACTGCTGGTACGCGGCCACGACGCCGTTGTCGAGCTGCATGTTCATCACCGAGACGTCCTCGACGTCCACGACGTGGTGCAGGTCCTTGCGGGCCGTCGGCGGCCAGTCGAACTCGCGCAGCCAGTTCGCCGGGCGCGGCGTGTCCGGCTCGCGGCGCGGCAGGTCGCCGTAGACGAGGAGGTCGCCGAGGGCGTTGACGCGGCGGGTGTAGCCGCCCGCCAGCCAGTGCAGGACGTCGATGTCGTGGGCGGCCTTCTGGAGCAGCAGACCGGTGGTGCGGGTCCGGTCGGCGTGCCAGTCCTTGAAGTAGTAGTCACCGCCGTAGCCGACGAAGTGCCGTACCCACACAGCCTTCGGCTCGCCGATGTCACCGCGGGCGATGACGTCACGCATGAGCCGCACGACACCCATGTGACGCATGTTGTGTCCGACGTACAGCCGGGTGCCGGTCTCGTACGCCGTACGCAGGATGGTGTCGCAGCTCTCGACCGTGATGCCGAGCGGCTTCTCCACGAAGACGGCCTTGCCGGCCCGGAGCGCGTCGACGGCGATGGCCTCGTGGGTGTCGTCCGGGGTGGCGACGATGATCGCGTCGAGGTCGTCGCGTCCGAGGAGCAGCTTGTAGTCGTCGACGGCGACGTCGGTGCCGAAGTGCTCGGCCTCGCGTCGGCGCACCTCCGGGTCGAGGTCGCAGACGGCGGTGATGGCCGCCCCCTCTCCGGGGCGGTGGGCGGACGTCGCGATGGAGCGGCGCAGGCCGAGCCCGACGACGCCGAGTCGCAGGTCTGACACGGTGGTCCCTTCTGTCTGTGCTGGTGGTGCGGGTGTTCCGTAGGGGGACGTCTTCACCGGCGGCGCGGGCCCCTACGGAACGGCCGGTTCGGTACAGGTCGGGGCGCGGACCGCATCCCTTCGCGGCGACATCCCCATAGTTCACGACGGTGCACCCGAATGGCAAGAGTTGCTCATTTCTCCTGGTTATCGAGCATCTGCCAACACGGCAGTCTCCATAAGGGCTCATGGGCGTGCCATCCGACGCTCCACTGCCCGCCCCGCGCCCCGACGCCTCGCACGATGCACGAGAGCGGCGGGCCACCAGCCGGGAAGGCGGCGGCCCGCCGCTCAAACAACCGGCCCGCCGCTCGGTCGATCGGCTCGTACGCGGACGCGGACACGACCGGTCGGCCGGCCCGCATAAGGGCGCGACGGCGCGGACGCGACGAACAACGGGACGGACGACGAACGACGGAAACTGCGGATACTGCGGGCGTCAGACGGCCACGACGGTCACCCCGGCCTCCGCGAACCGGGCGGCGGCCTCGGGCGTGATCCCCTTGTCGGTGACGAGGAAGGCGATCTGCCCGAGGTCGCAGACCCGGGCGAAGGCCCGCTTGCCGATCTTCGAGGAGTCGGCCGCCACGACGACCCGCTGCGCCTGCTGGGCGAGCAGCCGGTTGATGCTGGCCTCGCCCTCGTGGTGGACGTAGGCGCCGCGCTCGGTGTCGATCGCGTTGACCCCCAGCACGGCGACGTCCAGGGTGATCTCGCCCAGCACGCCGCTGGCCAGCGGGCCCGTCAGCTCGTACGACTGCGGCCTGGCCACGCCACCGGTCACCACGATCTTGATCTGCGGCCGGATCACCAGCTCATTGGCGATGTTGAGGGCGTTGGTGACGACGGTGAGGGCCGGCTGGCCGCCCGGCCCGGCCCCGGTGTCGCCGACGACGTCGGAACGCACCGCCAGCGAGCGGGCCACCTCGGTCAGCGTCGTGCCGCCGGTCAGCCCCACCACCTCGCCCACCGCCACAAGTTCGGAGACGGCCCGGCCGATGGCCTGCTTCTCGGGGGCGTGTCGGCCGGTCTTGTACCGCAGGGCCAGTTCGTAGCCCACGCCGTGCGCGACCGCGCCGCCGCGGGTGCGCGTCAGCAGCTGCTGCTCGGCGAGCTGGTCCAGGTCGCGACGGATGGTCGCGGCCGAGACGTCCAGCGTGGCGGCGGCGTCCTCGACCTCCACCCGGCCGTTCTTGCCGACGAGTTCCAGCAGCGCGTTCCACCGGGCTTCCCTGGACAAGAGAGCTCTCCTCACGATCCCGGGCTTCGGGCACCCATCCCCGTGGGTACGGTCACCGGACACGCGCAAGCGTCGCACAAGGGCCTGCCCGGTCAAGCATTCCACACAACGGATGCTTGATAATGCTTGTATCGCCCGTATAGCGTGCATGAACGAGCATAATTCTACGAGTTCGGAGTGCATGAAGTGTCTTTTGTCGAGATCGAGACAGCCAGTCAGCCGGAGTGCTGGCGCCGCGCAGCCGAACTGGCCGGGTCCCAGGCGGGCGTCCTGCCCGTCGCCGGTGAGCGCGTCGCGATCGTCGGCTGCGGCACCTCGTTCTACATGGCCCAGGCGTACGCCGCACTCCGCGAGGGGGCCGGGCAGGGCGAGTCCGACGCCTTCGCCGCCTCGGAGTTCCCCTTCGGGCGCGAGTACGACCGCGTCGTCGCGCTCACGCGCTCGGGCACCACGACCGAGGTCCTGGACCTGCTCGACCGCCTCCGCGGCGTCACCCGTACCGTGGCCGTCACCGCCGATCCCGACACCCCGGTCATGACCGCCGCCGACGACGTCGTCGTCCTGGACTTCGCGGACGAGAAGTCGGTGGTGCAGACCCGGTTCGCCACCACCGCGCTCACCCTGTTCCGCGCCCACCTCGGCCTGCACACCGACGACGTGGTGCGCGACGCCGAGACCGCGCTGGCGGAGCCGCTGCCCGAGGGCCTGCTGGACTGCACCCAGTTCACGTTCCTCGGCCGGGGCTGGACGGTGGGGCTCGCCAACGAGGCCGCGCTCAAGATGAAGGAGGCGTCGCTCTCCTGGACCGAGTCCTACCCGGCGATGGAGTACCGTCACGGTCCCATCAGCATCGCCACCGACACCACCGCGACCTGGATGTTCGGCGCCGCGCCCGAGGGCCTGTCGGAGCAGCTGCTCGCGACGGGTGCTCACTGGGTGGAGAGCGACCTCGACCCGCTGGCGGATCTGGTGCGCGTGCAGCGCCTGGCGATCGCCCGCGCCACGGCCCGCGGCCTGGACCCGGACAGCCCGCGCCACCTGACCCGCTCGGTCGTGCTCACGGACGACTGACGGCCGGTGGACATCGCCGAGCGCGCCTTCGGCGTTCCGGACCCGGGCGCGCGGGAGGCCGTCGACGGAGCCCCTCACGTCCCGCCCCTTCCGGGCGTCCGCGAGGGGTTCCTCGCCATGCCCGCGAACCGGCTCCCGGACGGGGGAACGGACGGACGAACGGACGGTGACGACAACGGCGTCGGTGTGCTCGTGCTCTCCGGGTCCAGCGGGCGGATCGAGACCGAGCGGTGCCGTCTCCTGGCCCGGGAGGGCATGACCGCGCTGTCCTTCCGCTGGTTCGGCGGGGTGGGACAGCCGCCCGGCATCTGCGAGATCCCGCTGGAGACCTTCACTCCCGCGATCGACGTGCTCCGCGCGTACGGCGCCCGGCGGATCGGCGTCCTCGGTACGTCCAAGGGCGCCGAGGCCGCCCTGCGCCTGTCCGTGCTGCTGCCCGGCATCGACGCCGTGGTGGCGGTCTCGCCCACCTCGCTGACCTGGGCCAACGTCGGGCCCGGCGACGACGGCCGGGAGCGGCCGTACCGCTCCTCGTGGACCTGGCGGGGAGAGCCGCTGCCGTTCGTCCCCTACGACGACTCCTGGACCCCGGGCCCAGCCCCGCCGGAGGGTGCCCCCGTCGCCGTACGCGGTCTGTACGAGCGCAGCCGCCGCACGTTCGCCGACCGGGTCGGGGCGGCGGCGATCACGGTGGAGGATTCCCCGGCCGACCTCGTGCTCGTCGCGGGCGGGGACGACGCGATGTGGCCCTCGCTCCCCCACGCGGAGGAACTGGCGGCCCGGCGCAGGGCCGCGGGGCTGCCCGTGCGGTTGATCGGCGCCCCGGACGCCGGCCACCGCCCGCGCTTCCCCGGCGAGGGACCGGCACCCGCGTCCGCACATTTCCTGTACGGGGGCTCAGCGGCCGCGGACGCGACGCTCGGGGCACGCGCGTGGCCGCATCTGCTCGATGTACTGCGCGGGACGCGTGGGCATCGGGACGGTCCACGGCCTCGCCCGGTGCGTCGAGTGCCGCGGCGGTGACGGACGGGTCCGTGGCGTGAGGGGCCGGCGTGAGTTCCGGCCCCTCACGGGGCACGGTCCGGTCTCAGGACTCCTCGAAGTAGGCGTCGAGCGCCGCGTCGAGCTGCTCCGCCCACTGCTTGAGGTCGCTCCTGGCAGGCGCCTCGACCTCGGCGTTGAACCACCGGCGGGTCGCCAGGTGGACCGTGACGGTGAACCGGCGGCCGAACCGAGGGGTCTTCACCTCGACCGCCCCGATCTCGTCCCAGTCGAAGTCGGCCTCCTGGTCGTCCAGCCTGAACCGGACGCCCTCGTGGTTCACGGTGATCGCCCCGCGGCGGTCGCTCACCTCGAACACCGGCCCGTCCTCGGGCCGTTGACCCTTCTCCTTCCCGTCGGATCCCGGCGCCGCGTCCTCGGCCGCTGCCTCCGCGTCGTCCGCCGCGCCATCGGCCTCGTCCTCGGTCTCGGCCCGGGACTCGGCTTCGGCTTCGGCTTCGGCGGGGGCTTCGTCGACGGCGATCGCGGCGGGCGCCGGTTCCTCCGCCTGTTCCTGTTCCTGCTCCTGCTGTCCTCGGCCCGGTGCCGGCTTTCCGGCGGTGACGGGGGCCGTGAGGCCGGGGATGTACGCCGGGTCTGTCCCCGCTGCGTACCCGGGCTGGGTGTTCGGATCTATGCGCTGCTCCACGGCGGGCAGTATGGCCGACGAACCTGTACGAGACCAGCGACCCCCGCGCCGGGCGCCCGTACGCCCCGACAACTCCCCCGAACGCCGGGCCGGTACCGGCCCGGCGTGCCGCGTCAGCGCGTCCGGTCCGCCACCAGCCCGGTCACCTCGCCCAGCGGAAGCGCCGGCACGTGGTGGCCGGCCCGTCCGGTCATCGAGTGCGCACCGGCGAGCGCGTTGAGCACCGCCTCCTCCACCGACTCGACCACCGCTCCGTAGAACGGGTCCATCCGCCCCCACGGCACGAAGCGCATCGACTCGTACGGCGCGCTGCCGTCGTCCTCGGGGAACGTACTGGTCAGCGCGGTGGGGTTGGCCGTGGAGAAAGCCAGGAAGAGATCCCCGGAGAAATGGCTGCCGGTGGTTCCGGTACGGCCCAGCCCCAGCGTCGCCCGTCGCGCCAGCGCCTTGCACTGCCCGGGCAGCAGCGGTGCGTCGGTCGCCACCACCACGATCACCGAGCCCGCCCCGGGCGGCACGGGGCGCTCCTCGCCGGTCCCCGGAACCGGCTCGGACACCGTGACCGGGCCGGGCAGTTCGCGCCCCACCGGCACGCCCGCCACCACCAGTTCGCGGCGAGCGCCGAAGTTCGCCTGCACGAACGCGCCCACGGTGTAGCGGTCGGCGCCGTAACGGACCACCCTCGACGCCGTCCCCGAGCCGCCCTTGAAGCCGTAGCAGCGCATGCCCGTGCCGCCGCCGACGCACCCCTCCTCGACGGGACCGGAGGCCGCCGCCTCGATCGCGGCTCCCGCGTGGTGTTCCCGCACCGCCGTGCCGTGGATGTCGTTCAGATGGCCGTCCCACGTCTCCGTCACCACCGGCAGCAGCCACTCGGGGGCCATCCCCCGGCAGTTGGCGCGCACCCACTCGACGACGCCCCGGTGCACCGGGCCCACCGCGTACGTGTTGGTGATGAGCACCGGAACGGCGAGCGAGCCGCTCTCCTCGATCCAGGCCGTACCGGTCATCTCGCCGTTGCCGTTGAACGAGTGCCAGCCCGCCGCGCAAGGGGTCCCCACGCCGTCCCGGCCGCGCGGCAGGAGCGCCGTCACTCCGGTGCGTACGTCGTCGCCCTCGACGAGCGTGACGTAGCCGACCTCGACGCCCGGAACGTCGGTGATCGCGTTCCACCGCCCCGGCTCACCCGTCAGTGGGATGCCCGCCTCACGCGCGCGCTTGCGTCCTTCGTTCGTGTGATCGTCGCTCATGCGAGCAGAGACTACGGGTGGCCCCGGGCCCGGCACGAGGGTGCGACGACGACCGCGCACCCGCTGCCGGCCGCGTGTCCCCGGCCGCGGGCGGTGCGACGGGCGTCGGCTCGCCACCGGCTATTCGGGTCGCTACGGGGTGTCCGGCGCGTTCTCGATGACGATCGCGGTCGCCAGCAGGCCGTCCGCGACCAGCCACCGTCCCCGCAGCTCCCTGGGGACCGACGGCGGCGCGGCGGACGGCCGCACCTGTGTGCCGGAGACCGCTCCCGGTACGCCATCCCGCACGGCGTCCGGGGCGGTTCCTGCCACGACATCCGCCCTCGCCACCAACTCCTCGGCGGACACCAGCAGTTCAGCGGTGAAGGAGCCGTCCGGGCGGAGCACGATGTCGGCCTGCTCGAAGCCCAGCCAACGATGGGTGAGCGGGAACCACGTCTTGTAGACGCTCTCCTTCGCGCTGAACAGCAGCCGGTCCCAGTGGATCCCGGGGTTCTGGCCTCGCAGTTCGCGCTCGCGCCGCTGCTCCGCCGCGAGCGCGATGCTGTCGTGCACGTCGTCGGGCAGCGGCGCGTGCGGTTCGGCGTCTATGCCGAGGGTGCGGACATCCGCCCGGTGCGCCACCGCGGCGGCTCGGTAGCCGGTGCAGTGGGTCATGCTCCCGACGGTCGCCCGCGGCCAGACCGGGGCACCGCGTTCGCCCTTGAGTATCGGGGCGGGAGCGACACCGAGCGCGCCGAGCGCGCGACGGGCGCAGTGGCGCACCGTCGTGAACTCCCTGCGTCGTACCTCCACACTGTTGCGGACCAGCTCCTCCTCGGCGGGGAAGAGGGTGGCGTGGGGCGGATCCGAGAACGCTTCCTCCACGACCACCCGCGACGGCAGGATTCTCTCGATCACGGTCTCCCCCTCATTCATCCGCTGCGCCGCCTCGGCGGTACGGCACCGTCCGGCCGGTGCCGGTTCCAGCATTCCCCTCGCACGAACACTAGTTGCAGCGGGGCCGAAGGTTCATCGCATCGTGCCTGATACGTGATGCGCGCCACGCGCCCACCACGTACCGCGTGACACCTGGTGACACGCGCCCGCGGCCGAGCCGGGCCGGTCAGGCCCGGCCCGGGCTCGGTTCGGTCTCCGCGAGCCCGGGCCAGCGGATCCGGGTCGCGCACACCGACACGAGCAGCGCCGAGACGGCGACGGCGCCCATGCCCCACACCAGGCTGCCTGCGCTCGCGATGAAGCCGATCACCGCCGGTCCGGCCAGCAGCCCCGTCGTCCCCATGGCGGCGACCAGGGCCAGGGCCTCCGTGCCCCGGCCCGCCGCCGCCACGTACACGCACGGCGTGACGGCCGCGACCCCCAGGCCGACGCAGGCGAACCCGATCAGTGCCGGGACCGCGCCGCCGGCCAGCAGGGCCAGCGCCAGTCCCGCCCCGGCCACCGCGCTGCCCACCTTCACGATGCGCCCGTCGCCCCAGCGGTTGCGCCAGCCGTCGGCGAAGAGGCGCGCCAGCACCATCATCACCGAGACGACCGCGATGCCCATGGGCGCCAGCTGTGCCGACGCACCGGCGACGTCTTTCATGTAGAGGGCGGACCAGTCGTTCATGGCGCCTTCGGTGACCGTGCCGAACACCATCGCGCAGCCCATCCAGATGGTCACCCGGGACGGCATGGTCAGCTTGCGCCCGCTCTTCTTCGGGGCCTCCTTCTCCCCGACGCCGTGCCCGTCGTCCGTCAGGAGTCCCGAGCGGGTGAGTCCCACCAGCAGCAGGAGCAGGACGCAGGCGATACCGAAGTGCACGGCGACCTCCGTCGTCACCATGTTCACACCGGAGGCGAGGAGCGCGGCGAACAGGGAGCCGGCGCTGAAGGTCGCGTGCAGCCTGGACATGGCGGTCCGTCGGTACGTGGCCTCCAGCGTCGCGCCCTGCGCGTTCATCGCGACGTTCAGACAACCCACGGCGACGCCGTCGCAGCAGATCACCGCCAGCGCGACCGGGTAGTTCGGTGCCGCGGCCAGCGCGAGCAGCAGCAGGCTCAGGCAGATCGCCGACAGGAACGCCAGGCGCCGGGACCCCAGGCGCCTCATCAGTACCGTCACCAGGGGGAACGACACCGCCGCGCCCGCGCCGCAGGCCATCAGCAGGAGGCCCAGTTCCGCTTCCGAGAGGTCGAGACGTGTCTTGATGGCTGGGAGCCGCGAGGCCCAGGTCGCGTACTGGAACCCGAGAAAGCAGAACAACGCCGCGATCGCGAGTTGTGCCCGGTGGAATTGATCACGGACGCCAAGCATGTGGGATCAGCCTACTTCGTCTTCCAGAGGCGCCCCGAGCGATGGCCCGGTGGCGGAATTCGGTCGCCCGGTGCGGTGGTCCGGCACCGTCCTGGACATGTACACGGCGCCCGGCCCATAGCCCGGCGGTGGTTCGACGTCGCGATGGGCCCGGTATCCGTTCGCCGACCAGAACGTGTCGCTGCCCATGACGGCGATGAGGGAGATCCCCTCGTACCCCTTCGCACCGGCCGTCGCGGTGAAGTGGCGCAGCAGCTTCCCGGCCAGACCCCTGCCGCGGAACTCCTCGGCGACGACGAGGTCGTGCAGGTGCAGGTTCCGTGAGTGGAAGACGACGTCCTCCGGCCGGTCCAGGTCGGGGTACGCGAGCCTCGGGTAGGGCAGGGCCAGCAGATAGCCGGCCGTCCGCCCCGCGCGGTCGAGCACGAAGCAGGTGCCGGGAGAGGCGTGGGCCCTGGACCGCAGCGCGTCGCGTCCCTCGGACAGGCCGTGGGCACCGTACACGTGGGCTTCCAGCGCCGTGATGCCGTCCCAGTCGCTCTCGGAGATGTGCCGTACGCGCACGTCGTGATCCGTCCGTCTGTTCACTGTCCGTCCGTCCAGGTGGCGGGAAGGGGGTCGAAACCGTTGAATCCCTGGGTCATGTATCCGGTGGCGTAGGCGCCGCAGGAGAGGATCCAGACCGGGTCGCCCGACGCGACGGCCCTGGGCACGAGGACACGGTTGTGCTCGTGGGCATAGGCGTCGTCGCTGTCGCACGTGGGACCCGCGACGACGGCAGGGACGCCGTCCTCGCCGTCGTGCGTGGGGAACAGCAGCCGGTACTGCAACTGGTCCATCTCGTAGAGGCCGTTGAACTTCCCGCAGCTGAGATAGAGCCAGTGCTCCCGCTCGCCGTCGTTCTGCTCCCTGGACGAGAGGCGGGCCACGTGTGCCCTGATCGCCCCGTGATCGGCGACCAGATGCCGTCCCGGTTCGACGAGGAACGTCAGCGGGGACGCGGAGACGGCGGCGAGATGCTGCACGCCGTCGCGGATCACGGCGAAGATCTTGTCGACCGGGGGGACCAACGGCCTTCCACGGTTGTCGAGATAGCCGAGGGCGGGCAGTCCCCCGCCGAGATTGACGTGGTCCAGGACGATGCCCCGCCGGTCCAGGTCCACGATCACGTCGGCGAGTCGCTCGAAGGTGTCCTGCCACGCCTCGGACGTCATCTGCTGCGAGCCGACGTGCACGGAGAGGCCGGACGGGACGAGTCCGGCCGACCGCGCCGCCTCCATGACCCGCACCGCGTCGGCGCCCGAGCAGCCGAACTTCCGGCTCAGTCCCCACAAGGCACCGTCCCCGGTGGTGGCGAGCCGGCAGAACACCCGCGACCCCGGGGCGTGGGCCGCGGTCGCCGCCACGTCCTCCAGGCTGTCGGTCGCGAAGTCCCTGATGCCCAGGCGGTACGCGGCGGCGATGTTCCGGTCCGACTTGATGGTGTTGCCGTAGTGGATCCGGTCGGCCGGTGCGCCGGTCGCGAGAGCCTGCTCGATCTCGCGGGGGCTCGCCGCGTCGAAACCGGCCCCCTTGTCCGCCAGACGGGCGAGGACCGCGTCCACCGGGCACGCCTTCATGGCGAACCGTACGGAGACACCGGGGAGTTCCCGCAGGAGCGCTTCGTACTGCTCCTCGATTCCCGCAAGATCGAAGACGATGCGGTCCTCGGTGGCGGCGGCCAGTGCGGCACGCATCGTCTCGTTCAGACGCATGGCGCCGTCGGCTCCGGGCGGGTCCTCCGGGGCGGCCGGGGCAGCTCGGTGGATCTGCTCGCCCGCACCAGTGGTCCCCACGCCTCGATCAGCAGGGCGAAGTCCTCGATGTCCTTCTGAGCCTCTTCGAGCAGCCGCTCGCGGCGCGGCGCCAGGAAGTCGGCGAACTCCTCGTACCTGCCCCCGAGTCGGCGGTAGGAGCGGTCGATGACCGCCAGTCGTCGTACGTTGTCCCCCCGGTCCAGCCGGGCGCTCTCCCTGACCAGTGCGGCGACCGCGTCCGGCCTGACCCGGTGCCGGTCGTCGAGCAGGCCGGCACCGGCATCGGCCATCCGGTCGTAGATGTGGTTGAGGTAGAGCATCGACAGGAAGAACTTCGTGAACCGCAACTGGTAGGCCGTGAACCCGGCATCGGTCCTGCGCTCGGGGGTGTAGAAGTTGACGATGTTGCGGTTGTGCAGCACGCCGGGCAGCGTGCCGTCGTACACCAGGTGCATGAGGAAGTAGTCGCTGCCGATGGTGTCGGTGGCGGGCGGCAGCGGCACGCGCTCGTACACCTCGTCCAGGAAGCTGATGTTGCACATGTCCACACGCATGGGGTCGACATGGGTGAGCGTCGAGTGGTCGCGTACGAACGGGTCGGTGCCCGCCCCCGTGAACGACTCCTCGACCAGTGCCCGCTTCCGCTCGTCCGGCCAGTCGAGAGGGGCCCACAGGCTCACCACGTCGTGGTAGACGTCGTTGTCGAGGCGGGCGATCTCACCGATGTCCACGGACAGTTCGCCGACGAAGGAGCTGCCCACCATCACCACCGGCTTGCCGTTGTGTTCCGGGTCCAGCACCGTCTCCGACACGCCGCCCGCCGCGTCGGCGGCGGTCCTTCCGAGCGAGGCGAGTTCGTGGTGGACGGGGAAGACCGGGCGGCCGTCCACGACCTGGTAGTCGCTGTCCGAGTCCCGGCGGTGCACCGACGCGCAGCCCAGCGCGCCCGCGATGAGGAACGCGCGGTTGGTGCAGGCGCCGTAGGAGACACCGGACGGCAGCATGAGGTCGAGGACGAGCTCCGGCTCGACGACACCGGAGCGGCGGATCACCCGCTCCAGGAAGTCCCGCTGCTCCGCCTCCGACAGATGATGCACCGTCACGTCCGGCGCCCGGTGCGACTCCTCGACGACCCTCGCGTGTTCGGCGAACGTCTCGGCGTCGGAGGAGTCGAGGATCAGCAGATGCACCTCGGCGTCGAAGTGGGTGGCCGCGTGGTCGGCCTCGGCTCCCACGGCCGAAATCGTCGCGGCACAAGCTCTGTTGGTGGGAAGCGTCAGGCAGATACGGCGCATGCCGGCTCCCCGGTCGCACGGTCGGTCTCCTGCTCGTTCCAGGACGCGAGCCCCAGCAGCCGCTCGCCGAGCCCGTTCAGCTCGGCGGTGCCGTACCTCAGTGATTCGTGCTTCGTCACGTCGCCGACGAGGGTCTTGTTCCAGTCCGGCGTGCTCAGCTCGCGCCAGGACCCGGTCCGGGACCGGCGCAGTTCCTCGTGCGACTCCAGGGCGGGCATCATGGAGAGGTACTGGACGGCGCGTACCTCGCCCCCGGAGGTGTTGCGAGCCACGCCGTGCGCCAGCAACCCGTTCCAGATCAGCAGGTCACCGGCTTCGAGCTCGGGCCGCACGACCGGGAACTCGGCCCGGTCGACGTCCGGCCTGATCGGGTCCCGGTCCGCGGGCTGCGTCACCTTCCACTGCTCGAACCGCCGGAACAGCTCGGGCGAGCACTGGAAGCCACCGGCCTCCGGACGGGTGTCGTTCAGCGCGATGATGCCCTGCACCCGCTGCGGCAGCACACCGAGCGAGGTGTCCACGTCCCAGTGGAGTTCGATGTCGAAGCCCTTGTCCGTGGGCGCGATGAGCGCGCGGTCACGGTTCTTGATGTTGGGCGGATTGAGGTTGAGCCGGTCCAGGGTCACCCACAGCTCCTCGCAGTCCCACACGTCGACGAACGCGTCGTAGACGCGCCGCGCCTGGCGGCTGTCCCAGATGAGCTGGTGGTGGTACGCCTCGACGAAGCCGTAGACGTGCAGTTCGCGGTCCAGGTCCGTGCGGAACGGGCGGTCCTCGTACCAGGTTTCGGGCCGGGCCGGGTCGAGGCCCTGGAAGTCCCAGGCGAAGTCGAGCAGACGCTTCGCCGCACCGGCGGGGATCGCCTGCTTCACGACGACGTAGCCATAGGTCTGCCAGAAGGCGAAGTCCTCTTCGGACAGCACACGGAGTTCGTGCTTCTTCCGGATGTCCCTCAGCGGTGTCTGGGCCAGGTACGACTCGCCGTCGGAGCTGAAGTACGGACGTTCCGAAGCGGCACGGTGCAGGTAGGGGGCAGGAGTCGGCATGCAATCACTCCAAGGTTCGACGTTCTCGGTGGCTGAGGGGGCCGGCCGCTCGCACGGCACATCCCGTACGGGCGCCGCACGGCGGTGCGTGCCGGTACGAGGAGGGAGTGGAAGGGCGAGGGAGGCCATGGATCACGTGCCGGGCGGTCGCGGTGCCGACCGGGGCCGGCGACACGAGCGCACGGCGGGAGAGCACACAGCAGCGCGCCCGATGACAACGCCCCGACGGGGGCGATCCGGTGGCAACGGACGCGGCGCCATCCGGTCCGACGACATCGGTCCGACGGCACGGGATCCGATGACGCAAGGTCCGGTGGCGCGACCGCGGCTTCGGGCGCCGTCGTGCGGCAGCGGGCGCCGCGACGATGCCGCACGGCGCGTACGGCGTCGGACATGGACACCTCGGGCCGGTGCGCCACCGCAGCGGGGCGGCGGCCGGGTCAGCGTGGCGTCGGGTCCACCAGCGGCGATCTCGGTCTCAGGAAGTTGATGGTTGCAGGTGTCTTGCACACGGCGTTGCGGTCCTCCGGCGGTGCTCCGGTCGAGCGGTTCCCGCCCTGACTTTCGTCGAGCCCGAAGAACGCGACAACCTTTTCGGTGTGAGCCGAATCGCCTTGCTTGTACGCCACGTTGGGGACGTCACTGCCTCGGGCGGCCGGCGTCGCGGGCGAGGACCGACACCACGCCACGCGGCATGGACCTGCCAATTCACCCCTCGCGGGGGAGTCCACTCCCGCCACTCGCCCCGCGATCAGGCGGCGATCGCTCTCGATCGGGCAGCGATCAGGCGGCGAGGAGACTATCCCACCGAAGTGTCAACTCCGCCACACCGGGGGGTCATTGATTCATGAGGCACTCGGTGAGCGCCACACCCTCGCGGTTGAGTTCGTAGAGGACACGGGTACCGGCCCGGTGGCGTCGCACCACGCCCGCGGAGACCAGGGCCGACAGATGCTGGGAGACCGTGCTCGCGGCGAGCCCCAGATGGTCGGCGAGAGCCGACGTGGTGATGGGTGTACCCAGCTCACGGACGACCGAGGCGCGCCCACGCCCCAGCAGGATGGCCAGCCGGTCCGCGCGCGCCGGCTCCGCGGCGCCGCCCCGTTTCGGCTCGGCACGGAGAATGCCCGCCCCCCGCGCGGCGTAGGAGAGCACGGTCCGGCCACCGACGGCCGACCACCAGTGCGTCCCGTCGGCCAGCAGCATCGGCACCAGGGTCAGGCGGTCCGCGCCGTCGGCACGTTCGGCCGGGAGCCCCAGTTCGTGCAGCAGCGCCGCACCACCGCTCATCGCGAGGGTGCGCGACCGGAAGAGGATCTCCTCCTCCAGGGAGCGCGCCAGCCCGGTGCCCCGCGGCTCCATCGCGGCTTGCCAGAAGTTGGCCAGTTCCACGGCCAAGTACCCGAGCTGCACCTCGGGTTCACGGATCAGCGCGGCGATCAACGGATCGCCGAAGGCCCCGGGATACTCCCGGGCGAGCTCCTCGCGGACGAGCCCCGGCGGCGTGCCCACCATGCCGTCCAGCTCGTCGGCGATACGCCCGCCGCGTGAGGCGACACCCCCGGTCAGGAACGAGGGGATACGCCTGCGGGGCCGGGCCAGTTCGACGACCGCCCGCAACCGCGGCGTCAGCGATCCATGCGCCTCGCGGGCCCAGGGCGCATGCGGCCAAGGGGCGTCGGGACCGTGGCGGGCCAGCAGCGCCATGCCGCCGAACGCTTGCCACAACTCGCACAACGCCAGGCGGACGTCGGGTAATTGGCGCTCCATCAGCACGCCCGGCCGTCACGCACCGGACCTGCCTCCCCGGCCGCGAACGAACCGACCCCGAACGGAGCGGGTGCACGGCGGACCGCCGAGCCGACGGAGAAGACTCCCCGACCGGCACTCTTCGACCCCGACTCCCTTGATCTGAAAGGGAGTTCATCATGCGAGAACGACATGCCGACGACGGCAGTGTGCGACGGATCGAGCATGAACCCCGCCCATTCATCGTGGTCCAGACCAATGATGAACGAGCTTTCGACACCACCCGCCAACTGTCAAGAATCTTGTGATTCAGGCCACATATCAATCACTGAAGATCAGCAATCGATCACACAGGGCAACGCTGTCTGGTCTAGACATGTCGCCTCAACTCCTGTTAGGTTCACGCCGGAAGGCTCCCGCCCGAGCGCGTCGACACGCACCCCGATCGCCCGAATCCCTTGCGGAGCAAGCCATTCGGACCCCTCGGCGCACCTCCGCCCTCACAGTCGCGGCGACCACGCCCTCGCACCCTCGGTGACGCACCAACGCGTCACACCGGAGCCCCGCCCCGCGGCCCGACGCGAGACCGAGGGGGATCGGACCACCCCCGGCGACGACACGGGCATGCCGCACGACGGGGCCACCCCGCCCCCCACCCCCGAGGCTTCGTCGACCAAGTCGGCCACCGACCCACGCGATCCGGCCAGCGTCGCACCGCTAAATCTACAGTGCTGTAGATTTCAGTCGCTGTCACAGAGCGCGCGGACGATGACTGTCCGGCGTCGTCTTCGGAAAGAACCGGCAAGAGGAGAATCGCTGTGGGTGTGAGCCTCGCCAAGGGCGGAAACGTCTCGCTGACCAAGGAGGCTCCAGGTCTCACCGCCGTACTGGTGGGCCTGGGCTGGGACGTCCGCACGACCACCGGCGCGGACTACGACCTGGACGCCAGCGCGCTGCTGTGCGACGGGGCGGGCAAGGTGCTCTCCAACGCGCACTTCGTCTTCTACAACAACCTCCGCAGCCCGGACGGTTCGGTCGAGCACACGGGCGACAACCTCACCGGCGAGGGCGAGGGGGACGACGAGATCGTCAAGGTCGACCTGGCCGCCGTGCCCGCCGACGTGGCGAAGATCGTGTTCCCCGTGTCGATCCATGAGGCGGAGGGTCGGGGCCAGAGTTTCGGCCAGGTCCGCAACGCGTACATCCGCGTGGTCAACCAATCGGGCGGGGCCGAGATCGCCCGCTACGACCTCAGCGAGGACGCGTCCACCGAGACGGCGATGGTCTTCGGCGAGCTGTACCGCAACGGCGCCGAGTGGAAGTTCCGTGCCGTCGGACAGGGTTACGCCTCCGGGCTGAGCGGCATCGTCGCCGACTACGGCGTCCTGCTCTGACCTCCGCTCCCCCACCCGACGACCGGCACATCCGAGAGGAGAACGGCCCCATGAGCGTCGACCTGACCAAGGGCCAGCGCATCAGCCTCACCAAGTCCGGCGGCGGCGAACTCACCGTCGTACGCATGGGACTCGGCTGGAAGGCCGCGCCCCGCAAAGGGTTCCTCGCCCGCCTGACCGCACGCGAGATCGACCTGGACGCCTCGGCGATCCTGTTCGCCGGGGCACAGCCCCAGGACGTGGTCTTCTTCCAGCACCTGACGAGCGACGACGGATCGGTGCGGCACACCGGCGACAACCTCGTCGGCGGGGCCGGCCAAGGGGGCGACGACGAGTCGATCCTCGTCGATCTGCAGCGTGTACCCGCCCACATCGACCAGATCGTGTTCACCGTCAACTCGTTCACGGGCCAGACCTTCGAGGAGGTCGACAACGCCTTCTGCCGGCTGGTCGACGAGACCACGGGGCAGGAACTGGCGCGCTACACGCTGAGCGGCGGCGGACGTCACACCGCGCAGATCATGGCCAAGGTGGCGCGCTCCGGGGCTGGTTGGCAGATGACCGCCATCGGAGCCGCCACCCACGGTCGCACCTTCCAGGACCTGCTGCCGGTCGTCGCCGGACATCTGTAGGTCGCACACGCCGTGCCCGCCACCGGGCCGGAATCGGATCACACATCGGGGGAACGCAATGGACCGGTCGTTCCGGCTGCGGGACGAGGACACGGCCGACTACGCGGCGGCCCTGGACGAGGTCATCGGTTCGGCGGAGATACGGCACCTACTGGCCCGATCTCCGCTGGACGCCGGGGAGTTGCGTGTCAGGGGCCTGGCGGCGGCTCCCCGTGTCGCCGCGGCCGCCGAGGCCGAGTACCGGTCGTACGCCGAGCTGCGGCAACGGTCGCACGGCAGCGACGACCTGCCCACCGACCGGACCACGTCCCCGTCCGGGCCGGGGCGTCAGGAACGCACCGGAGCGGGCCTGGTGCCCGTGCTGGCGGTCCTCACCCCGGTTCTGGCCGCCGTCGCCGCGGCCACGTTCCTGCTGCTGGGATATGGACTGCGGCTCACCGACAGCCTGCCCGCCACGGCGGACACCCTGGTCCACGCGGGCTGGATCAGCCTCGGTACGGCCGCGTCGACCGGTGTCATCGGCCTCATCGCCCTCTACCGGACCGCCGCGGATCACAAGGAACCCACTGCGAACGGCCGTACGGCCCCCTCCGCCGGCCTCGACCGGGCGAGGGAGTCGTGGCTCGAAGCGCTGCGTGACGCCGGCATCAGGCCGTTCCTCGTCGCCCGGCTCCAGGAAGCACACGCGGACCCCGATCCCGGCCCTCGCGCAGGCTCCGGCCACCGGCCGCGATTCAGCAGCCCGGACTTCGGCCGGCCCGGCTTCGGCAGCCCGGACTTCAGCCGACCGGACTTCAGCAGCCCCGACTTCGCCGGACCGGGTGGCGGTGATCCGGATCCCGAAGGCCCGGCGCCGGACGGCCGGGGGCCCGACGGTCAGGACTCCATCCGCCCGGAGTTCGGCCGACCGGATTTCGGCCGACCCGACTTCAGCGGGCCGGACTTCAGCGGTCCCGACTTCAGTGGGCCGGGCCTCCCCGACACGCGCCGCTGACAACGACACGCTCGCCCGATGACAACGACAGGTGCGGCGACGACAACGGATGCGGCCGACGGCGGCGCGCTCGCCCGACGACACATCGTCGGGCGAGC